>NZ_WFKJ01000016.1 GCF_009208075.1 Poseidonibacter ostreae | reverse complement strand
GCATATACCAGAGTCAACATTTATTTAAAAAATAAAAAGCAATTTATATAATTATTAACTATATTTATATATAATATATACATATTAATTATAAATGTATCTCGTTAGGAAGTTTTTAATGACAAAAGAACAAGAATTATTTATCCAGCGCTTTTTAAGTGAACTTGAAGAAGATAATGTTGCAATATTTGCTGGAGCTGGATTGTCATCTTCTGCTGGGTATGTAAATTGGAAAGAGTTATTACGCCCCTTAGCTGAAGGGTTAAGTTTGGATATAGACGAGGAGCAAGACTTAGTTGGGATTGCACAATATTACTTAAATGAGAATGGCCGTAACCGCATAAGTCAGCAACTAATGGATGAAATTGCGACTGCAAAACAACCAACTACAAATCATCAAATATTGTCACGACTTCCGATAAAAACATATTGGACAACAAACTATGACAAGTTAGTAGAAAAGTCATTGGAAGATGCAGGTAAAATCGTTGATGTAAAATACACTAACAATCATTTAGCTGTTACCAAGAAAAAAAGAGATGCGATTGTTTATAAAATGCATGGTGATATAGATCATCCTGACACCGCAGTTTTAACTAAAGATGATTATGAAAAATATCCATTAAAAATGAAGCCGTACATAACTGCACTTTCTGGAGATTTAGTTTCTAAGACATTTTTATTTATAGGCTTTAGTTTTACTGATCCTAACTTAGATTACATAATGAGCCGTGTTAAAGCATATTTTGAAGAACACCAAAGACAACATTATTGTATTTTTAAGCAATGTAATGAACATGAGTTTGAGAATCCTGAAAATTATGAAAATGCGAAGATAAAACAAGCATTGCTCATAAAAGACCTAGCTAGGTTTCAAATAAAAACAATCCTAGTAGAGAACTACTCTGATATCACAGAAATTTTACACAGGATTGATAGAGCTTATAGAAGAAAAACTGTTTTCCTATCAGGTAGTGCACATGAATTCTCTCCATTCAATCAATCAGATGTTGAATCATTCCTTTGTCAATTAGGAAAAGTTTTAATCGAAAGAAACTGTAAAATATCATCAGGAATTGGACTAGGAATAGGAAATGCTTTTATAACAGGTGCTATTCAAGGTGTTTATACTCACCATAATGGATATATAAATGACTATTTAAATATGAGACCATTTCCACAATATATAGAAGATAAAAAAATACGAGATGATACTTGGGAAAAATATAGATATGAAGTTATAGGTGATGCAGGTATCGCAATATTCTTCATGGGTAATAAAATAGTTAACGGTAGTACTGTATTAGCAGATGGTGTTAGAAAAGAGTTTGAGATAGCACATGAATTAGGTTTGGCACTGATACCTGTTGGGTGTAGTGGTTCTATAGCAAAAGAACTCTGGCAAGAAGTTATGGGTAATGTTACAAAATTCTATGATGAATCTAATGAAGCATTGATTCAATCAATCAATGAGCTTGGTGAAGATGTAGAAAAACCAGAACAATTAATATCAAAAATTATCAACGTAATTGACATAATGTCAAAGGAGTAAAAAATGGCAAGACGAGTATTTTTCAGTTTTCACTATCAGTATGTATGGAAAGTCAATCAAATTAGGAATATGCCTAATATAACTGGTACTGCAGCTGCAGGATTTCAAGATGCTTCACTTTGGGAAGAATCTAAGAAAAAGAGTGACAAGGCAATCAAAAATCTAATTGATGAAGGGTTAAAGAATACATCTGTTACTGTTGTTTGTATTACATATGGTACAGCTAATCGTGATTATATTAATTACGAAATTGACCAATCTTTAGCTAGAGGTAATGGACTTGTAGCAGTGCAAATTCATCACTTGAAAGATTCAAATAGTCAAACAGGTTCACCAGGTGCAATACCATCAAAAATTGAAGCTAATGGCTTTAAATCATATAAATATACTAATAAAGAAGACTTGGCAAGATGGATTGAAGAAGCTGCTACATTAGCAGGTAAATAGTACTTAACAAGTTGATAAGTGGAAAATGACAGTTAACATCGTTCTGTAATTATAGCCAATTGCTATTTTCCATTTATCAAGGCGTAATTCTAATACAAAAAGGAGATTAATGTCATTAAGAAAAAAAAGCACTGAGATAAAGAGACTTATTGATGCTTTTGAATCTGAATCAAAAAAATTTCATGATATTACATTTAGTACATATACTATTACTCAATCTTCTCCTAGCAACATGAGATTCAAAAGTCCTAATCATGCAATTAATCTTTGGCAATACTATGGGAAAATCAATGAAAATCATACATCTGAAGATTTCATAGAAAACTTTAAAGAAAGTGACCCTCAATGGGGAATTCGTGGTGCAAAAATCTCTGCATTTGGCTTAATTGAAGGTGATACATGTGAATTGTTTTTAAAAATGGCAAGAAGAGCTGCTCATCTTTTTAGTAAAAAAGAAGCTGATATTATTAGTTCAAAAGTTGTTTATGAAATACGAGAAAGTGAATCAGATGAAGCTTCTAAAACAATCGTTACTACAAATAGTAATTCATTGGCTATTTGGCTAAATTACCTTTTATATTATTTATCTATGACCTCACACAAACAAGAAGGAATTAGAGTTATAGATATTGATCCTTTTTCATTATCTCTACTAGCTTTAGAACAACTTCTAACTGAACCTACTATTAAAAAAGTAGATAAATCTTTATCAAAAGTGGATGATATTAATTTTGATGTCGCCTTGTCTTTCCCTGGCGAAAAAAGAGACTATGTATCAGAAGTGGCAACTATATTAAGAGAAAATCTTGAGGATGATTCTTTGTTTTATGACTTCGATTATCAATCACAACTCGCTCGCCCAAATATAGATATATTACTTCAAAATATTTACAGAAATAATGCAAAGCTAATTGTCGTCTTTCTTTCAAAAGAGTATGTACAGAAAGAGTGGTGTGGACTTGAATGGAGAGCTATAAGGGATATAATAAAGTCAAAAAGAGACGAACAAGTTATGTTTGTCAAATTTGATGATGCACAAATTGATGGTCTATTTGATATTGATGGCTATATCGATGCTAACATATTTACACCAAAAAACGTTGCTAATTTTATTATGGAACGAATAAAGTTACTTACCTAATAAATAGTAGAAATTTAATAGTGACTGTATGTTACTTTAATATTAAAAAACAAAATGATAAAGATTAAGAATATTTAAAAAGAATTTCATTCTATCATTTAATTCACGTCGTATCAATAGTTTTGAAGAGATAATAAAAAATGCGTACATAGGAAATGAGATTTATAAAAAATTAGGAGATAAAAGTAAGGAACCTAGAGAAATTATAGATTTAATATTAAAAATTTTAGAAAATTATAAATAAAGGATAATAAATGGCAAAAAAAGTATTTTTTAGTTTTCACTACCAGGATGTAATTGACTTTAGAGCTAATGTAGTAAGAAATCATGGTAGTTTTAAATTATCTAAACAAGATGCAGGCTATTACGATAGCTCAATGTGGGAGAAAGCAAAAAAAGAAAGTGAATTAGCACTTAAACGATTAATTAATACAGGTTTAAAGAATACTTCCAACACATGCGTATTAATTGGAACAGATACTTATTCTAGACCTTGGGTAAGATATGAAATATTAAAAAGTTTTTTGAAGAAAAATCATATTTTTGGAGTTCATATAAATTCAATAAAAGGAAAAGATCAGCATACAAAAACATTAGGAAGAAATCCTTTTTTAGATGTGGGTGTGACTTTTTCAGAGGATGGTAAAAAGGTTACTTTATGGGAAAAGATAAATACTGAATGGGTTGAGTTTACTAAAATTGAAAATAAATCAACTTTTGATAATCCTTACAATATAAATGATGATAGAAAGGGAGAAGGTTTTAGCTTGAGTCATTTTTATTCAACTTATGATTGGAAAGATGATGATGGATATAATAATTTCTCTAATTGGGTAAATTAAAAATTATCATGAAAGAGGAAACAAAATATAAATATGATGTAGCATTATCTTTCGCAGGAGAAGATAGAGAGTATGTAGAAGATGTAGCAATTTTTCTTAAAGATATAGGAATAAAAGTATTTTATGATAAATTTGAAGCAGACAGTTTGTGGGGTAAAAATTTGTATGATCATTTGCAAGAAATTTACAAAGATAAAGCAAAGTATTCTATCTTATTTATTTCAGAACATTATAAAAAGAAAAACTGGACTACTCATGAACGACAATCTGCACAAGCAAGAGCGTTTGAAGAGTCTCGAGAATATATATTACCAGTAAAATTTGACAATACTGAAATACCTGGTATCAATTCTACAGTAGGATATTTAGATGCTAACGAATATAATCCAATTGACATTGCAAAAGTTTTTGTAAAAAAGATTGGCTTCGAAGCTAACAAAAGATGGTGGGGTCAATGGGAAAGAGACAACACTGTTTTAAGCAATAATGGAGATTTATTTATTAGAGAAGTAAGTGAAAAAGGTTTCTACTTTGATTTATTAGTTCAAAATGGTGCTCATTTGGGACATTTAGAAAATGAATATGCAAAATTTAATTCATATAATGAAGCTTTATTTGAATATACAAATGAATTTGATAATGAAATAAGTAGAATTCATTTCTTAAAGGTAAAAGATCAAATTCAATTAACACCCGAAAATTGCCATCAATTTCATGGTATGAGAGCCTATTTTGATGGTACATACAAATTTAAAAAAGATTTTTTTACTTACCATGAAGATATTATTGATGATGAAATATTATCAAAATTATATTCACTAGTAAATAACAATAATAAGTTATTTATAGAGCATGTAGATTCAAAATGGAATGATTTTTTAAAGTGCTTTAGTTCTTCTTTTGGTTGTGAAAATTTAGATGATTTTGATGCTAATATTATTGAATCTGCATTGCCAGGTTTTTATAGTGATTATGCGGCAATATTGATGATAGGTAAAAATAAAGAAATCTGGGGAGCATATTTTGATACACCTGAAATGTATTATTTTACGACAGAAAATAAAAATGAAGAGAAAGTACCTAAGACAATATCAAACTGGATGAAGAGATTTAAAATATAAATTAAATTTAACTATATTTGAGTGGAATTTATTTCTGTATTAATATATTAACTTTCAAAGATATGATCTGGGAACAAGAAATAGGTCAGAAACTTCTAAGTAATTTATCTCTCAATCTCTTACATTTGGTACAAAGTCAGTTGTTACATGCTTTACATGTTCCATAAAGTGTTCAAAAAATAAAAACTGTAAAGTTCCACAAAGCTTAAGAAGATATGGAACAAAAATTACAAGCATATATTTCTATCCAAATGATGTACTTTTATATTTTATGTTAACTTATTTTTTAAAGTACACAAGAGTTTAGCTTCTATTTAAACTATCAATCAAAGTACTTCTTTTTACATTAAATGTTCTACATATTGCAGCTTTACTCATTCCACCATCTAAAGCTTTTTTTATTGCAATTAATTTTTCATCATCTATTGCTCTTGGTCTTCCACCTCTTACTCCTCTTTTTTTAGCAGCTTCTAATCCAGCTTTAACTCGTTCTTGTATTAAAGATCGTTCAAATTGAGCTAGTGCTCCAAATATGTGGAAAAACAGTTCTCCTGATGCTGTTGTTGTGTCCATCCCTTCAGTAATTGATGCAAATGATATATTTCTATTTTTTAAAGAAGTGATTACACTAATTAGATGAGCTAAGCTTCTACCTAATCGATCTAATTTCCAGACAACTAAAGTATCTCCTTCTTTTAAAAATTCAATTGCTTTATCTAGACCAACTCTTTTATCTTTTGATCCAGATGTTTTATCAGAAAATATATTTCTTTCATCAACACCATATTTAATTAGTGCATCTTTTTGTAAATTCAAATTCTGATCATCTGTTGAGACTCTTTTATATCCTACTAGCATACGAAAAACCCCTTTATTATAGTATTCGTATTGTATCACAATCCGATAGTATTTATCGTATATTATTTAGGTGTTTTTTTAAATATTTATAGATTTTTCAAGAGGGTGTCGAAAAACAGATGTTTTATATTAAGTATTTTAACTTGGGATATTAACTATATTATATATCACTTAAAGAGAATAGAAAATAAAGAATCATTCAAATTTTCATTGCAGAAAACTCATTTATTTTAACTCAGAACTGTTAAATTCTGAGTATTAATTTAGGTTACCTCTCCAATACATGATTATATTAATAGTAGAAAATTAAAAGAAGAAACCAAAGTTAAATAGACTTCGGTTTTTAAATCTAAGAATTAGACACCTGGGGTAATTCCCCATACACTGGTATTTGATATTTATATATTGGATAATAAGAGGTTAAAAAAATATATAATATATTTTTTAATTGATATATTGATTTTTTTAGTATTATTAAGTTATTTTAATTATAATAATAAAAAATATTTAATCTAGGAAGTTGCATGTCAGAATCTAACTTTATTTTTCTTGAACAACATGATCCAGTGTTTTTTCAATTGGCTTCTATGGCAGAACAGTTTTTTAGAGCTGACCCAAATACAACACTGATTAAGATACGTCAACTTTCTGAAGCATTTTCAAAAGAAATAGCTTCGCAATTAAATATATCACCCTTTACATATTCAAATCAAAATGAACTCCTTTATTCTATAGATAGACAACTTTCTTTGGATCCAGTAGTAAAAGACCTTTTTCATACTATTCGTAAGGCAGGGAATAAAGCAGTACATGAATTCAATACTAATCATAAGCAAGCAATTGATGTTCTTCGCTTAGGACATAAACTTGCTGTTTGGTATCATCGTGCATTTGGAAATAATTCAAATTTTATAGAAGATCCTTTTATTCTTCCTTCTGATCCTACAGAACAACTTCAAAAAATTCAAGAAGAGGCTGAAAAACTCAAAACTCAACTCCTAGAAGCAAATCAAACTTTAGATGAAAATAGAGAACTTATTAAACTTCAAGAAGAAGAATCAAATGAGTTTTCCAATATTTTTAATAAAATGGAGTCTGATAAACTTGAGCTTAAAAAGAAAGTAAAAGAACAAGAAAAAGAATTAGAATCGACAAGCAAGGCATTTGATGAAAAACTGGAAGCTATTTCTAAATTAGAAAAAGATCAAAAAGAAGAAAAAGAACTTAATCAGGCACTAAAAAGAAAAGTAAAATCTGCATCATCAAAGATTCATCTTACTGAAGATGAAACAAGAGAGATTATAGATATTAAATTAAATGAAGCGGGTTGGATAGCCGACACACATACTCTAGCGTATGCAAAAGGAACAAGACCTAAAATAGGTAAAAACTTAGCAATTGCAGAGTGGCCTTGTTATAACCCTCATACAAAGAAAAATACACGTGCAGATTATGTTTTTTTTATTGGTCTTAAACCTGTTGCTGTTATAGAGGCGAAGAAATTTGGAAATGATGTGGCTGATGATTTACGTCAAGCAGAAGAGTACAGTCGAGACATTAATCTAGAGAGTATTGACAAAATTTCAAAAAATGAAGGTGTAAATATAGAGCTTGATCAGTGGCTTATTTCTTCAACTTCAGATGAGAAATATACTATTCCTTTAGCTTACTCAACTAACGGTAGAGAGTATCAAAAGCAAATAGAAACAAAGAGTGGTATATGGTTTAGAGATTTAAGAGGTATTACTAATAAACCGAGAGCCATTGTAGGATGGCCAACACCAGATGAAATAAAAAAACTTTTATTAAGAGATGAAAATGCTATTATTGATAAAATAAAAGAAGATCATTGGGGAACACTTGAACTTCGTAACTATCAAAAAGATGCCATTCATAAAACAGAAGATGCCATTTTAAATAAACAACGTCAAATTCTTATTGCTATGGCAACAGGTACAGGTAAAACTAGAACGGTTATCGCTTTAATGTATCGTCTTTTAAAAGCAGGTTATTTTAATAGAATTTTATTTTTAGTAGATAGGGGTGCTTTAGGTAAACAAACACAAGATACTTTTGCAGAGATCAGACCTGATGGGATACTTACATTTGATGAGATATATGATATTAAAGAATTAAAAGACAAATCTCCAGATACAAAAACTAGAGTTCACGTAGCTACAGTTCAATCAATGGTAAAGCGTGTTTTAGCTTCAGATAAAGTTGTACCGATAGGTCAATATGATTGTATCATTGTAGATGAAGCTCATAGAGGTTATACACTTGATAAAGAAATGACTGAGGGAGAGATTGAACTTAGAGACTTTAATGAATATGTATCTGCTTATAGACAAGTTTTAGATTATTTTGATGCAATACGTATTGGATTAACAGCAACACCTGCAACACATACTGTAGATATTTTTGGTGCACCTGTATACACTTATTCATACAGAGAAGCAGTAATAGATGGTTATCTAATTGATTCAGAACCACCTTATAGCTTTGATACTCAACTTAGTAAGCATGGTATTCATTTTGAAAAAGAAGATGAAGTAACAGTATTTAATCAAGTAGGTGAAGTTCGTACAGAAATACTTGAAGATGAAATGGATTTTGAAATAGAAGACTTTAATCGTAAAGTACTAAGTCCAGAATTTAATAGAGTTATCTGTGAAACCTTGGCAGCAAACTATTTAGATCCTACTGATAATGAGAAAACTCTTATATTTTGTGTTAATGATAATCATGCGCAATTAGTAGTAGAGGAAATGAAAAAAGCTTTAGACAAATTTCATGGGGATCAACCAAATAAAGCAGTTATGAAGATAACAGGGAAAATTCGTGATCCTTTAGGGGCTATACGAGAATACAAAAATGAATTATTGCCAAATATAGCTGTAACTGTTGACCTTTTAACTACAGGAATAGATGTACCTGAAATAGTAAATCTTGTCTTTTTAAGACGAGTTAGATCTCGAATTTTATATGAACAGATGAAAGGACGTGCAACAAGATTATGTCCTGATATAAATAAAGATATTTTTAGAATTTTTGATGCAGTAAGTCTTTATAAAGTTTTAGAAAAGGTAGATACAATGAAACCTATTGTTCAAAAGGTATCTGTACCTATTACGCAACTTATTGATGATTTAAATAATGAGGCTTCATATCAGTATAGTGGAGAAACTTTTGGAGAGACATATTCAAAAACTCATGCAGATGATGTTCATGAACAATTAATCGTAAAATTACAACGTATTACTAGACGAACGAAAAAAATAGAAGAATTTCCAGAAGCAAAAAAAGCTTTTGATTTATTAAATATATTAACTAGAAGAGAACTTTCTTGTGAATTTAATGAACTACCTCAAAAGATAAAAGAACTTACAGCAAGAGAAACAGGTATCTTTTTTAAAAATAACCCTGATATATTAGGATTTATGGTTAATTTAAGAGCTGGACTTAAAATTGGTGATTCAGATATTGTTATTTCAAACCATGAAGATAAACTTTTAGGAATAAATCGTGGTTATGGTACAGATACCGATGGTAATGAAATTCAAAAACCTGAGGATTATTTAGAAAGCTTTAATGTATTTATTAATGAAAATAAAAATAAAATTGCTGCAATTAAAGCTGTATTAACACGACCTAGAAATTTAACAAGAGCAGATCTCAAATCATTACGATTAATATTAAGCGAACATAATTTTAATGAAACACATCTCCATGAAGCATGGAAAAAGGCTAAAAATGAAGATATTGCGGCTACAATCATAGGTTATATCCGTTCATCAGCACTAGGTTCACCACTAATACCTTATTCTCAACGTGTAGAAACTGCATTAGCAAAAATAAAAACTTCTCAGACTTGGAATAACAATCAACTTAAATGGTTAGATTTACTAGCAAAACAGATAAAAAAGAATATAATTATTGATGAAGAAGCTCTTCAAAATACACCTTTTAAAGAAAAAGGTGGTCGTAAACAATTAGAACGATTTTTTGATAATAAACTAGATGAAATACTAGATAACTTTGATACATATATTTGGGAACAATCAGCATAAACAATAAGGAATAATTTTTGAATACAAATGATATAGTAAGTAAACTATGGGGATTATGTAACATCCTAAAAGATGATGGAATTACTTACCATCAGTACGTAACTGAACTAACACTTTTAATCTTTTTAAAAATGGCAAAAGAGACAGGAGTAGATACTCGTTTACCTGATGGGTATCGTTGGGATGATCTTTCTTCTTTAGATGGTATAGAACAACACCACTTCTACCGTAAAATGCTCGTAGAACTAGAATCTGCAGATGATAAACTTGTATCTGCAATCTACCAAGGAGCACATACAAATATTAGAGAACCTAAATATCTAGCACAACTTATAGATGATATCAATAAACTTGAATGGTATGCTTTAGATAGAGATGACCTTGGTGACATGTATGAAGGATTATTAGAAAAAAATGCAAATGAAACTAAGTCTGGTGCAGGTCAATACTTCACACCAAGAGTTCTTATTAATTCTATAGTGAAACTGATGAAACCTCAAGTAGGTGAAGTTATCCAAGATCCAGCAGCAGGAACAGCAGGTTTTTTACTCTCTGCAGATAGTTATATTCGTAAAGCTACATCTGACTATTTTGATTTAGAGGAAGCGCAAATCAGTTTTCAAAAAAATAAAGCTTATATAGGTATGGAGCTAGTTCCAGATACTCATAGACTTGCTCTTATGAATACTATGCTTCATGATTTAGAGGGTGATGAAAATGGTGTTATTCGTCTTGGAAATACACTAGCATCAGAAGGTCAAAAACTTCCTAAGGTGGACTTAATGTTATCAAATCCTCCTTTTGGAACGAAAAAAGGTGGTGGACTGCCAAGTCGTGATGACTTTACTTACCCAACTTCAAATAAACAGTTAGCATTTTTACAACATATTTACAGAGGTTTAAAAGCAGGTGGAAGAGCAGCAGTTGTACTTCCTGACAATGTTCTTTTCGAAGGAAATATTGGTAAACAGATACGTCAAGACCTTATGAATAAATGTAATTTACACACTATTCTTAGACTTCCTATAGGCATCTTTTATGCTCAAGGTGTAAAAACAAATGTTCTCTTTTTTGAAAGAGGTAAATTAGATACCAACAACACTAAAGAGACTTGGGTTTATGACCTTCGAGCCAATATGCCAAAATTTGGAAAACGTACGCCACTTACAGATAAGCACTTTACAGAGTTTGAGAAAGCATACGAATCTAAAAAAAGAATAGATGAGGGAGTAACTGGCCGTTTCAGATGTTTTTCAAGAAAATATATATCAGAACATGACGACTCATTAGATATTTCATGGATGAAAGATGATAGTTTAGAAAATTCAATAGATTTACCTACTCCTGATATTTTGGCTACTGAAGCGAAGGAAGAGCTTTCTGCAGCTATTAGTGAGCTCGAAGAGTTGATGACACAACTTGGAATAGAGGTAGAGTAGTGAGTTTGCAAAAAGGATGGATTGAAACAAGTTTAAAAAATCTTATCTCTGCAAAAGGTCTTCTGTCAGATGGTGATTGGATAGAGAAAAAAGATCAAGATCAAGAAGGTAAAATACGATTAATTCAGCTTGCAGATATAGGCGATGGTTTTTTTAAAAACAAATCTGATAGATATATAAATGAAGAAACTTTTGAAAAATTAAATTGTGAAGAAATAATAACTGGTGATATTTTAATAGCACGTTTACCAGATCCATTGGGAAGAGCTTGTATTTTTCCAAAACTAGAAAATAAATGTATAACTTCTGTAGATGTATGTATCTTAAGGCCAAGTGCAGAGTATATTGATTCAAAATGGTTACACCATTTTATTAATGCACCTAAAAGTAGAGAGTATATTGAATTAAACTCAAGTGGAACAACCAGAAAAAGAATTGCAAGAAAAAAACTAGAAGTACTTGTGATACCATTACCTCCTTTCAACGAACAAAAACGAATAGCTCAAAAAGTAGATCAACTACTTTCTAGTGTTTTAAGCATTAAAACTCGCCTTGAAAATACATCAAAAATCATTGAACGTTTCCGTCAATCTATTCTTACTGCTGCTGTATCTGGAGAATTAACAGAGGAATGGAGAAAGGGGAATGTTGATTCTGAATGGAAGAATACAGCAATTAAGGATGTTACAATTAAAGTTGGTTCAGGTTCAACACCAAAAGGTGGTAAAAGTGCTTATAAAGAAAGTGGAATAGCACTAGTCCGTTCAATGAATATTCACTTCTCTGGAATAAAATATAAAAACTTAGCTTTTATAGATGAGGAACAAGCAAAAAAATTGAAAAATGTTATGATAGAAAAAGATGATGTTCTTCTTAATATTACTGGTGCTTCAATTGGTCGTGTTACATTGGCTCCTTTAGATTTAGTTGGAGCTCGTGTAAATCAACATGTAAGTATTATACGAACAATAATTGATAAATTAATGCCTGAGTATTTAAATATATATTTATCATCGCCTTTAACTCAACAGTGGATTCAGTCTGAAAATTATGGAGGAACTAGGGAAGCACTTACAAAAACAATGATTTTAGAATACAAAGTTTCTCATCCATCTATAAAGGAACAAAAAGAAATAGTATCCCAAGTAGAATACTTATTCTCTCTAGTTGATACCTTAGAAGATAAAATTGAAGCTGCAAACAAACGGGTAAATAAACTTACTCAAAGTATTCTAACCAAAGCTTTTAAAGGAGAACTCGTT
This sequence comes from Poseidonibacter ostreae, assembly GCF_009208075.1. GTDB lineage: Bacteria > Campylobacterota > Campylobacteria > Campylobacterales > Arcobacteraceae > Poseidonibacter > Poseidonibacter ostreae. The sequence goes on along the minus strand of NZ_WFKJ01000016.1, from coordinate 39,659 downwards.
CAACAAGACCCTAACGATGAACCTGCAGAAGAGCTACTAAAACGAATAAAATCTGAGCAAGAAAGTAGTAAGACTAAAAAAGCAAAAAACACTAAAAAGAAAACAATAATACAACAAATAAAGATTAATACAATTGAAGATTTATCTGATTTTTTAGTAAAAGAATTTCTAGATAAATATTTTACAATAGAAAATGTAATAGAAAAAAAGAAAGATGATAAACAAAAATTAATTAAGTTGATATTTCAATTAATAAGTACTAAAGAATTTGTATTAAAAAATAAAGTTTATTCAATAGTAAGTAGTTTTAAAAAAGATCAACAAATAATACAGATTAAGGAGAAAGCAAATTGAAGTTATTATCCCTAAAAATAAATCAACAATATAAGTCTTTAAATGATTTTGATTACACATTTAGAGTTCCAAACTCTGAATATAATGAATTTGAACCAATTTGTCTAGTTGGTTTGAATGGTTCAGGTAAATCAAATATAATAGAAGCATTATCCGAAATTTTTGCTTACTTAGATTTATATACATTAGAATATGAAAAAGTTCCTCAGTGGGCAAGAAAAAGTCCACTTTCATTTGAAATAGAATATTTACTAACATTTATTAGTGGTAAGATACATGTTAAAATAAGTTGCTTAAAAGGGAAATATCCTAAATTCTCGACTATTGATGAGTTTGATGAAGTATCAGAAGTCGACATTTCTAAGGACTTATTACCTACATTGATAATTGGTTATTCCTCTGGTCATAATGAAAGTATCAGTTACCCATATTTAAAAAATCAAGGTTTTTATGCGGAAGAAGTTCTTCAATCAGCTAAAGCTAAAAAAGAGGAACCTGTAGCTCACACACGTACGCTATTTATGGATTATGAAGTAAATTCATTAATTTTTATTACAAATTATCTATTTTCAAAAGATACAAGTGCATTTAAGCAATTAATTAGAGTTGATCAACCTTTTAGTTTTCAAATTAACATTAATTTAGACAAAGTAATAATAACATCAGAATTATACGAAATAATTCATAAGCTTACGAATATTGCTAATTATAAAGAAGGTGACTTAATATTAAACTGGCAACTCCATTTTCTACTAAATCATACAACCCAAAAGGCTGTACAGGATTGTTTTGAATCAGAATCTGATTTTTTTACATCTTTATATAAGCTAACTTTACTTAACGCAATAAGGCTTACTAAACCCGAGAGACAGTTTTATATTAAAGAATTGAAAGAAGGATCTTTATTAAGAGAAAAACCTCCTGTTGTATCCAAAGAAAATAAAGTTTTTAATATAGATGAATTAATAGTGAAATTGTCTTCTCCTGCTATAGATATTGGATATTCTGGATTAAGTGATGGGGAGCATCAGTTTATACATATAATTGGAACAATAATGCTGTTTAACCAGACTAATTGTCTTTTTCTACTAGACGAACCTGAAAGTCATTTTAACCCTCAGTGGCGTTCTCAATTTATAAATATAATAAGTAAGACTATTACTCATAATAATTCTGAATTTATTTTATCTACACATTCTCCATATGTTGTTTCTGCAGCAAAAAAGGAAAATGTATTAAAATTTACTAGAGAAGAGGAAGTTATTACTTATAAAGAGCCCACAAGGGAAACTTTTGGTGCTGCATTTGAAGAGATACTACTTGAATTATTTGATGTGAACACTCATATCTCAACTTATTCAGAGAAGTATATAGAAAAATTAATAAATGAACAAGATTTGTCAAAAATGGAAAAATCAATATCCAATATTGCTAATTCTTCTGTAAAACAATACTTATATCAAGAAATTCTCAGATTAAGAAAAAGTGGTAATAAATAATATGTTTTATACTATTGAAAAAGTTGATGATCATCCTTGTATAGGTATGCAGAGTATTTTAAATATCTTTTTCCAAAATATATTATCTACTGGTAATTGGTCAATATCCAAACAACATCATTTACTTCAAGCAGCTAATGGTAATACTACTTTGATTAAAGATCTTAGAAAATTAAATAGAAAGATAAATTCTAAAAATAACATTGTTAAACAAACAATTAATCACCAGTTTATTAATAATAATAAAATTGAAGAGCTTTGTTTTGGTACTATACCGTTAGAAGATAATATAAAGTGGGATATAGATTTTGGAAAAGAAATAAAAAGCTTTTTTGACACTTCATATCCAAGTAAACTAGATCTTTCAATTTTTAAAAGAACAGGTTGTCGAATAAAACCAACAAAACGTTTTTACCAAGACTTTATATTAAAAAATGGTCATGTCTGCCCTTTTTGTTCAATTCTTACTCATAAGAATCCTTTTGGAAAGAAAAGAGGTGATTTTGATCATTATTTAGATAAAACGCACTATCCTTTTTCATCACTAAATCTTGATAATCTGATTCCTATGTGTACTGAATGTAACCAAGACTATAAACATACAGATAATTTATTAAAAACATCTTCTGGAATAAAAAGAAAGTTTATTTATCCGTATAGTATTACGAATCCATTTATATTAGTGATTAGGAATATGGATCAAGATAATATGAACTGGAAGTTTAATATTTGTATTTTTTCAAATTTAGATTATAATTTACTACATGATTTTGATGACGTATTTAATATTGGTGATCGTATTAAAAGGGAATTATCTAAACGTTATGATAAATGGATTAAGGAGGAAGTTAAACGTTATATTATTACTCAAGGACCATTAAGCATAAATGGATTTAAGAAATATTTATTAGATGTTGCAAAAAATGTAATTGATATAAATGATAGAACAATTGAAGCTACATTACTTCAATATGCATTATTTATATATTTAGGAACTACGATAAATGAAGAAGTCAATGATATATTCTTGGGTAGTTTCCTATTTAATTATATTTAAATATAAAGACAAAATAATATAAGTAGTTATAACTGTGATATGAAATCATAAGATTAGTTTTACAAAATTAAAAAGGAGAATTAAAAATTTCTCCTTTTCAAAGATATGAAGTTAGATATAAAACATTATTAATATATTTAAATCCAAGAGCTCAATTTATTTACATTATTATTTAGTAGTTTTAATTTTATCTAAGTAATTACTATACCAATTAATTAAACCTTTCATAGACTTTTTGTAAGATGCACGATTATAAGCTTCTTTCACTTTATTAGATTCCTTATGTGAAAGTAGTGCTTCAATAACTTCTCCACTGAATCCATGCTCTTCCATATTTTCATATGCAATAGTAGAAAACATAGCTCTAAAACTATGAGGTACAAATTCTTCTTTTGTATATCCCATTCTTCTTAATGCTCCAATAAGAGTATTATCACTCATTGGTTTATCTTTTGCTCTAAAGCTTGGAAATACATATGTACCATTTCCCGTAAATTGTTTTACTTCTTCTAGTATTTCTATTACTTGATTTGGAAGTGGAAGTATAAATTCTATTTTTGTTTTCATTTTTGAAGCTGGTATTATCCATACTTTATTTACTAAGTCTATTTCAGACCATTCACAATATCTAATGTTATAACTTCTTACAAATACGTAAGGAAGCATTTTTAAAGCCATCTTAGTTGTGTAATCTCCTGAGTATTCATCAATAGCTAAGAGTAAGCCTTTTATATCTTTATCTTTGGCAAAAGTAGGGTAGTGTTTCTTTTCTCTTTTTCCTAAGATATTTTTTTGTTCTATGTCTGCAACTATATTATGAGGTACATATTCTAAAGTAACTGCATACTTATATATTTTATTTATTATCATTAGAACTCTACTTGCAGTATCTTGTAAATTTCTTTCTTTTAGTATTTTAAGTATTTCAATTAAATCTAATCTTGTTACATCTTCGATTGGTTTATCTTTCATATATTTATATACGTAGTTTTCTAATGCACGACCTAGTTTTATATGATAGTTTTCAGATACTTCTGTTTGATAGTTTTCATGCCATTCTTGAGAAACTTTATAAAAAGTATTTTCTTTTTTCTTTTCAACTTTTAGTACTTCTTCTTTTTTTTGTTTCTTTTGTTCATTTGGATCTATATCATTTGCTATTAAAGATTTATACTCTTCTCTTTTTGCTCTTGCATCTTTTAGAGATAAACTTGGATATGTTCCTAATGCTATAATTTTTTCTTTATTATTAAACCTATATTTGAATCGCCATCTTTTACCACCAGTTTTTGCTACTAATAAAAACAATCCTCCACCATCAAAAAGTTTATAATCTTTTTCTTTTGCTTTAGTTGTCTTAATTTGTGTTGCAGTTAGTGGTAGGGTACTTCTTGCCATTTGATGATTCCTTTTAGGGGTACTTTTTTATTTGCTTAGGGGTATTTTATCATTGTATCCCTAAATATGCCCCTAAAGGTTTTAGATTTGATGGTATTTAGTTAGACTGTGTTGGTTGATAAAGTCGCTAAATAGCCTATATATTAGTGTCAGGATAGACTTTATAAGATTTGTTTAGATTGTATATTGGTGGAGATGTCCTCCTACAAACATATACTGCTAGTTCCCATTAAATAGGATTTTATATAAAAGGTTGTTTCAAAAAGTATCATAAAGAGTATCATAAAATATAAGTGTGTAGTTCAATCTCAATTGTGAGACTTGGGTTCAATCCCGTATTTAATAACTAGAATATGATTATATTCATAATATCATTAATTTATAGAATAGCAGCACTTCAACATCATTTCAACAAAAACTAAAAATTTTTAACATTCATTAACATCTTGTAACATACAACATTTAAATTCATGTTCAATATCTTCATCATTCCAGTATATACAATCTTTTTCCAAAGTAGATAAATATTCATGAGCTTTTTTAGTTTGTTGATTAGCTTCAATACTTAATTTTAAATGTTCTTCTGCTGTTAGTGTTGCTTCATTTCTTTTTTGTGCAATTAGTTCTAACTTTAAATGCGATTGGTATATTAAATTCATAGAATTACATATTAATTCTAAGTTAGAATAATGCTTTCTTCTGTCTCTTTCATTTAATGGTTTTAATGTAGTTTCTAAGCTCTCTAAGCTTTCAATCTTTTCAAGTGGTATGAGTTGTAACATGATCTATAATTTTACTTTCTTGGTAGTCTTTAGTAGTGATTTAGTATCAGACATCATTTAGTTTTATTTTAATCATTTCATTTTGATTTGTATATTCATTGAAGCATTGAAGCCCACTATCTTTTAAAATAGTTTTATCTTCTAATCTATTAAGTTGATTATCAATATTTGATTTAATTAAAAATAGTTCTTTAAGTGAGGCTTCTTTTAAATCTTTTTGTAAAATTGCATCATCTACCTTTTGCAACTGCTCCAGCAATATTTTATATTTATTTTTTCTTGTATATTCAAATTCTTCTTTGATCTTTACCATAGATTCAAACTGTATATCATTTATTTCATTTTGATATAACCTTGACCATTTAATCAAGGTACTTTTTGAAGTTTTTAATGTAGTAGCAATTTTATCAAAGGTAACTCCATCAGCTCGTAATATTATAAATTCTTTTTGTTTAGCATTCATTCTTGATCTCATCATAGTATTTATTGATTGTTACATAAGCAATACCAGTTCTTTTATGTATTTTGTACTTTGTAGGCTTCATATCTTGAAGATGTAGGCTTTTAATTGTTTCTTTGATAGATTGTTTGATTCTTTGAGTTTTAATCGCACGAGCTTTCATTAGACTTGTATCTGCTGTTACTGTTGCAACTGCATCAAGTGGAGTGATTGCTTCCAATTCTTCATAAATAGATAGATTTCTACCTTTTACTATTTGCTTAATCTTTTGGAATAGTTCTACATCTATTGATATAATCATTAAATAGCCTCTTAATAGTATAAATTAATTGTATATTATACTATAAATTAGCTATTTAGTATTACTTACTTTTATGATTATGTAATTATACGATTTCTTTATATTTACTATTGTTTTTAAAAATAACTACTTTATTTTCATTATGTTGTATAACACCATTTAATCTAATTGTTCTGCTCCTGAACACAAAAATATAAACTATCGAGCTAATAATTAGCCCAAGAATACTAATAAAAAAACCTAATAAAAGGCTTAAAATAGCAAATATAAATGTTGTTAATCCTACTGCTACAAAATATCTACCTAAAGAAAAAGGAGATTTCAACTCAATAACAAATCCTTCTTTATTTTGATTAACAAGATTCCACCCATTGCTAATTGATTTATTTAAATAGTTGTTTATCTTTGTTTGTAATTCCTCTGTAATTTCTTGCATTTATTCTATCCTTGATCATAGATAATCTTTTGTAAATCTTTTATCTTAACTTTTCTTTTTCAATAATTCTTTTTGTTCTTCAAATTCTTCTTTAGTTAGAAGTCCATTTTTAAACATCTCTCCTAATGCAATTAAATTATCTGTATTATTATTGATATTATCAATTTTGTTATTTTCATTTTTCACATATAAAGTTTTTATAAATTTAGGTTCAGACACATTATATACTGAAAGCTTTACATAAGTTTCCATATTTTTAATCTCAACATATGAATTATCTATTTTATTACTTAAAAAAAGAGTGTCTTCATTATCAGTTTTTGCAACAAAAGAATTTTCTTTATAAAATTCCAAAGTTCTTTCTTTAATTAAAGAAAATGTAACTTTCTCTGTTACGGGTAACTTATAATTAAATCCTTTCTCTGTCTTTTTTTCTTCATATTCATTGTTTATTTCTGAATTACTCTCATCCTTTTTAGAAGATTTTGTAAAAACTGATAAAACAATCCCAATTAGTATTCCTAAACCACTCACATATAAGTAATTTTGTTGTTGATTAATTAAACTTATATTTACTACTCTTCTTCCCATACTTGTTAAAACAGACACATCCATATTAAAAGCAAACAAGCCAAATAATAAAGAAACTATTGTTAATATAATCCCAAATATTTTCATTCTTTTTCTCCAGGTACAACCTATAAGTTGTTTTTATTAATGCACTCACATCATTTTTAATACTACCAAAATAATTATTTTATTTTATATAAATCTAAAAATTTTATTTTTTATATTTATATTTAATCTTTATAGTTACATCTGCAAATCTTTTATCTTTTTGCAATAGCTCTTTTATCTTCTGTTCAAATTCTTCTTTAGTCATTACTTACCTTTGCTAAATTAGTGATTTGTTTAAATTCATAGAGTGGCAATGCTAGATATTTTATATTAGGAATAGAGAACGTTCCTTCAATTCTGAACAAGATACCATCTAAGCCATTTTTAAATGCTTTGTTATAAATACAGATTTTATCCAGCATTAAGACATCAGTTTCATTTATATAATAAGTATCTGTATATGCTTTTATTCTTTTGTCAAAATATCTTTTTAAATAAAAGTGCTGCTGCAACTGTTGCAAATTAGGTTTAATAGGTAAATCCTTGCAAATATCAATACTACTAATATTCTTTAAGATAGATATTATCTTGCTAACTATGTGTTGAGGTGGTGGGTCTTTGTGATACTGTCTTAGGCCAAAGATTACCATGATAGCAGTTCTGTATTTTGGCGCATCTTTATTGCTGTTGTAATAGTAGACATTGTAGTTTTCTAATTGGTAGGCACTTGTAACCTCATCAGCATCTAATCTTTTTTTGAGTTTATCCATTATAGTTCGATCATTTTTATTAATCTTTTGCCACTTGCCTAACTTTTCCAACTGCTGCAATTTATACCTTTTGTTGAATTTACTTCTGACACTATCTATCTCTAAATTCTCTTCATTGGTTTTATTAAATTCATTGATAAGATTTTGTATTTCTGCTAGTATGTTCATAGAGTTTCTACCTTTATATTAAGAACTTCAATTCTTAAGCCATATTTTTAAACTATCAACAAAGCCCTTTTACTCGTGGGGCTTCATTGATTATTAGATTAATTCTTCTTTTTTAATTGTATGATATTGTACTACATAAAGGGGGGTGTTTTTTTAATCCTTAAAGTACCAATATTCTTTTATTTTCTGTTGTTTAGTATTCCCATTGGTGTTAGTTTCTCTTCACTCATTAAGTCTTTTACTTTTGATTTAAAATTACTGTCAAGTCTATAAATTCCAATAGGTGCAATTTTCCCGTTTTGTTTCATTACATTTCTTTTTTCAGTAAAAAAAACAATATCTCTAACATAGTCATATTCAAATTTAAATGCAACTGCTAATTTTATTCTTATTTGCTTTCTTACCACATCAGCCAAATTTATATGCTCAAATAATTCTTTTGCATAATAACTACATAATCTATCATCATCATTTAAAGCCATAGTTAGTATTTTTTTTTCAAGAGGTGTAAACTTCATATTACACCTCATCATTATTTACATTTAATTGCTCACACGCTTTTTCTATTTCATAATTTACATCAAGTGCAATATGATTTAGAATATCTGTGAATACATCTTCTATTTTATGTTTCTTTGTATAACTTTCAATTATTGAGTAAATCTCATGATGTAGCTCTTCTAGTTCATTAATATTTACTAAAGGATTCATTCTTACATTATCAAATCTTTGTAAGTAGTAATTGATTAGTATTAGTTTCATTTTATAACCCTCCATTGAAGAGGGCATCTAATTCATCTACTGAATAAACTGTTATTCCTTCTGATACATTTATAGCTCTAATCTTTCCACTTTTAACAAAGTTATAAACTGAACTTCTTGAAATACTGTATCTTTCAACTATTCCTTTTATTCTTAAAAACTTTATATTTGCTTTTCTAATCTCTTCTGGCATATTTTTCCTTTATGAAAATTGCTTGACTAACTAAGTGTTAAAAGTGTTCCCTTATGTAGCAATATGTAAATTCTCTTTCTTTTTATAGATAAAGTCTTGACTGAATGCTTTCTAATATACTAATATAAATCAACTATAAATATAATGGGTTAAAATTTAACTCTCAACAAAAAAAGGATTGTTTCAATTGCTACCAACAATTAAAACAAACTCCTTTAACTAGATATAAACATCATTAGTTTATATGAAACATTGAAATTATAGCATAGAAGTTACATAAAGTAACATATGTAAATATTTGTTACATAAAGTAACAAGTCAATAATTCGATAGAGTAGGCTTTCTAAGTAGTATTTAAATTTCTAAATTTCTTTTTATTCATTCTTATTTTTCTAATAAACTCATAATATAATCACTCCAAAACTTCATTAATGGCTTTTGTTGCTCCAAATAACTTACAGTATTTAAATATGCTAATTCTACTTTAGTCAAGTTTTTGTAATGGTCAAGAACACTTTCTAATATTTTATCACTTATGTCATGCTCTTGCTGTTTTTCTTCTAAGATGGTTCGGTATGACCCCCTAAATGAATGTAAAGTATGCTTTTTAGTTGCTGTATATCCTAATCTTATTAATGCAGCATTTGGACTTTCTTCTGCAATAGGCTTTATATTATTTGCTCCAATAAAAACATATTCTTTAAGTTCTGTATATTTAGTCATAAGTTCTTTTTGTTCTTGAAGTATATTTATTACTTCATCAGTTAAAGGAAGTCTAAAATCAGGTAAATTAAGATTTTTAACTTTCATTAGTTCTCTTGGTATTGTAAGTGTTTTATTTTCAAAGTCTATGTGTTCCCATTTAAGGTTACATAAGTTACTCGCCCGTAATGGTATGTGAATAACCAGTCTTAATGCGTTTCTTATTGAAGGCATACCTTTATATGAGTAGATACTATTAATTAACTCTTTAAATGTTTTTTCATCTGTAATTTTTTCGTAGTTCATAGGGGTTCTTTTTTTTGTAAGTACATGCTTTTTCTTTATATTTGCTAAATAGTTGTATTTACAATATTCGTGAGTAACAGCATATGACCATAAATCGATTAAATAATTAAATAGTCGTGAAGCTGTTTCTGCTGCTGTTTTTTCTTTTTCTTCTAATACATGGAATAATTCAAGTTTTGTAATATCTTTAATATGCTTATTTTCAAAGTATGGTAATACTGAACTAACAAAAACTTGATATTTCTTTTTGTATGTAATGTCTTGTATCTTATCTTTTTGACCTTCAAACCATTTATCCATAACACTTTTAAACATTCCATCAGCTTCAGCAGTCTCTTTTTGTTTCAACTCTTCTAAATATTGTATAACATCAAAGCCATTACCTAATATTTCATTGTATCTTTTAACAATACTTCTTGCTTCTGACAAAGTTGCGATTGTAATATTTGAGATTTCTAAATCAGTCATTTTCTCTATCTTTTTTTTCTCACTCCCACTAACATATTTTGATAAAGTTTTTTTCCTTCTTTTTGGGGCTATACTTATTTTATATGTTTTTCTTCCATCTTGATCTAATACATCTTGATTATTTTCATCTTTAATTAGTGTTTTTCGTTCTTCTTTAAGTATTGGACTTGAATAAATGAATTCCCAAATTTTAGAACCATTCTTTTTTACTAATAATCTTAATCCATTTCCATCAACTAAAACATAATCTTTATCTTTTGGTTTTGTACCTTTTATTTTTGTATCTGTTAAGGGGATTATTTTCTTAGGCATTAATTGAGTCCTTTTTTAGTCTTTGATACTCTAAAACTATTAAGTATCATAAAAATTATATCAGGGTATCATTAAAAGTATCATAAAAGATTGATTAGTATTAAATAGTATTGTATGCTATGAAGTGATTAAAGCTCTATAAATGCCTAAAGATAGGCTTTAAATGAATAGTATTGAATGTATTAAAATAATGGATTGGTGGAGATGTCCGGGATTGAACCGGAGTCTTAAAACATATCCGCACAGCGTCTACATGTTTAGAAGAGGTCGATTAATTTCACTTTTTATAAGCTCAACCTGCAAGGCTTATAAAAGATAAGATTTGGAATGTCTCTTCAAAGTTAAATCAACTCTTTAAAGATAAGCTATTGGGGTGAGCCCATTTTGATCTACCTATATAGCATCAGTAGAATGAGCCTCCTAGTCTCGACCCACTTAAGGGGAGTCTAAATTAAAACTTACGCTGCTGCGTAAGCTGGAGAATAATTGTTATTATTTGCGTTTAAAAAAAATGAACCGTGTAACGGCGTGTTCAGGCCGACATGCAACTGAACTTCAATGCTCTAATCGAAGCCAAATCATCCCCATATAATATTCGCAACTTTAACAAATATTTACTTAAAAGATAATATAATCCTTTTAATATAAAATATAAGAGGTCAAAAATGGCAAATTCAAATACTGGTATCTTAATAATAGGTGCAGGTGGGGTTAGTAGAGTAGCTACTGTTAAGTGTGCGATGAATATCGATACGTTTGAAAAGATTACGTTAGCATCTAGAACTATTTCAAAATGTGAATCTATAAGAGATGATATTTTAAAGAATCAAGGTGTTAGCATTGATGTTGCATCTGTTGATGCAGATGATGTTCCTGCACTTGTTGCTTTAATACAGCAAGTAAACCCTAGAGTTGTTTTAAATGTGGCATTACCTTATCAAGATTTAACAATTATGGATGCTTGTACAAAAGCAGGTGTTGATTATGTTGATACTGCAAATTATGAACATCCAGATGAAGCAAAATTTGAATACAAAGAACAATGGGCAAAACAAGTGCAATTTGAAAAAGCTGGTATTAAAGCTCTTTTAGGTTCAGGATTTGATCCAGGAGTTACTGGTGTATTTTGTGCATATGCTCAGCAAAATTTATTTGATGAAATAAACTATATTGATATTATGGATTGTAACGCAGGAGATCATGGATATCCTTTTGCTACAAACTTTAATCCTGAAATAAACTTAAGAGAAGTATCTGCAAATGGTAGATATTGGGAAGAAGGTAAATGGATTGAAACTAAACCTTTAGAAATAAAAGTTGACCATGATTATCCAGAAGTTGGTGTAAAACCTTCTTACCTTTTATATCACGAAGAGTTAGAGTCTTTATGTAAAAATATTAAAGGTTTAAAAAGAATTAGATTTTTTATGACTTTTGGAGATTCTTATATTCAACATATGAGATGTTTAGAAAATGTTGGTATGTTAGGTATTAAAGAAGTTGAGCATAAAGGGCAAAAAATTATTCCTATTGAGTTTTTAGCTACCCTTTTACCTGATCCTGCCTCACTGGGTCCCCGAACTGTAGGTAAGACAAATATTGGTTGTATAATAACTGGAATTAAAGATGGAAAGAAAAAGAAAGTATATATCTATAATATTTGTGATCATCAAGAGTGTTACAAAGAAACAGGAGCACAAGCTGTAAGTTATACTACGGGAGTTCCAGCAATGATTGGTACTAAGATGATTTATAAAGGTATTTGGGATGGCAAAGGTGTATTTAATATTGAAGAGTTTGATGCTAAGCCATTTATGGATGAATTAATGACACAAGGTTTACCTTGGAAGATATTAGAATTACCAGTTGATTAAGAAAAGATAAAATAAGTTTAAATTCTAAAACTAATTTTTTAATTAAGTACTTTTGCAATTAATAAACTTGTATAATATTTTATAAAATATTAGGAGTTAATAATGCAAAAATATATATGTACAGTGTGTGATTATATTTATGATCCAGCAATAGGTGATCCAGATTCTGGGATAGAAGCAGGAACTGCATTTGAAAACATACCAGATGATTGGGAATGCCCAGATTGCGGTGTAACAAAAGAGGATTTTGAGCCATTTGAAGAAGATTAAAGAGACAGTAAATAGTTTTGATAAGTTACCAAGTCCTAGTTTTGTATGTGAACAAGACTTATTAGAAAAGAACTTAAAATTATTAAAAAAGATACAAGATGAAGCAGATGTAAATATCCTTTTAGCTCTAAAAGGTTTTGCCCTGTATTCAACATTTGATTTATGTAAAAAATACTTAAAAGGATGTTGTGCTTCAGGACTTCATGAAGCAATACTAGCACGAGAAGAGTTTGGTGGAGAAGTTCATACTTATTCACCTGCTTTTAAAGATGAAGAGATTGACGAAATCATTGAGCTTTCAAATCATTTAGTTTTTAACTCTTTTAATCAACTGAATCAATTCAAGAGTAAAGCGATTGGAAAAACTTCAATTGGTCTTAGAATAAATCCTGAATACTCAAGTGTTGAGGTTGATTTATATAATCCTTGTGCTATTAATTCAAGACTTGGAATCACAAAAGAGAACTTTCAAGAAGATAATTTAGAAGGTGTTGAGGGTTTACATTTTCATGCTCTTTGCGAACAAAATGTTGATGCTCTAGAAGGAGCTTTAGAAGCTTTTGAAAAAAACTTTTCTCAATATTTTTCACAATTAAAATGGGTAAATTTTGGTGGTGGACATCATATTACAAGAAGTGATTATGATGTTGAGGGCTTAATAAAACTATTAAAAGAATTCAAGAAAAGATATCCTCATTTAAAAGTATTTTTAGAACCAGGTGAAGCAGTAGGTTGGCAGACTGGATATTTAGTAGCAACAGTTTTAGATGTTATTAAAAATGGAATGAATTTAGCTATTTTAGATACTTCAGCAGAAGCTCATATGCCAGATACTCTTGCTATGCCATATCGTGCAGAGATTAGAAATGCAGGAAATGTAAATGAAAAGAAATATACTTATAGATTAGGTGGAAATACTTGCTTAGCTGGAGATATTATTGGGGATTACTCTTTTGATAAACCTCTAGAAGTAGGGGATAAAATCATTTTAGAAGATATGATTCACTATACAATGGTAAAAACTACCACATTTAATGGAATAAAATTACCATCAGTTGTAATAAAAGTATCAGATGATTGTTATGAAATTGTAAACAACTTTGGATATAATGAGTATATAAGCAGACTTTCATAAAGGATTAATTGATAATGGGAAAAGATAAGAAAAAAGCAAAAAAAGTTCAAGTTTGGGTTAAAAAAGAGACTTTAGAATACGAAAAAGAACTAAAAAAAATGCAAATTGAGTTATTAAAGTTCCAAAATCATGTAAAAGATAAGGGATTAAAAGTTTTAATGATTTTTGAGGGTAGAGATGCTGCAGGTAAGGGTGGAACTATCAAAAGAATTACTGAGCATTTAAATCCAAGAGGTGCTAGAGTTGTTGCTTTAGAAAAGCCAAGTGATAGAGAAACTTCTCAGTGGTATTTTCAAAGGTATACTCAATATTTACCAAGTGCAGGTGAAATAGTTTTATTTGATAGGTCTTGGTATAACAGAGCTGGAGTTGAACCTGTAATGGGGTTTTGTACAACGAATGAGCATCATGAATTCTTAAAAGAAGTTCCAGAGTTTGAGCAAATGCTTGTAAAATCTGGAATTATTTTAATGAAGTTTTATTTTTCTGTATCTAAAAAAGAACAAGCTAAAAGATTTAAGAAAAGAGAAGTTGATCCATTAAAACAGTATAAGCTTTCACCTGTAGATAAAGAGTCTCAAAAATTATGGGATAAATATACAATCGCTAAGTTTTCAATGTTAATGGCATCAAATACTGACATCTCTCCTTGGACTGTTATTAAAAGTGATGATAAAAAACAAGCTAGATTAAATTGTATAAAATATATTTTATCTCATGTTGAATACCCGAATCAAATTGATTCTGAAGAAGTTAAAACTGATGATTGTATTTTAACTACAGGAACTCAAGAGATTGAGAATATGGAACAAGAAAATAAATTTGCAAGGTCTCATTAGTTATGAATTTAAGTGATTTTGAAAAAACAAACTATAGTGGATTATATATTTCAAAAGCTGCACACCCAACTTTTGGAAAAAAGTATATAGCAAGATTTCAGTATGAAAAAAAGAGATATGTAAAAGTTTTAGGTTATACAAGAAAAGATAACTTAACAAAAAAGTCTGCATTAGATTTAATGCAAAAATTTAAAGATTCAATAGTGATAAATGAAAAAATAGAAGAACCAGTAAGAAGTAATGTAGTTAATGAAAATAGTAGTAATGTTAATAATGACCAACTTAATAAATTAATTAATGAAAATAAAGAATTATTATCAATTTTAAAGGATTACAAAAAATTAAATCCGCATGTTTTAAAAGAGGGTATTCAAAAGATATATGATTTAGAAGAGCTTAAAAAGTATCAAATTGAGCTAATTAAACTACAGAATTATTTAGAATCAAATAGTAAAAGAATGATTATCCTTTTTGAGGGTAGAGATGCCTCTGGAAAAGGTGGTGCTATTAGACGAATGACTAGATATATGAATAATAAACATTATAGAATTGTTGCACTTGGAAAGCCTACTGAAACTCAAAGAACTCAGTGGTTCTTCCAGCGTTATATTGAGCATTTCCCAAGAGGTGGAGAAATAGTATTATTTGATAGGTCTTGGTATAATAGAGCTATGGTTGAACCGATTTTTGGTTTTTGTACAAAAGAAGAACATGAAATTTTCATGGAAGATGTTGTAAATTTTGAGCAAGATTTAGTAAGACAAGGTATGATTTTAATTAAGCTTTACTTCTCTGTTTCAAAAGAAGAGCAAAAAAGAAGATTTGATAGAAGAATAGAAGATCCACTAAGACAATGGAAATTTTCAGAAGTTGATATGCAAGCACAAGATTTATGGGATGAATTCTCTGAAAAAAAATATGAAATGCTAAGACGTACTACTTCACGGTCTGCACCTTGGAATATTGTAAGAAGTGATGATAAACATAAAGCTAGATTAGAAGCTATGAAAATAATACTAAATTCTGTTGATTATGATGGAAGAAACTATTCACTTGATTATGAACCAAATGAAGCTGTAAATATTTCAGTTCAAAAAGAACTACTTCAAATGAGAAAATCTAAAAACTATTAGTTTTTAGATTTTACTCCTTTTTCTAAGCTAAACTCAAATTTTTCATTCTAGCTTTTTGCGATAAATAAATAGCTAAATATATACCTATTCCAATTATATAAGATACATACTCATGTGGTAGATTTAGCCACTCTTGAGCGATATTAGGTACTAACATAAAAGGTACAATAGCAAAGAAAGCTAATCTTTCTACTATAGTTGTTCTAATCATAAAATAACTCTGTGTTGCACTAGAAAATGCAAACATTCCAATTACCGCCATACCAAATATAAGAGCTATTTCAGCAGGGTTTGTAATCCATTGCCATAAAGCTGGATTATCTGGTTCATTTGCGTCAACTCCATCAATAAGTAATAGCTTATTATTAAAGAAGAATGCAAAAGGTAAAATAGCCGTTCTTATATCATAAGCAAAACCTTGAATACCAGTTTTAATTGGGTCAGATTTTGCAATTCCAGCTGCGGCATATGCCGCAATCCCAACAGGTGGGGTGTCATCGGCTAGAATACCAAAGTAAAATACAAAAAGGTGAGCTGCAATTGTTGGAATTAAAAAGCCACTATCTCCTGCAAGAGATATAATAATAGGAGCAGTTAAACTAGCCATAATAATATAATTTGCAGTTGTAGGAAGTCCCATTCCAAGGATTAGTGAAATGATACCTGTAAATAATAAAATAGCTAAGATATAACCACCTGAAAGCTCTTCAATTACTTCAATTAAAACTTGTCCAATTCCAGTTAAAGTTACAGAACCCACGACCATACCGGCAACACCTGTAGCAATTGCAATAGGAACCATATTCTTAGCACCATTTACCATACCAATAGCAATATCTTCAAAACCTTCTAATAAAATTCTTTTTGTAAGTTTCTCTTTTCTTAATATTGCACCAATTGGTTTTTGCGTAACCATGATTAACATCATAAATTGAATTGCACTAAGTGCTGCACTTTGTGCTGATTCTTTTAATACAATTAATGTATAAATTAAGAAGAAAATAGGAATTATATAATGAATTCCTTGTTTAAATATATCCCAAACACGAGCTAGTTTACTTGGATCTTCTCCTTCAAGTCCTAATTTTAACGATTCTAAATGAACTATATAAAATAAAGCAAAGTAAGAAACAAAAGCAGGAATAAATGCTGCCATTACAACATCTGTATAAGCAAGTCCTAAAAACTCTGCAATAATAAAAGCAGCAGCTCCCATAATTGGAGGCATTAATTGCCCATTTGTAGATGCAGCAACTTCAACCGCAGCTGCTTTATGTGCAGGGAAACCTAATCTTTTCATTAAAGGAATTGTAAAAGTTCCTGTTGTAACAGTATTTGCAATTGAAGAACCAGAAATAATACCAGTTAGTCCAGATGCAGCAACTGAAGCTTTTGCTGGTCCTCCTCTATATTTTCCTAAGGCAGCATATGCCATATTTATGAAATAATCTCCTGCACCAGCACGTTCAAGTAATGCTCCAAAAAGTACAAATAGAAATACAAATCCAGCAGATACTCCTAGTGGAACTCCAAAAATACCTTCAGTTGTTAAGTACATTTGAGCAGAAAGTTTTGTTAAACTTGCACCTTTATGTGCAATTAAATCTGGCATATATTGACCAAAATAGTCATATATTAAAAAACATATTGCAATAATAGAAAGTGCCATACCTAAAGCACGACGTGCAGCTTCAAGTAAAATCACCATTGTAACAAGTCCAATAACTACATCTCTTCCTAGATATGCTCCTGCACGCATTGATAAGCCAGTATAATCATAATATACATATAAAGAACCAACTGCTCCAATAATTGCAAAGGCAAAAGCATGCCATGGTATTTTGTATTTTAGTATCCTTGATTTATACATAGGATACATCATAAAACACAATATAAGTGCAAATGTTAAGTGAACTGACCTTACAAAAGCACCATTAGTAGGTACTACTGCAACATAAAGTTGATACGCTGACCAAAGAAAAGCAACAACTCCAATAAGCCAAAATTCCCAGTTTGTTTTATCAAAAGATCTTTGTCCTTCTAAATCTGCAATTAATTCTTCTTCATTAGCATGTACTTCTTCTGATTCGGGGATATGTTTACGATGCTCTTGGTCTTCAAGATTGTGAAGAAGTTCTTCTTCTCTTTGACTTAAGCTAATTTCATGTGCCATATAAATCCTTTTGGTTATTAGATATTAAAAAAAACTATTTATTAGGGTAGTCTTTTTAAATATCTTAAAAAAAAAGGTTAAAGAGAAAATCCCTTTAACCTTTTAAACAAAAAACGGTTTTTTATAAAAGACCTGCTTCTTTAAATGCTTTTTTAGCACCTTCGTGTTGAGGAACAGATAAACCATCTAATAATGATTTTTTAGTAATTGTTTTATATGCTGGATGAAGTTTTTTAAATGCTTCAAAATTATCTAAAATTGCTTTTGTTACAACATAAACAGCTTTACTATCTAATGCAGTAGAAGAAACTAATACAGCTTTAACTCCAATACTTGGTACATCAGTAGTTACACCTTTATAGAAAGTTCCAGAAATAGAACCTTTTGCATAATATGGGTATTTTTTAACTAATTTATCAATTTGCTCACCATCAATTGGTACAATATTAATATCTACAGAGTTTGATGCATCTTTGATATTTGCAGTTGGGTGTCCAAACATACCAAAGTAACCATCAATCTTTTTATCTTTTAACATATTAGGACCCTCAGTAGACTTTAACTCACTTTTTAAATCTAATGAAGAATCTTTAACACCAAAAGCATCCATAACGATTTCAGTTGTCATTCTAGTACCAGATCCAGGTACATCAATATTGATTTTTTTACCTTTCATATCTGCAATAGAGTTGATATTACTATCTTTTCTAGCAACAAATGCAAGTAATTCAGGATAAATTGCAATTACAGATCTTAAATCTTTATGTGCAGCACCTTTGAATTTACCTTGACCATTATATGCTTGAAATGCTGTATCACTTTGAGAAATACCAAAGTCAAGTTCACCTGCTTTAATTGTATTTACATTATAAACAGAACCACCAGTTGATTCAACAGTACATCTAATACCTGTTTCTTTTTTAAGTTTGTTTACCATTCTACAAACTGCACCACCTGTTGGATAATACGTTCCTGTAACTCCACCTGTACCTATTGTAATAAATTGAGCAGCCATGGCAGGAATACTTAATGCACCTACTAATGTTAAACTTAATACACTTTTCTTCATATCTTCTCCTTTTTTTTATTGTAATTAATAATATAAAAAAGTGTATTAAATAAACCTTTTTTATGAAACTTTTATGTAATTACCAAGGGTTTAATATGTCATTTTCTTTTTTTTGTGTTTCCATTTTCTTTAATAATGAGTTTGTTTTTTGATTTTCAAGCTGTTTTAGCCACTTTTCTTCTTCTAAGTCTGATATTTCATTTTGATTAAAAGATTTTTCCTTTTTTGAATCTTTTTTATCTTGTTTTTTCTTTTTATCCTCTTTTTTACTTTCTTCTTTGTTTTCATTTTTTTTGTCTGATTTCTTCTCTTTATTACTCTCTTTTTTGTTGTTTTTTGAATCTTTTTTCTTATTACTATCTTGTTTTTGTTTCTTTTGTTTTTCTTGCTGCTTTTTTCTCTTTTCAAGCTCTTTTTTAACTAGTTCTAAATTTTCTTTTGTTTGTTTGTCATTTTTTAGTTTTAATGCTTCTTCATAAGAAGTTTTTGCTTTTTCTAGATTCCCTGTATTTACATATGAGTTTCCAAGATTATGTGATTTCTTAAAATTAAAATCTTTATCATCACTTTGAATCTCTTTATATTTTTTTATTGCTTCTTTATATTGTTTATCCTTATATAAAGAATTAGCAAGATTATATTTTGTCTGTTCTTTTTGCTCAAGTGAAGAATACTTTTTTATAGCATTTTTATAATTCTCTGTTTTATATGCACTATTAGCTTCTTCAATTGTTTTAAAATCAAAAACAGATGCTTGAAGTTGATTTACATTAAAAAAAGTAAGTATTGTAAAAATACTCAATATATTCTTTTTATTTTTAAATTTAAATGATGGTAATGAAGAAAAAGCAATAAGTAGAAATATAAGTCCTATTGCTAAAGGATAGATAAATAGTTCAGTATATGTTTTAAACCTTTCTTCTTTAAACTCTTGTTTTTTTGATTTTGAGTTTATTTCTTTAAAAATTTGTGTAATATCATTTGAATCAAGTGAATAGTTAATATATCCACCATTTGTTTCTAGACTTAAACTTTTGATATTTTCATTTAACCCTACATTAACAATATTTCCTCTTTTATCAACTAAATAATTACCATTTTTTAACTTTATAGCTGAGCCTTTTTTTGTTGCCGTTGCAATTACATAGATATTTATATTATTTTTCTTCGCAAACTCTATTTCTTCATTAAACTCTTTTTTATCTGCCCCATCACTTAAAAGAATAAGGTTTTTACTTTTATAGTTTTTTAATAGTTTATTTGTTGTTTCTAAAGTTGAATAAATATTTGTGCCATTGTCAAAATTTATTCCTGTATCTAAGTTTTCAATTAAGATTTTAAGTGAAGTAAAATCTTGTGTTATAGGTGAAAGTATAAAAGAAGATTTAGCAAAAAGAATTACACCTAAGGCATTATTTTTTGATTGTTCAAGTAAACTTAAAAGCTTTTTCTTAGCAAACTCTAATCTATTTGGATAGATATCATTTGCCATCATTGATTTAGAAACATCAATAGCAATTACAATTGCATTTAATTGCTGTTTTGTATCATGTACTTTTTCATTTGTTACAGGACGTGCTAATGCAATAATCATAAATAATAATGCAATAAATAAAGTTATATTTCTTGCTTTATTTGAAAAGTAGTCACTTGAAACACTTAATTTCTCTAAAACTTCTTGTGAGAAATATTTTTCAAAAGAATTCTTTTTTTTGATGATTAAAATCATCAGTATTATCGAAGGTAGTAGCATTAAATAAATAACATTTATATATAAAAATTGCAATTGAAAACTCCTTAGAAATGTATTTTATTAAAGCTTTATTAATTTTTAGATAAAATCACGATTAAAATTATAACAATCGGAGTAAATTTGATGGAATTTAACGCAAAAAAAGTTGACGAAGCAAATGCAGTTATATCTGCAACAATCGCAAAAGAGACAATTGAAACTAACTTAGACAAAGTAGCTAAACAAGCTGCTAAAACTATGGATATTCAAGGTTTTAGAAAAGGTAAAGTACCTGTTGCTGTTGTTAAAGCAAGATATGCTGACAAATTAACAGAAGATGCTGAAGGTGAAGCATTAAGAGCTGTATTAGCAAATGGTTTAAAAGAATTAAACATTGCAAATGAAGATTTAGTAGGTGAGCCTTCAATTTCTAAATTTGATAAAAAAGAAGATGGTTCAATTGATATTGAAGTATCTGTAGCTTGTAAACCAGCAGTTGACTTAGGTGATTATAAATCATTATTACCAGAAGTTGAAGATAAAGCAGTTGATGCAAAAGAAATCGATGCAAAATTAGAAGAAATGGCTAAACAATCTGCTCCTTTAACTAAAATTGCTAGAAAAAGAATGGTAAAAGATCAAGATCACGCTTTAATTGATTTTGAAGGTTTTGTTGATGGTGTTGCATTTGAAGGTGGAAAAGCTGAAAAATTCGCTTTACATGTAGGTTCAGGTTCATTTATCCCAGGTTTTGAAGAGCAAATCATTGGTATGAAATATGAAGAGCAAAAAGATATTACTGTTACTTTCCCAGAAGAGTACCAATCAAAAGATTTAGCTGGTAAAGAAGCTGTATTTAAAGTAACTTTACATGAAATTCAAGAAAAAGCTGCTGCTGAATTAAATGATGAATTCGCTGCTAAAATGTTACAAGGTGAAGAAAACGCAACTCTTGAAATGTTAAAAGAAAAACTTGAAGAGCAAATGAAAGCTGAAGCTAAAAATAAATATTACAGAGAAGAATTAAAACCTGCATATTTAGAAACTTTAGTTGAAAAAGTTGAGTTTGCATTACCAGCAACTGTAGTTGATCAAGAAATTAATCAAGCTTTAAATAATAAAGTAAGATCATTAAGTGAAGACGAAATTAAAGCTTTACAAGAAGATGCTGCAAAAGTTGAAGAAATGAGAGAAGAATTAAGAGAAGATGCACAAAATTCTGTTAAAGCTACATTTATTGTTGATGCATTAGCAAAAGCTGAAAGCGTTGATGTAAGTGATCAAGAAGTTTCTCAAGTTTTATATTATGAAGCAATGCAAATGGGACAAAATCCTCAAGATGTATTAAAACAATATCAAGATGCAGGATACTTACCAGCAATTAAAATGTCAATGATTGAAGAAAAAGTTATTACTAAATTATTAGACGAAAAATTAGGAAAATAAACCTTTAGGATAAACAATGAGTTATATACCATATGTAGTTGAAAAAAGCGGAAGAGGAGAAAGATCTTACGATATTTACTCTAGACTTCTAAAAGATAGAATCATCATGTTAAGTGGAGAAGTTAATGATCAAGTAGCATCAACAATTGTTGCTCAATTACTTTTCTTAGAAGCTGAAGATCCAGATAAAGATATCTACCTTTATATAAACTCTCCAGGTGGAGTAATTACTAGTGGAATGTCTATATATGACACTATGAATTATATTAAACCTGATGTTTGTACTATTTGTATAGGCCAAGCTGCATCTATGGGTGCGTTTTTATTATCTTCTGGAGTTAAGGGTAAGAGATATTCTCTTCCAAACTCTAGAATCATGATTCACCAACCTTTAGGTGGAGCTCAAGGTCAAGCTACTGATATTCAAATTCAAGCTAAAGAGATTCAAAGAATGAAAGATGGTTTAAATGCAATGATTGCAGAACAAACTGGTCAAGATATTGAAAAAGTTGAAAAAGATACAGATAGAGATAACTTTATGAGTGCACAAGAAGCTTGTGATTATGGTCTTATTGATGAAGTTATAGCAAAGCATAAGTAGTAAAAAACTATGGTTAGAGAAGTTATAACTTATCCACATAAATTACTTCGTGTTAAATCTGAAGATGTTGTGAAGTTCGATGAAGAACTCCACACTCTTTTAGATGATATGTATGAAACAATGATTAATCAAACAGGCGTTGGTCTTGCTGCTATTCAAGTTGCTATTCCTTTAAATATTTTAATCATTTGCTTGCCAGATGAAGAAGATGTTCAAAATAAAGATAACTTAATAGAAGCTATTAATCCAGTCGTAACACATAAAGATGGAGAACAAGTCTTTACTGAAGGATGTTTAAGTGTTCCAGGTTTTACTGAAGATGTTACAAGAGCTCAGCATATTGTTGTTGAATACTTTAACAGAAATGGTGAAAAGCAAACTATGGAAGCAGAAGATTTTCTAGCAGTTGCTTGGCAACATGAAATGGAACATTTAGCTGGTCATTTATTTATTGAACATTTATCTTTTTTAAAAAGAAAAAAGTTTGAAAAAGAGTGGAAAAAAAGACTAAAAGAGCAGAAAAAATAAATTAATATTTTTTCTACTTTTTAAACTAGTGCTAACTTATTAAGCACATTATATATCATTGATAAAAGTAAAGAATTTACTAATATCCAAACTCCCCAAAAAAATATACCTTCAAATTTTGTAATAAATAACTCTTTATGTAAATATGGGCAAGATTTATATGCAACATATAAAAAGAAGATTACTCCAAAAATAAAAGATATCTTATTTATAGATGAGATAATTATAATTAAAAATGATAAAAAAGGTAAAAATACACTTAAGGCAAAGAATTTACCATACTTAGGTCTTTTTTCACTTTCATTAAAATATCCAACGGTATGTCCACATTTTGGACAAATTGTTCCCATTCTTTCTAGTATTTGATTTTCACATTCTGGACATGAAATTAATTTCATATATTATACTCCGTAAATTAAAATTGAATTTATAAAGTATATTTATACCTTTTTGTAGATTGTATTGATATTAAAAACATAGAAGAAAGTAAAAAAGTTAAAGAAGATAAAATAAGAGTAGCTTTTAACTACTCTTATTATTCATTATTCCACTGCTTGTAAAGTTTTTCAGCAGCTGCAATTTCATCTGGAGTAGCTTTTCTTCTACATGATAAAAAGCCATTACCTCCATCACAAGATTCAAAAGGATAAACTGTTGCAAAAACCCAATAAAAACCACCATCTTTTGTTGCATTTTTTACATAACCTGTCCAAATATTACCACTTTGAACTGTTTCCCAAAGTGATTTAAATGCTTTTTTAGGCATATCCTTATGTCTTACCATATTATGAGGTCTACCCATAAGTTCTTCTAATGTATAACCTGCAATTTTACAAAAATCACTATTAGCAAAAAGGATTGTTCCTTTTGCATCAGTTTCACTTACTAAAAATGAATAGTCATCTAAAACTGTTTCTTGTCCTGCTGCCATGTTAAATCCTTTCTTTTAATTAAATTGTTTACTTTGTGCATCTGCAACTAAATTATGTGCCATTTTTGATACTTCACTTGAAATATTAGTGATTTGTGTTGATTCACTCGCATTTTCTTGAGTTACTCTATCTAACATAGTAATTGCATCATTAATTTGTTCAATTCCTGTCATCTGTTCTTTTGATGAACTACTTACATCTTCGATAATTTGAATTGTTTCTTGAATTTGTAAATTTAAGTTTTCATAACCTTTAATCATATCATCAGAGATTTTTTTACCTTCATTTGCTTTTGAGTTTGCATCTTCTACTAAGTCTTTAATTTCTTTAGCAGCTTCAGCAGATCTACTTGCAAGGTTTCTAACTTCTGCAGCAACAACAGCAAAACCTTTTCCTGCTTCACCAGCAGTAGCAGCTTCAACTGCTGCATTTAATGAAAGAATATTTGTTTGAAATGCAATTTGATCAATTACTGTAATTGCTTCATTTATTGATGTGACTTTTGTATTGATTTCTTCCATAGAAGCAGCTGTTTTAGTTGCAAGATTTTGACCATCAGTAACAGCTGTTGTTACTGTTTGTCCTAAAGTAGCCATTTTACTTGCATTTTGTGCATTGTTTCTAGTGATTGATGTAATCTCTTCAACTGCAGCTGATGTTTCTTCAAGAGATGCAGCTTGTTCATTTGCTTTAGAAGCTAAGTTATGCATAGAGTTTTTCATTGTTGATGCATTAGCTTCTAATGTTTGTCCATTTGATAAGTTTATTTTTGCACTTTTACTTAATGAATCTCCTAATATATTTACACCTTGCATAACTGATAATAATCTAGCTTTTAATCTAGGTGAAATTGTAATCTTCTCTTTAAAGTCATCATTTGCATATGCATTTGTTACTTTTTCTAATTCAATCATATTATTTTCTAAAGTTTCAAGCATTTCATTGATAGTTTTTCTAAGAGTACTAATCATTGGATTTTCAGTTGTTGCTTTTACTCTACATTTAAAAATCCCTTGTTCAACTTTATCAAGTGTTAAAACTATCTCTCCAATAACTTTCATATCATTTTTATACCTACAGTCAAAATCATCAGATACATTATTGATTTGATTAATCATTTTTGCAAATTCATTATTTTCTTTTGGTATAACTTTTGCTAGTTTATTTTGTTTCAGTGAAATAAAGTTTAAGAACTCTTTAAAATAACTATTATATAAGGCTATTCCTGAAGAAATATTTTTTATTATAATAAATGAGATTACTGCTTGTATTATCATAAAAATCAGACCTAATCCAATAATATATATGAAAAACTCGTTATTTACATCATCTAAATAATCAGCTTTATTAACTCCCGGAGCTATCCACATATTCCACTTAGGAATATATCTATATGCAACAATTTTTTCTTGTCCTGTTGTTACTGAAGTATATGAAAGTAATCCGCCTTTTTTGTCAGTTCGGATTTTATCTGCATAAGATTGACCAGCTAAACTTTTTCCCTCTTTTTTAGGGTGTACTATTAAAGTAGCATTTTCATCTAATATATAAACATAGCCTGTTTTACCAATACTAATAGCTTTAATTGCATTTTTAAATGCATTATCTTCGTAACCTTTAGGATTTTGTTCTGCAAAAAGATTAACCATTTGCTCAATTGAGTTGGCAATAGAATTTATATCTTTTTGCATTATATTTTTAATGTTTGTAGTAGCTGTAAAATAAGATACAACAATTAATAATATAAATCCAATTTGTGCTAATAACATGTTTAAGAATAATTTTTTATTAGTGTTCATTAAACTTCCCTTTTATTAAAATTAGCTTTATTGTATTATTTAATTTATTAATATTGTATTTTATAAGAGTTGGATTATTATTAAATTGTAAAATATGTCATATTTTCTATATATTTTAGTATTTTTATAAAAATAATCATTCTATTTATAAAAAACTAATATTTAGATATAATTTAAAATATTATTTAAAAGGATATCTTTGAAAATTATAAATTCTGCTTCATTAGATGGAATTGATGCATTAAGCATAAATGTAGAATCAACTTTTACAAAAGGCTTGCCATCTTTTACAATTGTTGGTTTAATATCAACAAGCATTCAAGAATCAAAAGATAGAGTAAAGTCTGCATTGCTAATGAATGACTATAAGTTTCCACCACTAAAAATTACTGTAAATCTATCTCCTTCTGATATTAAAAAAAAAGGTACTCATTTTGATTTAGCTATTGCTTTGCAAATTGCCTTATATGATATAAAAAAAGATGTATTCTCTGGTTTTTTTGTCTTTGGAGAGCTTGGACTTGATGGAAGTATAAAGGATACAAGTACAATCTTCCCTTTAGTTTTATCTTTAGCAAAAAATAGTGAAAAAATGAAAATCTTAGTATGTGAAGATAGTGCACAAAAGATTTCAAATATACCAAATGTAGAAATTTATATTGTAAAGAATATAAGTGAAGCAATTGAATTTTTTAGTAAAGAGGATAACGAGAGTAAGGATAAGTATAGATATCATTCTAAAGAATTAAATGCAAAAAAAATTGAAATTAAGAGTAAGATATATTATTATGAAAATACTTATTTCGATGACTTTTCTGATGTAATAGGTCAAGATAATGCGAAGTTTGCAGCACTAATTTGTGCAGCTGGAAATCACAACCTTATGTTTGAAGGAAGTCCTGGATGTGGCAAGAGCATGATTTCTAAAAGAATAAGATATATACTTCCTCCAATGAGTTTAGATGAGATATTAGAAAAAGCAAAATTACAATCTTTAGATTATAAAAACATAGAATTTTCAGCTTTAAGAGTTTTTAGAAATCCACATCATAGTTCTACTAAGTCATCTATTTTTGGTGGAGGAAGTGCGAATGCTAAAATTGGAGAAATTGCCTTAAGTAATAATATATATTGTATTAAGTAAATATGTATTTAATACAATACTAATTTACTTTTTTATAAGATAGAATAAAAGCATATGAGTAATAAATGAAATATGAAATTGAAACAGGGATCTATCAAGTCGCTATAAATATTGAGGGGGAATGGTGGGTAGATAAATATGTTCAAAAATGGATGATTTATTTAAAAAGAAGATGTAATACAACAAAAAATTCTAGAGAAATATATGGAAGAGCTTTAGATATATTTTTACATTATTATGTATATGTAAAACAAAATATTTTAGAATCATTATATGAGTATCTAGATAGATTTAGAGAAGATTTAAGATTAGGATTAATCATTAGAACAAAGAGAACTATTAAATTAGATAAGATTGATATAGTTAAAGATGATTATGTAGTTATGAAGTTAAAACCATTAAAAATCAATACAATAAATATTTACATGAGAGCTATACAATGGTATTTAAACTATTTGAAAGAACAAAATATTAAGGATATACCATCTTTATTTAAGGAAGAAATTGATTGGAAATTATTAAAAATGCGTTCATTAAAAGGTAAAGGTGGAGGGTATGGATTAATGATGAATCCTATCCTTTCTCAACTTTTAGGAGCAAAAGTTAATATTTTAAAAAATATAAAAAGTAATAGAGATTCTAGTATGCTTGATACGTATTTTCCTCCTGAATTATTCTCAGAGTTATTAGAAATAAGTTCTCCTAGGGAACAAGCAATTTATTTGCTATGTGGATGTGCAGGAGCTAGAATAGGTCAAGCATTATCATTAACAAGAGACGATTATAATTATGAAACTAAAGAAGTTTATATTGTTGACCCATTATCTGATGAAACTGGGCCATTAGGTACTGTAAGTAGATTTAAACTGTTAAAAGAAAAATATGATATTAATATGGAAGAAGAACCATACCAATCACTTGCATCAAAATATCCCATTCCTCTACAATATAGTGAACTTTTATGGATTAATCCTTCATATAAAAAAGTTTTTTTTCATGTTTTAAAAGATGTCAAAAAAGGCAATCCATATCATAATAAACATCCTTTTGTATTCAATACAAAAAGTGGAAAAGTTCTGACAACAAATGAATCATATAGAATATTCAAAACAAAAATAAAAAAATTAATAATAAAAACTGAAAATGATTGGAAAAATAAAAGAGAAAATAAATTAAGTGAAGAAAAAGAAAAAATTGACAATGAATATAATTACCTTATAAGTCAACTAGAAAAAGTTAGAGGACTTCATAGCTTAAGACATATGTATGCAATTATGTGGGCTGATTTATCAACAACTAGTTTAGAAATATCATTAATGGAATTAAGAAGTTTATGTCAATTTGGATTAGGACATAGTAGTGAAAGTGCTATATTATCTTATTTCACTCTACGGAAAAAATCTAGATTACTATATATGGAGAAAATAACAAATGGTAAGTCAATTAATTTAGAAGAATATTTTATAAATTCACTTTCACTTGTAAATAATTATTTTGAAAGGAAAAGAAATGGCTAATGATGGTGTAAAAAAGTTTCAAGAAAAAAGAACATTAATTGTAATTGACTTAATAACTGAAGCATGTAGATTATTAATAAATAAAAAAGAAAATATTACTGCATTAAAAATTAAAGAAAAAATAGTAAAGATAGCAAAAAAAAGAAAAATCGAAAATAAATATTTAGTAGATGAACAATCAATTATGCGTAATTCTAAATATAAACTAATAGTTGATACATTTAAAAAAGAACAAACAAAAAAAACAATAGCTCCTAAAAACATTGAAGAAATGAATCAATTTAATCTTCGTGATAAATTTGACATGATAACACAAGATTATTTAGAACTATTAGATGAGAAAAAACTTTTTGAGAAATTATATTTAGATAATAAACTTGAAATACAGAGGTTAGAAAAACTTTTTAAAACTAAAAACATTAACCATAATGAGAATAAAATGGATTTAGAAAAATCTATTGAAATCATTGGAATTATTAATGTATTATTAGAAAAAGGTCCCCTAATCATAAATAAAAATGAAAAAAATGTCATTATCAAGTCTTATTCACAGAAAGAAGATGATAGATTTGAATTTACAGAAAAAGAATGGAAAACTCTTTGATATATAAATTCATCAAATTTTGTAAAGATGAAGGAATTTTATTTAGTCCTTTACCTTTAGCTCGAAAACAGATTTCCATATTTTGGGAAATTTATTATAACAATAAGCCTAATAATGAACTATTAGAACTAATATTAAAGTCTTTACAAAAAAAAAAGGTTAGTTTTTTTATAAGTAATTCTACTTTGGTTAGAAGAAAACAAAAAATTTTTATTATGTATTGTAACTTTTATGATATAAAGTTTCATTGTGAATCAATTCAAGGAGAAAAAGATTTTATTGATTCTTGGTATTATTATTTTGAAGAAAAAATAACTATGACTAAAGCAAATTACTATATGAAAATCATTAAATCAAATTCTATTTGGTATAAGGAAGAGGCTATATGTGAATTCGAATATGAGAGAATAGCTTACTTTTGTGCTTTAAATAATATTTATTTAGAGAAAAACTTAATATCCTCAAAACGGATAATTATTCATCATTGGTTCTTATTATTTAAAAAATATGTGGGTGCATATTACCCTAGCCCTTCCTATCATTTACATAATTATTCCTACCCTCATAATAAAGAAGTTGATTTATCTAAATTTATGAAGAGATACATTTTTTTAAAAAAGAAAATTGAAAAACAAAGAATAGAAACATTAGTTTATTATAGAAAGATGAAAGATATTTTTAATAATAAAAAAATCAATATCTCCTATATTGTAGAACATTGGAATATACTGTTTAATGAGAAGATAACAAGTACAGATGCATCAATACATCTTGAAGCAATGAAAGAGATTGATAATTTAAATTATGAGGATAGAATAAAGTTAATTAATTTTATTATAGATAATAATATCTTATTTAATGATAATTCTATTATTTCCCAACTACTTTTTATATTAAATAAAATTTTCAATCAGAAATATTTTAATATTAACCAAACTCAAAATATATTACTTGATTTACGTAATAATTTTTCGAAATTTTTTAATGCAAATAAAATAGGAGATAATGAAAATACGTATCTTGAAATAAGAGAATATTGTAATAGTAATTTTATTTCATTAAACCATGATAGTAATATATCAAAGAATCAAGTTATTGAAATTTATCAAATATTGTATATGCAAAAGATTAAAGAAGGGAACGCTTTATTAATTGTTAAGTATATGAAGAAATATTATTCTGATATATTTATTACTAATGATAAATCATTGAAAGTTCCAAAACTTAAAGATATTGATAATTTGTCTATAAATTCAAGAAAAGAGTTTCTTATAATATTTGCAGAATATTGCAGGAAAAATAAAATTTATATTTTAAATGATTATGATATCGATGATTTAAATTTACAATGGAGAAGATGTTTTGGGTTATAAAAAAAAAGATATTTTAGATGAACTTACTAACTTAGGTTATTCAGATTTAATTATCAGTAAAAAAAACAAACTGTTCATTGAATATTTGAAAGAAAAAGACATTGATAAAAATATTCTAACAGACACATCAATGAAAGAACTATGGGAAGATTGTTTTAATGAAGAATTATCAGAAAAGAGCATTAAACCTAAACATAAATTTTTAACTGGACGAAAACAAAACTTTAGAATTGATTATGTAGATAAATTACCTCCCTTAAATACTTATAGCAATACAATTTTAATTTTAAATAAAGAAAAAAACAATGCTTTAATTAATTGGAAAAGTTTCAAAAAAGAATATTATGGCTCATCAGTTGCATTTTATGACTTGAAAGAAAGTGATTTTAAATTAAATGATACAACAATTGATTATACTTTAATATTGGAACTAATCTCTACAAAAGATGAAAGTATAAAAAAGGAAAATTCACAAAAAAAATTGTATTTGTGTTTCTTTCTTTTTCTTGCAGGAAAGGGATATGCCTTAATTCCTTCTATTTATATTTATTCTACTGATGCATTTTTTTTTAATGCTACTAATTTAAAAATTTTAGAATTCTTTCAAAAGACACATTTCTTTTTAACTAAACCTAAACAAAGCCATTTGATAGATAATGAACTTAAAAGTAATAATAAAGCAAAATATATATTCTATTTAAGATTTTCTTACCTAGTTAATGGAAATAATGATGAATTAATTAATATTACAAATGCAGATATTTCAAAAGTTTTTTTGAATCTAAAGAACTCAACTAAATCAAATAAGATGACTGAAGATAATGAAAACCCAATAAGAAAAATATTGTCATGGCAGGGAGCATTAAATATATATGAGACGAAACGACTTGCAAATGAAATAAAATTGACTCCATTAGAAATTTTATCAAAAACAACTGAGGTTGATGAATATTTACTTGATTTATTTGCAAAATATTTTTCAAATAAAAAGAGTTCCCCTCAAGAAATAAAGCTTACTAAACTAATAGTTCTTTTTCTACAATATCTTACTAATACTATGAAGGAAATAACATTTGAAAAGTTAAGGTTTTTTTTTGCTACATCAATCATAGATAGAAGTAATTTTGAAAATGAAATAAACTCAGGTTTTTTAAAATATCTTAAAAATTCAAATTCAGGGAAATCAGTTCAACAAAAATTACAATTAATAGTTTTTCAAGTAATTGAGAGTTCTGATAAATATGCTGGCTCATATCCAAAAAGTCATCTAGTAAAACTTGATTTTAAACCCAAAAAAAGAGCTATAGCAAGATTAGCATTCGATAAAAGGATTATTCATCAAATGAAAAAAATATGTTTATATAATCCTCCCCGTGATAACTACTATATTAAAACAAATTTTGAACAAAAAAATAAAATCTGGAAACATTTTGATACTGTGGAACCTCAGTTACCAATAATGTTATTTACTCATTTATGTCTACCATGGAGAACTGAGCACATTATATCAATGGATAGAAATAATTTTTTAGTTAAAGATGAAAAAAATAATATTATAGCTTGGCAAATTACTACTGATAAAAATCAAGATAATGATTTTCAAATAGAAAGAGAATTTATTGATAATGTTTTCTATTTTGAAGATGATAAGTATGATTCTATTGATGTTATGGAATTACTTAATGAAACAATAGACCATTCGAAAAATAGTTTTCCATCATTAAAACCTTTATTAAGAAAAGAAAATACAAATTGGGGGAAGATTGAACCAATCCTTTGTAGAAATAGTGCAATCGGTTTTATTACAATAGAAATATATACAGGATATTATTATAAAGTATTACTTAAAGCATTATTTGAATTAGGTTACTCAAATGAAGAAATAAATTATTATCTTCAATTAACAGATAGTGGAAAAGAATATTTTAAGAATAATTTATTTGAGTTTAAAAGTATTGATAATTTAACATTGGGTAATATTAAAAAATATTTCTCCTCAGAACATTATGGTCCTCATTCTCTCAGAAAGACTAATATTACATATTTAGTGAAACAAGGAAAAGTATTTGAATTTATATTAAAACTGAGTGGACACACCGGACATTCTACAGTTCTTCAGGTATATATTGATTTTAATTTTCTTTCAAAATTATCAATTAGAGAAGATATGGAAACAAATATATTAGAGAAATTTGGACAAAAAGATGATAATACAAGGTCTACAGCAAGAGACATAATGAAGAATTTAAGGAAATACCATCTAGAGGATAAAAATAAAATAATAAAAATCTTAGAAAAAAAGGACCTCTTTTTTTCTCCTTATATTTTATCTAAAAATAAAAAATATGTAGAAAAGAATAAAGATATACTATCAACGACATTATCTCCGATTTTCTGGCAAGACCTTACTACTGGAATATGCACAAGTGCACTAAACTGCCCAGAATCATTAATCAATTGTTGTTCTATTTGCCCTTA
Organism: Poseidonibacter ostreae; assembly: GCF_009208075.1. Classification (GTDB taxonomy): domain Bacteria; phylum Campylobacterota; class Campylobacteria; order Campylobacterales; family Arcobacteraceae; genus Poseidonibacter; species Poseidonibacter ostreae. Next base: position 6,426 of record NZ_WFKJ01000016.1, on the reverse strand, counting down.
TTTTATAACAGGTCCTATTTTTATTGATTCAATTAATTCAAAGATAATGCAGTTATCAACAAGAATCACCGAATATTATAGAATAATAGAAGACAATTTAATCAACGAGAACTTAAATCACAATGAAGCAGTTCTATATGAGGAAGAGCTTAACTTACTATTAGCTCAAAACTATGGATATACTAGAATAATAGAATTATTTAATAATATAATTTATAGTTATATACAAGAGGATGAGCATAAGAATAACAACCTACCTGCGATTAATAATTTCTCACTAATCAAATATGACCATATTCCATTTTATAATGCACAATTGGAGATATATAAGAGTTCAAAGAAAAATGATGAAAAAAATCTTGACACTAAATTTGCAATTGAGGAAGTTTATAAAAAAATATTAGAACTAATTTTATTAGATGAGATTCCTAAAGATGTTTTCTACAATAACCTAATGGATAAGGAAAAAATAATAAATACTTTTATCACTTATGTAAATGAATCAACATTATCATCAAAAGTAATTAAACTACTGAAGTAATAAAGGAATCAAAATATTTATGAATTAAAGTACCAAATTTTTTTTAATGTATATTTATCTGATAATATACAATTTATATTATTAAAAGAATAATCAATAAATCTACTTAAATCTAAATATTTTATTCCATTCTTAATAATTAAATCATCAATTTTATATACTAGAGAAAATTAGATAGTAAAGATATTATTTTGAAACTATATTAATGATTCTTTAATTAAAAATAGTGTTACCAAATATTTTTAAATTTTTTTATATCTAGTAAAGTATACTTAGAGGAAAAAAGAAAATTATAATTATTGAAGCTGTAGTGTTCGAAATGTTCTAAATTAAGATGTTTTCCATCTTCAAAAACAATTAAATCATCTATCTTATAAACAATCACTTTATCTTCTTTTTCATCTTTCTTTTTACAAACATAAAAATCTGTTTGATTTAAAAGCAGTTCAGTTTTTTCATTTATTTCGATATTAGCAATTTCAGTTAACAATTCTGAAAATAATAAATCCTTAGATAAGTCTAGAATAAATTCTAGAAAAACTAGAAGAGTCATACTTGGTATCGTATTGTTTAAATCAATTATCTTTTTCATTATACTATTACTAATTTTTAGATTCATATATTTATCTGGTTGATTAAGTAATATCTTTATATTTGACTCAAGCGTATATATTTCATTAGTTAATTCATTTCGAAAGTTTCTAATTCCAAAATGAGCCTTAGTATTACTTTTTATTTGAGGTAAAATTACTTGAGTTAATTTTCTTTTTACCTCTTTTAAGGTTTCTTTTCTTTCTTCTAAACGTTCAATTTGCATTTTACACCTAACCATAGATAGTTGATAAGTTATTCTATTAAAAATATACTTAGATTAAACTAACGATAGGTATGTATAAAATGGAAAATTGCACAATATCAGATGAACAAATGAAAGAAATTTATAAAAGAATAGGAAAAAATGTAAAAAGAATTAGGGAAGAAAATAAAATAAGCCAGTTAAGTTTAGCATTGTTAATTGGTCATAAAGCAGTAGGAGTTATATCAAATTCTGAACTTTGCCTTCAAAATAAACATTTTAATATTGAGCATTTAGTAAAAATTGCTAATGTATTAGAGGTTGATTTAAATGAGTTCTTTACAGAAATCATTATAAAATAAGTAGTTTCGGGAGTGTTCAAAATTTTGTGTCAAACTGATAGAATATTAAATTCTAAAGGAATGACTTATCAAACAACAATTCAATATGTACGAGGCACTTGAACTCATAAAATAAGGTGCAAGGAATTGATGGCAAAAAGGAGTACTTGCTCCACTGATTAAACAACTTAGGGAAGCAGTTCTCGAAGCTGAACTTGAATCTCATTTATCTACAGAGATTAGTAATCGTAAAAATAGTAAATCTTCAAAGACTTTTTTATTCTATGTCCTATTTAGGGTAGTAGTATCAGTACTAATAGCTATACAGTTGTAGTATTAATACTACTTCAAAATCAGGAAAAAGTATTAGAAGATATAAATGTAAAGCTCTTAGAACTCAATATACTGTAAGGTAGGTTTTATATTAAAGATGTAAATTCCTAATATCTACTTAATCAAGATTGAATTATTAAAAGATTAAAATTAAAAAAGCAAGAATATTTCTAGGGAATCTTTCCCAACTAGCGTATTGTGTCACCAATACTCAACCGTAAACATAATCTTGAATCACAGTAGCCTTCTCTTAATAGATTAATCTACAAAGAGTAAGGCAATTTTAACTATTATTAGTATTATTTCTAATATGAATATAAGTGCTTTCAACATCTTTTTTCCATACTACACCCAATTAGAATGATATCCCTATAACACAAATTAACACCTACTCTTTAACAAATTACTACTACACTACCTATCCTTATCTTACTTTACAAAAAATGGAAAAATTAAGATGCAAGTAAAAAGTTATCAATGCCTATTTTTAATCGATGTTAATCACTTTCTAATTGGCCATCTTTTTTGAAGGGAAATGGGAGGAAGCTTTAATTATATGAATTTAAAAACTAATTTTTTGTTCCATAATCTCTTAAAGTTTGTGGAACTTTGTAGTTTTTACTTTTTGAACACTTTGTGGAACACCGAAAACTAGTAATAGCTGAATATGTTCTAAATATAAGAGATTGTTGATTGATTAGTAATTCTCTAGTTTATAAGAAACATTGCATAGTTATCTTGGAAATTTATCTCCTGTAAGGTTTGAAAAAACTAATAATATGTTTCACAAATAAAATGAAAGAAAAAATAGATGAAAATATCAATAAAAAAAAACAGTATCTATACTTAGAAGATATTTTTAATAATATATAAAATATTAAAGCTATAGAAAAGATGACTAGTATCAATCAAAAGAAAATTATTGAAATTAAAAAATGATTTTAAAACTTTATATATTAAATTGAATCAAATATTTCATTTAATGAAATTAGTAATGCTTTACTATCTTCAAGCTCTTTTCTATAAAATTCTATTTCTTCATCACTGTGAGAAGATGGATTAAAAGCTATATTTTTGTAAAATTCTATTTTATTTATAACTTCTTTCAATTTTTCCAATTCTCTTTCATAGTCAATTAGGGTTTGTGAAAAACCTCCCATTAAAGTTCGACATTTACTAACTTTTATAGGATCACTATCTCCATTATTTATAACTTCTTTAAAGTCTTTAAAAAGTTTTTTTAAACATTTAAAATATTCATATGGTTTTATATAATAGTAACCATCCTCACTTGATTTAATTGAATCAATTATAACTTGTAATTCTGAAGCTTTACCAAGTTCTAACTTTTGTTCAAACTCACTTGTTATACGCTCAAATTCTTTTCTTAGATAATTTCCACAAATATGATATTCACCCTCTAAAAGCTTCACCTCTGCTTTAATAATATAGTTTTCATCTTTACTTACTATTTTACTTTCAAGAGGCGACAAATAATTACTTATAAATATATTTTTGATTTCCCAATCAGTATCATATTCTTTTCTATTTTTTAAAGATCTAATAATTAAATTATAAAATTGTAAGTTATGAGTTAATATAATTTTTTGGTAATTCGAAAAATTTTCAAATATATATTCCATAATATATTTTCTATTTGCCATATCTAAACTTGTCAAAAAATCATCTAACACTAGTAATTTAATAGAGTTACTATCCTCTTCTTGAAACATAATTATTGCAAAATAAATTGATATAGACACAAGTTTTAATTTTGCTTCATTAAAATTAGTTTTTAAGTTATCCATATTATCAATTCTTAGTTTTACTTCTGGTGTTGGATATTTATAATCATTTAATGTATCAGAAATACCCCATTCATATTCAAAGTCTATCTCAAAATTTTCTTTCAAATTATCCTTTATAATACTATTAGATAAACTTTTTATGTGAGTTAAATATTCTTTAAAGGATTCAATATTTTCCTTCCTCAATTCATTATGTGTTGAATAGTTTTCAGAAGTTATAGTATCGTTAATTTCATCAAATTTTTCACAATAGCTTCTTAAATCACTAGAATACTTTTTTAAATTATCATATAAATTAATATAAAAATTTTCAGAATGTGAAATAATTGATTCTAATAACTCTTGATTAGCAAAATATATAGTTTTATAATTATCTCTATCAATAGAATCAGGTAGATTATAATTACTATTTGGTAAAAATAGTTCTTCATTATCTAAATTAACTTTTATATAAATATCTTCATCTGTAGAATTATTTTTATATTTACTAAAATTAAAGTTTTCATTTCTAAAGTAAATTTTAAAAATTGAATATAATGCAGAATAAATAGAACTTTTTCCTGTACCATTTTCTCCATAAATCAAGCAGTTATTCTTAGAAAAGTTAATATCAAGATTTTTATGAAATTTAATATTTTTAATAGTTAAATGATTAATTCTCATTAGGTCTCTTAAAAAATGAAATAATTCTATTCAATAGTTCTTTATTTCTTATATCAAACTCTAGATATGACCACTCATTTAATTTAAATGTTAATTCTTTCATTTGATTAATCTTAGATTTTTCAAGAAACTTTATCTTCTTTGACAATATATTATGTTTCTTTGGAATATCTAGAACCAAAATATTTCCTAATGTATTTGTGTAATTACTAAAATCTTTGTCTTTCCAACTTTCATCTAAATTCACTTCATCTCTTGAATTTATAATCTTATCAAAGACATAAGGAAAAATTGCATTTTGTTTTTCGTCTAAATATAAAGAAAGTAATGCATATCCATTTTTCAATCTACCGAAATAATCAAAGTCACTTTCTTTAACATCAGGTGGGTAATAAGGAACTAATTCATCATTTGAGATTTTAACAATTAAAGAATATATATAAAACTGGATTTTGCTACTTGAACCAAGATAGTAAGAATATCGAACTAAACTCTTACAAAAATCTATTATTTTCTTATATTCTAAATCTCTATTATTATATAAATAAACAAATAATGCTAATGTAGGGTACTGGTTACTGTATTCATCTATTAACTGAAACCATTTAGTTAATTCTCCATATTCATTAGGTTTTTGAATTACATCTTTAAATAGCTTAACTGATTCAATAATAAAAAAAATATCTTCTAATATTTCACTATATTTTTTTTTATTAAAAGGAGAAATTCTTTCTCTAGTAAAAAAATATCTTAATTTAACCTCAGGACTGGTACGTTCTTCTTGTCCTCTAATAATATGTGTATAAATTTTAAAAACTTCATCAATTGAATACTTTATACTTTCACATTCTTCATCTAATTCTTTCCATTCTTTAATAAATTGTTCATCTTTTTTATCATCTAAAGCCATTGAAAAAAGTTTTGCTTTAAATATATCTGAATCAGATAAAGGTAACCCTCTATCATTAATTGTTTCAAAAATTCTTAGTGCATTTTCTCTCGCAATATCTTTACTTACACCCTCAGTTTGAATAGGTAATAAAGATACTTCATAAAGTAAAAAATCTACAAATTCTTGAATAGATTCTTCATCAAAGCATTTCAATTCTTGAAAAAAGAAAACAATATTTTTTTTATATTGATTATCTTTCTTCTTAATTTGTATAGATTCATCTTCTAAATTAAGAGTTAAAGCTTCTTGTAAAAATACAGAGTCTTTATCTTCAAATACAGTTGTTGCTAATCTTTGCTCTTTAGGTTGATCAGTTCTATCATCTAATTCCCATATTGCATTTCTCAACTTTTTATTAGTTTTGTCAAAAAAAGTTAATGCTCTCATTAATAATGTTAATGTAGTTAATCTTTGTTGACCATCAATTACCTCTAATTTATTTTTATCTTCTTTACTTGAAGCAATAACTATATTCCCTAGAAAATACCCATCATCTTTATTTTGATTAGTAAAGTCTTCAAATGATTCTTTTAAATCAAAAAATAATTCAGTACATTGATCTTCTTTCCAAGAATATGGTCTTTGATAGGGAGGAATTATATATTGTTTTCTTTCACCAAATACTTTACTTATTGTTTGTTCATCAGCTTTTAATGATAATGCCATTAAATACTACTCCATTACTATTTATTAATATAATAGTATCTAATTTTTTATTAGAGGATGATAGTTTATAACAATGCCAAAAGTCGTGTCTAAAAAGAATTGATTTTTTAATTAAAACATTAACTTATTTAAAATAATAGGTTTAAACATTCATTTTACAGAAACTATAAGAAAGAATGTATTCTCATAATAGCCCCTTATGTTAATGTTGAATTAAGAAATTTAATTGGCTATTTCGCACTCCTTGAATATTCATAAAACTTCAGTATATCAATAGTAAAGAAGGGGTTATTTACAAGTGACTGTAAAAAGTTCTATAAGCTGTA
>NZ_WFKJ01000156.1 GCF_009208075.1 Poseidonibacter ostreae | reverse complement strand
ATGAGTGTTAGTATATAATAGTTAATATTATTATTTAGGATATTTATGACTTCATTTGACTTAAAATTATCAAAAGACCTAAAATCAAAACTCACTCAGAAGCTTAAAGATGAGAACATAACAAAAGAGGCGTATATTTTAAAACTTTTAGAAAATGATTTAGATTCAAGAATAACCTTTGAAAACGGTTTCTACTTTAATGAATACTTA
>NZ_WFKJ01000155.1 GCF_009208075.1 Poseidonibacter ostreae | reverse complement strand
AAATACTCAAGAGCTGGCAGCGGCCTACGTTTCCACAAGGGGACCCTGCAGTATTATCAGCGATGAAGAGCTTGACTTCCAGGTTCGAAATGGAGCTGGGTATTTCCTCTTCTCTATAACCACCAGCAAAACTGAGTAATCAATATACTGTAGAAGTATACTCATTACTCAACTTGATGTGAGTAAAGATATAAATAATGTTAAAGTCTAATTTTATG
>NZ_WFKJ01000154.1 GCF_009208075.1 Poseidonibacter ostreae | reverse complement strand
GTAACAATAGATGAGAACGCAGCAACATCAACCGTAGTATATAATCCAGAAGCAACGGATAATGGTGGAGCAGCTGATGCAAATATTACGTATACATTAACAGGTACTGATGCCAGTGCATTTGATATTAATGCTACAACGGGTGAAGTAACACTAAAAAATAGTGCCGATTATGAAACAAAAGATTCATATGCTATTAATGTAGTAGCAACAGATGGT
>NZ_WFKJ01000153.1 GCF_009208075.1 Poseidonibacter ostreae | reverse complement strand
CTTATGTACTCTGTTATCTTCTGATCAACTGATTCCATATCCTTACGTGTCATTTTTTCAGAGATAAGTTGATTCTTTGAGGCATTAGCCCGTAAAAATGCACCATCAATAGCAACAACTTCTCCATCAATTAAATCTACAGAACGACATAGTATTACGAAGTCACGAAACAGTTGTTTTAATACGGAGGGATTATCTTTACGGAAGTTAGCAATAGTT
>NZ_WFKJ01000152.1 GCF_009208075.1 Poseidonibacter ostreae | reverse complement strand
ATCCAACTTCCAGTTGTTCAAGCTAAGCTTTTTTTTTACTGTCTAAAATTGTATTCTAAAGCCTACTCCTGAAATATTTAAAATAGACTCTTTCCCTACTTTTTTTCTAAGTTTATTTAACAAGTTTTTTAATGCAGAATCTGTTGCTTCAAAACTATCTTCCCATATATTTAATTTTAATTCATCATGAGAAACAACTCTATTATTAAATTTAATAAGATATTCTAGT
>NZ_WFKJ01000151.1 GCF_009208075.1 Poseidonibacter ostreae | reverse complement strand
ACAAAAAGGCCCAAAATGCCGAACTACAAAGAAGGATTAAACCGTCATCAGCAACTCTTATTTCCGCCTAGTATGGATGAATATGTTGATGAAAATAATCCAGTAAGAGCTATTGATAGCTATGTTGATAGTATAGATTTAGCTACTTTAAAAGTATTTACTAGCAAGGGTGGTTCAGAAGGTCAACCAGCATATCATCCAGCACTACTTTTAAAAATTTACCTCTATGGATATCTAAATAGTATT
>NZ_WFKJ01000150.1 GCF_009208075.1 Poseidonibacter ostreae | reverse complement strand
TTATGCTCACCTATAATTTTAGACGACTGTTGAATCTAATTGGTATTAAACTATTTCAAAAGCTGATAAAAGCCAGTAAAAGTGGCAATATTGAGGATATAAAACAAGAAATAGCAGAGTATATTGCAGTTCTAGTCTTTTTAAAGCTTTATTTCATCAAAAAATGTGTTTATACATCTGAATATTAAAAAAACTCTCTTAATCTTGATTCTTTTACTTAGATAGGGTTAGTTCTTTCACAGTCTC
>NZ_WFKJ01000015.1 GCF_009208075.1 Poseidonibacter ostreae | reverse complement strand
GAGCTTCTAGGCTACTATTAAATTTATGTAAAATTTCTATCAAACTACATTAAAAGTATGGAAAAAATTCATGAACTACTTAAATGATTTAGAGAAAATTATAAATATCAACTCGTACACAAAAAATAAAGAAGGTGTTGATACTGTTGGAAAGATAATGTCTTCTTGGCTAAAAGAATTAGGTTTTGAAGAGACTGTTTTTCAAAGAGAAGAAATTGGGAATCACCAATTATTTACAAGTAAAAGAAAAGAGAACTTAAAAAATATTTTATTATTAGGTCATAATGATACAGTATTTCCACAAGGAACTTTTGAAGGCTTTACACAAGATGATACTTGGGTTTATGGACCTGGTGTTTGTGATATGAAAGGTGGAAATATTGTAGCCTTAGAATCTCTTAGAAATCTTTATAAAAACAATAATGAAATAACAAATATTGATTTTTTAATTGTTTCTGATGAAGAGAGTGGTAGTGATGATTCTAAGCATGTTACATTAGATATTGCAAAAAATTATGACTTATGCTTTGTATTTGAAGCAGCAGGTCCTAATTTAGAAGTAGTTACGGGAAGAAAAGGTGTTGGTACTTTTACTATATTAGTTGAAGGTATTCCTGCACATGCTGGAACTTCATACTTAAAAGGAATAGATGCAAACCTTGAAGCTTCTTATAAATTACAAGAACTTTCAAAATTAACAAACTTAGATTTAGGAACAACTGTAAACGTAGGGAAAATCACGGGTGGTATTGGAGCAAATACTATATCTCCTAAGTGTGAAATGTTATTAGAAATCAGATACACGACAAATAAAGAAAGAGATAGATTACTATCTTCATTAGATAAAATTACAAATACTTCTTATATCAAAGGTACAACTTCTACTCTTAGTGGTTTAATACAAAGAGATGTAATGGAAGCAAATGAAAATCAAGCAAAACTTATTAAACAAATAGAGGAGATTACGGGAACTACAATTCCAACAGAAAAAAGAGGTGGAGTAAGTGATGCAAATCATGTTTCAAGTTGTGGGGTTACAACAATTGATGGATTTGGACCATTTGGAGATGGAGATCATACTAAAAAAGAAAGAGCTTTAAAAGAAACGTTTGAACAAAGAATAAACTTGATGTCAGACATTTTAAAGTATTTCCAGAAATAGTATAATATTTTTTTAGGGGGCGTTATGAGTAAGAGAAAAATCGGTATGTGGTTATATCAAAATGGTGGTGGAGATGAAATTCAAAAAAAGATTATTACTAAATTAAATGAAAGAGATATAGCAGTAACTCCTGGAATTAATTTAAGAGATGCAGTTGCTAAAAATAGTCATATTATATGGGAAGATAAAAAAGTTGATAAACTAGACCTATTTTTCTCGTACAATGCAGGTGAGCAAACTCAATATCAAGTCTATTTATCAAAAGCTTTAAATCGTATAATTCCAATGATAAACTCTTTTGAATCATTTGAATTAAGTGAAGATAAGTTTCAAACATCTTATTTATTAAGACAGCATGGAATTCAAACTGCTGATTATAAACTATGTCATAGAGATGATACTCATCATTTAAAAACAATAATGAAAAAATGGAATAAAATGGTTTATAAACCAACAGACGGCTGGGGTGGTGTTGGACTTACAAAGATTGAAAATCAAGAAACACTTGATATGTTAATGCCATTTTTAAATCAAATGGATTTAAGATATTTCTATGTAGAGAAATTTATTGATTATGATAATACTGATTATAGAGTAGATATTGTAGATGGACAGTTTGTTGGATGTTATGGAAGAAAAGCTTCAGGTGCTGATTGGAGAACGAATGTAACTAGTGGTGGAAGTGTATTTATGAGGGAACCAAATGATGATGTAATCAATTTGGCACTAAATGCTACTAAAGTTACAGGATTAGATATAGCTGGTGTTGATATTATATATGATAGAAAAAAAGAAGAGTATGTAGTATTAGAAGTAAATGGAATACCAGCATTTGCAACACCTGAACAAGAAAAAATGGGTTTAGATTTCAATAATAAAAAAATTGATTTAATCGTAGATTTAATAGATAGAAAAACAAAAAAATAAATTATAAGAAAAAAGGAAAGAGATGAGTAAATTACCAAAGTTAGGCTTTTTGTATATGGATTACGTTTTAAGGTTTTTTGATTATTCAAACTTTAAAGGTTGGCCAAATAAAATAGAGACTGTTACATATCATTGGGGAAAAGATAAACAAAGATTTATCAATGAAGTTAGAGCAAAAAAAATTGATGTATTAATTGGAAATATCCCAGCAACTGCTTATGAAACATTTAGAGAAATTTCAAATGAACTTCCTCATGTTAGATTTGTTCCATCACTTGAAACACAGTTTCCAAATAAATCAAAAGAGAATGTAACGCTATTTTGTGAAAAACATGATATCTCTATTCCTAAAACAAAGATTTTTCATCAAAATAAAGAAAAAGCTTATGATTATTTAAAAAATGAAGCAACATACCCACAAATCATTAAAAAATCTTATGGTCCTTCAAACTATGGTGGTTATTATGTACATAAAGCGGATAATTTTAAAGAAGCTCATGATTTATTAGAAAAAGAAAAATATGACCCTGTTTATACTCAAAACGGAATAGATTTAAAATATTCTGGAGATTTAAGAGTAATGTTAATAGGTCATAAACCTGTTTGTGCTTTCTGGAGATTCTCAGGTGATGGAGAATGGATTACAAATACTTCTCAAGGTGGAACAATGTCTTATGAAAATGTTCCTATGAATGCACTTGAACTTGCAGTTAAAGCTTCTAAAGCTGCAAAAGCTGAATATTGGGCTTGTGATATTGCAATTGATGCAAATGATGACAAACCATATATTCTAGAGTGTGCAACTGCTTTTGCTGCTTTCCCATATATTAGAGACTGGATTTGTCAATACTTAATGTGGGATTTCTCAAATGGTAAATTTCCAATGCCTCATGTACCTTTATATTCATGGGTTGAATTAGGTAAAATTGATCCTTCATTATTAAGAACAATGAGACATATTGGATTTAGTAAATATAAACCATCTTGTGATGGAGCATTTTTTATAAATGAAAAAGATGATACTTTTGATATGGAAAAAACTCTATTAAATGATCCAAGTGATTATCCAGAAGAGTATTCTTATGATAAATTACCAAACTATGTAAAACTTGAAGACATTCAAACAAAACATATTAAAGATGAAGCATCATTAAATAAAATAAACTTTAATACTGCATCTTTAACTGATTTAATGACATTACATGGAATGGAAGATGATTTAGCAATTGATATCATAGAATTTAAAGAAAATAATACAATCACAGATGCAAGTGATTTATTAGAAATTGAATCAATTGATGAGCAAATGATTGAAACATGGGATGAAAATATTGCTGATATGAGAGTTGATATTAATCATGCAGATGAGAATACTTTAAAGAAAATAAAAGGTATTGGTGCTAAACTTGCAAAAATCATTTTAGATTTTAAAGAAAAAATTGAAGTATTTACAGACTTAGACCAATTAAAAGATATTGAAGGAATTGGTAAAAGTAAATTTACACAATTAAAATCTAGATTAAAAATAGGAGAATAATTTTTGAAACAACTTTATAGATCATATAATGAGTCTACTGATATTTTCAAAGATCTAGAAAATAAATACTCTAAATATATTAAGTTAGAGTCAATTGGAAAAACTTGGGAAAAAAGAGATATTAATTTAATTACTATCTCTAAAGATATTAAAACAGCACATACAAGACCTGCCCTATTTTTTACAGGAACTATTCATGCAAGAGAATGGGTTGGACATGAATTAGCAATAGAGTTTGCTAAATATGTCTTAGAAAACTATGAAAACGACCCAACAATTCAAGCATACTTAGAAAATACAACTATTTATATGGTTCCTTGTGCAAATCCAGATGGATATGAATACTCAAAAAACCACTTCTCTTTTTGGAGAAAAAATAGAAGAGTAAATGCAGATGGAACATATGGAGTTGATTTAAATAGAAACTTTCCAATTGGATATGTAAAATCTTCTGTTCCTTCATCAAATGTATATGGAGGACCTGAACCATTTTCAGAACCAGAAACAAGAGCTTTAAGAGATTTTGTTGAAGCTCATGAAAATATTTCAATTGCTTTAGATTATCACTCACAAGGAAATGTATTTTTCCCTGCACATGATTTTAGACATGAAGATACAATTGATACTACAGATATGAATACTCTTTGTGCAAATATGGCAGAAGAGATAAAAAAAATATCAGGTAGAGAATATGGTATTCATCAAGGTAAACCACCTACTAAACTTATTTCAGGTTCAGGAAGAGAATTTTATCACTCAAGAGGTATTATTTCAAGTGTTGTAGAAGTTGGTACTAGAAATATATCTGATTATATGGATGATATGGATGAGCATGTAAGAGAGCATATTCCTGCTTTACTAGCAGCTGTTAAAGAAGTTCCAAATTATGATAAAAAAAGTACAATTACAAGAGTTGACTCTTTTGAAATCACAGAGATTGGTTCAAATCATGTTAATCTTAAATGGTCTTATACAAGCAAAGAAGATGTGTTTTTTGAAATATATAGAAGTTTAAAAGATAAATCTTTTTGTAATGGTTCAAATTTAATTGCAAGAACTCAAAATCTAGAGTTTAGTGATATTAACCTACAAAGTAATAAAGACTATTATTATAATATTAGAGTTGTAAATAAAAAAACAAACCAAAAATCGCCATTTTATCCTCAAATTAGACTTAGAACAGATCCTGAATATGATGAATTTTCAAGAACTTATTATGCAAACTCTAAAGATACAGGCTATGTTGCGGAAAACTTAAATAATAATGCAAAACACTTTGGTGTAAACTCTTTATTTGTTGGTGTTGATGAAAATAAGGGTATCTCTTACTCAATTATTACAATAAATGTTTCTTCACTTCCTGATAATGCAATTATTAAATCTGCAGATTTCAACTTATATCCTATTAATAGGGTTTCAACAACTATTGAAAAATATGGTGAATGGAATGTTGGTATTGTAGACCAAGAAACAATGGGTGATATTACAGATTTTGATGATGTTGATAATATGAAAATATTACAATATATTGGTAGACCAACATCTTCTGATAAATTAACTCAAGGTATTTGGAGAACATGGGAACTTTCAGGGATTGAATGTGAATGTTTACAAAAAGTTGCAAAAAATGGTCAAGTAACTCTAAGAGTTGAAGGTCCTAAAGAGCTTATTATTGGTAGAACTAGACAGATGATGCAATGGGATATTGGATATGGTAAGTATGGTTATGGATTACCTTATAGACCTAGACTAGAAGTTACTTATACTATTAAACCAACTGTTTCAGTTTTATACCCAAAGGCTTTATATACTTTAAGTAAAGATGGCGTAAAAACAGATGAACTAAGTTCAGGATATGATGAAAATGGATGTAAAATATATTCTACTTTTGAGTTTAATATTTCTTCATTACCACCATATGCTGAAACTTTTATTACAAGAGCTTATTTCGAGTTAAACTCTACAAAGATTTATATTAAAGACGATATTAGATTCCATTTAGAGTTTGTAGATGAAAATATTGATAAAGATTATGAAGGTATTTCCAATAGAGAGATTATTCAAAATATTGGTTATGATGTAAGTGCAAATGAGTTAAAAAACAATCAAACTCAATATTTTACATTTGATACTTTTTCTGAAATCACTTTAAATGAAAAGCTAAAAGATAAAAGTGATGTTGCCTTTGTTTTAAAACCAACAACATCAAGAAAAGCTATAAAAAATAAAACAGTATCATGGGAAACACAAAATCAATCTTTAAGTCCTAAACTTATAATTGAACATATTCCAAAAAGAAGAGAAGCTTTACCACAAGTTGAAAACGCTCAATTAATTAATGAAAATGGAAAGATTAAATTAACATGGACAAACCCTAAACATAGTGATTTAAAAGGGGTAAAAGTTATGAAAAATGCCTATAGAGAGCCCTATTCTACTCATGATGGACAAAAACTTTTTGCAGGTATGGATAACTATACTTATGATGATTTTGGCGCTTTAGATATTGATAAATATTATGCTATTTTTACTTATGATGAAGTTCCAAACTATTCTGAACCTATCATATTAAAGTATGAAGCAAAGTAGGAGAAATAATGATTTTAAAGTTTAAAGAATATTATCCAAAGATTGACCCAAAAGCTTGGATTGCTCCAAGCGCTGATGTTATTGGACAAGTTACAATAGCAGAGAACTCTTCAATATGGTTTCAATGTGTTGTAAGAGCTGATGTTAGTACAGTTACTATTGGCAAAAATACAAATATTCAAGATTTATCAATGATTCATACAGATGTTGATTCTCAAACAATTATTGGAGATAATGTAACTGTAGGACATAAAGTAATGTTACATGGTTGTAAAATCGAAGATAACTGTTTAATTGGAATGAGTGCAACAATTTTAGATAATGCTGTAATTGGTAAAGGCTCAATTGTTGGAGCTAATTCACTTGTTACAGCTGGAAAAGTTTTTCCACCTAATTCTTTAATTATGGGAAGTCCTGCTAAAGTTGTAAAACAATTATCAAGTGAAGATGAGCAAGGATTAATAAATCATGCTGCTCATTATGTAGATTATAAAAACGATTATTCTTAAAAAAATAGCTTAGTAATTTATTTACTAAGCTATTTCTTTTTTTACTTACATTTATTATATGCTTGTGTTAGCTCTTCATATAATATATCAAAACTAACATTATCCATAGTTTCAATAATTTCTACCATTACAACATTATCTTCTCTTCCGTTCCACTCTTTTATGTAAGAGCCCTCTTTATATCCATTATCTTGTCTAAACTTATTTAAACAATTTTTACCAATATAAAGTTTTTGTAACCAAGTAAAAGATAATCCTGAAATTTTACAACATCTGAAGAATTGATCTATAAATCTTTCAATTCCAGAAAATGTTGGCATATTACCAGTTTCAATTGCAAGTGAAATATAAGATAGTTTTTCAGATTCTTTAACCATTGCTTTTACATCAACATCTTCAACTGCTTCATAAATACAATGTGTATTAACTAAAGAAACTGCTTTAGGAACATTTGTTTCTTGTAAAATATAAGACATTAAGAAGTGCCAGATATCCACAAGCTCTACATGAATATTATTCATATCAGGCTGTGCATTGATATTTTTCCAATGTTTCCATGGAGTTGATTCAATCAACTCTGCAACTTCCATATGAATACATCTTAACCAATTAATATCCTTACCAAATCTATTAATACCTAATTCCCAGTTCTTACCATTTGTTGAGTCATTTAATTGTTTTTGTAATAAAAACATCTCTTCTAGTTTATGAGGGAAAGAAGATGATTCTTCTAAAAGTGATGCTAAAGGTAAACACTCTTCAATTACATTATCTAAAGCACTATCATTAGGAAGGTTTTTCTCCCCTTTTAACAAATGAACTATTAATGAAACAGTATAAGGAACATCATCTTTTTCTTCCCACTTTAATACATCTGCTGATGTAACCCCAATATATTTCATAAAATCTTCAATTGATAAAAATCCTAAGGATTTAATACTAGTTTTAAAATCTTTATATAACAAACTCTTCTCCTATTGTAATGGTAATTTAATTATGAACTGTGCACCTATATTTGTGTTTTCAACACTTATAACACCATTGCTATGCTGTTCAATTATCGTTTTACACATATATAAGCCTAATCCTGTTCCATTTTTATTAGTTTTTGTAGAAAAATATGGTTCAAATATTTTTCCTATAACATTATTTGGAATTCCACCTGCATTATCTTCAATTATAATGCAAATATAATCACTCTCTTTTTTTGTACTGATATTTATAATTTTATCTTCATCATCTTTTTCATTTAAAGCATCACATGCATTTTTTATTATATTTATTATTGCTTGTACTATTTCATTTACATATACAAAAACTTCAACATTAAAATCATTTTTAATATTTAATTGTATTGAATTAGCTTTTAATAAATATCCTAAAAAATCTATTGATTTATTTATAATTATAGAAATATCAATTTCTTCTCTATTACGATTTGGCTTAAAAAAATCTCTAAAATCATCAATCGTTTTTGACATATATTGAAGTTGTTTACCAACATCATCTACTACATTATCAATTAACTCATCAGTAATTTCAGAACCCATCATTTTAGTAAGTGGTAATTTTTGAACTAAAATAGAAACTGCCTGTAAAGGTTGTCTCCATTGATGTGCAATCATTGAAATCATTTCACCCATTGCTGCATGCTTTGATTGTTCAATCAATAAGTTTTGTTGACTTTCTATAACTTTCTTTGAAGTTATATCTTGACTAATTGCATCAAAACTTATAATTTGTTTCATATTATCAAAGTTTGGATAAATTGTCGTTTCAACCCAATAGAAATCTCCATTCTTTTTAATATTTTTTAATTCACCTGACCAAATATTTCCAGATTTGATTGTTTTCCATAAATCATCAATAGTCTCTTTTGCTGTGTCATGATGTCTTAAAAGATTATGTGTTTGTCCAACTAACTCAGAACTGTTATATCCATTCATTTTACAAAAAGCTGATGAAACTTTTAATATTTTGCCATTTATATCTGTTCTAGATAATATAACTTGTTTATCAACTATATCAGCAGATTTACTTAATGCTTTTTCAATCTCTTTTGTTGTTTTACTATAAATTTCAATAAAATTTTTTAAAACTTCTTCAAAAAGCTTATTAATTTCTTTTGAGGTTTCAAAACAATTTATATTTAGTTCTGCTAAATATTCAAGTAATGCATTTTTAAAACCAATACAAAGAGTATAAAGTTCATCTTGTTTTACGTTTTGTTTATTTAAATATTTTAAAAAATCATTCATAGATGCAGATTTACCAATTTTTGTATTATTGCTAATTAAATCTATATAATAATCTAATAAACCAAAAGCATATCTTTTGATAAATAACTCTTTATCAATTTTTCGAGTATTTAAAATAATTATAATATCATCTTTATTTATCCAATACCTTATAATTGATAATTTATTTTTCTTAAAATTATTAATTTGATTTTCTAAATATTTTTGCTTCATTACTATCTTTGCTTTTGCTTGAAAAAGTTACAATCGCTTTTACTAGAACTTTTTACAACAACTGATGGTATTTGTTGAGATTTAAACCCATAGGCATTACATCCATGAGGTTTTCCTTGTTCCCAAGTTACATAATAATAAATGCATTTTTGGCATACAATTCTAGGTGTACTCATTTTAAATCTCTACTTTACTTTGAATTGCTTTTGATAAAGATAAAATATCCACATTTTCTAAACTAACTCCTGTTGGAACACCTTGAGCAATCTTTGTAAATTTAATATCTCTATTTTTTAATTTGTCTTCAATGTATAAAATAAAAGCATCATTAGCAATAGAGGGTGTAATAGCGAAGAGAACTGTCTCAACTTTATTATTAAGTACAAACTCATTTAAACTATCTAAAGCATATTGTTCCAACTCTTCTATTACGAAATATTTTCCATCAAACTGCTTAGAATCTTCAATTATAAAGATATCTTTTGCACTTTGAACAATACACATTTTTGTGTTATCTCTAGAGTCATCTAAACACACTTCACATATTTCATGTTCACTCATTGAACCACATTTAACACATTTTGTAATATTTTTTAAAGCATTTTCTATACTATGTGCAATTTTAATACCACAGTAATTATCATTCATAACAACATGATAAGCTAATCTAAGAGCAGACTTCTTACCAATAGTTGGTAAGGATTCAAATGCTTCTACAAGTTCATAAAATTTTTCTAGGCCTTTTTTCATATCGCGATTATATCAAATATTTATTTTTTTTTAGATAAAATCGCGGATTGTGATTAGAATATAAATATTATTTAGGAGTTTACATTGACTGAAATTGATTACTATGAACTATTAGAAGTGAGTAGAGATGCTGATAAAAGTGTTATAAAAAAAGCCTATAGAAAAATGGCTATGAAATATCATCCAGATAAAAATCCAGGAGATAATGAAGCTGAAGAATCATTTAAAGCAGTAAATGAAGCATACCAAGTATTAAGTGATCAAGAAAAAAGAGCGATTTATGATAGACATGGAAAAGCTGGTCTTGAAGGGCATGGTCAACAAAGAGGTGGTTTCTCTGGTGGCTTTGATGATTTAGGTTCTGTTTTTGAAGAGATGTTTGGTTCTGCATTCGGTGGTGGCGGAAGTTCAAGAAGACAAAGAAAATCATATAACTATAATTTGGATGTTGCTGTAGAAGTTAGACTAGAGTTTAATGAAGCAATATTTGGATGTAATAAAGAGATTAAATACACATATAAAACTGCTTGTAAAGCTTGTAAGGGAACTGGTGCTAAAGATGGTAAATTATCTACATGTTCAACTTGTGCAGGACAAGGTCAAGTTCATGCTAGACAAGGTTTTATGACTTTTGCACAAACATGTCCAACATGTCAAGGCTCAGGTCAAGCTGCAAGTTCATCTTGTAAAAAATGTAATGCTACAGGATATGATGAAGTTAAAGATAGCTTTAAAGTTGATATTCCTGAGGGTGTAAATGATGGAATGAGAATTAGAGTTTCAAATAAAGGAAATATTGCACCAGATGGTTCAAGAGGTGATTTATACTTAGAAGTTTCTGTAAAAGAAGATTCTCACTTTGTAAGACATGATGACGATATTTATTATGAAGCACCTATTTTCTTTACACAAGTAGCTCTTGGTGGAAAAATCAAAATACCTGGATTAAGAGGTGAATTAGAGCTTGAAATTCCAGCAGGTGCTAAGGATAAGCAACAGTTTACATTTAAAAATGAAGGTGTTAAATCTGTTCAAGGATATGGAAAAGGTAATTTAGTAGTACAAATTAAAATTGAATATCCAAAAAAATTAGATAGTGAACAAAAAGAGTTATTAGAAAAACTACAAGAAAGTTTTGGAGTAGAAAGTAAACCTCATGAAACTAGCTTTGAAGGAATGTTTGAAAAAGCTAAAAAATGGTTCTCATAAAAACTAAATATTAGTTATTAAAATTGAAATAGTAGAAATACTATTTCAATGAATTAAGTAACTCTTCTAACTCTTTAAAAGGTATTGGTTTTGAGTAATAATACCCTTGAATATTTAAACAATCATTTTTTACTAAAAAATCTTTTTGTTCTTTAGTTTCAACACCTTCAGCAATTACTTCAAGTTTTAAACTTTTTGCTAATGCAATAACAGATTTTGAAATTGCTACATCTTCCTCGTCAAAAGGTAAATCTTTTATAAAAGCTCTATCAATTTTAAGTTTATTAATAGGTAACTTTTTTAAGTATGCTAAAGAAGAGTATCCCGTACCAAAGTCATCTACAGATAATTTAACTCCATAATTACTTATTCTTTGTAGTTTTTCAATTGATGATAAAGGATCTTCCATAATAGCACCTTCAGTAACTTCTAATTCAATACTATTTGGATTACAATTATATGCTTCAATTGTTTCAAAAAGCAAAGAGATAAAATCATCACTTTTTAATTGTTTCATTGCTAAGTTTAAAGAAAGTGTTTTAATATCAAATCCCTGTTTTAATAAAAAAGCAAAATCTTTAATAGCTTTTTTCATTACTATTCTATCAATTTCAACAATAAATCCTGCATCTTGAGCAATAGGAATAAATTCATCAGGAGGTATTAATTCATTACTTTGAGGGTTTTTCCATCTAACTAGGGCTTCCATTCCCATTAACTTATTAGTTAATCCATTATATTGAGGTTGGTAATAAACAATAAAATCTTCATTTAAAATTGCTTCTCTGATTTTATTTTCTAAAATCACTCTTTTCATAACTTCAAAGCTCATATCTTCAGTATAAAACTTAAATCCATTTCTACCATCTTCTTTTGCTTTATACATTGCAGAGTCAGCATTCTTTAATAAATCATCTATTGTCTTTCCATTATTTGGATATAAAGAAATACCTATACTTATTGTTAAATGAATCTTTTGGTTTTTATAAACAATTGGTTCAGCAATACTTGTCATTATTTTATTAACAACTTTTTCAAGATCGTCCATTTTTGATATATCATCAATCAATATAAGAAATTCGTCTCCACCTTGTCTACAAATAAGATCATTTGCTCTAATTGTTCTTTTTAAACGTTTTGAAACTTCAATTAAAACTTCATCCCCAAACTTATGACCAAAAGAGTCATTAATCTCTTTAAATCTATCTAAATCCATAAATAATATAGCAATCACATTATCAGAAGAAAAAGAAATTCTTTTAATTTTTTTATAAAATTCTCTTTTAAAGTAGTTTCTGTTAGTTAATCCAGTTAAGTCATCATGAGAAGCTCTATAACTTAACTTATATTTAGAGTGTCTATCTTTATATAAAACTAAAATATAAAGTATTTGACTAATAATTACAAAAAGAAGAACTAATAAAAAAGCCATTATATTAAAATCACTATAGTTTATCTTTTTTGAAACATACAGATAACTTTTATTAAAGTTATCTATCTCTTCAAAATATGTTAACTCTTTAGAAAAAATATTATCAAAAAAACTTACATCAATATTTTTTTCTAAATTATGAGTTTCAATAACTCTAATTTCATACTCTTTAAACTTATCTTTTACTTTTTCAATAACTTTTTCAAGATTAATATTAATTATATAAAAACCATTAGTATTTTTAAACCTATAATCATCCGAATCTACACTTATTTCACCACTATAAGTAGCTTTTATAAATAAATGCATTGTATTACCTAATTCATCAATAAATCTATCTTTTATTATAACATTGTCACTTCTTGATGCTTGATTAAAGTATTTTTTAAAGGAATTATCATTGTAAATATCAAAACCATAAAATCTTGAATATTTATAAGATGATGGTTCTATATAAATAATTGGACCATATTTATTCTCTTTTTTTTCATTTTTTACAATTTGATTATCTTTATTATATCTTTTGATATCAAAATCATTAATTTCAGAAAATCTCATGTCTTCAATAAAGGAATTTTATTATCCTTATTAACTATAGTGGCAAAAGCTACGGTTTCAATGTAAGAGTAGTTTTTAAATAAATCTTTAGATAGAGTTGAGAATGAAGAACTATTTAATTCATTACTTGATTTATAATAACTACTTAAGGATGTAATTACACCTTTTACTGTTGAGATATGATTTGATAACTCTTTTTTAATTACATTTTCAACATTAAAATTAAAATTATCTTCAAGTTTTGATAACTGATGTAAATATTGTGAAAAACTAATTATTAATAATAATAGAAGATTTACTATAAAAATAATAGATTTTGCTTTAAGTGAAAAAAACTCTATTTTAAACATTACTTCATTTCTACTTTTTTTGATTTTATTAATAAATTTCTTGATATCTTAATATTTGCACTATTTAGCAATTTGATATTTACATAATTATTCCAAGTTTTATTTGAAGTAACAGGAATATTTTTTATTGCAAAACCATTTAATATTGCTTTTGCAGTGTTTCCTGCCCAAACTCCTTGTTCCTTAGCTTTTATAATTAGTCCAACCATAGAAAAAGGCATCATCCAACTATAAGTTGATAAAACAAGTTTTTTACTATTTTTTAAAACAAAACTTTTAACTTCTTCATCATTCCATCCTTTTATAGATGAATTATGTCCTAATATAATAAAATCATAATTTTCTTGAGCTTGAAGATATTTATTTTTCCAAGCATCAATATTATTTACTAAATAATTATCTAAGTATATATTATGTTTTTTTGAGTATTCAATAAACTTAGTTAAATCTTTTTTATCAGTAATAGTATCATCACCTAAAAATAGACCTTTATTTCCACTAATTGATTTTGCAATTTTAAATAAATTTGAAATAGGTAGTATTTCTAATATTCCCGTAGTATTTTGATATGAAAAGTTATAATCTTTTGCACTCCAATTTATACCACAAAAAACCAAGGGAATAGAAGAATCTTTAAAATAAGGCTTTAAAACATACTTTGCAGCATTATCATCTGAAGCAATAATAATATCAGGATTAAGAGTATCAATCATTTTTTTTACTTCTAAGGCTTTGTTTTTAATACTAGGTATATCTTTATTTATTTTAGTATTTAAATCAAATGTAGTAACTATACATGTGTCTTTTAATATAGTTTTAATCTCTTCAGATATTTTATCTGACCATATATATCCTGAATGATAAGAGTTAATATATACACATTTTTTATTTTTTGCATAAGTATTTGTACTAAATGCAATAGATAAAATTGTAAAAAAAAATATTATTTTATTCATATTAATGACTTTTTTATTTTAAGTTTAGCATACTTTATTTAATTTATCTATAAAAAATAACAATTTAATAATATTAGAATTTAATAAAATCATATTTATATAAAAATTAATGTAAAATATTTTTAATAAAATGCACTTAAGGAAAGACATGAAATCTAATTATTTAGAAAGTACACCAAATAAAGATGGTTATTTTGGTAAGTTTGGAGGCTCTTTTATTCCACCGATGCTTGAAAAACCATTTGAAGATATTAAAAATGCCTATGAGCAACTTAAAAACTCTCCAGAGTTTATTGATGAACTTAAATATGTAAGAAAGCATTATCAAGGAAGACCAACTCCAATTTCATTTGCTAAAAACTTAACAAAATATTGTGGTGGTGCAAAAATCTATTTAAAAAGAGAAGATTTAAATCATACAGGAGCACATAAATTAAATCATTGTATGGCAGAGGTAATTCTTGCAAAACATTTAGGAAAGAAAAAAGTTATTGCAGAAACTGGTGCTGGACAACACGGTGTTGCACTAGCAACTGCTGCTGCTTATTTTGGATTAGAGTGTGAGATTCATATGGGTGAAGTTGATATTGCAAAAGAACATCCAAACGTAATTAGAATGAAAATACTAGGTGCTAAAATTGTACCTGCTACTCATGGCTTAAAGACATTAAAAGAAGCAGTTGATTCAGCTTTTGAATCTTATGTTAGTCAAACAGATGATGCAATATATTGTATTGGTTCTGTTGTTGGTCCTCATCCTTTTCCCATGATGGTAAGAGATTTTCAAAGTATTATTGGTATTGAATCAAAAGAACAATTTATAGAACATGAAAACTCAAATCCTAATCATGTAATTGCTTGTGTTGGAGGTGGATCTAATGCTATGGGAATATTTGCAGGATTTATTGATGATGCTGATGTAAATTTAATTGGAGTTGAGCCAATGGGAACAGGAGAAGAATTAGGAGAACATGCTGCTTCTTTAACATATGGAGAAGAAGGTGTTATGCATGGCTTTAATTCTATTATGTTAAAAGATGAAAATGGTGAACCTGCTCCTGTTTATTCAATTGGTTCAGGAATTGATTATCCATCAGTTGGACCTGAACATGCTCATTTAAAAGAAATAGGTAGAACAAAAGTTGGTTTATGTAATGATAGTGAAGCTGTAGATGCTTTTTATAAGCTTTCTCAATTAGAAGGGATTATTCCTGCTCTAGAATCAGCTCATGCAGTAGGATATGCAATGAAACTAGCAAAAACTTTACCTGAAGATAAAACTATATTAGTTAACTTATCAGGTCGAGGGGATAAAGATATAGATTTTGTAGTTGAAAATCATACTATTCCAAATGCTAAATTTTAGTTGTTAATATTCAAAGTTTTACAAAAACTTAAATTAGGCACATGAGTTAAAATGTGCCTAAATAAATAGAAAAATAGTAAATGTTTTAATCATAGTCAAATCCTAAATTACTATAATGAGCATTAGTCATATTGGATTTTTTACCTTCATATGTGTATAAATATCCTCTTTTAACTTTTCCATTTTTAAAAGTAATATCTGCTCTTAATTTACCACCTTTATAGTATTGTTTTACTCTAACTGGTTTACCTTTATAGTATTTCGAGCTCCAAGACAATTGACCTTCCTCAAAGTATTCTTTTTTATTACCATGTTTTTTATCATTTAAATAATTACACTCATAGCTTAAATTACCATTTTCATAATACTTTCTATTATATCCATTAGCTTTTCCAAACTTATATGTAATTTCTTCTTCTAAATTCCCACTTTCATAATAATATTTTAAAGTCTTATCCCAAGATTTATTTTTAATAATACCTTCATATTTTAAATTACCATTTTCATAATATTTTTTCTTTATTCCATTTTGTTCACCATTTTTATATGTAATAAAATAATTTAAATTACCATTTTCATAATATTCTCGAGAAGAACCATTGATTTTCCCATTTTTGTATGTAATAACTAAAAATAGTTTTCCTGAATCAAAAAAAGCTTTACTCTCACCCTCTCTTAAACCATTTTTATAAAAATATTTAAATTTTATATTCCCTGAACTATCATATTCTAGTAATTCACCTTCAATTTTTCCATTTATATAAGTAGCTTTATATTTTAAATGTTGATTATCATGATAAATAAAAGAAAGACCTTCTTGTATTTTATTCACGTATCTTCTTTTTGCTATTAATAAACCATCTTTATATTCATAATCATAATTATAAAGTTCGATACCATTCTTATACATAGTTTCACCTAATAATATATTATCTAAATCGTATAATTTGCTACTACCATCAAGTTTATTATTTTTATAAAAATCTTCAAGAAACTTTGACCCATTTTTGTAAAACTTAGTTGATTTTCCATTTTTCAAACCGTTAATATAATTACTTTCAGAGAAAAGTTCTCCACTTTCGTAATATTTTTTTTCTAATCCATTCTTAATATTATTTATATTGTATTTAGTAATTGATTTTAATTTGCCAGATTTATAATACTCTTTTTTAATATTTTCATTAATTTCAGAGAATACTTCTACTCTTTCTCCTTTTTCTTTTCCTACTTTATCATTTACTAAGTTTTTTGTTGATTGAGGTATTTTTTGATTTACTAAATTTTCAACAGGATTACAACCAGATATAAAAATTGCAATTGATACTAGGGTTATACTTCTTTTCATATTTACTCCAAATAATTATTTCTTTATTTTAACAAAATAATTATTTAATATTATTAAGTTTATATTTTTATTTTAGATATATACTTATACTAAAACAAAATATCTATAATAGACACAGAACCTAAAAGTAGGAGAACTGGATTTATAATTGAAAGGAAATATTTCAAGTTTAATTATAAATATTTAGTTATTTTTATCAACTTAAAAAAATATTTTCTATTTAAATGAATATCTACTTAATTATTTGTTAAAATTATTTAGAATAAGAAGAACAAAAAAGACATCAATTTGTAGTTTAATTTTAGAGTTTTAAAACTGCTTTATTAAATTTTTATTAATATTATCAAGCTCTTCATATTTGGATTTTAACTGTTCATACTGAAGAGCATAATCGTTATATAAAAAAGAGTAGTTATTCTCATCTTCTTTTTTATATCTTCCATATTCATCTTTTGTTGTAGTAGATAAAGCGCTTAAAAAATCAAATGAATTAACAGAAGTTAATATTTCATCTAATCTATCTTGAGAAATTACATCTGTGACTTTTTTATCATTATTATCTATTTTTTTTGAAATAGAACTTTGTAATAAATCTGCTAAAGAGTTTGAAGAAGAGGAATTAAGAAAGCTATTTTTATCTTCATATCTATCAAAAAGATAAGAGTATCCTAAATCAAAAGTTTGTCCTAAAACAGTATTAAATAAAGCTTGTCCCAATATTCTATCTTCAGTAAATAGTGTTGCAATTCTTAGATTTTTAGCCATTATTTTATCTTCATCATCTACAAAAATTTTTTCTATTTCTTCTAAAGTGATACCTTTAATATTATCATATGTTAAAGAATCAGTTTTTGGAATATTAATATTTTCTATTTTAGAAGCAGAAACTAAAGAATCTAAAAAGCCTTTTGATTTAAGTAATGATTCTGATTCTTTAAGTTCATTTTTTAATAAAACTTCATTTATTGTAGATGTAATCATTTTAATACCTTTAAATTATTTACAATCATCTTTTTTAGATAGTATTTTTAAAACATCACAAGAAAACCCAGCTTCTTTTCTAGCTTCAAAATTTAAATCCATTTTTCTTTTTGTTGAACCTGGAAATACATCTTCAATAATCTCTAAATAAGTAGAATCATAATCTAAGTTTTCTAAATCGCAGGCATATTTGT
Source organism: Poseidonibacter ostreae (assembly GCF_009208075.1). GTDB lineage: Bacteria > Campylobacterota > Campylobacteria > Campylobacterales > Arcobacteraceae > Poseidonibacter > Poseidonibacter ostreae. Next base: position 36,388 of record NZ_WFKJ01000015.1, on the reverse strand, counting down.
ACCAAACATCACCTTTTCTTACATGATCAACCTCTTCTTCTAAGATAATCTCTAAAACTTTTAATATTTTTCTATTAAAAGGATCATTATTAGATTTTAGTTTTTCCATAATTTTTGGATTTTGATCTAAACCATTTGCTTCTAAGTATCTAGGAACTGCTGCCATTCTTCGTAAAAAGGTAGGTGTATCTTGTAATGCTTCAAATAAGTTTTTATGTACAGGAAAATCACCATATTTTCCATCTAATTCATTTAATAACTTCTCTAACATCAAAAAATGTCTTATCTCATCACTAGCAACTTCTAACCAATCTTGATAATATTTTATTGGTAAACCTTTAAATCTCAATGCTGCATCAAGTGCTAAATCTATTGCAGAATATTCAATGTGTAAAATTGTATGTACTAAATATTTTTTACCTTCATTTGTATTAAAATTCTTTATTTTTGGTAATGATGTTGGTTTTACAATCTCTAAAAAAGTACCATAAGATGGCTCTTTTAAGTCACAAGGTATATATGAATCATTAAACGTATATTCGTTATTTAAAAAGTTTTTATAAAATTTGTTAAACTTATTTATTTTATCTTTTGGTTCACTTGTTAATAAAACATCTTCAAGTGTATTAAAATAATCCATTCGTAACCTCTTTCTTGATATAATTTAACAATTTTAGCAAACTAAGGTTTAAAATGGATATAAAAGTACAAGCAATGGGTGATTATCAAACAAATTGTTATATTGCAACAATTGATGGTAAAGATTTAATAATTGACCCAGGTGTTGATTCCCTAAGATGGATAAAAACTCAAGTAAAAAACCCAATAGCAATATTAAACACTCATGGACACTTTGATCATGTATGGTCTAATACAGCTGTGCAAAAAGAATATAATTTAAAAATTTATACGCCAAAAGATGATAACTTTATGTTAGAAAAAGATCCATATGGACTAGGTATGACACCCTCAACTGCTGATGTACTTATACAGCCAGATGAAGAGATTGAACTTGAGGGAATAAAAATAAAATTCCATCATTTTCCAGGTCATACACCAGGGTGTTCTGCAATACAAATAGATGAGCATCTTTTTACAGGTGATTTTATCTTTAAAGGGACTATTGGAAGATTTGATTTTCCAGCCTCAAATGCTTTAGAAATGAAACAAAGTATAAAAAAAGTTTTAACATGGAGTGATGATTTTCATATCTATCCAGGACATGGTGATAAAACTACATTAAGAAGTGAAATACCTACATTAAGACAGTGGGAAGCTAGTATATAAAGGGCTAAATTTGAATCAAACTTGTGAAAATATAATTAAAAAAAATGAAGAATTAAAACTATTAAATAGATTAGAAGATATCTATTTATCGATTTTTAAATATTTACAAAAAGAGTATAATATCTCTCAAATTGAGATATTACTAAAAACGATTGATAATACAGAAACTTTATATAAATCAGATGAAATTATATATGATGACTTTTTAAATAGCTTAAAATATATTGAAAATGAAACTACACAAATATATTTTTTAACTTATTCAAAAACAAAAGAAGATAATGATTTTGTAGTTCAAAATTTACCGAAATTAAAACTTACTTTAGAGTTTTTCTCATCTTCTTTATATAATAAATATTTAGAAAAATCTATTCATGAGCTATCAATAGTAGATTCTGTGACAGGCGCTTTTAATAGATCTTATTTAGATGTATATGTAGATAATATTTTAAATATATCAAATAGAGAACAAAAGAAAGTTGGATTTTTAAAAATAGGTATTGATCAATTTAAAGCAGTTGTTGATGAGTTTGATTATACTATTGGAGATAAAGTCTTAGTTGAGTTAACTTCAACACTAAAAGAGAGTATTAGAATATCAGATATAGTAATTAAAATGTCAGAAGATGAGTTTTTAGTTATTCTTTTGAATGTAATTAATGAAAATAATGCTACAATAGTTACAGATAAACTAATTAATAATTTTTCTACAAGAAAAGTTTTAGTTAATGAAGAGACAAGTCAAACTCTTAAGAAAACTATTTGTGTAGGTATGTCTATTTATCCGGATGATGCAACAAATGTCGATGATGCGATAAAAAGAGCTGATATTGCTTTATATGAAGCAAGAAATATGGGTAGAAGCAAATCTTACAAGTATAGTGAAGAGAGTGCAAATACAATTGATTTTTTTTAGGTGGTAAATTTTGAAAAATAATATTTTAGACTTAATTAAGTCATCTGCAGATAACGAAAATGACTTTTTAGCCCTTAAAAGTATATTTAGTTTATATGAACAACTACAATATGCAACAAATATCAATCAAATGGCTGATGATATTTATACTTGGTTAAATAATGAATTCAGTATTGATAATGTAGTTTTTGCATTATTTGATATTAATACAAATTCAAGAGAAGAGATTTTAGTAAAAGGTGAAGACTTTTATTTAGATGATGATTATTCTTGTTTTTTTATTATAAACACACATACAAATTTAAATGCTACAGTATCTTTTAATGCTACATCAAATGTACATTTTCAAGTAATACAATCAAAATATAGTACTATTGAAGCAGCATTTTTTCAAATTTCTCCAATAATTCAAAATGGAATAATGAAGAAAAACTTTATAGAATCTTCTTCTTTAGATTCTGTAACAAAAGTTTATAATAGAAACTATCTAATTGAGAATCTTACAAAACATCTTAATTTAACGAAAAATAAAGAGAATGAAATATACTTCTTTATGGTTGGTGTTGATCACTTTAAAGCTGTAATTGATGAATTTGATTATGATGCTGGGGATAAAGTACTAATTGAGTTAGCCAAAGTTATTCACTCAAATATAAATGAATTTGATATGGTAGCAAGACTTAATGCAGATGAGTTTTTAGTTACAATATTAAGTAATTCTTCTGAATTTGAGGCAATTGATACAGCTCAAAGAATTATAAAAGATTTCTCAACTAAAAAAATATTAGTAGATGAAGAGAATGAACAAACATTATTAAAAACTACATGTATTGGTTTTGAAAAACTTGATGTTAATTCTGATGGAAATATTACTGATTCAATAAAAAATGCAGATATTGCACTTTATGAAGCAAAAAATAAAGGCAGAAGCCAATTATTTAAATTTTCTGATTTAACAGAAGAAGATACAATAGATTTATTTTAAATCTATTGTATCTTTCTAGCTTTCATATATACTCTTTTAGGAGCTGGATACCCCTCAACTGTTTTAGTCTTATCATTTTCATCTAAAAAATCTTCTAAACTTTGATCAAATGACCAAGGTGTTTTTCTTTGCTCTTCACTAGTTGTAGTTGTAACTGCAATTACTTCAATATTCTCAAACCCTGCTCTAGTTAACCAATTTGTTAAAGCTGGTATTGTAGGTATGAAATAAATATTAGGAATTTTAGAATACCTTTTATTTGGCGTTAAACAAATCTCATCTTCACCATCTATCATAAAAGTATCAATTAAAATTTCACCCTTAGAGTTTAGTCCCCTTGCAAGTGATTTTAAAGTTCCAACTGGGTCAGCTCTATGATATAAAACACCTAACATGAAAATAAAATCAAATTTATGATTATAAAATTCTAAGTGCTCTACTCCTAACATTTCATATGTAATATCTGATTTTACGAAATGATTTACAAATTCAAATTGATGTAATGTTAAAGGTGCAGGATCAAAACCAATTAATTTTTTTGGTTTATCTTCAAGCATTCTAAACATATAATATCCATTGTTACAACCAATATCGGCAACAACTTTATCTTTTAAATTAAAATGAGGTCTGATTAAATTATATTTAATATTACTTTGCCATTCACTATCAATTTCAATTCCAAAAAGATTAAAAGGTCCTTTTCTCCAAGGAATCAGTATTTTAGCCGCTTGTTCTAGTAATTCAAATTGTTCAGTACTTAAATCTTCTTTTTTCCCAACACTAAACCAATCACCATAATCAATTGATAAATTATCAATATTTATTTTCTTTGCAACTTCTTGAATTTTTGTATACCAAGGTTCTACATTCTTCCAAGTTCTGCAATCTTCTTTCTTTTTTTGTAATGTTATTAAATCCATGCGCAATTATAAGTATTTTTAATAAAATGTTATCTTAAATCAATAAGAATCAAACTCTTCTTTTGCTATAATTCTTTTTTTATCACAAATATTAAATAAATGGTTCATTGTTAACGATTAGTTAACCACTTATGAATATAATTAGACAATTATTTAAAAAGGATTTTTATTGAAAATTTCAAGCGTCTTATTCTCTTTTAAGACTACATTAATTTTACTTGCTATTTTAGCAATTGGAGCTGGTTATGCTACCTTTATTGAAAATGATTTTGGTACTTCATCAGCTAGAGTATTAGTTTATAATAATATTTGGTACGAAACAATATTAGTACTTACAACTATTAATTTAGCAGGTATTATTTTTAAATATAAGATGTGGAAAAATACTCCAAGATTTATATTTCATCTTTCATTTGTAGTTATTTTAATAGGTGCAGGAGTTACAAGATATGTAGGATATGAAGGTATTATGCAAATTAAAGAAGGTACTACAGAAAACAGAATGATTTCTCTAGAGCCTTATTTACAAGTAACAATCAAAGATGGCGATAAAAAGTACTTTAAAGAGTACCAAATGGAATTCGCAGCATTATCAGAAAATTCAGACTTTGCAATTAGTGTGGAAAAATTCTATAATAATTTTGACCATACTATTGCTTTTGGTGAAAATGAAGTTAATGTTTTATACAAAAATTACTTTTTAGCAAAAAAAGGTAATGCTAAAATGGGTATGCTTACTCTTGATGTAACAATTAACGGAGAAACACAAGAAATAAAACTACCAGGAAGAAGAAGCCAAAAAGGTTTAGAAAGAGACTTACAATTTGGTGATGTAACTGTATCATTAGAGTATGGTTCAAAAGTACTTACTTTACCATTTGCTATTAAATTAAATGATTTCCAACTTGATAGATATCCAGGAAGTATGTCTCCATCTTCATATGCTTCAGAAGTTACTGTTATAAAAGAAGACTCTGATACTTATGATTATAGAATTTTTATGAATAAAACTATGCATGAAGGTAACTTTTTATTTTTCCAAAGTTCATATTTCCCAGATGAAACAGGTACAGTATTATCTGTAAATAATGACCCTGGTAAATGGCCAACATATTTAGGTTACTTCCTTTTAACTTTAGGACTTTGCTTAAACTTCTTTGATAAAAAATCAAGATTTAGAAAACTTACTAAATATGTAGATTCTAAAAGTATTGCTTCAATAGCTGCTGCATGTATCTTTGCTTTTAGTGCAACATCACTTAAAGCAGAAGAAACAGACGCCCAATTTAAAGCAAAAGCACAAGAAACAATTCAGTACTTAAAAACTTTTAAAGAAGAATCAGCAGAGACTGCAAAAAACTTTGCAAGACTAGTAACACAAAGTTCTTCAGGAAGAATGAAACCAGTTTCTTCTTTAAATAGAGAAATAGTTCAAAAACTAAGTGGAAGTACTGAGTTTTTAGGTATGAATGCTGACCAAGTTGTACTTGGTATGTTATCTCGTCCTGAAATTTGGAGAGATGTTAAAATGATTAAGATTAAAACTCCAAAACTTAAAAACTTTCTTGGTGTTGATAAATCTAGAAAACATATTGCTTTTTCAGAAGTATTTAAAGATGGTAAGTATCTTTTAGCTAAAGAATCAGAAAAAGCTTCTTTATCAAAGCCAAATGAAAGAGGAACTTACGAAAGAGATATTATAAAAATAGATGAAAGATTAAATATTACTTATGCAGTATTTAATGGAAGTTTATTTAATGTTTTTCCAAAAGTTGAAACAGCTGAAGAAATAAACAATGCAAAAATCAAGCATAGATGGTATACACCAATGGATGCTATGAATGATTTTGAAGGTAGAAATAAAACAGCAGTTGAAGCAATGACAAGAGGTTTAATTAACTCAATTATTCAAAATAAATGGACTGATGCAAATAATTTTATCTCTATGATGGCTACATACCAAGAAAAAGTTGGTTCAAAAGTAGTATTAAGTCAAGCAGAAATTGATAATGAAATTATGTTTAATGAAATTGATATTTTTCCTAAAGTTATGCTAGCTTATATTTTCTTAGGAATTATTATATTAATTGCTGCATTCTTTGTAGTATTTAACCCTAGTATTAAACCTAAGAAAACTACATTTGTTTTCTTTGTATTACTTTCTTTAATATTTGCTGTTCACACTTATGGTATGGGATTTAGATGGATTATTTCAGGACATGCTCCATGGTCTGATACATATGAGACTTTACTATATATTTCATGGTCAGCTGTATTTGCAGGGATTATGTTCTTTAGAAAATCTTTACTTGCATTAAGTGCTGCTGTAATTGTTGCAGGTATATTCATGTTTACTGCACATTTAACAGGAATTGATCCACAAATCACGAACTTAGTTCCTGTATTAAAATCATACTGGTTAACAATTCACGTATCAATTTTAACAGCATCATATGGATTTTTTGCTCTTGCTGCTATCTTAGGATTTATGACATTAATTATGTTTATTTTTAGAACAAACAGACCTCATATTGATGAAACAATTAAACATGTTACTGCAATTATTGAAATTGCATTAATTGTTGGACTTGCTGCTATTACTATTGGAAATTTCCTTGGTGGTATTTGGGCAAATGAATCTTGGGGTAGATACTGGGGATGGGATCCAAAAGAGACTTGGGCTTATGTATCAATAGTAATGTATGTAATAGTTGTACACTTAAGATTTGTTAAACCTCTTTCAACTCCATTTATATTTGCAACAGCATCATTATTATCGTTCTCTACGATTTTAATGACATACTTTGGAGTTAACTTCTACCTTGCAGGAATGCACTCATATGCTACAGGAGACCCTCTTCCAATTCCTACATGGGTTTATTATGTAGTATCACTTATTGTTATTACAATAGCTTTAGCTTATAAAAATAGACATTTAAAACCACTAGTTAAAAACTAAGAAGAAATTCTTAGTTTTTATAAAGGAAACCCCTTGAGTCAAATAATAGATATATTTAAAGAAATCACTTCAATTCCTAGATGTTCAGGAACTCACAAACCTTTTATCACTTATATGCAAAACCTATCACAAGAAGCTGGATTTTTATGTATTGTTGATAATCATAAAAACATCTTAATAAAAAAAGAAAATTCATCTGCAAAACTTGCTTTCCAATCACATTATGATATCGTTTGTTTAAGTGATAATTGTGTTCCAGTTATTGTACAAAATGGTGATATTTTAAGTGCCGAAAATTCTACACTTGGAAGTGATAATGGAATTGGTTGTGCATATATGATTCAATTAATTCTTGATGGAGTTGATGCAGAATACTTATTTACTTCAGATGAAGAAATAGGATTAATTGGTGCGAATAACTTAGCGCTAGAATTAAAAGCTCCTTATATGTTAAATCTTGATAGTGAAGAAGAAGCTTGTATTTGTATTGGTTGTGCAGGTGGTGTTGATATATTTGCAACAAATTCTAATAAAAGAATTGTTCCAAATGATGAAAATCTGGACCTTTATGAAATAAGTATTTCAAAACTTCAAGGTGGACATTCTGGAGTTGATATTGATAAAAATATTCCTAATGGAATCAAACTTCTTGCAAAAACAATAAAAAAAGCAAATGCAAAACTTTTAGATATAAATGGAGGGGAGAGAATAAACTCAATTCCAGTAAATGTAAAAGCAATAATAGCTTCAAAAAATTTACCAATAGCAAGTCATGAAAATATGACAATTACAAAAATAGATACAAAAAGTGAACACTTAAACATCTATGATGATAAAATTATTGACTTTATTTATAATTTTGAAAATGGTGTAAGAAGTCTAAATAAAGATTTAGGTGTAGTTCAAAACTCTATTAATCTTGCAATTATTAAAACACGTTTAGATGAAATTAAAATTGAACTAAGCGCTAGGTCTATGGCAAATGATGAATTAGCACAATTAAAAGATGAAACAATAAAAATGCTAGAAGTGCACAACTTCAAAGTTACTACAGATGGAAAATATCCAGCATGGAAACCTGATATAAATGAGTTTACAAATAAAGTATTAGAAATCTATAAAGAAGTTAATCCTAAAGCATCACTTGAAGCAATTCATGCAGGATTAGAATGTGCAATATTTAAGGATAAATATCCAAATATTAAAGTAGCTTCAATAGGTCCAAGTATTGAGTTTCCTCATTCTAAAAAGGAGAGAGTTTCTATTACTTCTGTTGAAAATGTTTTTAAAGTAGTTCAAAAAATAGTAAAAGAAATATCTTAAAATAAGAGCTTAGAACTTAAGCTTTATTACCACCAAGTTACAAAAAATCTTTCAATAATAACTTCACCCTCTTCTATTTTCCTAGACCAGACAAGAGGTGAAGCTGTTATTTTTATAAAAAAATCTAAATCCTCTTTAGCCTTTTCATAACTTTCCCAGATTTTATTTGATTTAGGATTACTTAACCAATCAAAACGATGAGGAACAAAAAATTGCATCTTTTTAAAAGAGTCATCTTCACAAAACTCTTTAAAACTTAAGTAATAGCCATGAATACAGTCATTGTTAATCAAATCAAAATCTTTTTGTTTTAAATGTCTTGGTAAAAAAACATTTCCTTTAAAAAGTATCTTTTGCTCAATATTATCTAAATCAACACCTTCTAAATATGCTTTAGTGTCTTTATTAAAAAGTAAGGGGAATTGTTTATTTTTAAGTTTCTCTAGTTTTAAAAGTAGAGTATCACTTCTATTAGGACCTACATATCTATCTATTTCATTTTCAAAGCTATCATCATAGACATAAAACTTGTATTGCATTTCTACATGGATATATTTATCTTTTTTCTTATCAAAAAGAATAAAATCTATTTCACCTAAAGTCTCTTTATTATGAATAATTTGTTTGTTTTTTATAACTTTTTCATATCTAGAGGAATTCTCGATTATTGCTTCAAAAAAGTACTCTACCCTCTTTCCTAAAGGAAGCTGTTGTAGAATTTCAATATTACTTATGTCAAATTTTTCAATATCAATATCTTCAATATCAAATAACTCTAAATCATAAAAACTATTGTCAAATAAAGAGGGAGTATTGTAAAAACCTTTAAATTGTTCAAACAAAATATTTATTACTCTTCACTATTTTTAATTTGAATATTAAAACAAGCACCTTCATACTTAGAACTATTATATTCATATTCCACATTCTCAACTGTAATAATTCCATCTAAATTATTCTCTACAATTAGTTTTGACATATATAGTCCTATTCCTGTACCTGTAGTTCCTTTTGTACTAAAGTATTGATTAAAAATAATATTGATATTTTTAGAATCAATTTTAATACCCCCAGCATTATCTTTTATTGAAAATGATATATTTCCTTCTTTTTTCTCTATATCTATGAAAATATATTTTTCTCCCTCAATTTTTGATAGTTCATCTATTGAGTTTTTATAAAGATTGATTAAAACTTGTATTAATTCATTTTCATAGCTACATAAATTTATATTGTCATTTTCTGTAATAATTATATTTATATTATTGATTTGAGAGGAAACTAGTTTTTCAACTTTTAATAATGTATCTTTAAAATAAAAGCATTTTTTTATTTTATTTGGTTCAAAATAATTATGAAAATCATTAATTGTATCATTCATATATCTAATAGATCTATTTATATCATTAATAAAATCTTGATCATATTTTTTATCTAATTCCATTGCTGTAGAGCATAAAGATATTGTATTTAAAGGCTGTTTCCACTGATGTGCAATATTTTGAATCATTTCACCCATTTCAGCCATTCTTGATTGTACAATAAGAAGTTCTTCATTTTTTTTTAATTGAGCTTTTAATCTCGATTTATATTCAATCTTTTTTAATTCATTTATAAGTTCATCAGTATTTATTGGTTTTACTAAAAAGTGTTTAACTCTTAACTTTACAGCTTCTATAAAATATTTACTTTCATTAAAAGAAGAAGCTATAATAATTGGTATTTTAATACCATCTTCTCTTAGCTTTTTATACATCTGTAAGCCTGTCATATCTTTCATTTGAATATCTGAGACTATAACATCAGGCATTATCTCAGGAATTTCTTTATAAGCTATTAGAGAATCACTAAAACTATAAACTTCTTTTACTTCTCTTTTTAAAATTTTTGTTAATTTATTTAGAAGTTCTAAATTATCTTCTAAAATCAATACTTTAAGGTTTACCACTATTAAGCCTTTTTTAATTATAATTGATAATATATAAAAAATGATTAAAAAATAATAAAGGTTTTTTTTGAATTCACAATTAGATGAAATAACAATATTATTAGTTGAAGATAATAAAAAAGATAGAGAGCTGATAGTTAAAACACTTTCAAAATATTTTAAAAATATTATTGAAGCAGAAGATGGTAAGATAGGTTTTGAAATCTTTAAAAATAATAAAAATATTGATATTATAATCTCTGATATTAATATGCCCAATTTAGATGGAATAGATTTATTAAAACTAGTTAGAATGTCAAGTTTATCTATACCTTTTATAATTACTACAGCACAAATTGATTCAGAAGTATTGATGAAAGCAATTGATTTAAATGTTAGTTCATTTCTTTTAAAACCTATTAACTTGACAAAACTTTTAGAAAAAATTGATATTTTGTGTGAAAAAAGACATATAAAAAATAAATTAAAATTAAAACAAAATGAAATAAAACACTATATTGAAGCTGTTAATAAAGTATCTTTAATATTTAAAATGACAGCAGATGGAAGCATCACTTATATGAACGAAAGTATGAAGTTAATTTCAAAATATAATGATAATGAAATATCAAATTTAAATTTTGATCAAATTATTCATCCTGATATTCCTAAAAAATATATTGAAGATACTTGGACAAAAATTAAAAGCAATGAATTATGGCATGGAAATACAAAGTTTGTATCAAAGGACAAGGAAGTATTTTATTTAAACAATACAATTTTTAAAATAAAAGATTTATCAAAAGAAGAGTATATAACTATCGCTTTTTTAAATACCAAAGAGAATCTAGAAAAAAGAGACTTTCATAAAAAAGTTTTACTAAATATTAAAGAAGCAAATAAAAAAGAGTATGAATTTAAAAAAGAGATTATTAACTTAAAACAAAAAATTCAAGACTATGAGAAGTTTATTGAAGAGAAATCTGATGAATCTTTTGATAAATTACAAATTAAAGTATATAGTAAAGAGAAGCAAATAAAACTCTTAGAAAAAGAAAAAATTAAGCTAGAAAGTAAATATGAATCAATGCTTATAACAAAAAGAAATGAAGTTAAAGTACATATAGATACCGCACATAAATATAAAGTGGAAATAGATAAACAAAAAGAAGATACAAAAGAAGTAAAAAAAGAAATTGATGCTACTCATAAAAAGATTTTAACCTTATTAGATGATATTACTAAAAAAGATAAAACAATTAAAGATTTAAGATTTATTATAAAGGAAATGGATAATAAATCTTAAAAAGTTATAAAACAACGTACTTACAATTATAAAACTCATCTAGTAGTATTTCAATAGCTGACTTATTTAAAGCATCTTTATAAGCTATTGCATACCTAAACTCTACATTTTTAATCTCTAATTGATTTTCTTTTACATACTTAATTGCTGTAGTATAAAATGATTTTATATCATCATCTGTAATAGATTTTGCTTCAATTGAGTTATTACATTGAATTAAAATTGTTTTATCTTCTTTAGTACAAACTAAAATTGATTCACTTTTAACTATTGTATAAGAAATATCTTCATACTTTTTTATAGCACGAACTTCTAAAGTTAAACCATTCTTCTCATTTTCTTCATTTTTATTTTTTCTGTTTTTTTTATCTTTATTATCAATATATTTTTTAAATAAGACAATCGCAATAACAATTGGAAGTAAGTGCCACAATTGATACAAAGCGTTAATTACTATATCACTTAAACTACCCATTGTTTTTAACCTTATTTATTTCCATAGTATATTTATATACCATGAAATCGAACATTTTTGTATTTTCATTTTTTTGAAAGAAAAAAACCATTTCTATTAATCTAAAAGACATTCTAAAGAATCCTGCAAAAGGAACTAAATATGTCATTATTGTAGAGTAAGTTCTGTAAGGATAGTAGTTATCAAGCTCTTCTTTTAACTCTTTTAATACCATACTCTCTTTTTGTAGTGTATCTCTATCTTGTGTTGAGATTGTTCTAATTGCTAGAAAGAAGTTTATTACGAACATCAAAGCATTTAAATTCCAACCAATTATACATATATCTAAGTAGCTCATATATTCTCCATTGTTTATTAAAAGAATTATATCTAATTGTTTTTGATATAATTTGAAAAAATAATAAAAATGGAAAATTATGACTTTTAATGGATTTAAAAAAGAAGGTGTAGAGTTTTTAAAACAATTAGAACTAAATAATACAAAGGTTTGGTTTGAAAACAATAGACATATTTGGGAAGAGAATATATTAAAACCAAATGTAGCTTTTGTAGAGGAAATGGGAGAGACTTTAGAGATTTTAGTTCCTACAATAAAAGCAAAACCTAAAGTATCTGGTTCTTTATTTAAAATATATAGAGATACAAGATTCTCAAAAGACAAAACTCCTATGAAAGATAAAATTGGAATAATCTTTTGGCAGGGTCAGGCTCATAGAATGCAAAGTGCTAGTTATTATTTCTTCTTTAATACACAAATGTATTATATAGCTACTGGAATTAGAACTTTTAAGCCACCTTTATTAAAAGCATATAGAAAATATATCCAAAATAAAACAAATGCCATGAATTTACACAATATCTTACAAGATATAAAACAAAAAGGCTATCAGACACCAGAACCAAAATACAAAAGATTGCCACAAGGTTTTAAGCAAGAGGATGAATACTCTTATCTTTCAAAGTATAATGCAATTTTTGGCTTTCAAACATATGAACTTGATGATACTTTTTACAGTGAAGAAATTGTTGATAAAGCTTTTAAAGTTTTTCAAGATATGGATGAGTTAAGACAATGGTTGTATGAGTTAACACTTACAGTTGAGGATTAATTTACTATATTAAATCATTTTAGTATAATCACTTTTTATAAATACAAAAAATGGAAAACAATGAAATTAATTGAAGATAATATTACACAAACTTTAGATGAGATGTATTTAGTAGAAACACTAAACTTAGATAATAAAACAATTTTAGAGTTAGGTTGTGGAAATGCATCTATGACAAAAATGATTGCCCAAAATGGTACAAATAGAAAAGTAATAGCTTGTGAAGTAGATAAAACACAACATGAAAAGAATTTATCGTTAAATATTCCAAATATTGAGTTTAAACTAAATGGTGCTCAAGATATTAAACTTGATGATGAAAGTGTTGATATGATTTTTATGTTTAAATCTTTTCATCATATTCCATATGATTTAATGAAAAAAGCACTAAAAGAGATTAAAAGAGTTTTAAAACCAAATGCTTTAGTTTATATTTCTGAACCTTTATTTAAAGGTGAACAAAATGAACTTATTGCAATGTTTCATGATGAAGAACAAGTACGTATTGATGCCTTTACTCATATCAAAGAAGCAGTAGAAACTGAAGAGTTTAAACTTTTTAGAGAAATATTCTTTCAAACAGAAGTTACCTATAAAGATTTTGAAGATTTTAAAACTAAACAAATGAACTTATCTTATAATGATAATAATATAACACCTCAATTAGAAGAAAAAATAAAAAATAAATTTAACAGCTATAACAATGGTAAAGAGACTTCTTTTATGAAACCATTTAGAGTTGATATCTTACAAAAAATATAAAATTAAGAGTAAAAAGCATGACAAACAACGAATATAAAGAAAAAATAGAAAAACTAATAAAATGGGCACATGCATATTATGTAGAAGATAATCCACAAGCAAGTGATGAAGAGTATGACCTATTAAGTAGAGAGTGTTTAGCTTACGAGCAAGACAACCCTGCTCTTTCACATCCAAACTCACCAAATAAAAGAGTTGGTGGTTTTATACTCGATGGTTTTAATAAAGCAAACCATTTAAGTAGAATGTGGTCACAAGAAGATGTGTTTAATACAAAAGAACTTGAAGACTGGATTAATAGAGCTAAAAAAGTAAATACAAATTTAGAGTTTTACTGTGAACCAAAGTTTGATGGAGCATCTTTAAACCTTATATATGAGAACGGATTATTAAAACAAGCAATTACAAGAGGTGATGGAACTACTGGTGAAGATATTACAAATAATGTAAAAACAATTCACTCTATTCCTTTAGAAATAAAAGAGAAATCACTTTTAGAAATTAGAGGTGAAATTGTAATTAAAAAAGCGGATTTTGAAAAAATAAATCAAGATAGATTAAAAAATAATGAAGCTTTATTTGCTAACCCAAGAAATGCAGCTGCAGGAAGTTTAAGACAGTTAGATCCAAGTATTACTGCAAAAAGAAAGCTATTTTTTAATGTTTGGGGAATTGGTGAGAATTCTTTAGAGTTTACTAGAAATAGTGATATGATGGAATATATCTACTCATTAGGATTTGCTCATCCTCCAATGACAACTCATACAAAAACAGTTGAGGGAATCGAAAAACTTTACCATGAAATAATTGCTGCTAGAAATGATATAGAAATGATGCTTGATGGAATGGTTATAAAAATTGATGACTTAGAAACACAAGAAGAGTTAGGTCATACAGTTAAGTTTCCTAGATATTCATGTGCATATAAATTTCCAGCAGTTGAAAAAACTACAAGAATAAAAGATATTATTCAGCAAGTTGGACGAACAGGAGTTATAACTCCTGTTGCAGTTGTAGAACCTACACTTATTGATGGTTCTACAGTTGAGCGAGCTAGCTTACACAATTATGATGAAATTGCAAGACTTGATTTACGAATAAATGATGAAGTAATTATTATAAAAAGTGGAGATATTATTCCAAAAATCACAAAAGTATTTACAGACAGAAGAGATGGAACACAAGAAGAGATTCAAAGACCTAAAGAGTGTCCACAATGTCAAAGTGAACTTTTAGATGAAGGAACATTGATTAAATGTCAAAACCTTGATTGTCCAAGTATTGTAGCAAACTCTATTATATATTTTGCATCTAAAAACTGTATGAATATCGATGGTTTAGGAATAAAAATAGTTGAGCAATTAGTTAGTGAGAAAAAGATTTATGATATCTTAGATTTATACTCTTTAACATATGAAAAACTTCAGGATTTAGAAGGATTTAAAGAGAAGAAAATATCTAATCTTTTAAACTCAATTGAAAAGACAAAAGGCACAACACTTCATAGAGTTATAAATGCCTTAGGAATTGAGCATATTGGAGAAGTAGCTTCAAAGCAAATATGCTTAGAGTTTGGATTAAATGTAATTAGTATTGATTACGATTCGTTAGTTGCTCTTGATGGTATTGGGGAGCAAATGGCTAACTCTTTTACTGAGTTTATGAGAGTAAATAATGACTTAGTATTAAAACTACTAGATATAATAAAACCAGAAATAGAAACAAAAGTAGAAATTCAAGAGAATAATTTCAAAGATACTACAGTTGTATTAACAGGAACTATGAGTGTTAGTCGTGGAATTATAAAAAAACAACTAGAAGCTCTTGGAGCAAAAGTTAGCTCTTCAGTTTCTAAAAAAACTGATTATTTAATATATGGTGAAGATGCTGGAAGTAAATATGATAAAGCAGTTGATTTGAAGGTAAAAACTTTAACAGAAATAGAAATGAATGAATTAATAAATTAAATTTTTATTTTTATGAATAATAATTCAGTTACTTTATCAAATAAAATGTGTTACTTTTTTATATAGTTCATTAAACTATATGCATAATTTATACAATTGCTATGCTTATACTATGTTTTTATTTTATAATGAGTCAAAATTTAAATATATATAGAATAAGGCTACGTAAATGAGTGAAGAAATAAAAAGAGAAAAATCATTAACTATGACTATGCTAATGACACCTGATAAAGCTAACTTTTCAGGGAAAAATGTTCATGGTGGAGAGATATTAAAAATGCTTGACCATGTTGCATATGCTTGTGCAGCTAGATATACTGGAATGTATGCAGTTACGTTATCTGTTGATATGGTATTATTTGAGAATCCTATTAAAATTGGTTCATTAGTTACTTTCCATGCATCTGTAAACTATACAGGAAGAACATCAATGGAAATTGGTATTAAAGTAATTTCGGAAGATATTAAAGATCATACAATTAAAAATACAAATGTATGTTACTTTACAATGATTGCAGTAGATGAAGTAGGAAAACCAACTCCTGTTCCAAAGTTAAATCTTGTAACAGAAGATGATAAAAGAAGATATGAAGATGCTATTAGAAGAAGAGAATCTAGAATGTCTGCAAGAGGTGGAAAATAGTAATTTAACAAATTAAATTACTAAAAAAAAGGGGATGAGTTAACTCATCCCCTTTTTTTATGTTTAATACAAAAGTATATTATGCTTTTTGCTCAATATACTCTTCATAAGTACCTTTAAAATCAATAATAGATCCATCAGGTTGAATTTCAATAATTCTATTTGCATAAACATCTAGTAATTCCCTATCATGTGAAACACAAATAACAGAACCAGGATATGCAAGTAATCCTTCACCAAGTGCAATAATAGCTTCTAAGTCAAGGTGATTTGTAGGCTCATCTAAAATCATAAAGTTTGGTTGCTCTAACATGATTTTTGATAAGAACATTCTATGTTTTTCACCACCAGAACATGACTTAACAGATTTTTCTTGCTCAGTTCCATTAAATAACATTCTACCAAGACAGTTTCTAATCTCTGCAATATCAGCATTTCTGTCAAAATCTCTTAACCAATCATATAAAGTACCATCACCAGAAATTAAATCAGTTGCATTTTGAGGGAAGTAACCATTTTGAATAGTTGCACCCCAGTGAACAATACCTTCATCTGGTTTCATATTCTCAACCATGATTTCACACATCGTTGTTTTACCAGCACCATTTGGTCCTATTAAGGCAATCTTATCATCTTTTTCAACTGTAAGAGAAATATCATTTAATACAACTTCTCCATCAAATGATTTAGAAATATTTTTTAAACTTAGTAATTCTTTACCAACTTCTCTTTTCTGTTTAAAGATAATAGATGGATCACGTCTTGAAGAAACTTTAATTTCTCCAACATTTAACTTATCAAGTTGTTTTTGTCTAGAAGTTGCTTGTTTTGCTTTAGAAGCATTTGCAGAGAATCTAGTAATAAACTTTTCTAATTCTTCTTTTTCTTTTAATTTTTTATTTACATCTGTTTCATTTTGCTTAGAAATTAACATAGAAGCAATATACCAATCATCATAGTTCCCTGAGAACTCTCTGATTTGTTTAAAATCAACATCTAAGATATTTGTACAAACAGCATTTAAGAAGTGTCTATCATGCGAGATAACTACCATTGTACCATCATGATGTTGTAATTGATTTTCTAACCAACCAATTGTTGCAATATCAAGGTTATTCGTAGGCTCATCTAAGAATAATACATCAGGTTTAGGGTATAAAACTTGTGCTAGTAAAACTTTGAATTTATCTCCACCTGTAATTGATGACATTAAGTCAGTTTGTTGTGCAGCTGGAAACCCTAAATCTTCTAAAATTTTAGTAATCTTTACATCGTACTCATAAGTTGGGTCTTCTTCACAACAAATAATTTCTAATTCACCTAATCTATCACCAACTTCATCAGTATACTCTTCTAGGTATAATTTTTCTTTTTCTTTAATTGCATCATAAAGTCTTTTATTTCCTAAAAGTA
Source organism: Poseidonibacter ostreae (assembly GCF_009208075.1). Taxonomy (GTDB): domain Bacteria; phylum Campylobacterota; class Campylobacteria; order Campylobacterales; family Arcobacteraceae; genus Poseidonibacter; species Poseidonibacter ostreae. The sequence goes on along the minus strand of NZ_WFKJ01000015.1, from coordinate 18,396 downwards.
CTGTATCAAAAATTGTGTATTCTTCATACGCAAATTGATTTTGTCCTAAAGTTCCAACTTTTTTACCATTTTGTATTTGAACTTCACCCTCAGTTGCATCATCTTTTCCAGATAAAATATTTAAGAATGTAGTTTTTCCTGCACCATTAGCCCCTATAAGACCATATCTTTTACCACCATCTAACTTAACATTTATCTCTTGAAATAAAACTCTTGCGCCAAAAGCTTTTTTAAGGTTTACCGTTTGAACCATATTATATTACTCTCCATATCTAGTATTCTTTATATTATTATGTCGCGAGTATATCTAAAAAAAATTAGTCTAAAGTTAAAGCTCACTATCAAAAGCTAGGCTAAGAATATCTTCTTCTGTTAATTCAGTATTTTTCTTTTCAACAGGAGGGTTCTTTATTTTTAAGACTTTTTCTTTTAATTCATTTAGATTATATTTTGTTAAATTTAGAATCAAAGTATCAGTAATTTTCTCTTTTGTTAAAGAACCATCTTTAACCATTTTACTGATTGCATTGTTTAAATTATTCTTAGTAGCTTCATATTTTTTTTCTTCATCAGTTAGAGAAATATAAGCTTTATCTAAATAATCCATTACTACACTACCTGGATATTTATATGTTGCTACTGATTTATAAATGTATTTTTGACACTTAACTTTATTTAATTTAACACTAGTAAAAACAGCTCCATGAACTGTTTTTAAGCCTTCTAAATCTTTTAAAGGATTATGAGAACATACATAATCTTCTTTTACAATTGAAGGAGAATATTTCAAAGATGAAATATTGTTCTTTAAAACAATAAAACTTCCACCAACTTCTTTTGGAGATCCTTTAAGTGATGAAATTTCATTTTTAAAACAGTGAAAATTTCCTGTAACTTTTGTAGGACATCCCTCCAATGAAATCAATTCATTATCACTGATGTCAAAGTTTCCATCAACAATATTAAACTTCAAAGGAAGTTTTAATAAATTTGATAATTTATCAGCTAAACGAACGTCACCATTTACATTAACAGAGTTATCTTTTAAAATATGAAAACCTTCAATACCATGTTTTTTAAGCCATCTATTAATATCATCAATATTTGATAATTCAACTAAAGGTTTATAAATATGAGCAACGACTTCACTACCTTTATATCTCCAAATATTATGTTCTTCATCGTGTGAACTTGTTACATGGTTTAATCTAATATCAGTAATTAAATCCCACCCAATTTCATCTGCAATATTTTCTAAATCTGTTAATTTATTTCCATTACAAATGTAATCTTGACCTACAGTAATAGGACCACCTGCTAAATCTAATAAAAAGTTATTTGAACAATCAAAATATGTATCAATATATTTAGCTCCACCTTTTAATGAACCTATTTTATTATCTGAACATTTAAAGTGTCCCTTAACTGTTCTTGGAGCTCCTTTTATTGATATGATTTGATTTTCACTACAATCAAAAAAACCATTAACCTCTTTTGGACAATAAGATAATGATGTTAATCTATTATTTGAACAATCAAAATCCCCTGCTTTATAAGGTGCTCCAAAGAGTGATTCTAGTGAATTAAACGCACAGTTAAAATCTTTTAAAACACTTTCAGGACATCCCTCAAGTGATTCTAATGAATTATTACTTATATCAAAATAACCATCAACTGATTTAAAACTTATAGGTAATTTCTTTACATCAAGCTTTCCATTTAAATTAACATTTCCAAATACCATTACTTGTAAATCATCTGTTATAATATAGTTATTAATTGAAAATTTATTTAGCCATTCCTCTATTGCTGGAACACTTTTCATTATTTACCTTTTAAATATATTTTTATATAAAATTATTTTTTATGTATTTTAACATCTTCTATCTTATTAGGTCTGAAATTATTTGAAAATAATACTAATTTACTAAATTTTAAGTAAGCAATAGCTAAGATTTTATCGTTATATACTTAAGTATACAAGGACTAAAAAATGGAATTTTCTTCATCGTTAACTCTTTTAAACTCAAAAACTCCATTTTTACTAGAAAAAAGAATACTATTGTTAGAAGCAATTTTAGAACATGGCTCAATTTCTAAAGCAGCAAAAGCCGTACCTATGAGCTATAAAAGTGCATGGGATGCAATAAATAGTATAAATAACCTTTGCGATAATACAGTTGTTTTAAGAGAAACTGGTGGCATTGGTGGTGGTGGAGCTTCAATAACTGAATATGGGAAGAACTTAATTCAAAGTTACACTATTTTACAAAAAGAACATACAAAATTTCTAGAAAAACTTACAACACTAACTGATTTTAATTCAGGTAATTTAAAATCCTTACAAAGGTTTACTATGCAAATTAGTGCAAGAAATCAAATACTAGCAAAAATAGAAGCTATTAATATTGATAAAGTTAATGCAAATATTGTATTAAAAACAAAAAGCAATCAAAGACTAGTTTCTTCAATTTCAAAAAATTCTATAGAAAACTTAGTACTTGAAAAAAATAAAGAAGTACTAGCGATTTTTAAATCAAATAATGTAATGATTTCAACAAATAACGTAAAAGGTTTTAGTGCAAGAAATAAAATAAAAGGCCTTATAAACAAACTAACTTTTAGTGAAGTTAGCTGTGAAGTAAATATCTTAATAAATGATACAGATGTAATAACTTCCGTAATTACAACAGAAGCAGCAAAAGAGTTAGAGCTTAAAATAGGCCAAGAAGTTTATGCAATCATAAAGTCTTCTGATATTATGATTGGAAATTAATAAAAGGATATTAAATGTTTAACAAAATAGTTTTAGTACTACTTTTATTAGTATTAAATATTAACGCAAAAGATATCACTATTGCAGTTGCTGCGAATGTTTCTTATGCAATTAATGATTTAATAAAAGAGTTTAATATTAAAAATCCTAACACAAAAGTAAATGTAATCCTAGGTAGTAGTGGAAAACTAAATGCACAAATATCACATGGTGCTCCTTATGATTTATTTATGTCTGCAAATATGAAATACCCTTATAATTTATATAAAAATAATTTTGCAAATATTGAGCCTAAAGTTTATGCAAAAGGTTCTTTAGCATACTTTAGTACTAAAAATCTTGACTTTAGCAAAGATATAAAACACTTATTAGAAGATAAGAATATAAAGCAAATTGCTATTGCAAATCCCAAAACTGCACCTTATGGCATTGCAAGTTTCCAAGCTTTGAAAAATGCAAAAGTATTTGAAAATATTAAATCAAAATTTGTTTATGGAGAATCAATTTCACAAACTATTTCATATAGTGTAAGTGCAACTGATATTGGAATAATTGCAAAATCCTCTTTATTTTCAAACAAAATGAGTAAATATAAAGAAAATATAAACTGGAAAGAGATAGATTCTAAGCTTTATACTCCAATTAAACAAGGTGTTGTTTTATTAAACAATGCAAAGAATAAAGAAGAAACTCAAGCTTTTTATAATTTTATTTTTTCAAAAAAAGCAAAAGAGATATTTAAAAGTTATGGGTACTTAATAAATGAATAAATTCGAAGCAAAAGTAATAGATATTGATAGTTTAGAAAACCTTACTATTGTACAGTTTAACTTTAAGAATATAACTTTATCAATGATGAGTTTAGGACTTTCAAATATAGATATAGGAACAAAAGTAATATTAAGTGTTAATGCATCTCATATAGCAATAGCAAAGAGTTTTACAGGAGATATTAGTCTTTCAAATAGATTAGATTGTGTAATAAAAAAGCTTGATAAAGGAAAGTTACTTTCTTCACTTAGCTTAGATTTTCAAGGTACAGTTTTAACAAGTATCATAACGACAAACTCAGTAAATAGAATGAATCTAAAAGAAAATGATGAAATAATAGCATTTATCAAAGCTAGTGAGTTATCAATACAAAAGGTTATATCGTAATGAACTATTTAAGTAATTTAGAGTTTGAACCTTTTATTTTATCTTTTAAACTTGCTCTTACAACTACTATTATTTTATTTATTATAGCCCTACCCTTAGCATGGTATCTATCTCAAACAAAATCAAAAATCAAGCCAGTTCTTGAAGCTCTAACTGCACTTCCTATTGTACTGCCACCGTCAGTTTTAGGTTTTTATTTACTTTATACTCTATCATTAAATTCTCCCATTGGAAATTTTTTTAATGAATACTTAGGGATAAAATTAGTTTTTAATTTTACAGGTTTAGTTGTAGCATCTTGTTTTTATAGTCTTCCTTTTATGGTTCAGCCTTTGCAGAGTGGTTTTGAAAGTTTAAACAAAAATATGCTTGAGGCTAGTTATATAAGCGGAAAAAGTAAATTAACAACACTTTTTTTTATAGCACTTCCAAATATCAAACCAGCACTTTTAACAGCAATTATTATAACATTTGCACATACTGTTGGAGAGTTTGGCGTGGTTTTAATGGTGGGTGGAAGTATACCTGCTGAAACAAAAGTGGCGTCAGTTGCGATATATGAGTATGTTGAGATTTTAGATTATGTAAATGCACATATATATAGTGCAATTATGTTAATTATGAGTTTTATAGTTCTATTTGGTGTATATATTTTTAATGCAAAACAGAAAAAAACCTTTATTTAGGAGATATGATGAAAAAAGAAAATTTACTTATAGTTATCTCAACAGAAAATATTGATAGTATTTTAAAGTTCCCCCTACTTTATGGAGGGGTTTCAATTCCAAGAGGATATTGGAAAAGAGTGCATATCATGTTTTGGGGTGCTTCCATAAAATCTGTGATTAAAAGTAAGAAAATTAGAAAAAAAATCAAAGAGATTCAAAAAGATGGTGTTGAGTTTAGTGCATGTATTGTTTGTGCACAAGAGTATAAAGCAGTTAAAAAGTTAGAAAAAAATTCAATTACTTGTAATCATACTGGTGAGTTATTAAATAAAGCTTTACAAAATGATAAAAAATGGGCAACACTTACTGTATGATAAAAATAGATATAAGCAAACAACTACATGGTTCAAATGGTCTAATGGATTTAGATATAAATGCAGATATTAAACAAGGGGAATTTATTGCACTTTCAGGACTTAGTGGAAGTGGAAAAACTACCTTACTTCGAATCTTAGCAGGTTTAGAGGAAGCTAGTGGAAAAATAAGTGTTGATAAGGAAGTTTGGCTTGATGGAAAAAATAGTTTAAGTATTCAAAAAAGGCAGATTGGTTTTGTCTTTCAAGATTATGCATTATTTAATAATATGAGTGTTGAACAGAATCTTTTATATGTAAATAAAGATAAAAAACTTGCAAATAAACTTTTAGAATTAACCGAATTAAAACAACTTGCTAAAAGAATGCCAAATACTTTAAGTGGAGGACAAAAACAAAGAGTTAGTTTATGTAGAGCTTTAATGAATAGTCCAAAACTATTACTTATGGATGAGCCACTTTCAGCACTTGACCCAAATATGAGAATGAAACTTCAAAATGAAATACTTAATTTACATAAAGAGTTTAAAACTACAACTATAATGGTAAGTCATGAACCTAGTGAAATTTATAGATTAGCAAATCGTGTTTTAGTAATGAAACAAGGTAAGATTATTCAAGATGGAAATCCAACTGAAGTTTTATTAAAAACATCAGGATCTCAAAAGTTTTCTTTTGAGGGTGAAATCTTAGATATTATAAAAACTGATGTTATTTATATAGCTATTATTTCAATTGGTCAGCAATTAGTTGAAATTGTATTATGTGAAGATGAAGCTAAAGAGTATAAAGTAGGAGAAAAAGTAAGAGTAGGAACAAAAGCCTTTGCTCCTACTCTTTCTAAAATATAGACGTTTAGTTTTATTTTATAAACTCTACTATATCTTCTTGTTTTTCTCTTAATTGAGTTGATTGCTCATTTAATCTAAATCCAAAAGGTAAAACAACAGATAATTGATATTTAGATGTATCTAAACCTAAAATCTCTTCAACTTTCTCTTTTTCATAACCTTCAATAGGACAAGAGTCTACACCTTTTATAGCTGCAGCTGTCATCATATTTGCAGCTGCTAAATAAGTTTGCTTAGAAGTCCATGAATATACATTTTCATCACTTGATAAAGTCTTTTCTAAATGACTTGCATATAAACCTAAATACATATCAAGCTTATCTTGAGGCATTGTTCTTCTTTTAAATTTTCGTTCAACTACACCAAATTCAGGTTTTACTGCATCAATTGCAGCTAGTACAATAATTAAATGAGAACAAGAAGTAACTTGAACTTGATTCCAACAAGCTGGTCTTAGCTTTTCTTTTAACTCTTCATTAGTAATTACTAAAAACTTCCAAGGCTCCATACCAAAAGATGATGGAGATTTTCTTCCTGCTTCTAAAATATAGTTTAAATCTTCATCACTAATCTTTTTCGTATCATCAAACACTTTACATGCATGTCTAAAGTTCATTGCCTCTTCAAATGTATTATTCATATTATTCCTTTTAATTTTCTTGTAAATTATATAGATAGTTAACTTATAAATCCCTTACTTTACTTTTTGTAAGTAATGATATAATATATAATTGTGTTATAATGATTTTTTTAAAAAAAGGATTTGATAAATGGAAAACTTTCTTTTAATAGGTTTTGCAATAGTAGTAGGATATGTCTTACAAAAACTTAATATATTTCCCAAAGAGACACCAAATATTTTAAATAAATTTATTATCTATATTTCGCTACCTGCCATTATTTTATTGCAAGTCCCAAAGTTAGAGTTTTCTTTTGATGTTTTAATACCTGCTATTATTGCATGGATTGTTATGGGAATATCAGCACTTCTAGTGATTTTTTGTTCAAAACTTTTAAATTGGTCAAAAGATGTTACAGGTGGTTTATTATTAGTAGCTATTTTAACAAACAGTTCAATTATGGGAATTCCTATAATCAACGCATATTTAGGTGAAGAGGCTCTTCCTTATGTTTTGATATATGACCAGTTAGGTACATTTTTAGCACTTGCAGTTTATGGAGCTTTTATTACAGCGTATTATTCATCAAACTCTAATTTAAGTTTTAAACTAATTATTCAAAAAATCATTACATTTCCATCATTTTTAGCTTTATTATTTGCTCTTTTATTTTTAGGTCAAACTTTTCATCCAATGATTACAAGTATTCTTACGACATTTGCAAATACTTTAATTCCTGTTGCACTTGTTGCAGTTGGTTTACAACTACAGTTTAAACTACCAAAAGATGATATAAAACCTTTAAGTATCGCACTTATAATAAAACTAGCAATTGCTCCTTTGATTGCTTATCTTGTAATTATATTATTTGGCTGGAACAATCTTGCAGGACAAGTATCTATTTTTGAAGCGGGAATGGCTCCTATGATAACAGCAGGTGCGATGGCTTCAATGGCAGGTCTTGCTCCTAGACTTAGTATTGCAATTGTTGGATATGGAATTTTATTCTCATTTATTACAACTGCAATATTATCAAAGCTTATAATTTAGTGCTTTACTTTTAACTATTCGTTAACACTTAAATAGTAATATGTCATACAAATTTAAAATAGGAATATAAATGATTCAAATAGCAAAGAAACTATTGTTAGCATTATTAATAGGCACAAGCTTAAATGCAGCAACACAGTTATCACAAAACGAAATAAAACAAATAGAAGAGTTAGAGCTTTTTAAAAGAGTTCCAATAACTGTAAGAAAAGCATATGATCTTGAAAACTTTTATTTATTAAAAGTAATTATTCAAGGTAATAATGATGAAGTATATTTAACAAAAGATAAGAAAAACTTAATTGCTGGTGATGTAATAAATACTCAATCAGGTGCAAAACTAGAAGCTCCTGCTGATGTATCAGGACTTACAGGAAAAGAAGCTTTAACTTTTGGAAGTGGAAGTGATGAGTATTTCTTATTTACAGATCCAGAATGTCCATATTGTAAAAAGTTTGAATCATATTTCCCTCAAATTGAGAAAAATGTAAAAATTAGAGTTTTCTATTATCCATTAGATTTTCATAAAAATGCAAAAGATATGTCTATGTACGTAATGAGTAAAAAAACAAATGCTGAGAAAATCAAAGCAATGTTAACTATTAATGTTAATGATGAAGGTTATAAAAATAGAAATTATTCAGAAAAAGAGTTAGCTCAACTTGAAGCTAGTTTAACAGCTCAAATGGCTATTGCACAAGAGTTAGATGTAAGAGGTACTCCAGCAGTATTTGACAAAGAAGGAAATAAAGTTTCTTGGCCAAATATGCTTACAAAGTACAATGTTAAACAATAAGTATTTATACTTATTGTTTTAATTATTTTTCAATAGAAATATAAATTTCTATTTCATCTTCTTTTGTATAATGTTCAAAGTCAATTGAATATTTTCTTTTATACTCATCATTATTTTCAAAGTAATCCCAAATCTCTTTCCATGTATCAATTACAACTTGAGGTAATTCACCCTCTTTTTTGAATACTAAGTATTTTTCATCTTCAATAACTATAGCTTTTTTATTTTTAGTTACTTCAACACCAACGGTAACATCATAATCACCATTTACATCTGATGTGTAGTTTGAGTAAACTCCATACATTGAACTATTATTTGCTTTGTCATGAGTAGCGCTATAAACACTATTTTCTGAATAATCATCCCAAAGAGTTGCAATTTTTGCTGTTTCTTCATTCATTTCATTTTTATTATTAGTTGTTACACTAATCCCTGAAATCATTAATTTTCTAATTCTTTTTGTTTTCACTTTTATGCTCTTTTCTTTTTTAGATTTTGGATTGTATTAAATATATTGTAGTTATATCATAAAAGATTCGAAATAGAATCAACTTCGTAAGATTCTAAAGAGAAACTTTTAATATCTAAGTCTTCAATCATATGTATTTGTGATGTACTTCCATTTAATGGTGTTATCTCTATTTCATTTAAAAATTTATAGAAAACTTGCTCTGCTGTTTTTTCATATTTTTTTGCTAGATTTTGAACTTCATTGCTTTTTAAAATATTAGGATTAGCAGTAAGAGACCAAAAACTTTGATAGGTAATGTCTTTTTGCTTACAAAAAGCTCTAATCTCTTTATCATACGATGACTCAGAATAGAATCTATTTTGAACAACTTTAGGTTTTATTTTTGCAATATCATATAAATAGCTAAGTAATTTGAAATCATAACAATTTGAAATTCCTATTTGCCCTACTTCACCAGCTTGAACAAACTCTTCCATAGTTCTATACACCTTTACTAAATCTTCAATTGGACCAAAAGGTGAATGAATTAAATAAGAATCGATAAAATCAATATTTAGATTCTTTTTAGAAGTATAAAATGATTTTTCAAGTTGCGTTAAAATATCATCAGATGATAAATAAGGCATATTATTTTCATCTTGTCCAGATATTGGAGTGAATTTTGTTTGGATAAATAATTCATCTCTTTTAATCCCTTTGTTAAAAGAATTATTTAATGCAATTCCTACTAAATCTTCTCTATAATGCTTTGGTTGACAAGCTGTATCAATTGCTCTAAAACCTGAAGTAATAGCAAGTTCTACAAGTCTTGTAGTCTCTTCTTTCTTCCAAGCTGTTCCATAAATCATATTTGGCATTTAGTCTATGATTTCTTTACATACATTGGAGTAATTTTTAAAGCTCCAACGCCAGGAATTTTACAATCAATATTATGATCAATTGCACTTTCAACTAATCTAATATTTTTAATTTTAGTACCAACTTTTACAACAGAAGAACTACCTTTAACTTTTAAATCTTTTATAATAGTAACATCGTCACCACTTCTTAAAGTTGCACCATTTGCATCTTTTACAGTAAACTCAGTATTTTCTTCCTCATCACTTGCTGTCCACTCATGTGCACACTCAGGACAGATAAGTAAAGAACCATCTTCATAAGTATATTCACTGTTACATTTTGGGCAATTTGGTAGTTGTTCCATTTTTTTCCTTTTTATTATATATTTGGAATGATATCCAAAATCTTGTTATGCTTTGGTAAAATAATTTTACTTATTTACTTTTTAAAAGTATTATAGTTGCAATTGCAGAAATAAGAATACCTATAGTTGTAAAAAAGTTCATAGTAGTTTTGTCAATAATAAAGGCAATAATAGCAACAAAAGCAGGATTTAAATAGACATATGCCATAACCTTTTTAGGTCCTAAAACTACATTTGCACTTTGGTATAAGAAGACTGTAAATAGTGTTGTAAAAATTGTTAAATATCCAATATTTAACAGATTTGTAGTATTTAGTTTTTCCCATTCTAAAGGAACATCAAAAACAATTAAAGATATTGCCATCCAAATACAACCACCTATTAAAGTCATAAATACTACAACTAAAAGTTCATCATCTTTTTTATAAAAATATTTTGAAGTAATAGAATATAATGTCATTAAAATAATTGAGAATAAAAATATGAAATCACCCTTATTTAAAGAGAAAGCTAAAAATAATTCTAAATTACCTTTAAAAACTACAATACAAGTACCTATTATCCCAAAAGCGTAAACCATATATTGTTTAGAAGAAATATATTGTTTAAAAACAAAAATGGATGCAATTCCAGTAAGGAGCGGGATTAAAGTATAAATAGCACCAGTATTTAATGCACTTGTTGTTTCTAAAGCTTTGAACATTCCAATAAAATAAGAGGAATAAAAAAAACTCATTATCATAGTTCTTTTAAAAGTGGAAAATATTTTAACTCGATATTTTTTAATTAATAGAATAAAAGGAGCTAAAATAAGTGAAGCTAAAATAAATCTTAATAAAGTAATAGATATAGGATCAATAGTACCTGTTAATTTATCTGTAACAATAAAAGAACCTCCAACCAAAAAACTTGCTAAGATTACAAAAAGATGAGCTTTAATATTTTGTGGCATTTATTCTCCTAAAAACGAAGTTTAGCATAATTTCAATATTTCATCATTAACAATTCATTATATAATTTATCTTATGATTAAGAATAAGTTTAAAAGGAGTTCTAAATGTTTTCTATATACAATAAAGGAAGTGTAGGCTTTAGAAGTACTGCTGATAATTTATATAATCTTAAACATGTGGATAAAGTATCTGAAATAGATTTAAAACCCGAAGAAGGTTTTATACAAGATTTTACAAATGCACAAAAAGAACAGAAACAAAATCAAAACCTTGACCAATCTGCTATAAATAAATATAAAAAAATGGCTAATATTGATACTTCTGAACCTGTTTATCATGTTCAAGATATCATGACAAAAGATTGTATTATTGTAGATAATAATTCAACTATTGAAGAAGCTTACGAGATATTAAAAGATAATAAAGTATCTCAATTACCTGTAATTAGCTTTGGAAAAAAAATAATGGGATTAATAAACAAGAAAATAATTCTAAATCTAATAATGGATGATATTGAAAACTCTGAAAATATTATCCAAAAAAAAATAGATGATATTTATTTACCTGAACTTATCACAGTTGACCCAGTATCTGATATAAGAAGAGTTGCAAAAGTTATGTTAGATTTTAAACTTGATGCGATACCTGTTGTAAATGAAGAAGATATTTTACTTGGCATTGTTTCAAAAACTAATATTATAAAAGCTATATCCTCTCTACCACGTTTACAGCTTTGGTCTTAAAACTGAAGTTGCGCTATAATACTTTTAGTTTATTAAAAAGGCAAGATTATGGCATTACAAAAGTGGGAAATATTTCAAGATGAAGCAACAGATTTTTTAAACAATCATTTTGATGCTAGTTTTGCAATGGAAGGTGGTTTTGACTCAACACAATCTTACATTACAGTAAGACAATCACTTCGACTTATAACAAACATTGAAGCTAAATTTGGACCAACACAAGCAGGACAAATAATATTAGAACCAGTTGATGGTAAGTTTATATTTTGTGATAAAAGTAAAAATGAATCCAATAAATATACTCAAGAGATAATAAAGTATTTAAATTCAAACTATTCATTATTTAAGGGAACAAATAATGCAACTATTCATGTTGACCTTTCTAATGAGATATTATTTAATTGGGCTAAAACAATATATACAGATAAGGGTGTTGAGTGGATTATATCTTCAAATAAATTTAATAAATTAACTTTAAATGATTTGCTTTTTATTCCAATAAATCAAATAGAGGATTACTTTGATATTAGCTTAGTGTTTAGAAGAAAAAAAACTGGGAATACACAAATACCGGGAAAAGATATATCAGATTTTAAAGAGCAATTGGAGTTAATAACAAAAGATTTCCAAATAAAGAAAACTAATAATAAGTATCTATTAACAACTAAGTCAAGATTGTCTAATTTTAATATTGGTACAAGATATTTAGTAAGTATGACAAATGTTGATTGTCAATATTATATAAAGAAAAAAGATATAAATACTAATCCTAATGTAATGTTTCAACTGAACTTGAAAGATGATATAGAGTTTAAAAGTGAACTTTTTAAAAAAAGTTATGATTTATAGTTTTGAGAAAAGCTATTTAAAATCTTCATAACTTTCCATAGCAACTTTTAAAAAGGCTGTAAAACCTACATTATCAGGACTAAGAGACTTATCAATACTTGATTTCATAATATCAAGTGACTTTGTATATTTATCATAAAACTCAAAACTAGGTTTTGGTTTGTAAATACAATCTTCTAAGTCAAAAGTTTTGATAATATTTTTTGTAGTAGTAGGTTTTATAAAATAGTCTTGCTCTCTATTTATACAATATGGAACAACGGATATTATCGTCCATTTTGCTAGTTTATACTCACTTAAAAACTCAACAAGTCCGTCAAAGCCTGCTTTTTTATCTCCATATAAAAGCTCATAAATCTCAATACTTAACATATCTTTTTCATAAGAATTAAGTGTTGCTATCATATCTTTTAGTTTTAGTTTATCAAATAGTGATACAAATACTGACTTTTGAACTACTTTAAAAAAGTTATCTACAACTAAACTTGGATTTTGAAAATTCTCTTTCTTTAAAGCCTCTTTTGCAGACTCTTCAAGTTTTAAAGGATTAAAAGTTTTCATAGTAGGAAAAAAGTTTCTATCATCAAAACCATTTGGGTATTGTTCCAAAAATTCTGTTTCATACTCTTTTAGTTTTTCTATGTTCATTTACTTCACTCTTTTACAATTCATCTAGACTTGGTAAACCAAAATTATTTATAGTTTTAAACTCTAACTCTAATCCTAGTTTTGCTAAAACTAAATCTAAAGTTTTAACAGAAGTATTACCTAGTTTTCCTTGTTCAATCTTTCCTAAAGTAACTCTGCTGATGCCACAAGTAGTTGCTAATTCTTCTTGCGTTAGTCTTTTTTCTTCTCTTAGTTCTTTAATTTTTTGTCCAATTTCGAATAACTTCAACTGCTAACTCCTTACTTGTTTTTTCACTTAAAGATAATTTCCATGTATCTATCATTTTTCTACCAATATCTTCAAAATCACTATTTGTTTTGATATATTCTTTTAATTCATCTATTGAATTAATCAAAACTAAAATACACTCATCATAAACACTATTTGCCACTTCTTTGGAAAGATAACAATCATTTATACCAAACTTAACAAGCTCTTTTTTCCCAAGCCATAACTTTTTGCCGTGCATTGTAAGAGCTGGTTTATCTTTATAAAAATAAACTTGAGTATTAACAACATCATAAGCTGGAGAAAACCATATATTTGAGATCTCTTTATCATATAATATTCCAAAGTTTTTAAGATGTGCATCACCATTTCTTAGTAAATAATTCATTATTATTAATTTATATAAGCTCATCATAGATTCAATTTTATTTGTAGTTACACTATAGATAACTTTTGCTATTTGTTCATAACTTCCACTATATTTTTCATCTTTATTTTTTCCAAGTAATGTAATTAACTCTTCAAACCCTAAAAAACTATCAGTTTCCTTTTCATAATTAAATCTCTCAACTAATAAGAATTTATTATTTTTAGAAAGTTTTAGATTTGGTATTATTACACCTGCTTTTTCTATTGCTTTTAAACAAAAGTATTCATTTAATGCTAACTGAGGGTATTCGTCTCCCCAAGTTTTAATAATATACTCTTTTGAAGATAAACTTTCTTTATCTTTTAAAATAGCTAAAGTCTTTGGTTGAACTCCACTAATTGCATTTTTATCTAAAAAAGCACTCACTATTTTTGTGAAATTATCTTCTGAATCATTTTCTAAAACATCATCCATATCAAGTGTAAAAAACTCTTTTTTATCAATAAAACTTTTATAAGAAAGCCTACTTTGTATGTTTGTACAAATATATGAAAATATTAGAAAATCGTCTATATATCCATATTCTTTTGTTAGATACTTTTTAAATATTTCAAAAAGATAACCTTCGGGAATATTCATATCAAAGATTGGATGAAGCTTGTATTTCCAAAGATATGTAGAGTTTTTATAAGGCATGATTAAAGATATAGGTTTATAATTTAAAGTATAATTAAATCCATACTGATTTTTATTCTTTTCAAAAAAAAGTTGCCCTATTTTTTTATTATCAATTTTTACTTCTATATCTTTCATTTTACACCTTAAATGATAAAGTTAGTTATCATTATAAGATAATTTATTAAAATTGTAAAGTATCTTTATCATTTAAAGATTAAAAATCACCCATCAATTTATCATCATTACTAAAATAATCAGTCATATATTCATCTTTAATTTCTAATAAATTAGAAGAATTATGAATAGCATTTTCATTTGATGTGATGATAGTTTGAATACCAATTCTGTGTAACTGATGAATTGCAAAATAAATACCATCTTCATAAGTATTATTATCTCCATCAAAAGGGCTATCAAAGGCAACAAATTTGATAAGTCTTTTTTGTACATAAGTTTCGGCTAATGCGGCGGCAAAGATAAAACATAAAAGTTTTTTTATAGTACTGTCATCATTTTCCACTTTTAAACTAAATTCAATATCATTTGAAGTATTTAACTCAATTGAAAAAGTCACTTCTTTATCTAATATAATGTGTCCATATTTAGCAACACTATCTTTAAGTTTATCTATAAAATGGCTGTTAACTAAAGTTTTATTTTCTTCAATAATTTTTTCTAAATCATTCTGTGCAGTTTTTAAAGTTGTTGCATCAGTATCTTCTTTTTTAATCAGTTCATCTAGTTCATATTTTTTTCTTATTTTACGTCCATCAATACCTACAAGATTTGATACAACAGTTTTATACTCTATTTCATGAAGAGTTGAGTATTTGTTTAATATAAATGCATCATTTTGGTTGGATTCATCTCTTAAAAAATATGTTATATATGTTCTAAACTTATTTATAGAATAATTAACTTTATTTTCAAAAAAAGATTTTGCAATACCTAGACTGCCTTTTTTATCAAATCTTATTTCATCTAAAAGCATGGATTTTTGTTTTGTGATTTTTAATTCGATATTCTTACCACTTTTAGTAGGTCTTTTAATCGTAATATATCTATTTGAAGAGATTTGAAGTTCTATATAAAAAATATAATCTTTAAAATGCTCGTTCCCAAGAAAGTGTTTATCCCCTAAGAGACAAAAATCTATTAATTTAAAAAGACTAGTTTTTCCAACACCATCAGAAGAAGAAAGTATAAAATTTATACCTTTATCAAATTTTATGGTTTTAAAATTATCATTGTTTGCATATAGTTTTGATATTTTCATTTATAATTCCTTGCTCAATCTTCCCTAGTGTAACTCTACTTATTCCACTAGTGTTAGCTAAACTTGTTTTGTCATTCAAAAATAATTACCATGTGTCTATTATTTTGTTGCCAATATCTCCAAAGTTTCTATTTGTATTAATTATATATAACCTTTGCTACTTGCTGATAACTTCTACTATATTTTAATCTTTATTTTTTCCAAGAAGAGTTATCAATTCTTCAAAACCTAAAAAATCTGCTTCGTATTATTTTAGTTTTTCTTTGTTCATGTACTTCACCTTTTATTTTTTAGAAGGTCTACACTATATTTAAACTATGTACAATATTTAGAATATTAATTAGGTAATTAAATTCAAATAATTTAATTGCTCCTAAAAATAAATATCCAATAATTATTGAGTATAAAAGACTTGATAAAGAACCAATAAGAAAGTACTCTGCTCTTTTTTGTTTATTAAGTTTTTGAAATCTAGAAATTGTTTTTAATCCAATAATTAAACTAATTAAAATCCAATTTTGTGTAATTACTCCTGCAAAATATAAAAGCCTTTCTAATTTACCTATTTTTTCACCATTACCAAGTACTCCACCTGCAGAAGCATTGACACTTGCAAGAATTACTTTTACTCCTTTACTTCCCATAACTATGATTAAATAGATAAAAAATAATACTAAAATGCTTGAAAAAATTATTTCTTCTATTGTATTAAACATCAATTATCCTAATCAATCTGAATTTTATATTTTTTATAATATTCAGTTTTTAATTCTACTTCATTAGTCATAA
The DNA here is from genome assembly GCF_009208075.1 of Poseidonibacter ostreae. Lineage (GTDB taxonomy): Bacteria > Campylobacterota > Campylobacteria > Campylobacterales > Arcobacteraceae > Poseidonibacter > Poseidonibacter ostreae. The sequence continues at coordinate 1,871 of NZ_WFKJ01000015.1, read as the reverse complement.
ATAATTGTGATATTTTTAAAAAAACATCATTTATTAACTTATGTTTTGATTTTACTTCATATCTATATAAATTTCTTTCTTTTATATCTAATTCAATTAATAGTTGTTCATCTGACATCTTCTCTACAACTTTTTTGTATAAGTAAATTATCTGTTTTTTAGTAACAGAAGATAAAGAGTCTTCTAGTAAAACAGCTATAGTATTTAAAGATATGTTTTTATAGATATCATCTTGTATATAAAAAGAATACTTATTTTTCTTATTATTTAAAATTTGATTTGTATATGTTAATCCACTACCAAGCATATTATTTGTAGAAGTTCTATTAACATTACTCTCAATTTTCCCATACCCAATTGCAAATCTAGCTTCTATATCTTCTGATAAAAAACAGATGTCTAGATAATACATTAGTGATAATACTGATTCAATATCTTGTACAACTACTTGGAATTCATCCCCTTTTTTTATTTGAAGAGGTGATAATAATAAGTTATTAAATTGATTATCAGCTTTATTTATAATTTTATTTAATTTTTCCCATAATATTAAAGAATCCTTTTTTCTACTTCCTACAATATCTCCCGTTAATATAAAATATTTATTCATTATAACTCCTATTAATTCAATGAAATACTATATCATATTGCATCTTTTAAAGTACAATTTAGAATTTGCATCTTTTAAAGTGCAATTTGGAATTTGCATCTTTTAAAGTGCAATTTGGAATTTGCATCTTTTAAAGTAAAATAATTAACAAATTAAAACTTCTCAATCAAATCCACATAAACTTCAGTCAATCCCTCTACTTCTTTAACAGTAGTTCTCTCACCAATACTATGAATCGTATCATTTATCACACCAAATTCAATAGCTTCAATACCAAAGGCTCCAAAATATCTAGCATCGCTTGTTCCACCAGCAGTACTGTGTTTTGTTGTAACTCCTAAAACATCTTTTATAGAGTTTTCCATAGCAAGTACTACTTTTGATTCTTTATTTGTTACAAAAGGAAAAGAGCCTTGAGTAGTTCGTAAAGAATAATCCAAATGCCCAAATATTTTTTCTACATAAGCTTCTACATCTTCTCTTTTTGTGTTTGTTGAGTTTCTTACATTAAACATCAAATCAAGTGTATTTGGTGTTACATTTGTAACTTGCATTCCAGATCTTAAGTCTGTTAAAACCATTTTGGATGGTGCAAAATATTCATCTCCATTATCCAAATCATGAGCGGCAATATCATTTAAAATAGGTGCTATTTGATGTATTGGATTAATTCCTTTTTCAGGATAAGCAGCATGTCCTTGTCTTCCTTGAATTTTTAAATATCCATTGATACTTCCTCTTCGACCTACTTTTATTGCATCACCAAAAACTTGCTCACAAGTTGGCTCTGCCACAACTGCATATTGAGGTATAAAATCTATCTCTTTTAAATGTTCAAGTGCTTTAATAGTTCCGTAAGTTCCCTCACCTTCCTCATCAGAAGTCATTAAAATTGAAAGTGTTCCATCAAAGTTTTTTGCATGCTTACAAGCATAAAGATAAGCAGCAACTCCACTTTTCATATCTTGAGTTCCACGTGCAGTAATTACACCATCAATAATATCAGCAGCAAATGGGTCAACATCCCATCCCTCACCAGGAGGCACTACATCAATATGTCCTGCGAAACATAGGTGTTGAGGATTGTCATTAAATTTTTTATAATATACTCTATTTTTTGTATCTTCTCTATCTACGTTTATACAAGTCCACTCTTCACCTAAGTATTCTTCTATAAAGTCAAAACCTCCATCATCATCTGGAGTTACTGATTTAAATCTTAATAATTTTTGAAAAAGTTCTATAACTGTCATTTGTTTCC
>NZ_WFKJ01000149.1 GCF_009208075.1 Poseidonibacter ostreae | reverse complement strand
AGAGACTGTGAAAGAACTAACCCTATATAAGTAAAAGAACCAAGCTTCAGAATATTTTTTCAATATTTAGATGTATAAACTCATTTTTTGACGAAAAAAAGCTTTAAAAAAGACTAGAACTGCAATGTACTCCATTATTTCTTGTTTTATATCCTCAATATTGCCACTTTTACTGGCCTTTATCAGCTTTTGAAACAGTGTAATACCAATTAGATTTAACAATCGCCTAAAATTATAGGTGAGCATAA
>NZ_WFKJ01000148.1 GCF_009208075.1 Poseidonibacter ostreae | reverse complement strand
ATATAAGTAAAAGAATCAAGACTAAGAAAGTTTTTTCAATATCCAGATGTATAAACACATTTTTTGACGAAATAAAGCTTTAAAAAAGTGTAGAACTGCAATGTACTCTACTATTTCTTGTTTTATATCCTCAATATTGCCACTTTTACTGGCTTTTACCAGCTTTTGAAACAGTGTAATACCAATTAGATTCAACAATCGTCTAAAATTATAGGTGAGCATAATTAAAGCATTCTCTCCCGCAACCTTTGTTTTGCCA
>NZ_WFKJ01000147.1 GCF_009208075.1 Poseidonibacter ostreae | reverse complement strand
GGGACTCTTCAATATTTTGTGTCAGCATCTAGTAATTCCTAAAATTGTATCATAAATTTAACGTTTTATCTAGTCTTCCCTCAAAGTATATTGAGAGTTGAGAAATTGTTAAGCTCCAATTTCTTACTGGCATAGTCCATTTTTTTGAGGCATTTTGAATACCCATAAAAAGTAGTTTAAGTAAGCTATTATCGTTTGGAAAGCCACCTTTAGTTTTAGTTAGATTTCTAAATTGTCTATGAACAGATTCTATAATATTT
>NZ_WFKJ01000146.1 GCF_009208075.1 Poseidonibacter ostreae | reverse complement strand
AAATTAATTGTACTGTGGAATCTTTGAACTCTTTACTGTATTTACTCTTTCTCATTTGTAACCTTTATTCATTTTATTTTATCTCAGAATTGTTAAATTCCGAGTATGAATTCATGTTACCACTCCAAATGTCCTTTTTGTAGTAAATATCAGTATTAAAAGGACATGAGTGTCTGTTAATTGTTAAAAATTCCATTAAAAAGACAAAATATCCCTTAATTAAGCTCTAAATATGGCGGTTAGAAATAACAAGCCCCACAACCTGT
>NZ_WFKJ01000145.1 GCF_009208075.1 Poseidonibacter ostreae | reverse complement strand
ATAGTTTATAGAGTTTACCTCCATGTCTTTGGTTCTTATATATGTATCTATATATTGTTTCATGAGATATATTGATAATTTTATCTTTTTTTAGTCTTCCTGATATTTGTTCTGGAGACCAGCTCTTCTTTAAATATTTAGAAATTAAAAGTTTTACTTTATTTGTTAATTTTTTATTAGTTCTTTTATTCTTATCTCTTGATACACTTAATATTTCAGCATATTCAGCACTGTAATAACCATTTTTACTATTTCGTTTTAATTCTCTTGA
>NZ_WFKJ01000144.1 GCF_009208075.1 Poseidonibacter ostreae | reverse complement strand
GATAAATCAGATTTAGGAGTAGATGGAGCTAAATCAATTACCGCAGTAGTAACAGATGCAGCAGGAAATGCAAGTACAGCAAGTGATGCAACAACAATTACTGTAGATACAACAGCCCCAGTGGTATCATCAGTAGATTTAAATTCTGATACTGGAGAAAGTAGTAGTGATGGTATTACTAATAGTGGAGTTGTTAATGTTACATTAGGAAACACTTTGGCTGGTGGAGAAAGATGGGAGTATAGTATAGATTCTGGTGCTACATGGATAACAGGGAATGGAGGTACAGCAAGC
>NZ_WFKJ01000143.1 GCF_009208075.1 Poseidonibacter ostreae | reverse complement strand
GGTCTTCAATAGCATATTATAGGTTCTTTTTCTAGTACTACAAATAAGAGAAACTATTTAAAGAATCTCGTAAAAGTTATACTTCTTCCAACTATAACAAAAATGAGAAACTTACTCACACTTAGAAAAAATTCGACACTTGCACATCAGAAAGCCCATAAGTTAGGGATTTCACTCTACTAATAGTACTCACACTTAATTCATTTTATTTAGAAATTTACTACTACAAATATGAGAAGCTATTGAAAGAATCTCGTAAAAGTTATACTTCTTTCAACTATAACAAAAATGAGAAA
>NZ_WFKJ01000142.1 GCF_009208075.1 Poseidonibacter ostreae | reverse complement strand
GTTATATAAAAGTGAATCAATTGGTATGCAATTAATTCATTCAATTGTAGAAGATCAACTTGATGCAACAATAGAGTTTACAAATAATAATGGATTAGAATGTAATATCGTATTTCCAAAAGAAGAGGAAGAATTATGAGTAAAATTAAAATATTAATAGTAGAAGATGAATCAATAATAGCTTTAAATTTAAAAGAATCACTACAAGATTTAGGTTATGAACCTTGTGGTATTGCACCAAATAAATGTAAAACTATGAAGATATTAGAAAAAGGTGTAGTTCCAGATTTAATACTAATGGATATCTATTTAAAAGGACCTACAACAGGTATTGAACTTGCG
>NZ_WFKJ01000141.1 GCF_009208075.1 Poseidonibacter ostreae | reverse complement strand
TTGTTATCTTAAAAAAATGAATTTTTTCAAGGTAACGCTTTGGTAATTAAACCAAATATAAATACTTTTTTAAGTACTTATATTTAGTTTAGTAACTAAATTAATCAGTGTAAATTGTTTATTTAATATTTATATACTAAAAAGATGGTGGAGAATAGCGGGATCGAACCGCTGACCTCCTACGTGCAAGGCAGGCGCTCTCCCAGCTGAGCTAATTCCCCATCGTAGTATATTATTTTATTAATAGTATAGATTATTTAATGGTGGGCCTACCAGGACTTGAACCTGGGACCTCACGATTATCAGTCGAGCGCTCTAGCCAGCTGAGCTATAGGCCCCTATTACCTA
>NZ_WFKJ01000140.1 GCF_009208075.1 Poseidonibacter ostreae | reverse complement strand
ATTTTCAATACTTATAATTCATTTTCAATAAAATAACTATTGAATAAATTACAAAGGATTTAAAATGTAAAAAGTGTATTTTTAGTATAAGGTTTAAAATAACTAAGAATATTTTTGATTGTTGTCCTAAACAAAATTAATTGACATCTAAAAAGGCGCGCGAACGCAGATAGTATGTTAATTCCATTAATACTATTTATTATGAGATAAAACAATTATTGAATAATAAAGGATTTAAAAAAAAGAAGAAGTTGAAAGAAATGATAAAGTTGATGACGAAGATAAGAATGATAAAAAAAGAAAGATTAATTTAGTAGGTAGTGTATGAAAATTTTATTAATTGAAGATGACCCTAACATAGTATCTCTTTTAAAAAG
>NZ_WFKJ01000014.1 GCF_009208075.1 Poseidonibacter ostreae | reverse complement strand
CTTTGAATATATTCATTAGCCTCTTCTTCTTCAGCAACTAACATTCTTCTTATAGCTTCTTGCTTTTGCTCTTCTAAAATATATCCAAATTGTTCTGTTTCTTTTTGTAATTCTATTATATCTTTTATTAGTAAATCTATTTCTTGTTTTAGCTTATTTTTTTCAATTTCTAATTTTGAGATATGTAACTTCATTGTATTTTTATGCATTTGCAAAACTGAAAAGTCTGATATTGCACCAAATTTCTGTACAGTAGCTGTATCTATTTGTGTATTTGTAATTAAAATTTCTGCATCAATTCTCTCTATTTTTGATAGTAATTGACCTTTTTGCATTAGTTTTTGGTCTGTTTGTTGTAGCCATCCCCCAAAAATGGACCACTTTTAAGCGGACTTTCCTTGAGTTAGATTATACCGTTCCAAAAATTGAATTGGAGTTAAATCATTTAGTGCTTCATGTGGTCTATGATGATTATAATCATGCATCCACTCATAAACATGGTCTCTAACTTCTTTCAATGAGCTAAAAACATAACAATCAAGAAGTTCTCTACGAAAAGAACCATTAAAGCGTTCAACTCTTGCATTTTCTGTAGGTTGACCAGGTCGAATAAAGAGCAGTTTGATATTGTTCCTTTCAGACCACATCTCTAGTTGAGTGGAAATAAACTCAGGTCCATTGTCAACACGTATTGCCTCAGGTTTTCCTCTCCAGTCAATAATACGTTCAAGCACACGAATAACTCTTATAGATTGTAATGATGTATCTACTTCAGTTTCAAGTAGTTCTCGATTAAACTCATCAATTACATTAAGTAACCTATATCTCTTTCCACTCCAAAGATTGTCTGCCATAAAGTCCATTGACCAGATCTTGTTAGGTTGGTCAAGCTGTGCCAATGGTTTCTTAATACGTTTTGGTAAGCGTTTTTTAGTCTTACGCCTTATATTAAGTCCAAGTGATGTATAGACACGATAAACCTTTTTATGGTTCCACTTATGGCCTGCATTTCTTATTCTCAGAAATAGCTTGCGAAATCCATTACGTGGATGCTTCTCTACTAGAGTGTTGAGTATATCAATTACTTCACTATCATCACGTGGTTTGGATTTATAGTAGAAGGTACTTCGATTAATTTGTAATGCTAAACATGCCTGACGAATACTCAGCTTATGTTCTATAGCTAGATATTTTACTAACTTGCACTTCTGGTCAGGCCTTAGAGCTTTTTTTCGATTAGATCCTTGAGTGCATGATTTTCTAAAGCCATTTCAGTAAACATCTTCTTCAGTCTCTCATTTTCTGCTTTAAGTTCTTTAAGACGTTTAATATCTGAGACTTCCATATCAGTATATCTATTTTTCCAATGGTAATAAGTTGTTCTTCCTATTCCATATTTACGACATAAATCGTTTATAGCCAAACCTGCTTCTGCTTCTTTCAAAATCTTTATGATCTTTGTATCATTAAACTTTTGTGGTCTCATGAATTCTCCTGTTAAATTATACAGAAAAGTTCACTTTCAAGTGGTCTAAATAATAGGGATGGCTACATTGTGTTTTCTTTAAATTATATAATTGATCAATCATACTTAATTACCAAAAACTAATATTAAATCCCATAAATCTTTTGTATATGTTTCAATATTATCCCCAATCCAAGGTAATGATATTAAGATAAATGCAGATACAAACACAACTTTTGGAACAAAACTTAAAGAAGCATCACTAACTTGTGTAACTGCTTGAAAAATTGAAATTATCAATCCTATTATCATACTTACAAGTAGTGAAGGTAAACCTAGAATTAAAATGATTTTTACTGTATTTTCTGCAATACCAATTAAATCCACTTTTAGTCTTTAATTTTTATTGTGATTTCTAAAGTTTTATTATTTAATAATTTTGATATTAATTCTGCAATATCTTGAACATTTGAACTTGCAAGTTCAACTTTTTCATTAGTTGTACTATTACTAGCTTCAATTACTGGACTATCAATATTCTGTAAAGCACTTAAAACATCTTGTTCATCTAAGGAATCAAGTTCTGAAAAATTACTAGACATATCATCTCCTTGTATAGGTTCTTGTAAAATTATATTTTCTATTTCGTTAATATCTGATTTATTCTCTTCTTCTAATTCTTCAACATTCTCTTTTTTAATAAATTCATCATCATAATCGGACTTAACATTATTTAATCCAACATCTTCATCAAAATTTATCATATCTGCAAATTTATCTTTTGATATTTCCTTATGTTCAAGTTCATCCTCATTTAATAAATTTTCAAGTTCATCCAGATTAACGTGACTTGATTCATCATCTATTTTATCTTCTTTTTTTGCACTTGAAAGAAGCTCTGATAATTCATCATCTAGTTCTATATCAAAATCATCCTCATCATTTTCATAAGCTTCATCAACAATATTTATTATTGAGTTTTGTATATTCGGTTCTATCTCTTTTTGTTGCTCATGTCTTTTCAAAATATATTTAGGAATATCTTTCAAAGAATCTAGAGAAACGTCTGCTATTCCATTATCTAATAAAAACTCTTCTTCAATACCATCTTTAGGAATAAGAAATTTTATTTTTTGCGTTATTGCATTTTTTTTAATGATTTTTTCATCATCGATTAAATAAATATCATTTGGATTGGCTTCAATAGTAGATTTAAGTAGGTCAAGACTAGTAATATTTTCTATTTTACTATCACTATCTAGTTTAAATTTTATATTCGCGTGTTCTAAAGTTTCATGAATTTCTTTTTTAAAACTATTATTACCATAAATATAAATATTCAAATCAATGCCCTGTAATAAATTTTATTGTGATGATTATACCTTTTTTTATTAAATTTACGATAAAATAATTAGAATTAAGTCTAAGGTAGCATATTGAAGTATTTTTTATTAATATTATTTTTCTTTTCTTCTTTGTACTCTCAAACTGTAAAAGATATCTCAAATATCATCGGAATTAGAGATAACCAACTAATTGGTTATGGTTTAGTTGTTGGACTTGCAGGAACAGGTGATAAATCAAAATTCACAATGCAATCTTTACAAAACTTACTTAGAAACTCGTATATAAAAATTCCTGCTGCGTCAATTGATTCTAAAAATATTGCAGCAGTTATGGTAACAGGAAAGCTTCCTGCTTTTTCAAGACAGGGTGATAAAATAAAAATAAAAGTATCTACAATTGGGGACTCAAAATCAATTGATCATGGTGAGCTTTTAATTACTCAATTAAAAGGTGTTGATGGTAAAGTTTATGCTCTTGCACAAGGAACTATTGTTGCAAATGCCAATAATAAAACTACAGGTTTTATTTATCAAGGTGCTACAGTTGAAAATGAAATTGATTATAACTTACAAAAAGAAGATCATGTAACACTTAGTTTATATAAAAGTTCTGCAAAAAATGCAGATTTAATAGAAACTAAAATTAATAAAAAATTTGGAAGAAGATTAGCCTATGCCATTGATACGAGAACAATTCGAGTAAGTAAACCTAATGAAATCTCAATTATTAAATTTATCTCTATGATTCAAAATATTCCTTTAAATTCTGATTTTAAAAAGAAAATTATTATAGATATGAACAGAGAATCAGTAATAGCAGGTGCTGATATAGTAATATCTCCTGTTACGATTGCTAGAGATTCTTTTACAATAAGAATTAAAAAATCAACTTTAAATGAACCTCAATGGAATGACCCTAAATATAATAAAGGTGTTGATGTTGGAGATGATGTCAAAATTGCAGATAAACCAGCAGTAGATATTAATAATGCCATGATTAATACAAAAGAAGCCCCTACTGTATCAGATTTAGTAAGAGCAATGAAAGTTATGAAATTGCCAATGACAGAAATAATTGATACTCTTAAAATGATAAAAGAGATGGGTGCTATAGATGTTGAATTTGAGATAAGAGGATAATATGGCAGAATTTTTAAGTCAAGATGAGATTGATGCACTTTTAGATATTGCCGAGCAAGGAGAGGATATTGATAACTCTCCTATTGAAAAAGTTGTTTCAAAAGAAAAAAATTACTCAATTTATGATTTTAAAAAACCAAACCGTATTTCAAATGAACAATTTAAAGCTTTTTCTGCTATTCATGATAAAATGCTTAGAGACTTTATTACTGATCTTTCAGCAATGCTTAGAAAAATTGTTGATGTTAAACTTTACTCAATTGAACAAATGACATATGGAGAGTTTATTCTTTCAATTCCTCAAATAACATCATTAAATACACTTTCTATTAAACCTATGGAAGGAAGAATTGTAATTGAGTGTAACCCTGGTATTTCACATAAAATTATTGCAGAACTATTAGGTTCTGGTGCTGTTAATACAAATGATAATTTAGATAGAGAGTTAACTGAAATTGAAGTAGAAATTTTTGAACACTTCTATACAATGTTTATAAAAAATCTTTATAAAACTTGGGAAGATATTTCAACATTAAACTTTAAAACAGAATCAAGAGATACAAATGCAAATGCAATTCAAATTATTTCTGATCATGAAATTGTACTTTTAGTTGTTCTTGAAATTACAATTGATGAAGAGTCTGGCTTTTTATCTATTTGTTACCCCATTTCTTATATTGAACCTCTTTTAAACAAAATTGTTGAAAAAGTTTTTTCTGAGGGAAAGAATAGAAAATCAAGTAGAAAAAAAGATATTAAAACATTAATATCAGGTGCAAAAATGAAAGTTGAGTCAATTATGGCTGAAACTGAATTAAGTGCAGAAGATATTTTAAATTTAAAAGTTGATGATGTAATTGTGTTTAATAAAAATGCGACATCCTCATCAAATAAAATATATATTAATAAAAAAGAGAAGTTTTTAAGTTTATCTGGAATTTCAAATAATAGAAAAGCTATTCAAATACAATCTAATCTTGATAAAGAAAAACTTGAAACATTAGATATATTAAGAGTTATGAGAGAAGAAAGAATAGTAAAAGCAAAAGAGAAGTCTACTAATATTAAAAGACTTCTAAGTGACAGAGAGGTTAAAAAGAAAAATTAATTCTTTTTAATACTCCATGCTATAGTTTCATTTGCATACATTGGAACTACATTTTCGTTTGCGTATGTATATAAAGAAGGAACTACAAAGTCTTTCTTTTCAAATGTAATAGTTTTTTTCTTCGGTGTTAATCCATATACTCTTTGTGCTGTTAAAGATACAAAATCATTTAAATTATCCAAACAGTCATGTTTCTCAAATAATTCAACTAATACCTGTAGAGCAATTGGAGATGTAAATACACCAGCTGCACAACCACAAGACTCTTTTTTATGTTTTGGATGAGGAGCAGAGTCACTTCCAAACATTAATTTTGGATGAGCTTTTAAAGCAGCCTCTAACAATGCAGATCTATCTTCAGGTCTTTTTGCAATTGGCTTACAAAATAAATGAGGTTGAAGCATTCCACCTGCTACATCATCAAGAGTAATTAATAAATGCTGTAAAGTTACAGTTGCATGTAAGTTTTCATACTTTTCAAGTAACTCAACTGCTTCTTTTGTAGTAATATGTTCCATTATAATTTTTAAATCAGGAAAAGCTTTTGCTATTGATTCATAAATTGGCATAAACTCTTTTTCTCTATCCATAACAAAACCATTAGTTTCACCATGAATACATAAAGGTATTCCTAATTTACTCATTGATTCTAAAGTTGGTCTTAATACTTCAACATCCATTGAAGAAACACCTGTTTCAGAATTAGTAGTAATTCCAGCTGGATATAGCTTAATTCCAATAATATCCTCTTTTATATCTTCTAAAAATTCATATGAATAATCTGCTTGAAAAAACAGAGTTACATGTGCATCAAAGATATCTTCTTTACAAGCTTCTTTAATTCTTTGTTTATAAGAAAGTAATGCTTCTTTTGTAGTAATTGGAGGTACTAAGTTTGGCATAATTAAAGCACCAGAGAAAGTGTTAGAAGTTAAGGGACCAACTAACTTTAGCATATCACCATCACGTAAGTGAAGGTGCATATCTAAAGGTTCATTAATCTCAAAAGTTGAAGAAGAACTCATTAAATAGCTTCCTCGTCTTCTTCTCCTGTTCTAATTCTAACAATTTTTTCAATTGAAGATACAAATATTTTCCCATCTCCGATTTTTCCTGTTTTTGCAGAATCAGTAATTAACTTAATTGTATTATCTACATCTGCTTCTGCAACAATTAATTCTAATTTAATTTTTGGAAGAAAATCAACAACATATTCAGCACCTCTATATAATTCAGAGTGACCTTGTTGTCTTCCATAACCTTTAACATCAGATACTGTCATACCTGTTATTCCAGCTTCTGTTAATGCATCTTTTACATCTTCTAATTTAAATGGTTTTATTACTGCTTCGATTTTTTTCAAACTATATCCTTTTTAATTCTGTTTATTCTATCAAATTTTATATAAATTTATAACTTATTAGAAAGCTCTTTTAAATTCTGGGTAAGCTTCAATACCACATTCTTCTACATCTAAACCTTGCATCTCTTCGTCATTATCAGCACGTAAAGGCATGATTTTATTTATAATAAATAAAACAATATATGATGAAACAAAAGCAAATACTCCAACAACTAAAATACCTTTTAATTGTCCTAATAAAGTAATATCACTTCCATTTGATGCAAATATTCCAACAGCTATTGTTCCCCAAATACCATTTAATAAATGCACTGATAAAGCACCAACTGGATCATCAATTCTTAATTTATCAAAGAAAGATACTCCAAAAACAACTATGATTCCACCAATAGCTCCTATTAAAATTGGAGTATAAATATCATATAAATCTGGTCCTGCTGTAACTGCAACTAATCCACCTAAAGCACCATTTAAAATCATAGTTAAATCAAGTTTTTTATATCTAAACTGCATAAAGATTGCAACCATAATAGCTCCAGCAAGTCCAGCTGTATTTGTATTCATAATCGTAAGTGCAACTGCATCAGCATTTTCTTTACTTGCAATTGATCCTACAGAACCACCATTAAATCCAAACCAACCAATCCATAAAAGAAAAGCACCTAAAGTTAATAAAGGAATATTTGAAGCTGGAATTACTCTAATTCCACCTGTATCTGTATATCTACCTTTTCTTGCACCTATAATTATAATTGCAGCAAGTAAAGCCCAACCACCAGTTGAATGTATTACTGTAGAACCTGCTAAATCATACATTGATAAAGAAAGAAATGTTCCATCTAAAAAATTCATTCCCCATGTTATATTTACAATTAATGGATAAAGAAGTGAGGCCATAATAACAGTAAATATTGCTAAAGGAACAATTTTAGCTCTTTCACTAACACCACCTGACATGATATTTACAACTTTCCCAACAAATGCCATTTGGAACATAAATGCAGCCCATTTACTCATACTGTCACTTCCAAAATCACCAAATGCGATTGAATAACCAATAAGTAAGAAAGATAATGATGCAATTGCATAAATTAATGTATTAATTGTTAATACAGCTGTAACGTTTTTAGTTCTAACAATACCAGCTTCTAGCATTGCGAAACCTGGAACCATGAAGATAATTAATGTCATAGCAAAAATTGCATATAACGTATCAATTATATAAGAGACAGATTCTATATTCATAAATAATCCTTGTGATTGTTTTATTTATATTATATAGGTATAAAAAATATTTGTTTTAAGTTGATTGTATAAAAAGTATACAATTTGAGAAAAAAGTATATTTTCTCAAATTATAAATAAAAACTATATAGCTTCAGGACCTTTTTCTTCAGTTCTAATTCTAACTACTTCATCTAATGATGATACAAAAATCTTACCATCACCAATTTTTCCAGTTTTAGCAGCTTCAACTATTGCAGATATTGCAGTATCTACCATATCTTCTTGAACAACTAAATCAATTTTAATTTTTGGTAGAAAATCTACCACATACTCAGCCCCTCTGTATAATTCAGAGTGACCTTGTTGTCGTCCATAACCTTTTACGTCATAAACACTCATACCTGTAATACCAGCTTCAACTAATGCATCTTTTACATCTTCTAGTTTAAAAGGTTTAATTATTGCTTCAATTTTTTTCATATTTTACTTCCTATGCTCTTTTAAATTCTGGATAAGCTTCAAGTCCAGTTTCATGAATATCAAGACCATCAATCTCTGTTTCTTCATCAACTCTTAATCCAATTACCATATCTAAGATTTTCCATACAATGAATGATGAAATAAATACAAATGCACCAATTACAACAATACCTTTAACTTGTGCCATAATAGCAACTTCAGGATTGAAAATACCTACAGCTAATGTTCCCCAGATACCTGCAACTAAGTGAACAGATAATGCACCAACTGGATCATCAATTCTTAACTTATCCCATAAAGGAACAGCAAATACAACTAAAGCACCACCAACAATACCTTCAACAAATGAAACAACCATACCTAAATCAGGACCAGCAGTTACAGATACTAAACCAGCTAAAGCACCATTTAATACCATTGTTAAATCAACTTTTTTGTATAAAAGTTGCGTTAATAATGCAGCCATAAGTGCACCAGCACAAGCAGCCATATTTGTATCTGCAATTACCATAGCAATTCCATCAATATCAGCTTTAGATCCTAATGCTAATTGAGAACCACCATTAAATCCAAACCAACCCATCCATAAAATGAATGTACCTAAAGTTGCTAATGTAAGATTAGAACCTGGAATTGGTCTAACTTGTCCATTTTTACCATACTTACCTTTTCTAGCTCCTAAAATAAGAACACCAGCTAAAGCAGCCCATCCACCAACAGAGTGAACAATTGTTGAACCAGCAAAATCAGAGAAACCAGCGATTACTCCACCAAGCTCAGTTCCACCCCATGTCCAGTGACCTTGAATTGGATAAATAACACCAGATAAAACAGTAACAAATATTAAGAATGGCCATAATTTCATTCTTTCAGCAATTGTTCCAGAAATTACAGATGCTGCAGTTGCAACAAATACTACTTGGAAGAAGAAGTCAGCCATAACAGGATAACCCATCGCTTCATTTGTTTTACCACTTAACATAGCACCACTACCAATAAACGCACTACCGTCACCATACATAAAGTTATATCCAACAAAATAGAACATAATACAAGATATTGCAAATAACGCAATATTTTTTGTTAATACTGTCGCATTATTTTTTGTTCTCGTTAACCCAGCTTCTAGCATTGCAAATCCTGCAGCCATCCACATTACTAAAATTCCTGCAAACACGAACAGGAAACCATCTAAGATGTATTTTACATCAGCAAAATTTTCCATAAGACCCCTTTGTCAATTTTTATACGAGTATTATAAAACATTACATGTGATAAGTAAACATACTTTCTGTATATTTTATATACAAAAATAATAAAATTTAATAGACTACTTTTTTATAACTATAAAATCATCAATATAGCTATCTTTTAGCTAAGTGATAATAAAATAAATAAAATTTCAGATGAAGAGTGATATATGTTAAAAGGTTTTATGAACAAAAAGAATTATACTGAAGTTGACTTATTAACAGAACTATTAAATCCTGTATTTGATCCAAAAAAGATTGATACAGTTTATCAAAACTCTAATATAGATTTAGAATGGCAAAATGATAATAAGGAAACATTTCTTCACATATGTTCAAAAGCTGGTTTCTTAGAATCTGTTAAATGGCTATTAAATAAAAATGTAAATACTGAAATACAAAACTTAGAAAATGAAACAGCATTATTTTATGCATCACACTCTAACAATTTAGCTCTTGTAACACTATTAGTTGAAAGAGGAGCTAATGTAAACCATATAAATGTTCATCATAGATCTTTATTACAAGAAACTATAATATCTAGTAATAATCGATTAGTTAACTACTTAATTTCACAATCTAATAATCTTTCAAATGAAGATAAATATGGTAATAATTTAATCTTTGATGCTATTTCAAATGGTAAAAAAGAGATTATTTCTTTAGTTGCACAATTAGAAGAAGTTGATATAAATCATATAAATCATGAGGGAAATACTGCTTTACAACAAGAAGTGGTTTTACGAAATAATAATCTTGCTATTGATTTAATGCAATTAGGCGCAGATCCTACAATTCAAGATAAAAGTGGAAAAAATTTTTTATTTTATACAATCTCTAAAGGATATAAAAATGTAGAGATTTTAGAAAAAGCTGTTGAATTAGGTTGTGATATTAATACAAGAAGTTCTGATAATACAACAATATTAATTGAATCAATTAATCATTTCCTAAACACTCCAAAAGATAACCAAGAAGAGAGAGAAAATCATTTATTAATGGTTAAAGAATTAATTGCAAAAGGCGTAGATATTGAAGCACTTGATGATAAAAATGAAACAGCATTTTATGCAGCAACTAGAAGTGCAGATATTAAACTAATAGATATTTTTCTAACAAATAAAAACATCTCAATTAACCATCAAAATATTAAAGGTGAAACTGTTTTATCTATCCTTATATTGATGGGAATTGCAAATATTAAAACTATAATTAAGTTTTTAGACCATAATGCTAATCCAAATATTATAAATAAAAAAGGTCAAAACTGTATAGAGATACTTAGTGATATAATCTTATTTTATCAAAATCACAAAGATTTAGATCCAGATATTGAAAATAAACTCGATATTAATGGTGAATACTTAACAGTTTTAAGTAAAATTATTGAACATTCAAGTGTTAACTTTAAACATCTTAATTCAAAAGGCAAGCCCTTATTTTTTGATTCAATTTTATATTTTAATATGAACCTTTTTAAAATATTTAGAGACTCTAATATTGATATTAATTTAAGAGATAAAGAAGATCATAATATTATATTTGAACTTATGGATTATAATAATACGCACTCAAGTAAAAAAGAAAAAAAACAATACTTAGAAATGATGCAAAACTTAATCAATATTGGTGTTGATGTAAATGCAAAAAATCATGAGGGACTAACACCCCTACATAAATCAGTTGCTGAAAAATGTGAATATACAGTAAGATTACTACTTGAAGCAAAATCAGATACACTAGCAGTTGATAATAAGGGTAGAAGTATAATCCATAATTGTATTTGGAAAGATACAACAAGATATTTTAAATTAATTCATTCATATAACCCTAATATTATTAATATCCCAGATAAATTTGGATTAAAACCTATTAACTATGCTGCTTTTATGGGTAAAAAAGATTTAATAATACAAATGCTTGATGCAGGAGCATTAGTAAATAATCCACATAAAAAAGATCCTAAAATATTGGAGTTCTTTGAGAAATTTCATAAAAATATACTTAATATTGAAGAGGGAGTTAAGAGTGAACTTGATAGAAAAAGTTTAAGACTCCTGGCAAATACAATGATTGAAGAGTTTGATATTAAAGCTTAAATGAATAACAGTAAAACTGTTATTCATCATCTTTTGCAAATTTTTCATAAAGAAAACTTAAAATTGCTTCTCTACATCTAATATATTCAGGGTCACTTTGTAATTCAACTCTATTTCTTGGTCTATCTAATTTTACTTCTAAAATTTCTCCAATTGTAGCTTCTGGACCATTTGTCATCATAATAACTTTATCACTTAATAAAACAGCTTCATCAATATCATGAGTAATAATAATTACAGTATTTTCAACACTTTGTTGTATTCTCATTAAATGTTCTTGAAGATTTGCTCTAGTTAAAGAATCAAGAGCCCCAAAAGGTTCATCCATAAGTAATACATCTGGTTTAATAGATAAAGCTCTTGCAATTCCAACTCTTTGCTTCATACCACCTGAAATTTCTCCAGGATATTTATCTTTTGCATGATCTAAATTTACCATAGAAACAAATTTTTCAACTCTAGCTCTTAGTTCTGAAGAAGATAATTCAGGCATTACTTTTTTAACTGCCATTTCAATATTTTCATATACACTTAACCAAGGTAATAGTGAATGATTTTGGAAAACAACAGCCCTTTCTGGTCCTGGTCCTTTTATCTCTTTATTATTTAAAATAATATTACCTTTTGTTTGTGCATCAAGTCCAGCAATCATATTTAATAAAGTTGACTTACCACATCCACTATGTCCAATAATTGAAATAATTTCATTTTTTGCAATTTTCACATTTACATCAACAACTGCAACGTATTCTTTTCCCCCACCAAGAGGGAAGCTTTTATGTATATTTTCTAATTCTAAAAAGTTTTTATTACTCATCTTTTATCCCTACGTTCTTTTTCTATAATCAAAATAATCTGCAATTTTTCCCATCATTACATCTAAAATAAATCCAATCAGACCAACAAGGATAATTCCTATAATAATATTATGATAAGAAAGGTTATTATACTCATCCCAAATCCAGAATCCAATACCAATACCACCTGTTAACATCTCAGCTGCAACAATAACAAGCCATGCAATTCCAAGTGATAATCTCATTCCTGTAAATATATACGGAACAGCAACTGGTAATATAATTTTTGTAATCTTCTCTAAAGAAGTAAACTGTAATACCTTAGCAACATTTAAATAATCTTCACTTACATTTTTAACACCTAATGCCGTATTAATAATAATAGGCCAAATTGATGTTATAAAAATTGTAGATATTGCTGTTGCATTAATATCTTGAAAAACAAATAGTAATAAAGGTAGCCAAGCTAGTGGTGAAACTGGCTTAAATATCTGAATAAATGGTTCAAATGCATATTGGAAATTTTTACTCATTCCTACAAGTAATCCAACAGGAACTCCTACAATAATTGCTAAAACAAAACCTGCAAATACTCTTTCTAACGATGCTAATATTTGCCAGAATAAACCTTTATCATCTTGATTCTCTATATAAAAAGGATCAGATAAAACACCCTCTATTTCATCACCATCAGCTGTTTCTCCACCAAATGCATATACATATGTATCACTAGGTGTTGGGAAATCCTCTACAATAGTTGCAAGACCAGACCAAACTTGTATTAATACTAATAACACTATAAAGGGTAGTAGTATTTTTTTATATGTTTCTTTATTCATCTTTTACCTTTTTTTTGTTCTTTTAAATGCCTAGAATCTGCGCATAAGTAGGAAGGAACTTAATAACTAGGCATTTAAAAAGACAAAGTTTAAAAACTTTATCTTTTCAATTTTAATTTTTTGTTGCTTATCTTCCAGTTGCCTCGCCCTTCAGTGGTATTTCATACATCACTTTCGGGTTCCAACTGATAAAAGACAAACTCTTGTCTTTTATTTTCCAGTTGCCTCGCCCTTCAGTGGTATTTCATACATCACTTTCGGGTTCCAACTGATAAAAGACAAACTCTTGTCTTTTATTTTCCAGTTGTCACATATTTAGGATCAGCACAACCAGCAGGTCCATAATGACACTCATATTTTGGTTGTTTAGTTTCAACTTTCCAGTTGTTCGCTTTCATTAAATCTTCTTTTGAAACTAATGAATTTTGAACTTTTGCATCAAAAATATAATCAACAGCTTTATTTGGATCCCAAACTCTACCATCTAAGAATTTATTATATTCATCAACACCATCTTTTTTCCAAGCACTTGGAGGTAATGTATAACCAACTTCTTTTGCAACTTCGGCAAATAAATCAGGTCTATAAACTTTTTCAATTAATGCTTTCATATCTACAGGCTTATCAAGTTGTCCCCATCTATACATTTGAGTAACGAACCACATACCATGTGAATAAAATGGATATGATGCATAGTTATTTGCAAATACATTAAACATTGGATTAGCAGAATCTACACCTTTATTATAAAGGAATGTTCCGCTCATAGATTTTCTTAATACATTTTTAGGAGCATTTACATAGTTTCTTTTTGCTAAGTAACCAATTGCTTCTTCTCTATTTTCCCATGATTCATCTAACCATTTTTGAGCTTTAACAACTGCTCTCATAACAGCTTTTGTAGTTTCTGGATTTTTCTTAACAAAATCAGCTCTTGCTTGTAAAACTTTTTCAGGATTATTATTCCAAATATCATAATTTGTAACTAATGCAGAACCTTTACCTTTAAGTACGATTCTTGAATTCCAAGGTTCACCAACACAATAACCTTCAATATTACCAGCAATTAAGTTTGATGGCATTGTTGGTGGTGGGAATGGCTTAATTGTACAATCTTGATCTGGTCTAATTCCAGATGAAGCCATCCAATATCTTAACTCATAGTTATGTGTAGAAACTGGGTGAACCATACCAAAGTTTAAAGGAGCATAGTTTTTACCCTCTTTTGCTCTTTTAGCATCAATATATTTTTTTAACGAATCAGCAGTAACTGGACGTTCAGTTTTATCTAAACCATATTTTTCCATTTCAGCAATAATATTATTACCATATGTAATTGCATTACCATTAAAGTCTAAAGATAATAAAGCTTGTAAATGAGCATTTCCATTAATTCCTAAAGTTGCAGCAATTGGCATACCTGCAAGTGCATGAGAAAAGTCATATTCACCAGAAATTACTTTTTGTTGAATCCCAGGCCAACCTCCACCTTCTTTTGCAACATGTACATCTAAACCTTCAGCTTTAAAAAAACCTTTTTCTTTTGCAATTACTAATGGTGCACAATCAGTTAATGCAATGAAACCTATTTTTAACTTTGTTTTCTCTGGAGCTGCTAATAATGTACTTGCAACTATAGATACACCTAACCCAATTTTTAGAACCTGCTTAATCATCTTTTTCTCCTTTTAATCCATGTTAATGTTTTATAGCATCAATTGTAACAGAGCAAAAACAAAAAAGATACAATTTATTGGATACTTTTTATACATTTAATCTTAAAAATACATTAACTATATCTACAAAGCTAGTATTATTAAGCAATAGCAGCATTTTTTATTTTATTTACATTTTTTATTTCTTAATATTTCATTAATATTTTATTTCTGTAAATACATATTAACCAATTGGATATTTTATATACAACTATTATTGTTTATATTTACTTATCAGATATATAATAAACTTATAATTACATTAAAGGAATAAAATGGCAGGATTAAAAGATTTAAAAGGTCAAGGACATGCACCAACATTGTTTATGGCTTTTTTATACTTTGACATGAGTTTTATGGTTTGGACAATGTTAGGTCCATTAAGTACAGAAATTACTGAAGCTTTAGCTTTAACTGGTCATATAATGACAGCAAGTGAAAAAGCTACTTTACTTTCTCTTCCAATTCTTTCAGGAGCTATATTAAGAGTTCTATTAGGATTTGGTGTTGATAAACTTGGTGCTAAAATAACTGCACTTATGTCCCAATCCGTAGTAATTGCTGCTTTATTAACAGCATACTTATTAGGTAATGAGATTTCTTATAATCAATTACTAATTGTTGCACTTGGTCTTGGTTTTGCAGGAGCATCATTTGCAGTTGCACTTCCACAAGCTGGTCAATGGTATCCACCAAAACTTCAAGGTGTTGTTTTAGGAATTGCAGGTGCTGGAAATATTGGTGTTGTTATTGACTTCTTATTTGCTCCAAAGATTGCTGAAATTTGGGGATGGGAATCTGTATTTGGTGTAGGTGCATTTATGGCAATTATTGTATTAATTGCGTACTTCTTCTTAGCACAAGATGCACCTGAAGATGTATATAAAAAGAATCCAAAAAAATTAAAAGACTATGGTAAACTTTTAAAAGATAAAGATACATGGTGGTTCTGTTTATTCTATGCAGTTTCATTTGGTGGATTTGTTGGGTTTGCAGGATATATGAAAGTTTATTTAATGAATACATATCAAATTGATATGGCAGCATTTGGACTTGATGTATTAGATGAAGGAAATGTAAAAGTAATTGCTGGATACTTTGGTGCTTTATGTATCTTTGCTGGTGCAATTTTAAGACCAGTTGGTGGAGCAGTAGCTGATAAGATTGGTGGAATTAGGTCTCTATACTACTTCTATGGAACTGTAGCATTATTAGCAATCATTAATGCGACAATAGAATTACCATTTGCAGTTGCAATATTAGTATTATTCTTAATTATGGCAAATCTAGGTATGGCAAATGGAGCAGTATTCCAACTTGTACCTCAAAGATTTGGTAAAGATATTGGTATTATGACTGGTATTGTTGGATGTGCTGGTGGACTTGGTGGTACTGCATTAATCCAAACTCTTGGTTGGTCTAAAGGTGCATTTGATGGATATACAGCAGGTTTCTTAATCTTTGCAGTTGTTGTATTTGTTGCAATCTCAGGAATCTCTTTAGTAAAAACTAGATGGAGAACTACTTGGGGAGTAAGTGCTGGTGGTAGAATATAAAAAGAGCATTTGCTCTTTTTATATCTAAATTAAGACTCTTTAGTAGAATTTTAATTTAGATATATATTTGATATATAACAAAGGCAAAAATTTGAGTAAAAACAATATTAAAACTTCAGGATTCTCTTTAGCAAAAAGAAAAGATATTGTAGGTGATGACTACTATGAAATCAAACAATTTAATGATTTAACAATTGCTGTTCTTTGTGATGGCGTAGGTTCTGCTGAAGCTGGAGCCCTTGCTGCTAAAAAAGTTACTCAACATATTCTTACAAATTTTCAAAATATTCCAAAAGCATGGAGTATAGAAAAAGCTATTAAAACTTTTATTACATCAATTAACTCAATTTTATATGCACAGTCTATGCAAGATTATGAACGTCCTGAATTAGTAACTACTGTTACAGTCGCAGTTATAAAAGGAAATAGACTTTATGGTGCAAATGTTGGTGATAGTAGAATTTATTTATACAGAAATAAAGAAATAGCACAACTTTCACATGACCATAATGAAGAGGGAATGGATAATGTATTAACAGATGCTATTGGTATAGATAAAGATGTTGAAATATTTTATTTTGAAAACAATATTCAAAAAGATGACAGGGTTTTGTTATGTAGTGATGGTCTTTATTCTGTAATGAGTGAGAATATGATTACAAGTCACTTAGAAAATGGAGCATATAATTTAGTAAAAAAAGCTAGTTCATTAATGGAAGAAAATCTTCCAGATGATACAAGTGCAGTAGTTTTAGAAATAAATGATACTGACGAAATTCAAAAAATGAAAGATTTAAAACTAAATATTCCTGAAAAATTAAAAAAAGGTGATGAAATAGATGGTTATAAACTAACACTATCGTTAATCCAAAATGACAGAACTTGGGTTTGTGAGAAAAACTCAAAAGAGTATGTTATAAAATTTGCACCTTATGAAGCATTAGAAAATGAAGATATATTAGATTTATATACAAAAGAAGTCTGGAATGCAAAAAGACTAAAAGCTGGGTTTTTCCCAAAATCAGTAGTACCTAAAAATAGAACTTCAAGATATTATATTATGAAGAAACTTGATGGAATTACACTAAAGCAATATCTTAAAAAAAGAACTCTAAGCGTTGATGATGCTATCACACTTACAAAAACTCTTCTAGCAATGAGTCAGTATTTACTAAAATTTAATCTTGTTCATGGGGATATAAAACCTGAGAATATCATTGTTATAAATAGAGATGAAAAAAGAATCTTTAAAGTTATTGACTTTGGTTCTATTACTGAAGTATTCTCTATTACAAATAAAGCAGGTACAGCTTCATATCTAGCGCCTGAAAGATTTAAAGAATCTGCAATTAATGAAAAAACAGAAATATACTCAATAGGTGTTACTTTATATGAAGCATTAACAAAAGAGTTTCCTTATGGAGAAATTGAGCCTTTCCAAAACCCAAATTTTAAAAATATAAAATTGCCTCAAAAATATAATAAAAATATCCCAGATTGGTTAGAGAATATTATATTAAGGTCAACTTGTGCTGATGATGAACTTCGATATTCTAATTACTCATTAATGAAATTTGAACTTGATAATCCAAATAAAGTACCAGTATTTTTTAATAAAAACACACCTCTTTTAGAAAGAAATCCTTTAAAAGTCTATAAGTTTGGTTTTTATTTTCTTTTAATACTTAACTTCATTTTAATAATGCGTTCTGTTTAAAAAGTATATTTTTTATACTATAAATTCTTAACTTTACATTAATTTACTGTACAATAATGGTTAAATATTAAACATTATAAGATTTAGGGTAAAAAAATGATAAAGTCAGTATGTGGTTATTGTGGTGTAGGATGTGGTTTAGAATTTGAAGAAAATAAACTTATTGGAGATGTAGTTTATCCAACAAATGAAGGAAAACTTTGTTCAAAAGGAATTTCAGAATTAATTAGTATTCAAACACCTACAAGATTATTAAGACCGCACATAAGAGAAGATATAAATACAGAATATAAAGTAACTTCATGGGAAGATGCAATATCTACAATTGCAAATAAAATCAAAAAAACTTCAAAAGAAAAAATAGGTTTTTATTTGTCAGGTCAACTTTTAACAGAAGATTATTATATTGCTAATAAACTAGGAAAAGGTTTTATAGGAACAAACAATGTTGATACTAACAGTAGAACTTGTATGTCAAGTGCTGTAAGTGCACATAAAAAAGCTTTTGGTATTGACTATGTTCCAGTACGCATGGAAGATGTACATATTGCAGATTTACTAATCCTTGCAGGAGCAAATACAGCGGAAGCTCATGTTGTTTTTCATAATCGTATAAAAAAAGCAAAAAAAGCAGGATTAAAAATTATTGTAATTGATCCAAGATTTACAGATACAGCAAAGATTGCAGATTTACATCTTCCTTTAAAACCAAATAGCGATATAGATTTTTTTAATTTAGTTTCAAAAAGAATTATTGATGAAGGACTTGTTGATGAAGAGTTTATAAAAACTCATGTAAATAATTATGAATTATTAAAAAATAAATTTAAAAGAATCCCTGTTACAAAAATGCTAAAAAGAACAGGATTAACAAAAGAACAATTTGAAGAGTTTTGGCTTTTATATAAAAGTAGCGAAAATATTATATCAGCTTGGACAATGGGATTAAATCAATCATCTCAAGGAGTTGATAAAAATCTTGCTTTAATTAATACTCATCTTTTAAGTGGAAAAATATTTAAAGCAGGAAATGGACCCTTTTCTTTAACAGGTCAGCCAAATGCAATGGGTGGTAGAGAAGTTGGAGGTCTTTCAACTATGCTAGCGGTTCACTTAGGTTTTGATAGTGAATCAATTAAAAAAGTTTCACAGTTTTGGAATACAAAAAAAATTGATAAAAATGTAGGCTTAACAGCTACACAAATGTTAGATGCAAATTTAGATGTACTAATCATTTGTCATACAGATCCAGTTTATCACTTACCAAATAGAAATAAAGTAGAAGAATTAATTAAAAAAATACCAATGGTAGTTGAAATGAATGCCTATGAAAACTCTGAAACTTCAGACTTTGCTCATATAAAACTTCCTGCTGCTCCGTGGGGAGAAAAAGAAGGAACACAAACAAATCTAGACAGAACAGTAACCAAACAAGAAAAATTAACTAGGTCTTCAATTGATTGTAAAGCTGATTGGGAAATTTTTCAACTACTTGCTCAAGAGTTAGGATTTAAAAATGAATTTAATTATTCATCATCACAAGAAATTTTTGAAGAGTTTCAAGAAATGACAAAGTTAAATCCACATTTAAATATGAGTGAAACTTCATATTCAAAGTTAAAAGAAGAGCCTTTTATCTGGGGAGAAAAGATTAGAAAAAACAAAGAGTTTTTCACTGAAAATAAAAAAGCAAATCTTCACTTTGTACAAAATAAACTTTTAAGTGAAAAAGCAAATCTTATTTATCCACTTATACTTCTAACAGGAAGAACAAGAGATCAATGGCATAGTGGAACAAAAACAAATCTGCCAAGAACTCTTTTAAAATTCAAAGATTTGAATTTTTGTGAAATTCATCCTAAAAATGCAAAAGCTTTTGATATTAAAGATGGAGATTTTATTAAAATTTCTTCAAGAAGAGGAGAGATTGAATCTAAAGCTTTAATTACAGATTCTATTAGAG
Source organism: Poseidonibacter ostreae (assembly GCF_009208075.1). Classification (GTDB taxonomy): domain Bacteria; phylum Campylobacterota; class Campylobacteria; order Campylobacterales; family Arcobacteraceae; genus Poseidonibacter; species Poseidonibacter ostreae. The sequence goes on along the minus strand of NZ_WFKJ01000014.1, from coordinate 36,896 downwards.
AAGATACTATTTTTATTCCAGTTAGTCATAGAGAAATAAACTACTTAACAAATGATTTATTAGATAAAGAATCACTACAACCTGATTACAATCATTCTGCTGTAAAAATCGAGAAACTTTCATAAAGCTTAATTTTACATAAATTATATAATATAAATTATCAACATGTCTATTTTTTATATAGTTTAACTTTAATTTTACATAAAATTACTGTTAAACTACCATATATAATATATTTGGAGATTGAGAATGGAAATTTTAGAAGAAGCACATAATTTAAGAAATAAAAAAATCAATAAAATTGAGAAAATGAAATCAGAACAAAACCCTATGGATTTTATTAAATCATTCGAAGAATTTTGTCAAGGTTCATATGAAGAAACAGTAACAGACTCTCATACAAAACACTTCTTAAAATGTCTTGGATTATATGATAAAGGTACAGCTGAAACTTTTGTTATTAGAATTAGAATTCCAGGTGGTCAGCTAACAGTTGAACAAGCTCTAAAACTTGCCCAATGTTCAAAAAAATATGGAAATGACTATATTGATTTAACAACTAGGGGACAAGTTGAATTTAGGTATTTAAAATTCAATGAACTTCCTGCTTTACTAAAAGATTTACAAACAGTTGGAATATCTGCAATTCAATGTGCAGGTGACAACTTCAGAGGTGTAGTAACTTCTCCATTTGATTCATTCTCTAAAACATCTCCAATTGAAACTATGCCATTACTTAAAGAAATCCAATCAGTATTTTTAGAACAAGAAGCTTGGATGGGAACACTTCCTAGAAAATTTAATATTGCAATTTTAGGTGATAGTATAAATACTTGTAATATCTTTGGTAATGACTGTGCTTTTGCATTAGCTTCAAAAAATGGCCAAATTGGATTTAATTTATACCTTGGTGGGAAAGTTGGTGTTCAAGCAAGACCTTTAAATCTTTTTGTTAAACCAGAACAAGTAAAAGAAGTATTTGCAGCTGTAATTTCATTATATAAAACTTATGGGTTTAGAGATAATAGAAATAAAAATAGATTAACTTTCCTTTTAGATGCAGTAAGTTTAGAAGAGTTTGCAAAGTCAATTAAAGAGTACTCAAAACTTCCTTTAGAAGATGCTGGTGAGATGTTAGTAAAAGATGAATTTACACTTGATGATTCGTCTACAATTGAACTTAAAGATGGAAAAAGTGCTATTCACTTTGGTATTCCTTCTGGGATATTTTGTAGAAGTGATTTAAAAGAAGCAGCACTATTAGCACAAAAGTATGATGGAGTTATTAGATTAACGTATGAACAAAGTTTCTATATCATTGCTGATAAAGCTGGTATTGAAGATATTAAGCAATCAGAATTATATAAAAAATATGACTCTTACCATAATATATATTTTAATAATCAAATTGCATGTGCTGGAAAAAATGAGTGTTCTTTTGGAGTAATTCTTGGAAAACCAGATGCAATTAATATGGCTGAATATTTAAATAAAGAAATTCCAATTAAAGATGGGAAAGTAAGAATGTATTGGTCAGCATGTCCTAAAGGATGTGGTATTCATGGTGTTGCAGATATTGGTTTTGAGGGTGCAAAGGCAAAGGATGAAGAAGGTAATTCATGTTATGGAGTTAAAATATTCATTGGAGGGAAAGCAGCATCTTCTATTTTAGAAGCAAGACAGTTAACAAAAGCTGTAACTATGTCAAAAGCACAAGAATTAACACGTGAACTTATAAGTATCTATAAAAATGAAAAAATTGAGCATGAAACTTTTGAAAGTTTTGATACAAGAGTTTTATCACATTTAGATATTGAAGAAATTCAAACAAGAATTGGACTTTAATCATGAGTACGAATGAAACAACTCCTTTAGAAGATTTTATAAAATATAAAACTGATACTTCTATGCAATGTGGTAACTATAGTATTGATATAGAAAAACCTAAAGAGGGAGAACAATATAGATTTCACTTTGATGCAACTGCATGTGTAGGATGTCATTGTTGTGAAGTTGCTTGTAATGAGCAAAATGGAAATAGCGCAGATATAAAATGGCGAAGAGTTGGTGAAACTCAAAGTGGAATTTTCCCTAAAGTTACAAATCATTTTAATTCAATGTCTTGTAATCACTGTGTTGACCCAGAGTGCTTAAAAGGATGTCCTACAAATTCATATATAAAATTTGATAATGGTATTGTTTTTCATGATGATGATTCATGTATTGGATGTCAATACTGTACATGGAACTGTCCATATGAAGTTCCTGTATTTAATGAAGACAGAGGAATAGTTACAAAATGTCATATGTGTCATGAAAAGTTAGATGTTGGCCAAACTCCTGCATGTGTACAAGCTTGTCCAGCAGGTGCAATTGCTATTGAAATAGTAAATGTAAAAGATTGGGTAGAAAAAGATATGGCAATACAAGGTGTTGCACCTCATCTACCAAATATTGAGATTACAAAACCAACAACAAGATATACAATAAACGAAGAAGAAAATACTCAAGAAGTAACTCCAGCAGATGCCCATATAATTAAAGCAAACCATTCAGAATGGCCTTTAGTATTTATGACAATTTTAACTCAAATATCTGTAGGAGGATTTGCAACTTTAGTTTTAGGAGAATTAGTAAATTTCCTTGGGTTTAATTTAGCAAGTCCAAATATTTGGATGATGCTTGCAGTATTTATTCCAGCAGCCATAGGTTTACCATTGTCAGCACTTCATCTAGGACGACCAGGACTTGCTTATACGGCTATGAAAAATATTAAAACATCATGGTTAAGTAGAGAAGCTTTAGCACTTGGAGTTTATGCACTTGGACTTACAATTTTAATTGCTATGTTCTATTTAGAGTTTAATCAAGTACTTAAACTTATTGTAGAACTAGGTGTTTTAGCAGCAGGGGTATATGGTATTTATGCTCAATCTATGATTTATAGAATAAAAGCACGTCCTTCTTGGGATAAAAAAGAGACAAGTAAAGTATTTTTCTATGTTTCATACATAGGAATATTACTAATTACTTTAATATTAGTTTTAAATGAACAGTATACAACATCAGGAGTATTATTACCTTTTGCACTATTTCTTGGATACTTCCAATATGAAGAGTTTAATAAACAAAAAAACTTTTATAAAGATTTAAAAGAAGAAAACGAAAACTTCTACCAGTTAAATAAAACAAAGATTTTATATGAAGACAACTTCTCTAAACATAATGATTATAGAGAAAGGTCTTTAAGTATTGGTGCTTTAGCTTTACCACTACTTGCAATGTTATTACTTGCAAGTGGTAATTATTCAAGTACTATTTTAGTTTTAGGTTTAAGTATTATTATTTCATTTTCAAGTGAAATAGTATCAAGATTATTATTTTATAAAACAGCAGTGGCTTTAGGTCTTGCTGGAAATTTCTTCGCTGGGAATCAAAGGTGAAAAGCGTAAAAAAACTAAACTGCTTTAGTTTTTTAGCTTTGGAACCAAGAAGCATGTGCACTTGTGCACCTTCGAGGATAATAATTAAGGAATTTAAATGATAAATAAAGTTAAAGATTTTTTAGGACTAGATATCAAAAATGATAAATATTCCCTAGTTGATGATAAAGTATTTGGAAAAGTAGCAAAACAAAAAGCTCCTGAGAAATGGGTTCGTTCAACTTGTGGATATTGTGGAGTTGGATGTGGCTTATATATTGGTGTTAAAGATGGAAAGCCAACTTATACTAAAGGTGACCCAGCACATCCTGTAAATATGGGAACACTTTGTCCAAAAGGTTTAAGCGAGCATGAAATGGTTCAAAGTTCAAATAGATATACAAAACCAATGATTAGAAAAAATGGTCAATTAGTTGAATCTACTTGGGATGAAGCTTTTAAAACTACTAGTGATAAGTTTAAAGAAATACAAGCCAAACATGGAAACGGTGCTGTTTCAGTTGTATCAACGGGTCAATTATTAACAGAAGAGTTTTATACTCTTGGAAAATTTGTACAATTAGGCCTTAAAACAAATAACTATGATGGAAATACAACACTTTGTATGGCAAGTGCTGTTATGGGATATAAACAAACTTTTGGAAGTGATGGACCAGTTGGATGTTATGAAGACTTTTCCTATGCTGATACTATTATGTTAATAGGTGCAAATATTGCAGATAATCATCCTATTTTAAAACTTCATATTGCAAAAAACAAAAAGATTACAGGTAAAAAACCTAAAATTATAGTAATTGACCCAAGATTTTCAAAAACTGCAAAAATGGCAGATATCTTTGTACCTATAAAACCACGAAGTGATTTAGCACTTATGAATGGACTTTGTCACATCATCTTAGAGCAAGGATGGGAAAATGAAAAGTTTATAAACGAAAGAACTACTGGATATAAAGAGTTTAGAAAACATATTATGGCTAATTATTCTCCAGCAGAAGTAGCAATTACAACAGGAATTGAAGTAAAAGAACTTTATGAATTAGCACGTGTTTATGCTAAATCTCCTGCTGCTATGTCTGCTTGGACAATGGGTGTTAATCAAAGTTCACTTGGTACTGATACAGTAAGTGCTATATGTAATCTTGCTCTTATTACTGGAAACCTAGGAAGAAAAGGTGCAACTGCTTTATCAATTACAGGACAATGTAATGCAATGGGTACAAGAGAGACTGGATTTACTTCTTCAATTCCTGGATATAGAAATTTTGCATCTTCATATGATAGAGAAGAGTATGCAACAATTGTAAATGTACCTGTTGAAGATGTACCACAAAAAAGAGGTTATTCATATCCACAGATTATTGATGCAATTGAAGCAGGTGAAATAAAAGCCTTATGGTTAGTAGCAACTAATCCTTTAGTATCCTTTCCAGATCAAAAGAAATTAAGACGTGCTTTAAATAAATTAGAACTTCTAGTAGTTCAAGATGCCTTTAAAAGTGAAACTGCTTTTAAAGCTGATGTTGTTTTTTCTGCTAGTACTTGGAGTGAGAAAGAGGGAACTTATACAAATTCTGAGCGACGTTGTAACCGTGCAAAAAAAGCAGTTGAACCATTAGGACAGACTAAAAGTGATTTTGATATTGTTCTAGAATTTTCTAAATACTTTGAAGGTGTAAATGAGCGTTTATATCCAAATTGGGAAAAACCAATTGATGCTTTTAATGAATGGAAAAAAGTAAGTGAAGGTAGACTTTGTGACTACACAGGTATGACTTATGAGTTAATAGAAGAACTTGGAGGAATCCAATGGCCTTGTAATACAGCTAATCCAAAAGGAACTCCACGATTATATAGTGAGGATATGCCATGCCCTACACCTGATGGAAAAGCAAAACTATTAGCTCTGGATTGGCTTCCTATGAGTGAACCACAAAATTCATCTTTTCCTCTTATTCTAAATACAGGTAGAACAGTAGAGCAATGGCATACAAGAACTAAAACAAAAACTATTTCAATACTAAATGATTTAGCACCTGAAGCATGGATTGAAATTAATCCTCAAGATGCTTTAAAACTTGAAGTAAAAAGTGGTGATAGACTAGATATTTCTTCAATTAGAGGAAAAATTAAAGATATTATTGTTAGAGAATCACAAAATGTAAGAGAAGGTAATATCTTTGTGCCTTTTCATTATAATGAACAACTAATCAATACTATTACAAAAGCAGAGTTTGACCCAAAATCTTTTGAACCAAATTATAAACAATGTGCAGTTCAACTTCATAGTATTAAAGTTCCAGATGGTATTAAATTTGCTGAAGAAGAGATTGCTGGAGAAATAGAACATGTTCATATAAAACATGAGACACCTTTGGTTCAAGAAGCTTTTAAAAGTGTAAAATAGAAGATTAAAAGTTTAAACTTTTAATCTTCTTTTATTTATATTTTAATTATCGCATATGAAATTAAATATAATTAAACTAATTAATTTAATGTAAAATAAAGCTTTAAAAGACTTATCCTACTATTTATTCCTACATAAATATATAAATTAATTAAAAGTTAAGCTAATGAATACTTTTTATACAATATTTTTCATCATAAATCCTTCATTTCTGTCATACTATTTATATAAGAGTTAGAAGGAAGATTTATGAAAGAGAAACTAATAGTTATTGGTAATGGAATGAGTGGTTTAAGAACCATAGAAGATTTATTTGATATAAAAAAAGATAAGTATGATATTACAATTTTTGGAGAAGAACCTCACGTAAATTATAATAGAATCATGTTATCTTATCTTTTATCAGGTGAAAAGACTTTTGAAGAAACTATCATCAATCACCAAACTTGGTATGATGAACATAATATCACCTTACATAAAGGTGATAAAGTAGTTAAGATTGATAAAGAAAATAAAAAAGTAATTTCTCAAAATGGTAAAGAACTTTCTTACGATAAATTACTAATAGCTACTGGTTCAAACTCTTTTATACCTCCTACACCTGGAAGTGAACTAGAAAATGTTATTGGGTTTAGAACAAAACTTGATAGTGATACAATCTTAGATTTAATATCTAAAGATAAAACAGCAGTTGTTGTAGGTGGTGGACTTTTAGGTCTTGAAGCTGCCTATGGTATTGCAATGCATGGAATTAAAACTATTTTAGTTCATAGAAGTGGCTCTATTATGAGTCAACAACTTGATTCTACTGGTGGTAGACTTCTACAAAAAAATCTTGAATCTTACGGAATTGAATTTAAACTAAATACTACAATTGAGAAAATTGAAGGACAAACAAAAGTTGAAAGTGTAACTTTTACTGATGGACAAACAGTTGAGTCAAATATCGTAGTATTTGCTACAGGTATTATTCCAAATAAAGCACTTGCAATTGAATCTGGACTTGATACTAAAAAAGGTATTTTAGTAAATGACCACCTTCAAACATCTGATGAAAATATTTTTGCTATTGGTGAATGTGCAGAGCATAATGGTAATACTTATGGTTTAGTTGCACCACTTTATGAGCAAGCTAAATTTTGTGCTAAAAAATTAGCAGGAAAAGAAAGCGATGGATATAGTGGTTCTACACTTTCTACAAGATTAAAAATTTCAGGTGTTGATTTATTTTCAGCAGGTGATTATTTAGGTGATGAAACAACTGAAGAGTTAATTCTTTTAGATGAAAAAGTTGGAGTTTATAAAAAACTTGTAATTTATGAAGACAAAATTATTGGTATTGTTTTATATGGGGATACAGTAGATGCTTCGTGGTATTTAAAACTTCTAAAAGAGCATACTGATATTAGTGATTTAAGAACTAAAATACTATTTGGTAAATCAGCACTTTCAGGTGATGCAGGTCATTGTGGTAATGATATAAAAGCTATGAGTGACGATGAAGAAATCTGTGGTTGTAATGGAGTTACTAAAGGTGATGTTGTTTGTGGAATTAGAGATAATGACTTAAAAACATTAGGTGAAGTAAAAGCATGTACAAAAGCTGGTGCTTCATGTGGTTCATGTTTAGGTATTGTTGAACAAATTCTAGTTGATACTTTAGGTGATGAGTATAATGATACCGTAGAGGGTATTTGTGACTGTTGTGATGTTGGACATAAACAAATCAAAGAGTGTGTAAATACAAATGAGTTTGATAATGTTTATGATGTATTTAGAAAACTTGATTGGAAGACTGAAGATGGTTGTACTAAATGTAGACCAGCTGTAAACTACTACTTATTAGTTAAATATAATGATGATAAATATAAAAATGATAAAAGATCATTATTAGTAAATGACAGAGTTTTTGCAAATATTCAAAAAGATGGAACATATTCAGTGGTTCCTAGAATTTGGGGTGGATTAACTTCACCACAAGAGTTGAAAGATATGGCAGACATTGCTGTTAAGTATGATGTTCCAACTGTTAAATTCACAGGAGGGCAGCGTCTTGATATGCTTGGAGTTCGTAAAGAGCAATTAGAACCTATGTGGAAAGATTTAAATGATGCTGGTTTTGTATCTGGTCAAGCTTATGCAAAAGGTTTAAGAACAGTTAAAACTTGTGTTGGTAACCAATGGTGTAGATTTGGTACTCAAGATTCTATGCAAATGGGTGTTGATATTGAAAAAATGACTTGGGGTTCATGGACTCCACATAAGTTTAAAATTGCAGTATCAGGATGTCCAAGAAACTGTGCTGAAGCTACTATTAAAGATATTGGTGTAATTGCTGTTGATTCTGGATGGGAAATTCATATTGCAGGAAATGGTGGTATTAAAGTTAGAGTTACTGATTTCTTTACAAAAGTAGCAACAGACGAAGAGTTATTCCACTATATCAAAGCTATTATGCAATTTTATAGAGAAGATGCATATTACTTAGAAAGAACTGCTCATTGGGTTGAGAGAGTTGGTTTAGAGTATGTTAAAGATGCATTATTAAAAGATAAAACAAACCTAGATTATTATGCAAAAAGATTTGATGAATCTCAAAGAACAGCTCAAGTTGATCCATGGGAAAAATCAAGAAAAGATGGCTTTACAGATGAATTTAGTCCAATAGTAATAGCACCTGAAAACTCAGAAAGTTTTGAAGCAAAGGAAACAATATAATGGCAAAATGGATAAAAATAACAGAGTGTGAAAATATCCCATCAATGGGTTCAAGAGTAGTTCAATATGGCGATATTGAAATTGCAATTTTTAAAACAAGAGATGATTCAATTTTTGCTATTAACAATGAATGCCCTCATAAACAAGGAAAACTAAGTGAAGGGCTTGTACATGAATCAGTTGTAACTTGTCCTATGCATAACTGGGATATAGACCTTGCATCTGGAGAAGTTCTAGGAAATGATAGCGGATGTACAAATGTTTATGAAAGTAAAATAGAAGCTGGTATTTTTTATATAAATATATAACACCTGTTTATATTATAAACAGTTTTATAGACGAATAATCCTGTATTAACTATATAATTATATAAAATTTATACAGGATTATAAAATGAAAGAGTTTATAGAAACATATAAACAACATCAAGAAGAAATAGAGTTCTTTTTACAAGAAAGCGTTAGAAACCTTGGGAGTTTAAAAACTCATAAGAAAAATGAATTTTCAGAACTATTTAATCTTTTTCCCTCATTAGAACTTATTTATTTTACAAATAAAGATACTAAAATCCAAACATCACCAAACTATTATAGAAGTAAAGTTGCATTTGAAGCAAAAGATAAAAATAGATCATATCTAATTTCAAAACTAGAGTTTAAGGGTGAAAATATTGCTTTTTCAACACCATATATTTCTATTGCTACAAGAAATAACTGTGTGACACTTACAATTAAAGAAGATGATGAAATTATCTTTTTAGATTTTAGGATTGATATCCTACTTGAAAAGCTAAATTTACTTGAATTAAATAAACCTTTTCATGCAGTAACAAAAGGTTTTTATATTTTTGCAGGTTTTTCTATGATGGCACTTGCAATAATTACTATTGTATTTTCATTATATGATTTTATCTACTATTTATTTATAAAAAATGATTTATCTCTAGAAATGATATTTAAACCAATAATTGCATTAACTCTTAGTATTGCCATTTTTGATTTAGCAAAAACCATACTAGAGCAAGAAGTATTTTTCAAATCTTATTCAAAGAATTCAAAAGTTGAAACGAAGATATTGACTAAATTTTTAAGTACAATTATTATTGCTTTATCAATTGAAGCACTTATTGTGGTATTTAAAATTGCATTAAATGATTATGACAAGATGATAAATGCCTTTTATTTAATTGCTGGTATTTCTTTGATTTTAATATCACTTACAGCATTTACTCACTTTTCAGGGAAGAAAAACAAATAATTATAGGAAAAAATAATAAAATCTAGATTTTTTATAAGTTCTTTACTTTTTAAGTATATAATTAAAAGATAACTTAAAGGTGAGCTTATGAAAAATATGGTTTTAGCATTACTCTTTTTTCTTTTTACAAGTAATTTACTTTCTGCTGATAAAATCAAAGCATTAATGCCCTCAAGTTTCTTACCATATTTTACAATTGATAAAAATGGTAAACCAGCAGGGTTTGCTGTTGAAGTTTTAAATGAAATTGCAAAAGATGCGAACTACGAAATTGATTATATAATAAAACCAAATTATGTAAATGTTGAAGAAGCATATTTATCAAATGAAGGCGATTTAATTGTTGCTAGTGGAATAAGTGAAAAAAGAAAAAAAGTATCTATATTTACAGACCCTATTTCTTCTTTACATATAAAAGCTTATAAAAGAACTGATTTTGATATTAATTCCCTTGATGAAATTAAAAATCACAGATTAATTTTAAAAACAAATAATATTACAGTATCACTTTTCAAAAACCCAAAAAAAGACAAAGTAAGATTTGTAGATAGTAAAGAAGAAGGTTTATTATCTTTATTTACAGGACAAGGTGATGTTTTTGTTTTTAATGACTACCCACTTGAAAAACTTATAAAACAACTTGCTTTTGAGAATAAGATTAGCTCTTTTGGAGAGAAGATACATCAAGTTGATTTTGCAATTAGAATTCAAAAAGATAAGATAAATATACAAAAAAGGTTAAATGACTCTTTAATTAAATTTAAAACTACTAAAAAATATCAATATCTTTATAATAAATGGATGCTAGATAAAGTAGTTGAAGAACCTAAAGAAGAAATTAATTTTACAGAAGAAGAAAAACAATGGATTCAAGAGCACCCTACTCTTACAGTAGGCCATTCAAGTAAATTTGAGCCACTATTTATTAAAACACCTAATGGAAAATTTGAAGGAGTTATTCCTGAAATTTACAAACTATTGGAAGACAAAATTGGAGTAAAATTTAAATATATAGAAGATAATTGGTTTAATATTCATAAAAGAGTTTCCAATAATGAAATTGATATTGTTGGAATGATGAATGACAAAGCTGTAAAGCAAAAAAACCTTTTAAAAATTGATAAATTTTTCACCTATCCTTTTACAATTTTTTCAAAGAAAAATGATAAAAGACAAATAAACTCTATGGAAGATTTAAAGGGTTTAAAAGTTGCTTACTATAAAGAAATAATTGTAGTTGACGAGTATTTAAAAGATTTTAAAGGTATAGATACGCTAAAAGTAAATAGTCCAATAGAAGCTTTTCAAGCTGTTTTAAATAATAAAGCGGATGTTGCAATTTCTTTTGAAATGCATAGTTATTTACTAAATAAATATTCTATTTTAGGATTAAAAGTTTCTCACTATCTAAAAGAGGGCTTTACACATTGGGTTCCTGCTGTTGCATCAAATTCTTTAATACTACAATCAATACTTTCAAAAGCAATAAAGACTATAAGTATTCAGGATCATAATAAGATTCTTAGTAAATGGTCTTATAGAAATGAAGACTTAAGAAAGGTCTATAATCTAAGTAATGATGAGTTTTTATTTTTACAAAATAAAAAAGATTTTACTGTATGTACACAATATAACTCTTATCCTGTATCTGCTGTTTTAAACAAGGAACTAATAGGAGTAACAGGAGATCTTTTCAAAAAGATTTCTAATAAATTAGAGATTAATTTTAAAGCTATTGATGTAAGTTCAAATGAAGATTTAAATAAAAAAGTTAAAGAAGAAAAATGTGATTTTGTATCAATTGTTATACAAAATCAAAAAAGATTTAAAAATATAAAACCTTCTCAAACCTTTTCGGCATACCCTTTTTCAATTGTTGGTAATTTAAATCAAGAGTTTGTTGGAAATCCAATAGCATTAAAAGATGCAACAATCTTAGTACGATTTGGAATTTATAAAGAGTTAATAAGAAAAACATATCCATATTTAAACGTTGTAGTTGAAAACGATTTAGATAAAGCAATGGAAAAAGTAAGTAAAAATAACAATTTTTATATCTCTAGTATAGAGCCAAATTCAAATAATTATATAACAAGATATGGTTTTGATAAATTCAAAGTTACAGCTTTACTTCCAAATACTGTTTTTGAATCTGCAATAGGAATAAATGAAAACCTTCCACAAATGGAAACAATTATAAATAAAGTTTTAGATACTTTTACAGAAAAAGAAATAGATGATATATATAATAAATATGAAATAAAAGAGTATAAAGTAAATGTTGATTATAAATATCTTTGGTTCATCTTTTTTATATCTTTAATTATAATTACTCTTATTTATATGAAATATTTCTTTAATAAAAAACAAAAAGAGAGAATTGAACAATTAAATAAAAAATTAAATGTAGCTACAAACAGTGCTAGTTTAGGTGTTTGGGAATGGGATATTAAAAATGAAATTTTAATTTGGAATGATTTGATGTATGAAATATATGAAATTGAGCCTAATACATCTACTAATAGATATGATTTGTGGAAAAATTCTTTAAGTTCCGATTGTAAAAAGAGAGCAGAAAAAGAGATATTTCAAGCACTTGAAAATCATACAATATTTGATACAGAATTTAAGATAAATACAAAAAGTGGAATTAAATATATTGATGCATATGGAAAAGCCACTTATGACAAAAATGGAAATGCAATAAATATGATAGGTATTAATATTGATATTAGTGAAAAGAAAAAACTAATTGAAGAATTAAGTACTAAAAATAAAGCACTAGAACATGCTCAAGTGGAAATAAAAAATAGTTTATTTAAAGCAAATTATGAAAAAGAAAAAGCACAATCAGCTTATGAGGAAGCAAGTGTTGCAGAAGAAGAAGCGATATCTTCTCAAAGAGAACTTATTAATATGCATGAACAATTAATAAAAGCAAGTAAATCAAAATCTGATTTCTTAGCAAACATGAGTCATGAGATTAGAACTCCACTATCTGGTATTATGGGAATTACAGACATCATGCTAGAAGATGATTGCTCAGCATCACAAGAAAGATATCTATCTATTATCAAGAAGTCTTCTATAAGTTTAAAAAATATAATTAATGATATTTTAGATTTTACAAAAATTGAAGAAGGAAAATTTGATATTATTAATAGACCTTTTAATCTAGAAAAAATGATTGATTCAATAAAAGATATGTTCAAAGTAAATTTAAACCATAGAAATGTAGAGTTTAAACTCTTTATACAAAATGGTATCCCTACTAATATTATAGGAGATGAATTACGAGTTACTCAAATACTAAATAACATTATTGGAAACTCTTTAAAGTTTACAGAAAAGGGATATATAAAACTATCAATTAGAGAACTTAGTAGAAGAAGAAATTTACTTAAACTAAAATTTATGATTGAAGATACAGGTATTGGAATGAGTGAAGAGATAACAAATATAATTTTTGAATCTTTTACTCAAGGTGAATTATCTAATACTAAAAAATACCAAGGTACGGGTTTAGGATTAAGTATCTCTAAAAACTTAGTTGAACTTATGGGTGGTAAAATTTGGTTTGATTCTGTTCAAGGGCAAGGTACTACATTTTATTTTACTATTGATTTTAGAATAGATAAAAATAAAAAAGAAGAAGAAATTATAATAAATCAAGAACTAAATGTACTAAAAGAGAAGAAAAATGCTTTAGTTGCTGAAGATAGTAAGGTAAATCAAATTGTAATTAATGGATTACTTACTAAATATGGGTTTAATGTTGATATAGCAAATGATGGAGAAGAAGCTTTAGAATTAGCAAAAACTCGTAAATATGATATTATTTTTATGGATATACAAATGCCTAAATTAGATGGTCATGAAGCAACTAGATATATTAGACAATTTGATATAGATATTCCAATAATTGCTGTAAGTGCTGCTGTATTACCAGAGGATAAAGAAAACTCTTTAAATGCAGGAATGGATAACCATATAAGAAAACCTATTGATAATATTGAACTTTTAAATGAGATTGCAAAATATTTTGAATTGACAAAAAAAGAGAAGAAAGAGAAAAAAAGCACTATAAATTCTCTTAATTTGAAGTTTATAGCTTTAAATAGTTTATTAAAAGATTTAAGCCTTGAAGAGAATGAAGCCTTTTTACTTCTTCAATCTTTCGTAAAAAGTAATAAGAATTTTGATACAAAGATAAAAGGATTAGCCTTTAATTCAAAAGAGTTCAAAGCAATGATTCATAAGTTAAAAGGAAGTTGCGGTAATCTAAAAGTTGAAGAACTTTATTCTTTATGTGTAGATATAGAAGAGAGTAAAATTGAGTTTTTAAGTGTTCCGTTAAACCTTTTAATTGATAGATTAAATGAATTTATAAAAGAGATTGAAGAGAAAGTAGTACCTTTAATTAAAAAAGATATAGTAAAAGAAGAAGTTTTAAAAGAGCATATTACTTCTTTAATTGATGATTTAGATAATTTTAAATTTATAAAAGAACAAAGGTTTTTAACTTTATATGATTCTTTAGAAGGGATTATCAATATAGAAGTTATTCAAGATTTAAAAGATTCTAGGAAAAACTCTTTAAATAATGAAACAATAAGACTTTTAGAAAATATTTTAAGTGAATTAAAAAAGGATGAGTAATGCTTGAGTCAATTTTATACGTTGAAGATGAAGAGATAACTGCACAAATGATTGGTGAGATATTAAATGATTATTGCGAAAACCTTTATTTTGCGCCTAATGGAAAAATAGGTCAAGAGATTTTTAAAAAGAAAAAACTAGACCTTATTATTACAGATATACAAATGCCAATAATGAATGGTATAGAAATGATACAAAAAATAAGAGAAGAAGATAAAGATATTGTAATTGTTTGTACAACTGGCTCTTGTGAAATAGAACTTCAGAAAAGTCTATCAAATCTAAATGTTCATGCAAATATAAAAAAACCTATTAATATACATACATTAATAGAATTTATAAAGTCAATGGAAGTATAAAACACTTATAAATATAAGTATTTTAACCATATATAGTAAACAATTGATTATAAAGTAAACAATTTTAAAAAAAATATATAAAAATATACTGTATAATTACTTTATATAAAATAAGGTTAAAAAATATGCAAGATTATATAGCCCAAGATGAAATTTCTAAAGAAATATTAAACTCAGCAAAGTTATTACAAGCAGTTAATGTCCATGCACTAATTATTGGTAGCCCAGGTGTTGGGAAAAAATCCCTTGCTTCTTATATACTACCTAGTTCAAAAATCTATAATGCTAAATCATTACAACAAGACATTCATGATGAAATAATTAATATACAAGATGATGCAATTATTATTGATAAAATAGATGAGATTACAAATATTGATCTTTTATTAAACTGGATTAATACAAATAGTATTCGAATTATTGCGATATCTCATAATGATATGCTAAATCAAAAACTAAAAGATATATTTTCAATAAATCTAGAAGTACCAGATTTATATAAAAGAGATTTAGATACAAAAGCTTTAATACATAAGTTTTCTATTGAAGCATCTCAAACTTTAGATATGCAAATGATTTCTTCATCAAAACTAATTACAAATACTACAAATAATACGCACTCACTTAGAAAATCTATCTATTTTTCATATCTTTTTGAAACAATTGGAGAAGAAGAAATACTAATGTTTTTAGAAAAATATTTAGGAGAAAACTTAGGAGAAGAAAATGCATATAAAAATCTTCTTTATCTATTTGAAGTACCTTTAATTAAGGCTTCTACAAAGAAATATAAATCCCAAGTACAAGTTGCAAAACATTTAGGATTAAATAGAATTACTTTACGTAAAAAACTAGAAACACATAAAGAGTTATTATGACTGAATTAAATATCCAAATTGAAGAATTAATATCTCAAAACGCAAATGATTTTCAGATATCAAAAGTTTTTAAAAACTATTTTAAAAACTATGTAGCTTCTATTGATACAACACTAGAAACTACTGGTGGAAAAGACTTTTTTGTAAAACATACAAAGCATACAGACAAATTTTTAATTCTGCTTTATAAATATATTTTAAGAAAAAACTTTGGTTCTTATCAACCAATGAGTTCTTCTGTTCCAATTTCTTTAATTGCACTTGGATCTTATGGAAGACAGCAACTTTGTATATATTCTGATATTGATATTATGATTTTATATGAAGATATAAAAGGTTATAACTTAAAAGAAATAATGGAAGAGTTTATTACTCTAGCATGGGATTGTGGCTTGAAACTAGGCTCTAGAGTTCATGAACTAAAAGAAGTTGCTTTAAGTGTTGAGCAAGATATTACTATAAAAAGTTCAATTTTAGAATCACGAATGATATTTGGTTCAAAATATCTTTGGTATGGCTATGAAAACGTTTTAAATTTAATTAGAAAAACAAATCAAAAAGAGTTTGTATTAGAAAAACTTGAAGAACATAAACAAAGACTTTTAAAATATCCATTAAAAATGGAGCCAAATATTAAAGATGGATTTGGAGGAATTAGAGAGTCTAATATGATGTATTGGATTGCTAATATTTTATATGGAACAACAGATACAAAAACTTTAATAGGTACAGAGTTCACAGAAGAAGAATATAGGAAATATAGACAATCTTTAGAGTATATTTTTCAAGTTAGAAATGCTTTACATAATATTGCAAGAAAAAAGCAAGATCAAGTAACTTTTGATATTTTGCCAGAACTAAGTACTAAATTAGGCTTTAAGAATACTCCACGACATACAAAAGATAGACAATGTATGGCAAAACTTCTAACATGCTTACACATTATCCATAGTTTTACAGCAACTATGGTTAAAAAGTTTACAAGAGGAGTTATATTTAAAGCTGAAAATATAACTAAACTAAAAGAGCATAGATATAAAAAGAATTTATACATAGTAGAAAATACTTTATACACTTCTTTTAATGCAAAACAAGTAACACTAAATACTCTTTTAAAAGAGTTAATAGAACTTCCTGCAAAAGTAACAAGATTTGATAGATCTTATATATATTATGCAAGTAAAACAAAACTACCAAAAACACAAACTAAAGAACTACAAAAAAATATAAAAGCAATGCTTTATAAAAAACGACTATATCCTGTAATTAAACTAATTTATAATGCAGGTTTATTTGAAGCAATTTTACCTAGTACAAAAAAGATAATTGACCAACCTCAATTTGATGGTTATCACCAACATCCTGTTGATGTACATTCAATTGCAACATTAAAATTTGCAGAAGAAATTAAAGATCCTTATATCCAAGAGATATTTAATTCTTTAACTAAACAGCAAAAAAGTATTACAAAACTAGTAGCGCTATTTCATGATATTGGGAAAGGAAGACCAACTGACCATCACATTGTGGGAGAGAAGCTATTTAAAGGAATGGGACTTTCATTTGGCTTTGATGAAGAACATACAAAAATAGGAGCAAGACTTGTAAGATATCACAATATGATGTCTTATATTGCAACACATGAAGATATCTATTCTGAAAAAACTATTTTAAATTTTGTAGGTTTAGTAAAATCAGAACTTGCTTTAAAGATGTTATATGTGGTAACTTACTGTGATATTTCAGCAGTTGGAAAAAATATTTATAACTCATCAATGGCTTCACTTTTAAAACAACTTTACACTCAAACTCTTCCAGCTTTTGAAAATGAAGATTTACTAAATGAGAGTGCAAGAAGAGTTGCTAAGCAAAATACTATAAAAAATTTAAAAAGATACAAAGAGTTACCAAACTTAGTAAAAAAGAAAATCATGTATATCTCATCAAATCAAATGTTTTTAATACTAAAAGCAGAAGATATTTTAGATATTGCGATTAAAGCAAAAGATGTAAATAATTATATTTATAAAATCATGAATACAACACATTTAACTATTAGAATTATTAGAAATGTACCATTAAACCTAGGATACCTTTTAGGAAAATTGGAGTTTTTAAATATTGCATCAATGAATATTTTCAAACTATATGATAATAAAAAAGCATTCTATATCTCTTTTACTGAAAAAGTTGATGATGAAGATTTGCCTTTTATCGAGGAAGTTATAAAAAGCTCTTTTGATATGTCAAAAACAACAAAATCAGCAGCACCAATTATAAAAAAAGAGAATATAAAAGTTAATTGTAATCATACAGCACACTTAGCTTCTATGAGTATAGTAGCAAAAGATCAAAAAGGTCTTTTTGCTTATATTGCAAAGATTTTTGATGATTTTAATATTGAAATTGAGAGTGCAAAACTACATACAATTAAAGGTTACGCAAAAGATTTATTATTGATAGAAAAAAATGGTAACTTCTGTGGAAACCAAGATGATATAATTGATTTAATGTGTACAGAAGATAAAATAGAAAAAGCAGAATAATCTGACTTTTTCTAAACTTTTCTAGCTAACTCTTTAGCCCCTTTAAAATCTTTCTTACCTGTTCCTAGTTTTGGGATATCTTCAACAATTTTAATTAAACTTGGTATCATTAGTTTATTTTCAAAAGAAGTATTTATTCTCTCTTTTAATTCACTAACAAAACTTTCATCAACACTTGAAATCAGAAGAATAATCTTTTCCCCTTTTTTTTCATCTTCTAGTGAAGTTGCTATAAAATCAGTTTGTGAGTCTTCTTCTAAATCTATTAGTTTTGAGATTTTTTGTTCAACAGCTGTTAGACTAATCATCTCGCCACCAAGTTTTGCAAAGCGTGAATATCTATCAACAATAGTTAAAAACCCATCATGGTCAAGTTTTCCCTTATCCCCTGTAATATAATAAGTATGTCCATCAATTTGCTTTAAAACTTCTTGTGTTTTTTTCTCATCTTTTAAATATCCTTTCATAACTTGAATACCAGAGATTAAAACCATTCCTTCTTCGTTTGTTTCCAACTCTTCAAAAGTTTCAGGGTCAACTATTTTGATAAAAGTTCCAGGTAATGCCATACCTACTGTTCCTACTTTATTTCCCTTTTGAACTATATAATCAGGTGTTAAAACATCAGGTAAATTACAAGAAGTAACTGGTGTTGTTTCTGTTGTACCAAAGCCTTCTAAAATATCTTTTCCAAACTTCTTTTTAAACTCTAATCTTACATCAGATCTAAGTTTTTCAGCACCTGCAACAGTTAATCTTAAACTTTCAAACATCAAAGGATTAACCTTAGGATTTTTAGTATAAAGTCTAAAGAATGTAGATGTTCCAGTAAGTATTGTTGCTTTATACTTATGTATTAACTTTCCTAAACCTAACCCATCAGTTGGATCTGGATGTGCAACACATTTAATTCCCTCAATTAAAGGTAAAAATGTAGTAACAACTATTCCAAAGGCATGAAAAATAGGAAGTGAACCTACAAAAATATCCTCATCATTTACATTTAAAACATTTGCAATTTGCTGTGAATTTCCAAGAACATTATCACTACTTAACTCAATACCTTTTGGCGTCCCTTCACTTCCTGATGAAAATAAAATTAAAACAGTATCATCTTTTTTAATCTTTTTTAAATGTATTGACTTTAAAATAAAACTAGGTAGAAACTTTACACTTAAAAGAGTAAGTAATCCACTTGATTTTGTAATCTCTTTTTTCAAATCTTCAAGATAAATCACTTCAACTAAATCAAATAAAGAAGAGATATCAATTCCTTTACTTTTTAGTTTTTCTACAAACTTTAAACTTGCAACTATTGTTTTTACTTCTGCTTTTTTAACAGCTTGCTTTAAAGACTCTACTTCAGAAGTATAATTTAAATTAACTGCAGTTTTTCCCATCATTAAAATAGAATTATTTATAAAAGCTCCGGCACAAGTTGAGGGAATTAATAAACCAATATTTTGCCCTTTTACCTTTTTTTCTAATAAGTTTTTAAATAGTATAGATACAGTTAAAAACTTATTACCACTTAATTCTAAACCAGTTGAATCTGCCATAATCATTTCAGTTGAAACTTCTTTTAACTTATCAAAAATTGTTTCACTAATCGTACCTAAGTTTGAAATATGTTGTTTCCATG
This sequence comes from Poseidonibacter ostreae, assembly GCF_009208075.1. GTDB lineage: Bacteria > Campylobacterota > Campylobacteria > Campylobacterales > Arcobacteraceae > Poseidonibacter > Poseidonibacter ostreae. The sequence continues at coordinate 16,990 of NZ_WFKJ01000014.1, read as the reverse complement.
ATATTGTAGATAAGGCTAATACTTCTTTTTTAATAAGAGAAATATTTGCCTTTTCTTTTTTCATTGATTTTGAAAAAGATACAGTTACTGTATTTGTTCTATATGATTTTTTTAATTTTTTATTAGCTCTTGAGAACATTGATTCCCATAAACCTCTAATATAAAAAGAGACAACTCTAACATCCGAATTTGTCTGTTTTAAAATTAATTCAAAACCTCTTTTGAATTCTCCTAAATGACCATTTCTTGTAATATTCCCCTCAGGAAAAAGTACAACTACATTTCCTTTATCTAACTCTTTAGCAACTAATTGCATTGTACTTTTACTAGAAGCCCCTGAAATTGGAATAGCATTAAACATTTTTAGTAACCAGTTTAGATACCACTTGTTATAAATTGATTTTTCCATTACAAACTTTACTTCACGTGGTACACTCATTAAAATAACAGCCCAATCAATCCATGAAACATGATTCCCTAAAAGTAAAACTCCACCACTTGAAGGTATATTTTTAATTCCATTTACTTCCAATTTATATTTTAAACCAACAACCATTTTTAGAAATAGTAAAATCATTGATTGAGGAAATTTTAATACAGTATAACTTGCTCCTAAAATTGTAATAAATAGTATTAAATATATTGTATTTAGTGGGTCAAGATTATAAAAAGAAACTATAGTTGTAATACTTAGCATAAGAAACATAGATAAAGAATGGAACCAATTATTTCCAGCTAATACAGTTCCTAAAATCTTTTTATTTGCATTAAACTGTATTAGAGCATTTAAAGGAACTACAAATAATCCACCAAAAATACCAAATAGTAAAAATGTCATTGCTAAAAAAAATGGAGTTTGTACAATTGTAGAAATGTAAACCATTATTGCCATCCCAAATGCAGCAATTGGAATTGTTCCTATTTCTATATAGTTTTTAGAAACCTTTGAATATATAAATGCTCCAATTGCAATTCCAATTCCCGAACACGCAATTACTCCATTTATAACAAATACATTTGTAACTTCTAAATACTGCTTTGCAAATGATGGAAATACTGCCATTAAACCTTGTGAGATTCCCCAAAAGATTGACAAGCCAATAACAGATAAAAATATTACATTATTTGAAGATATTGTTTTGATATTTTTTATTAAAAGCTTACCTTGAAACCACTCTTTTTTATTAATTGCTAAGGTATCATTTTTTCTATATGAAGTTTTTAATTTACGTAAAATAAAAAGTGAAACAATCATCTCTAAAAAAGCTATAGGCAAGATATAGTAAGTCAAAGGTAATATTGCAGTTAGTAACTCTTCTTTGGTATTTAATGCACCTAAATCATTTGAGATATAAAAGCTTTCAAAAATATATGAAGCTACTCCTATTGCAAATAAAATTGCAATAATAGATATAGATTGAAGTGATGAATTACCTCGAGCTAGATTCTTTTTTCCATAAATATCTATTATTAATCCAAACTTTGCAGGTGAATATATTGCACTTTGAACTGCTAATAAAACTAAAGATATCATTGCAAAGTAAAAGTTACCACTAAAGTAAGCTATTATCATTAAAACTGATAAAGCAAAAGAAGATACAGCACCATAAACTAAAATATCTTTTTTATTATACTTATCTGATAAATAACCACTAAGAGTAAATAGAAGTAAAAATGGTATTATAATCATTGCATTTATTATAGATATCCAAATAACTTGCTCACTTCCATCAAAAACTTTAAACGCTATATTTTGTAATAAAACCTTATGCGAAACATCAACTAAAGCATTACAAAATACAACAAATAAAAATGCAAATTTTATCAATAAAATATTATTTAAATTATCTTTTAACTTTTTCATTACATATCCTTCTTAAACTCTTCAATTGTATGACGATTGAAGATAAATGGCTTAAATGAGTTCAAAATATCAAGTACCAAAATTTCTGGAAGCACGCCAGTTTTTTCTAAAACTTTTGTACTTAGTTTTCTCTCTAAGCTTGCTAGTTTTTTACTTGTACTTACATATTCATTTATTAAATCAATTGAGATATCATATTTTAAAAGCTCGCTAAATGTTTTCAAAACTTCAACTTCAGTTTTAAAATATATATCTTTATTATCAACTAAATCTAGTTTAATCGCCTCTTGTAAATTTAAATCTAATAAATCTTTTTTTGATATTGGATTTTTTATCTCACTTGAAATCATTTGAATTGATTGCAAAATTAAATCTGCTCTATCATTAAAATTAATATTATAATAATCAAAAAGCTCTTTGATATAATCAAGAGAAAAATTAAGATTATCTTTAAAGTATTTAATTAAATTTAAAACTGTTATTGTGATTTCTGGATAGTATTTCATATTTTTTGAAGTACTTAAAGTATTTGGTAATAATCCCTTTTTATAATAAAAAGAGATTGTGTGATTACTCAAAGTTGATATTTCAACTAGTTCACTCATTTTATAGTATTTTTTATCTTCAATAACTTTCATTTTTATTCCTTAAAGTTAAGAGTTTAACTCTTTACTTTTGAAAGTATAGATAAATTTAATTAAAAAGTCAAGAGTTGGACTCTTTACTTTTTTTATTTTTATTCTTTGTGTTTAAAGAATCTAATGAAAATATAACTAAGGCCAGCCATATAAGAGAAAAGGTAATTAACTTATCACTATTAAACTCTTCCTTATAAATAAAAATTGCAAGTAAAAAAGCACAAGTAGGTCCTAGATATTGAAAGAAACCTAAGGTAGATAGTTTCATTCTAGTAGCTGCTCCATTAAATAATAAAAGAGGAGTAATTGTAATAATTCCACCTAAGCTTAACATTATATTTATATATTCACTTGAGTTAAGAAAAGAGATTTTATCATTTATCATTAAATAATATATACCCAATAATGCAAAAGGCATTAATATTAATGTTTCTATAAATAGTCCTACAATAGAACCTACATTTATTTTCTTTCTTATCATTCCATAAAAAGCAAAACTAAGTGCTAAAGTAAGAGAGACTAGAGGTAGAGAACCTAAAGATATTAATTGATATAAAACTGCTAAAAAAGCTATTAAAATAGCAAAATTTTGATATCTTGTCATTCTCTCACCAAAAAATACATATCCTAAAAACACACTAACAAGAGGGTTTATATAGTATCCAAATGCAGTTTCCATGATTCTTTCATTTGTAACAGCCCAAATAAATACAAGCCAGTTAAGGGAGATAAAAAATGTAGAAAAAGCAAGGTATTTTAATTTCTTAACATCTTTTATTATAATTTTAAAAATATCAACTTGTTTTGTAATAAAAAGTAGTGGTATTAAAATTATAAAAGACCAAAATATTCTATGTATTAAAACTTCTAAGGGCTCTACACTTGATACTTGTTTAAAATAAATTGGAGCAATAGCCCCCCAAAATAAAAATGCTAAAACGGCATATACTTGCCCTAATCTATTTTCGTTCAAATGTGTTCTTTTTATTAAATTTCTAGACCCATATCTTTTACTGTTACTTTATTCTTTCCAATGAACTCTTTTTCATTTGCATTAGAAACAATAAGTTTTGCAATTTTATCTGTTATTTCTGCTATATTCTTTGTTTCTGAAGCAATAACAGCATTTTGTTGAGTTTGCTGATCAAGTTGAGTTACTGCCGTATTTATTTGTTCTATCCCTTTTAATTGCTGACTACTTGACATTTCAATATCTGCAATTAAGTTTGTAGTTTCTTCAATATTCTTATTTAACTCTATATATCCTTCTATCATATTTCCAGCTATTTTTTTACCTTCATCTGCTTTTGATCTAGCATTTTCTACTATATCTTTTATCTCTTTTGCAGCTTCAGCACTTCTAGAAGCTAAATTTCTTACCTCTTGAGCAACAACAGCAAATCCTTTTCCAGCTTCACCTGCTGTTGCTGCTTCTACTGCCGCATTTAAACTTAATATATTTGTTTGAAAGGCTATTTGATCAATCACACTAATTGCTTCATTTATTGAGTTTACTTGAACATTTATTTCATCCATTGCAACTGTTGTTTGGTTTGCAAGTTTTTCACCTTGGTTTGCTGAGTTAATAACAGTATTTGAATTATTAGCCACTTTTGTTACATTTTCAGTATTATTTCTTACAGTTGAAGTTACTTCTTCTAGTGCAGCTGCTGTTTCTTCTAAACTTGCAGCTGCTTCATTTGAACTTTGATTTAATTTATCAACATTAGCTAAAAGTAAGTCTGAACCTTGATCAAGAGTTAATCCATTAGCTTTGTTCTCTACTAACATATCATTTATTACATTAGCAAGACTATTTAAACCTTCCGATGTCTCTCCTAACTTTCCATTTAATCTATATTCAAAGTTCAGGTTTTGGAATGCTTCTAAAGCTTCAGATATTTTATTTAAATCTCCATCAACTTTTGTAGATACAATATTAAATAAATCATTGATGCCATTTTTAAGGCTTTCAATTCCTTCATTTTGAGTAGATTCAAGTATAGTTTGTTTCATAATACCTGTTTTTGCTAAATCAATCGCTTGATTTGCACTATTTATTACTTTTTTTGCATCTGTAATATCTTGAGCAAACTTAACAACACGAATTACTTTTCCCTTACTATTTTTTACAGGAGTATATGAAGCTTGAATCCAAACAGAAGTACCGTCTTTTGTAAATCTTTCAAATTCATTTATTTGAGATATTCCATTAGCTAAACTTTCCCAAAACTTTTTATATTCTTCACTGCTTGCATATGCTTTATCACAAAACATACTATGATGATTACCAACTGTTTCATTTAGCTTATAACCTAATACATTTAAGAAATTATCATTTGCATGTATTATTGTTCCATTTGGCTTAAATGATATAATTGCATAATTTTCTTCCATTGCAATAAGACGTGCTGATTCTTCTTCTGTTTTTCCAAAACTAAACATTATGATTCCTTCTAATTATCATTAAATTTATTATTATTTTAATGATTTCTAAAAATAGTTATTAATTATTTCATATTATAATAAATGACCTAAAAATCATATATATAGTACTTTATTTTTTAAAAATATACTTTTATTTCTTCAGAATTTAAAAGTTTTCCAGTAGATTTAACTTCACCATTTATTACAAGTCCTGGAGTATTCATTACACCATAATCCATAATTTTAACAATATCTTCCACTTTTTCAACCTGAGCAAAAATACCAGCTTCTGCAACTGCTTTTTTTACATTTTCTTCTAAGGCTTTACATTTTGCACAACCTGTTCCTAAAATTTCTATTTTCATTTCTTTCTCCTATTATTTTTATAAAATCGCGTTAAATATATATCCAACTAAAAGTATTGCACTTCCAACAATCCCAAAGAATATTGAGATAAGTTTAAGAGACATTACTCTTTTTAAAATCATAGCTTCAGGAAGACTAAGAGCAACAACAGCCATCATAAATGATAATGCAGTTCCAAGCAGCATTCCTTTTGAAGTTAAAACTTCAATAAGTGGAATCATACCTGCAGCACTTGAATACATTGGAATTCCCATAGCAACTCCTAGAATTGGAGCATACCAAGAGTTACCACCTGCATATTTTGCAATAGTCTCTGCTGGAACATATCCATGTATAAAAGCGCCAATTGCAATACCAACTATTACATAAGGATATATTTTTTTAAAGATGTCAAGTGTAGCTTCCCAAGCTTCTTTTACTCTTGCTTTAAAAGTACTTCCTTCTTCTTGGGAATTACAACAAGATGCAGGTTTAACTTCAATTAATACTTCTTTCTCTAAGTTCATACTTCCAATTACTAAGCCTGCAACTATTGCAATAAGTAAAGCACAAGAAATATAAAGCAGTGTTATCTTCCATCCAAAAAGTGAAAATAGTAAGGCAATTACAACTGCATCACTAAGTGGTGCAGAGATTAAATATGAAAAAGTAACTCCCAAAGGAATCCTAGCTTGCAAGAAACCTAAAAATAAAGGTATTGCAGAACATGAACAAAAAGGTGTTAGCATTCCAAAAAAAGCTGCTGAAATATGACCTATTAACTTATGTTTTCCACTTAAATAATCTCTTACCTTTTCTACAGGGAAAAAACTTCTTAAAAAGCTTACAATATAAATAATTACAATTAAAAGAAAAAATATCTTTATCGTATCATAAATAAAAAAGTTTATAGCTTCACCTAAATGACCTTCTAAACTCCAAAGTTCATAAGTTAAATAATCAACAAAATCTTTCCACATAAGTATCCTTTTTTATTCCCACTCTAATTGATCGTATAAAGTTTTTGCATTCAAAGGAGCTATAGTTTTATAGTGATCATAATATGAAAATTTTTTATCATCTACATAATTATAAATATCCTCTACATCAACCTCATCATCGTAAGCTTTTGTTACACTTTGTTTTAAAACTCTTAAGTATTCTAATGTTGGCTTATAAGAAGTTTTATCAAACTCTTTTCCATGTCCACCCATCACATACTTAACATTCATTTTTTCAAGTTTTTCTAAGGCTTTTATCCATTCATTTATATTTGAATATTTTGCATATTTAATCATTCTTCCATTAAATACTATATTTCCAGTAAAAATAAACTCTTCTTTTGGAATATAAACCGCAATATCTGAAACACTATTTGCACCTTGGCTTAATTTTAATACCTCAATATTAAATTTTTTACCTTTGATTACATACTTATCATTAGTAAAAATATCAGCTTCTACAACTTTTGATTTTGAATACTCTTCTTTTGAAGTAATTTTTGGAATTCTATTAAACTTATCAGGGTTTTCTTTTAGCTCTTGCACAATAGTTTTATGAGCAATAATAGGAATATTCTTTTCTTTATAAAAAGAAGCTCCAGTATACCTATCATCATGAAAATTTGTAACTATTACATAAGATACATCTTTTGCATACTTCTTTTTTATTAACTCATTTAACTCTTTTGCAAAAACATATGTAGGACCTGCATCAATTACTACTATAGAATCTCCAATATCAACTGTACAAACATTTGATACAAATCCTTTGTTTTCTTTTGTTGGAGGGTTCAAATCTCCAATATAACAATCTATGTTTGAAGTCACATTAACAACTTTTAATTTATACACATTGGCATATAAATTAAAAGATAGAAGTAAAAGTATATATATAAAAGATTTCATTTTTTGCCTTTTTATTATTTTAAAGCCTCTACAACTTTTGGAAGTAAAAGCTCTTCTATTTCTTTATATGTATCTTCAAATGCTTCAAAACCTTTTCCATCTGGATCTTCAAAACTTACATGAATTACTTTAGTTGCATTTGGGAACATTGGACAAGTTTCATGTGCATTATCACAAACAGTAACTACTAAATCATAAGTATTTTCAATTACCTCATCAATCACTTTTGAGTGATATTCTTCTTTCCATATACCTTTTTGCTCTAGTAATTTCTTTGCATTTGGATTAACTCTACCACTAGCTTTCACCCCTGATGAATCTGAACTTATACGATCTAACTTTGCATTTATAAGTGCTTCAGCTATTATACTTCTGCAAGAGTTTCCTGTACATAAAATTAAAACCTTTTTGTCTGATTTATTTTGCATTTTTTATCCTTTTTTATTTTAGATTAATTTATTTTCTTACAACCACGCTAGTGATAATAATACTACTAGTAAAACTGGTGGTGTAATTATTAGACCAAATTTACTATATTGTGCAAATGAAATATTTACACCTTTTTTTGCTAATACATGTAACCAAAGTAAAGTAGCTAATGAACCAAATGGTGTCATTTTAGGTCCTAAGTTACAACCAATAATATTTGCATAAGCTAAAGCTTGATTTGGAATATCTTGAAGTGCTATATCCATAATCATAACTGTTGGCATATTATTCATAATTGCAGATAAAAATGCTGCTATAAATCCAGTTCCTACAATTGCAACAGTATCACTACGAGTGCTTAAATCTTGTAAAATTAAAGCTAGATAATCAGTAAGACCTGCATTTTTTAAACCATATACAACTATATATAGTCCAATACTAAACCATACAACTTGCCAAGGTGCTTCTTTTATAATACGAACAGGCTCAACTGTTTTAAACATAGTTGCAATGATTAAAAATATTACTCCACCACCAAGGGCAAATACTGCAACTGGTAAATCATAAGCATCACCAATAAAATATCCTACGATTAAAAGTGCTAAAAAAGCCCAAGATAATTTAAATAAAGTATGATTTTTAATTACACTTGATGGCTCTTTTAAAAGTGAGATATCCACAGTTTTAGGAATATCTTTTCGTAATAGAATCCATAAGAAAACAATAGATATAAATACACTCACAATATATGGAATTAACATATTTGAAATATACTCAGAAAAGCCTATATCAAAATAGTTTGCAGTTACAATATTAGTAAGGTTTGAAAATACTAAAGGTAATGATGCACTATCAGAGATAAATCCACCTGCAAGTAAAAAAGCAATGATTGATTTCATATTTAGTTTTAATATTCTCATTTTTGCAAGTAAGATAGGAGTTAAAATAAGTGCCGCTCCATCATTTGCAAAAAGTGCAGATACAAAAGCACCCAATAAAATAGAATAAATAAACATCTTCTTTCCACTTCCATTTGAAAACTTTGCCATTTTTAAAGCACACCATTCAAAGAATCCAATCTCATCTAAAACCATAGATAAAATTATAATTCCAATAAAAGAAAGTGTTGCGTCCCATACAATATCAGTAACTATTAGAACATCTGAAAAACTTACTACACCTAAAACTAAAGCAACAATTGCTCCAATAACAGCAGTAGTTCCTATTTGTAAATCTTTTGGTTGCCAGATTACAAAAATAAGAGTTACAAGAAATATAAGTGAACTAAGTATCATAATTCATCTTCTTTTATTTCAGATTCACTTGCCTTAAGAACATAAATAAAGGTATCTACATCTAATTCATCATATCTTTCAACTGTAACTTCTTGACGTTCAAACTCATTTCCTTCAAACTCATCTAAATTATCCCAATGGTTAATTAAGTTATTTGAATAAAACAAAAATCCATGAATAGTATCTCCACTTCCATCTTCGTTTAATTTAATACCTGGGTACCCCATAGAAGCAGACCAACCTGCATCTTTTAGGTTACCTTTTACAGTTGCAGGTACAAACTTTCCTACAATATTTTCCAAAACATGTCCATTTGGACAGTTTGGCATTAGCGTTCCATATACAAAAAGTGTATCAGTCATTTTAATTACAAGCCTTTTTTAAATTTGGTAAATCAATATCTAAAGTATTTATCTCTTTAATTGCAGAAATTCTAAACTCATCAAGTGGAGTTCTAATAGAATAATAAGCCCATCTTCCTTCTCGCTCAACTTTTAAAAATCCTGCTTCTTTTAAAATCTTCAAATGTCTAGATAGTCTAGATTGAATCATTTCAAAAGAGTTTTCTAAATCACATACACAGCACTTTCCATGAATATCTATAAATTTTAATAGTTTGATTCTTGTTTCATCATTTAAAGCACTTACTGTTTTTAAAAAAATATCCATTGATTTTCCTTTGATTTTTAAAAGTATATCATATTTACATTAATATATCAAGATATCTTGATATATTAATGTAATTTCTTTTTTCTTAATACTTACATAAATTACTGTAAGAGATATTTAAGTTTAAAGAGTCTACAATTCATTACTTACAAAAATTACAGTATTAGAAATTGGAACACTAAGTCCTAGTTCTTTTGGTTTTGAGCCATGGAAGTTTGTAGTAATTCAAAATGAAGATTTGAGAGAAAAATTAAAAGAATTTTCTTGGGGAGCTCAAGGTACGCTTCCAACTGCTAGTCACTTTGTAATTATTCTAGCAAGAAAGAAAAAAGGTATGATATATAATAGTGATTATATTACTCATATGATGAAAGACGTTAAGCAATTACCTGAAGATGTTCAAAAAATGTATTCAGGTTTTTATGAACAATTTCAAAAAGTTGATTTTGATTTACTAAAAGATGATAGATATTTATTTGATTGGGCTACTAAGCAAAACTATATTGCTTTAGCGAATATGATGACAGGTGCAGCATATATGGGAATTGATTCTTGTCCAACAGAAGGCTTTGATGCTAAAAAGACAGAAGAGTTTTTAAAGAATGAATTAAACATTGATACAGAAGAGTTTGGTGCATCTGTTATGGTTCCTTTTGGATATAGAAAAACTGAACCTTCAAGAGAAAAAGTAAGACAAAGCGTAAATACTGTAACACAATGGTTTAATTAAAATAAATAGCTAGTTTAAGGAGAAAAAAATGAGTACTTATATTGAAGAGTTTGAGACAATTAACAAGGGATATAATTCTACATTTAAAGTAAATAAATTAAGCCTTGGATTAGTTGTACCTTTAGAAAATTATTCAAACACTGCAATCCCTAGTATGAATAATCAACTTGAACGTATTTTATTAGCAGAACAACTTGGATTTTCAAGTATTTGGTTAAGAGATATACCTTTTAATGTACCCTCTTTTGGTGATGGAGGACAAATGTTTGATCCATTTACTTATCTTGGCTTCCTTGCAGCAAAGACTTCGAAAATAACACTTGGAGTTGGTAGTGTCATTTTACCTCTTCGTCATCCTGCTCATATTGCTAAGGCAGCAGCGAGTATTGATGTTTTATCAAATGGAAGACTAATACTTGGTGTTGCCTCTGGTGATAGACCTGAAGAATATCCTGCTTTAAATAAAGACTATGCAAATAGAGGTGAGATTTTTAGAGAAAGCTTTAAATATATAAAAGAAGTTTGGGAAAATTATCCAAGCTTAGATAATAGTTTTGGAAATTTATATGGTGGAATTGATATGTTACCAAAACCAACAGTAAATAAAGTACCTATGTTAATAACAGGAGCATCACAACAAGACTCAAAATGGCTAGCACAAAATGGACAAGGTTGGATAACATATCCAAGAGATCCAATTTATCAAGCAAAATTTATTGATACTTGTAGATCACAAGTAAAAGAGTTAGATGGAGTTAATAAACCAATCTCACAATCTTTATATATTGATTTAGTTGATGATGACGATGCAAAACCAAAACCAATACATTTAGGATATAGATGTGGAACAAAGTATCTTCTAGAGCAATTAAAAACATTAGAAGCAATTGGGATTAATCATGTAGCATTAAACTTACGATTTAATCAAGCTAATATAGAAAAAACACTAAATAAATTAGCAGAAAATATTCTAGTAGAATTTAAATAAAAAGGAAGGTCATGCAAAAAACTATTTTAATTACAGGTTCAACAGATGGTATTGGATTACTAACAGCACAAAAACTACTAGATCTTGGACATAAAGTTTTAATACATGGAAGAAACTCATCAAAACTAGAACACTCAAAACAAAGACTTTTAGAGTCCAATAAAGAAGGTATTATTGAAACTTATCTTGCAGACTTATCAAATATAAGTGAAGTAAAAAAGCTTGCAAGTGATATATCAAAAAACAATAATAAAATTGATGTTCTAATCAATAATGCAGGTATCTATAAAACAAACGACAAAGTTACAAAAGACGGTCTTGATGTAAGATTTGTAGTAAATACAATAGCACCATATTTATTAACTAAAGCTCTTATGCCATTACTTCATAGTTCATCAAGAGTTGTAAATCTATCATCAGCTGCTCAAGCACCTGTTCAAGAAGAAGCACTAAGAGGTGAAATACTTTTAGAAGATTCTCATGCTTATGCTCAAAGTAAATTAGCACTTACTATGTGGTCTTCATATCTTGCTTTTAAAAATGAGATTGAAGGATTAGTTATGGTTGCTGTTAATCCAAAATCTTTTCTAGGAAGTAAAATGGTAAAAGATGCTTATGGAGCACAAGGAGTTGATATAAATATTGGAGCAGATATTTTAGTTCGTGCTTCTTTAAGTGATGAATTCTCTAATGCAAATGGAAAATATTTTGATAATGATATAGAACAATTTGCCCTACCTCATCTAGATGCTACAGATATCGACAAATGTAAAAATATTGTTTTAGCAATAGAAGAGATACTAAAAAGAGATAAAATCTTTTAAGAACTCTATAATTAAAGGTAAAAATACAGCTGTCATAATACCACTAAGTCCCATTGCAAGGGCTGCAAATGCTGCTGCTTTTTCACTAATTTCAATAGCTCTTGCTGTTCCAATTCCATGAGATACCAAACCTAAGGCAAAACCTTTTGATGTTTCGTATTTAATTTTTACTATTTTAAAAACTATACTTCCAAATAAAGCTCCAATTATTCCAGTGATTATGACAAAACCTATTGCTAAAGATGGAATTGCTCCAATTTGCTCTGAAGTAATTATTGCAATTGGTGCTGTTATTGATTTTGTTGTCATTGATAAAATAGTTACAGTTGAAGCTCCAAAAATCCATAATAATAAAACTGCAATTAAAACAGAAAAAATTCCAGCAACTATTAATGTTAAGACTATTGGTAATAGTAACTGTTTTATATATTTTAGATTATTATATAAAGGAAGAGCAAGTGCTACAGTTGCAGGTCCTAAAAAGAAGTGAATAATTTCTACACTTTTAAAATACTCTTCAAAAGAAGTATTTGTAAATAAAACTAGTGATAAAAGAATTATATAAGAGATAATTATAGGTTGAAGTAAAGTATGCTTATTAAACTTCTCATATATTATAATTCCAATTTTATAAGCTAGTAAAGTTAGAATTAACCATGTTAAAGGAGTATTTGATATATAATCATTTAAGGCTTCAAAATTCATGATTTTTTCTCCTGTTTTGAAGTTAAATAATCCATAAGTTTTGCGCTAAATGCTAAAGCAATTAAAGTTCCTGCAACAAGTGCTATAAGTATTGCCCAAAATTCTTTACTTATTAAATCCATTTGAGTGATTATTCCCATGGCTGCTGGAATAAATAAAAGAGGTAAATATCTTAATAAAACTCCAACAGAGTTATCCAAACTTTTAAAACTACTTTTTCTTATAATTAAAAATATTAGTAATAGTATCATTCCAATTACAGGACCTGGTACTAATAATGAGAACAGTATGGCAATACACTCTCCTAAAAATTGAAAAATTAATAAAGTTATAATTCCTTTTAGCATTTGCTTCCTTTAAAAAAATGTATTATACATTCTTTTCATAAACTTTAAAATGAAAACAAAAATGTTCATATTTGATTAATATTGATTATGTATAATTTCACATATTATTAAGGAATAAAAATGTTTAAAACACTTGCAACATCACTTACAACTTTTGCTTTTATTGTTATGGGAACAACAGGAGTATTAATGTACTTTCATATTCTTGACAATTACACAAAAGAATTACATGAGATTTTAGGATTAGCTTTTGTAGCAATAATCTTTGCTCATGTCTTTTTTAACTGGAAAGCAATGAAGAAATATTTTACGAAAAAAATATTTTATATTTCTGCTGGAATAATCTCTGCTGTATCTTTAGGTTTTATCTTAAATGCCCCTACTGGTCCAAATGTAAAAAGAATACTTATTAATTCTGTTTTAGGAAATCCTATTGAAAAGACTGCTGTTTTATTTGTAGATTCTTATGATATTGCAAAAACAAAACTTGAAGCAGCTGGTTTAATTGTTGAAGCAGATAAATCGCTAAAAGAGTTAGCAATGATTAATCAAACTTCACCTTTTGTGATAATTGATACAATATTAAAAAAGTGATTTAAAGTGATTTTATACAAACAAGTGCATTAAAGCACTTGTTATTTTTAAGAATTTTAAGAGTTTTTAAATAACTGATAAATTGAAGAAAAATCTTCTTCACCCTTACCCATCATTTTCATTTTAGAGAATAACTCTTTTGGCATTGCTGCTGAATAAAGTGGTTTTTTCATAGAGTATGCTAAATCTTGTAAACAATGTAAATCTTTATTTATTGCATCATTAGAGAAATGTGCTGAGAAATCTTCAGTAATTAGCTTTTGTTTTTTAGCATTTAAAACAAGTGAAGTCCCACCACCAACTCCTAAAATATCTAAAGCTTTTTCTTTTGGTATTTCACAATCTTCTGCAAGTGAAGTACACTCAGCAATTGTTGCCATAAATGAACCTAAACACAAGTTATTGATTAACTTCATTTTAGTTGCACTTCCTTGTTTTTCAAGAAAGAAAATCTCTTTTCCAATCTTTTCTAAAAGAGGTTTAACTTCCTCATAAACTTCTTTTTTCCCAGATGATACTAATGTTAATACACCTGCAAGTGCTGGAGCAACGCTTCCAAATACTGGATTTTCAAGATATTTAACTTCAAACTCTTCCATAATTTTGTGAACTTCCAAAACATCATTAAAGTGGTGAGTACTTAAATCAATAATAGTTTTACCTTTTAATTCTTCACATAAAAGTCCATCTTCCATATGTAAAATATTATCAACAGCAGGAGAATCAAAAAGACATAAAAATATTACATCACATTTTGAAAGTAAATCTTTTGGAGTATCAACAACATCAAAACCTTTTGCAAGAGCTTTTTCTTTTGTTCTATTATAAGTAAGAACCGTCTCACCTACTTCTTTTAATCTTGTTGCAACTGCAGTTCCTAAGTTTCCTAAACCTATAAATCCTATTGGCATAGTTTCTCCTATATTTTTTGTATATTATATGGGAGTTTTTTTAAAGGTAAATAAAAATGATGATTTTGCGAAAAAAGAGTGAGAATAAATAGATGGTTTTACCATCTATTTATATTTGAAGTTTGTGTGTTATTTTTTAAAGTCAGCTACTATTTTAGCTTTTAACTTAGGAATTGTAAATCCAAATTCGTCAAATAAATCATTTGCAGGTCCACTTGCTCCAAATGTATCCATTCCATAAACCTTGTCTGCAAATCTATAGTATTCTAATCCACGAGCAGCTTCAACAGCAAATACTTGAGTATTCACATCAATTACTTGATCAATATAAGATTGCTCTTGCTCTAAAAATAAATCAAAACAAGGAACAGAAACAACGTTTGCAATAATCCCTTCTTCTTCTAAGGCACAAGATGTTTGTAATGCTAACATTAATTCACTTCCTGAAGCCATGATTGTAATGTTTGCATTTTCTCTTTTTTTAAGTAAGTAAGCTCCATTTGAAACTTCACCAAACTCTTTTTTATCTTTTAAAACTGTAAGACCTTGTCTTGAACAAACAAATGCAGTTGGTGCATTCATTTTTAAAGCAGTTTTCCAAGACTCAACATTTTCAGTAGCATCTGCTGGTCTGAATGTATAGAAATTTGGTAAAGCTCTAAATTGAGATAATTGCTCTATTGGTTGGTGAGTTGGTCCATCTTCACCTACACCAATAGAATCATGAGTCCATACGAAGTGTTGAGGAATAGAAGCTAAGGCTGCAATCCTTGCACTTGGTTTTAAGTAATCAGAGAATACAAAGAAAGTTGCAGAATAAACTCTATATAAACCATAAAGATTCATTGCATTTGCAATCGCTGCCATTGCATGTTCTTTAATACCAAAGTGAATGTTTCTTCCATTTGGAAAATCACCTTCACCTTTTAGTTCAGTTTTATTAGAAGGTCCTAAATCTGCAGATCCACCTAAAAATCCTGGAACTGCTGCTGCAATTGCATTTAAGATTTTATGATTTGAATCTCTTGTAGCTACTTTTGTATCAGCTTCAAAAGTTGGATATTCAACTGCATCATAATTAGGATTTTGTAACTCTTCAATTGTTTTCTTAGCTTCTGCACTTAATGAATCATTCCATTCATTTTCAGCAACAGATCCAACTATTAATTTATCAAAAGCACCTTTAACATCAGCAGGTACGATGAATTTTTCATCTGGGTTAAATCCAGCTTTTTTCTTAGATGCTGCAATATCTTCTTCACCTAAAGGAGCACCATGTGCATGATGTGAACCTTCCATAGAAACAGAACCTTTTCCAATTGCAGTTTTTGCAATAATCATTACAGGTTTTGTGGCAGCCTTTGCTTGAACAAATGCTTTTTCAATTTGATCGAAGTTATGACCATCTATTTCAATTACTTCAAAATCAATACCTTGGAATCTTTTCTTAACATTCTCGCTCCATGCTAAAGAAGTATCACCTTCAATTGTAATTGAGTTTGAATCATAAATAATTACTAAGTTGTCTAACTTTAAGTGTCCTGCTGTTGCAGTTGCTTCATAAGAGATACCTTCTTGTAAATCTCCATCACCACATAAACAGTAAACTTTATGATTAATAACATCAGTACCTAAAGTATTTTGTGCATATTTTGCAGCTGATGCAAAACCTACTGCATTTGCAATACCTTGTCCTAATGGTCCTGTTGTAATTTCAATACCATGAGTATGTCCGAATTCTGGATGACCTGGAGTTTTTGAGTTTGTTTGTCTAAAGTTTTTTAAATCATTTAAAGCAACATTAAATCCCCATAAATGTAATAATGAGTAAACTAAACCAGTTGCGTGACCACCTGAGAATACTAATCTATCTCTGTTTAACCATTTTTCATTTGCTGGGTTTACATTTAAGTGCTTACTTAAAACTGTTGCAATATCTGCAAGACCCATAGGTGCACCTGGGTGTCCTGAGTTTGCTGCTTGTACCATATCTGCTGCTAAAAATCTAATCGTATCAGCTTGTTTTTGTAATAATTGTTTCGACATAATTATCCTAGTTAATTGATTGAGTTATCTATATTTTTGAGATTATATCTAAAATTGATTAAATACAATATGAAGTGGTTTTTATCTATGCTTTTGGAATAATAATTGTAAATTCTACTTGATAATTAGCAAATAAATACAAAACACCTTAAAAAGCAACTTACTAACAATTCTAAAAAGCAAAGACTTTGTTTATCTTTGCTAAAGCTGGAACAAAACTGGAACAATTTATTTTCTCTAAATGAAACTTAATAAGAGTTCCAAATATTAC
>NZ_WFKJ01000139.1 GCF_009208075.1 Poseidonibacter ostreae | reverse complement strand
CCACTCCAATTTAAGAATAACATCTTAGATTCTACCAATAAAAAATGTGCGAGTGTGGCGGAATAGGTAGACGCGTTGGACTTAAAATCCAATTCCGGTTTCGGAGTGTCGGTTCGATTCCGACCATTCGCACCACTAATATATAAAAGTAGAGAGTTGCCAGAGTTGGTCGAATGGACCGGTTTTGAAAACCGGCGAGGTTCACGCCTCCGAGGGTTCGAATCCCTTGCTCTCTGCCACTTTTATTTTTTACAAATCATTTTCTTTTCAATATTAAAATGATTCTTCAAACATTGGAGCTATAGCAAAGCTGGTAATGCCCCGGATTGCAAATCCGGTATGCGTTGGTTCGAGTCCGACTAGCTCCTCCATTTTCTTATAA
>NZ_WFKJ01000138.1 GCF_009208075.1 Poseidonibacter ostreae | reverse complement strand
CCTACGCCTTAGAAGGGCGTTGCTCTATCCAGCTGAGCTATGGAAGCATTTTGTAGTATAAAAATAAAAAGCCTTGAATCAAAAGTTTTGAAAACTTCTTATTCAAGGCTTTTTAAATGGAGCGGGAAACGAGACTCGAACTCGCGACAATCTGCTTGGAAGGCAGAGGCTCTAGCCAACTGAGCTATTCCCGCAAAAGTATAAATTCATTTGACTGAAGATACTTTAAGTATAAATGGTGCGGATGAAAGGACTTGAACCTTCACGCCGTAAAGCACTAGATCCTAAGTCTAGCGTGTATACCAATTTCACCACATCCGCATTATCTTTTTTTCTAAAAAGATTAAAAAAATGGTACTCCCAGCACGATTCGAACGTGCGA
>NZ_WFKJ01000137.1 GCF_009208075.1 Poseidonibacter ostreae | reverse complement strand
CTTACTTTTGGAACAGTTTTTACTAAAGGGAAGCTTGTTCCAAAAAGAGTTCTAATTTGGAGTATGTTCAATAAGTACAGAGACTGTGAAAGAACTAACCCTATCTAAGTAAAAGAATCAAGATTAAGAGAGTTTTTTAATATTCAGATGTATAAACACATTTTTTGACGAAAAAAAGCTTTAAAAAAAACTAAAACTGCAATGTACTCCGCTATTTCTTGTTTTATATCCTCAATATTGCCATTTTTACTGGCTTTTACCAGTTTTTTAAATAGTTTAATACCAATTAGATTCAACAATCGTTTAAAATTATAGGTGAGCATAATTAAAGCATTCTCTCCAGCAACCTTTGTTTTGCCCCGTACTAGAAAATGGCTCCACCCAAGCTTTTGTTTGATTGTACCAAAAGGGTGTTCTGCTAATGCA
>NZ_WFKJ01000136.1 GCF_009208075.1 Poseidonibacter ostreae | reverse complement strand
ATAGTAAAGAATTTAAAGATTCAACGGTACAGTTAATAATCAATAATAATGAAAGTGTTGTAAAAGTAGCACAAGATTTAGACATAAATGAAAAGTCATTATATAGTTGGGTTAGTACCTATAAAAAAGCACATAATATTCCAATAAAAAGTAGAAATGTAAGTTCTTCTACTGAGCCACTAGAGCTTGAAGTCAAGCGTCTTCGTCGTGAATTAAAGATAGCCAAAGAAGAACGAGATATATTAAAAAAGGCAACAGCATACTTTGCAAAAGAAACTCTATAAGGTATGCTTGGATATATGAACATAAACAGAGTTTCAGTATAAAATTAATGTGTAAAGTAATAAATGTAAATCGGTCTGCATACTACCATTGGGTGAATACTGGTTGTGTAGTTAAAAAAGTTGATATTCAATTAAATGAACTAATTA
>NZ_WFKJ01000135.1 GCF_009208075.1 Poseidonibacter ostreae | reverse complement strand
ATAAGGAGAATCTTTACTTGAGGCTACAATTAAATTACCATAAATATGATCCTCATCATTATCCAAAGATTGATTACACATTACTGGATTTGACTTTAAAATGGTTCTAATAAGTTTACTTACTCTTTTAATTTCAGATTTACCATTAAGTTCATTAAAATGATAAAGAATTTTTTCATTGAGAATTTCTTTATCTTCTTCTTTTTTTAAGACATTATCATCAATAACACTAATATAAACTCTTTTTTTAGCAAAAATAGGTCTTATTATGTCATTTACTAAAATATCTGATGTTTCACTATCTCCAATAAGGACGACGGCAATGTTACTTTTCTTTGGATAGGAACTTAACAACTCCATAAAAAAGTTTGTTTGTTGTGCATCTTTAAATGAGGTATTTATAAATTCTTCAATAAAACTACTCTTATTAAC
>NZ_WFKJ01000134.1 GCF_009208075.1 Poseidonibacter ostreae | reverse complement strand
AAAGGAATAAAATGTTTGTACAATTAAACGATAGAGTTTTTTTAAACTTAGACAAAATCACTAGAACAAAGATTGATCATGTTGAAGATGGAATTAGAGTTAGATTCTATGAAGGTCAAGACCAAGTTGCAAAATCTCAAAGATTTGAAGATGTAAAACAAGCTCAGAAATGGTTAAAGAAACTTTTAAAAGCTTCTTAATATTTCTAGAATTTAAAAGTTGTTAACCAAATAAACTAACGTTTATTTGGTCCACCCTCAGGCATACATACAAAATATTTTTTATCAGGTGTATTCATACAAGTTCCTGTTAAACTACCTCTTGGCGTATTCATAGTACATTCAAAACCAGACTCTTGTCCTACACAAACTTCAATAGCTTCTTTTGGAGGCTCACCATTTTGACCACCTCTTTCTTGTCCACCACCTGGTTGTGCATATGAAAC
>NZ_WFKJ01000133.1 GCF_009208075.1 Poseidonibacter ostreae | reverse complement strand
GGGAGATGCTCTACCAGCTGAGCTAACGGGTCACATTAAATAAAAAGTGGCGCGGTAGAAGGGACTCGAACCCTCGACCTCCTACGTGACAGGCAGGCGTTCTAACCAACTAAACTACTACCGCGCTTAAAAATACTAAATACAATAAATTGTAAATAGATGTCACTGTTAAAATAAGATTTAAAAATCAATACCACTGTATTTTAGGATTCTTAAAAATGGTGGTCGATGCAAGACTCGAACTTGCGACGTCTACCTTGTAAGGGTAGCGCTCTACCAACTGAGCTAATCGACCAAATAAATGTCAAATAATATGGTGATCCCTAGGGGATTCGAACCCCTATGGTTGGAATGAAAATCCAAAATCCTAACCATTAGATGAAGGGACCATAAAATTAATTAACATTTATAAATGGTGACCCGTGATGGATTCGAACCATCGGCCACCTCCTTAAAA
>NZ_WFKJ01000132.1 GCF_009208075.1 Poseidonibacter ostreae | reverse complement strand
ACCATTTGAAACCATTGAGTTTTTATTCTTAATTAGAAAAAGTAAAAGTTCGTATTCTTTTGCAGTTAATAATACTTCGATGTTATCTTTTTTTACAATTTTCTTACTCATATCAATATTTATATCATTTATTAAAACTTCATTTTTACCATCAGATAAACTTCTTCTATATATCGCTTCAATTCTTGCTATTAATTCTTTATAGGAAAAAGGTTTAGATAAATAATCATCTGCTCCATAATTTAGTCCTAATACTTTATCGTCAATCTCTCTTTTTGCAGTTAACATTAATACAGGAATAGTAATATTTTTCTTTCTTAAAGATTTTAATATCTCTATTCCTTCTTTATTAGGTAGCATCCAATCAAGTATTATTAAATCATAATTATTCATACTCGCTAAATATTCACCTTCTTCTCCATCTTCTGAAGTTTCAATAGAATGCCCATCTTCAATTAACCCTCTTT
>NZ_WFKJ01000131.1 GCF_009208075.1 Poseidonibacter ostreae | reverse complement strand
ATCCAAGAACTTTTCTAGGCCGATTGTTTAATCTATCTTGTATAAATCTAATCTTTCCATCTTCAACTTTTGTAAAGTCTGTTTTCTTTGGTAAATACTGACGTATTAAACCATTTGTATGCTCATTTAATCCTCTTTCCCATGAATGATATGGATTCGCAAAGTAAAAGTCTGTATCTAAAGCTTTGGAAATTTCTTCATGATAAGCAAACTCCTTTCCATTATCTGATGTTATTGTATGAGTTAAGGTTTTTATAGGGAGTAACATATCAATAGTAGCTTTAGAAACGATGTTGGCATGTTTACTTTGTACTTTTTTTATAAGTGCAAACTTTGATTTTCTATCAACAATAGTAACTAATGCACCTTTATGATTTTTTCCAATTACTGTATCAATTTCCCAGTCTCCAACTCTTGCTTTTCTTTCAACAATTTTTGGTCTTTTATCTATAGAAATTCTATTCTTGATAATACCTCTAGTATTATAATCGCTG
>NZ_WFKJ01000130.1 GCF_009208075.1 Poseidonibacter ostreae | reverse complement strand
TGTAATAACCTTTGATTCAAATGGTTTATCAACTGCTGCCGGGGATATATATACAGTAACATTAACAGGAGTTAAAAATATTACCTTAGCTCAAGTTTTTGGATTTAAAGATTTAACTTCTACTATTACTTGGGATAATATAGGAGACGATAATATTGTATCATTAAATGAAAAATCTTCATATACACTTTCTGGTACAATCTCAAATCCTTCTAATTTAACAGGATTGCAAATAACTTCTATTGTATTTAGAAATATAGATACAGGACAAGAAATAACAGTAAATAGTAACTTACCAATGATAAATACAACAGGGGATTGGTCTTTAAATAGTACAAATATGCCTGATTTAGCCGATGGAAGATATACGGTTACAACAAATTATACTGCTAATGGAGGATATACTAAATCTATTGATTTAGCTAAACCAGTTGTGGTTGATACTAAACCAACTATTACTATTAAAACAGGTGAAGATGAATATATTAATAACGCTGAAAGTAGTGTAAACT
>NZ_WFKJ01000013.1 GCF_009208075.1 Poseidonibacter ostreae | reverse complement strand
GTATTAATAATATTATAGCAAAAGAAGATTATCCTAAACTATAATTTATAACTATATAAGTTATAATAAACTTTTTTTAGTTTTTATTTATGAATTTGTAGATGAGATTATATAACTCTTTAGTTTTCTTTCCTTTTATAATTACATGTTTTGAAGAATCAATAATTTTAATTGTTTTATTTTCTGATTGAATTTTTTCATAAATTTCATATGCAGAACTAGGGTTTACAACAGGGTCATCTTTTGATTGTATTATTAAAATAGGGCTTTTGATTTTTTCTAGATTTTTTTTTGTTTTATGCATAAGTATATTTAACTGTTCAATTGCATCAATATAAAATTTATCATAGTTTATTTCAGGGTTTTCAGCAATATTTTCAACATACTCTTTAGCATACTCATCTTCATTAAAAGCTTTTACAATATCATTCCAAAAAGATAGTGCAGGAAGTAGTGTTTTAATTCTTATGTCATTTAAATGAAGTGCTGCATTAATACATATTATTCCTTGAAACTCTACAAAGCATTTTTTTGTACTAAGTAAAGCTAATAATCCTCCTGTAGAAAAACCAAGAACATAGACTTTTTCATACTGTAATGAAGCTATTGTTATTGCTCTTGAAACACTTTTATACCAATCTTGCCATAGGGTATTTTTCAAATCTTCTGGAATTGTTCCATGTCCTGCTAATCTTGGAGCATATGCATTTAAATCTTTTGTATTTAAAAATTTTGCTAATTGTTCTACCTCTTTTGGCGTAGAACTAAAGCCATGAATAGTAATAACACAAGTATTTGAATCTTTATTAAACAAATGAAAAGCTTGACCAATATCTTTTGCTTTTAAATCTTTATTATTAGATGCTATTTTATAATCTTGTTCAAACTCTTGTTTCTCTTCTTCAATAAGAAGTAGTAATAACTCTAAATCAATTTCATCATTTTTTTTATTACAAAGAGTTTTAACAATATTTGTAACTTTTTCATTAATTTGAATCTCATTTAGAATTACTTTTAAAATGTTTTTTAATCTAATTGTATGATGAGTATGACTATTTAATAATATTTTCTTTTCTATAAAATATAAATCATTTTGTATTTTTATAATATTATCTTTTATAGCTAGTTCTAAAACTTCCTCAAACTTTTTATATTTCTCGTAAGAAATCAGATATATTAAATCTTTATCAATCTCTTCATCAAGATATAAAATTTCCTTTTTTATTTTCTCAATTGTTAAATAAATCAATCTTTTAAAATGATTTAAATCTAATTGTTCTTTTGGATATAAAGATAGTACTAGTATAAAAATATGATCAAAATTTATTGTTAAGCTTTCATAGATTTTATTCATTAACTCATGAGTAACTTGATATCTTAGACTATCGATTATTGTTTTTTGATTAACTTGTTTTTCATAGTACTCTTTTAAAATATCTTTTGTACTAATAGGTTTTAGTATTTGAATTGTTATTTTAGAGTTTAATATTATATTACTCTCTATTTCAATCTCTTCTTTAAAATTATCACCCATTTGGCTAACTAGTTTTTCGGCCATATCAAGAAGAAAGTTTCTACCTGTTCGAAGTTTTGAATATGATATATTTATAGGAACTATCATAGTTTCTTCTTTTTTAATATCACTACATTCATTTACAAAATATTTTCGTTGAAACTTTTTAGAATCTTTTATTTTATGGTTAAAATAGTTTTGTCTTAATATTTGAGAAGATAGGGCAAAAAAAGATGCTCCTGTATAAACTCTTTGACAAACATTGTCAATCTTAACACAGAAGTTATTATCAATTTTTGTAATATCTTTTGCTTTTACCATTCTTCCTTCTGGAAATATCATCCAATCTTTACATGAAGTTATCAAATCACCAATAATATGATTATTTCTATTTGGGTTTGTCGTACTCATGGCTCCTAAATTTTCTAGAAAACTTCCAAAGTATGATTTAAATAGTGATTCATCAGCAATAACACCAACTTTTTTCCCTGTAATATTAAATAAGGAGTAGGGTACTAACATAGCTTCTGTTCTTGTGAAGTGATTTGCTATAAATATTCGTGGATTGTTTTTAGGAATATTTTCTCTTCCTTTTACTTCTATATTAGCATCTAGAACCTTTTCTAGAAGACTTAATACATATCCATTTGTATTTATTAGTAAATCACTTTTTTTCATCATCTTGCTGCTTTATATGTTCTTACTTTATATGAATCTACAGAAATTACTTCTTGTTTAGCCTTATGTGCTTTTTTAACTTTAATACTAGCTTCTTTTGAAAGTAACTCTTTTTCTTCTAATTCTTTTACCATTTCTTCTATTGAAGCTTTTTGAATAACTCCTTTTTTAAGTGCTATTTTAAGAACTT
Organism: Poseidonibacter ostreae; assembly: GCF_009208075.1. Classification (GTDB taxonomy): domain Bacteria; phylum Campylobacterota; class Campylobacteria; order Campylobacterales; family Arcobacteraceae; genus Poseidonibacter; species Poseidonibacter ostreae. Next base: position 60,277 of record NZ_WFKJ01000013.1, on the reverse strand, counting down.
TAAAACTATCTTTATTCTCTTTATTTAATAAAACTGCTTCTTGTAATTTTGTAAATCTATCTTTTTTATTCTCTGAAATAAATACATTTTTAGTTAAGTCATCAAGTCTTTCTTTATCACTTAATGAAGATACAATTTTTGCATTTAATTTATCTTCAGCTTTTACCCCAAAAGGATTAACTTTTACTAGAGGTAATAAGAATCCAATATATCCAAGATTTGAAATTATCTCTTCTCTTGCTTTTTGTATTTCATTAAAACAGTAATTACAAACATAATCAACTAAGATTTTATCTTCTTTTTTTGGATTATTTTCAAACTCTCTTAATGTTGCAGTAATTAAATATGAATAAGAAAGAATATCTCCAAACCTTGCACTAATATTTTCTCTTTGTTTTAAGTTTGGTCCTAAAATTCCTAAAGCTACATTTGTAAGAAGTGTAAACTCAGCACTTACCCATGTAAGTTTTTGTTTATATCTTGCAAATTCACCTCTTTGACAATTTATTTTAGCTCTTGAGAAGTAATAGAATATAGATTTAGCAAAAGCTGTATGAACTAATCCTATATGAGCAAAGAAACCTTTATCAAAACTCTCTACGTTATTACTATTTAAAGCATTTATTTGCTTATAAATATATGGATGTGATTTTATTAATCCTTGTCCAAACTGCATTAAATTTCTAGTTAAAATATTTGCACCTTCAACAGTAATAGAAATAGGAATTGCAAAATATGCATGTGCTAAAAGATTGTTTTCACCTCTTATAATTGCACTTCCACCTAATACATCCATTGAGTCATTTATAACTTCTCTAAACTTCTCTGTTGCATGATATTTCATAACAGAGTTAATAACACCTGGTTTAACACCATTATCAATTGCATCAATAGTATAGTTACGAGCTGAATTTAACATATAAGTAAAAGCTGCAATCTTTGCAATCTTTTCTTCAACACCCTCAAAGTTTTTAATACTTAATCCAAATTGTTCTCTTAAACTTGTGTATGATGATACGATATTTAAAGCGAATTTACTTCCACCTAAAGATACACTAGGAAGTGAAATACCTCGACCTATTGATAAAGACTCAACAAGCATTTGCCAACCTTTTCCAATACCATCTTTTTCACCTATGATATCTTCAAGTCCAATAACAACATTTTTACCATATAAAGGTGAGTTAACAAAAGGAATACCTAATGGATCATGACGTCTTGAATTATCAACACCTTTTAGTTTTGAATTAATTAATCCAAATGTAATACCTAAATCTTTTTTATCTCCTAATAATGAATCTGGATCAGAAAGTGTAAATGCAAGTCCTATTAAAGTTGCAACATTACCAAGTGTAATATATCTTTTTTCAAAGTTAAGTCTGATTTTAATTTTTCCATCATCATCTTTAAATAAAACACCATTTGATGTAAGAGATGTTGCATCACTTCCTGCATTTGGTTCAGTAAGTCCAAAACAAGGAACTTCTCTACCATTTGCTAAATCATCTAAGTATTTATCTTTTTGAGCTTGTGTACCGTGTTTTAGTATTAACTCAGCAGGTCCTAGTGAATTTGGAACCATAATTGTAATAGCTAAAACTTGAGATCTAGAAACTAGTTTTTCAATTATATGTGAATGTGCAGTAGCAGAAAATCCAAGTCCTCCATACTCTTTTGGAATTATCATCCCAAAGAACTTTTTCTCTTTTATAAACTGCCAAACCTCTTTACTTAAATCTCTATCTTGAAAGATTTGCCAGTCTGTTGTCATTTCACAAAGCTCATTTACTTCATTATCTAAAAAAGATTGTTCTTCTTCACTTAGTTCTGTAACTTTTTCACCATAAATTTCATCAAAATTAACTTCTGCTTTAAAAAAGTTTGATTCAACCCAGTTTGTACCAGCTTGAAGTGCAGCCTCTTCAGTTTTTGAAATCTTTGGTAATAAGCCATTGTTTTTTATAAATGCTACTATCTTAGAAGTTACAAGTTTTATTCTTAAGGGTTGAATTAAGAATATTAGTGCTGATACTGTAAATATTGTCCAAAATATAAAACCTAAGTCTGTTAAAACATATGCAAAAACTCCAATTATTGCAAAATAAGAGTATAAGGGAAAGGAAAAAAATCCTAAGATTAAAATTATTAATAAAAATATTAATGCTTCCATTGTGCTTCTCCTGTATTAAAATCTTCATTAGCTTCATTTAATCTTACAAGTAAATTACTTGGAGTAAATCTTTCTCCATACTCTTTTTCATATTCTAACAGTCTTGTTACTATATGATTGATTCCTAATTCATTAGCTAATGCACATAAGCCACCTTTATATGGTGGAAAACCAGTTCCTGTAATCATTGCAAAATCTATTATATTTGCATCTTCTACGATACCTTCTTCAAGACATCTTGATGCTTCATTTATCATAATATAGATACATCTTTCAATAATCTCTTTATCATCAATTATTTTAGTATTAGTATCTAGCAATGCCGTAACATTTTTATTAACTTCTTTTTTATCTCCTTTATATGTGTAAAAACCTTCATTAGATTTCTTACCTAAAAGTTTTAAATCCTTATATATTTTTGTAAGAAGTGAAGCTATTGGCATTCTCCTTCCATAAGATTCATTTAGTATATGTGCAACTTTATATCCAATATCAATACCAACTGTATCTGCAAGTGTAAAAGGACCCATTGGCATTCCAAAATCTTTGATTACTTTATCAATATGTTTAATATCAGGATTTTTTTCTAAAATAACAGCTGCTTCATTTAAGTAAGGAAGTAAAATTCTATTTACAATAAACCCAGCACAATCTCCTACAATAATTGGAGTTTTACCACAAGATATTAAAAGCTCCATTGTTTTATTTATAGTTTCTTTTGAAGTTTCTTTTGAAGGTATTACTTCAACTAAAGGCATCATATTTACAGGGTTAAAAAAATGAACACCTATGAAGTTTTCTTTATTTTTAAGTTCACTACTTAGAGTATTTATAGATATTGATGAGGTATTTGTAGCAATAATCGCATGTTTATTTAGTTTTTCTTCTAGTTTTGCATAAGTTTCTTTTTTTGCTTTTTCATCTTCAATAATTGCTTCTATTGCAAATTGTGTTGATTTTAGGCCATCAAAGTGTTGTGTATAAGAAATTTTATTTAGTTTTAAATCAACTTCACTTTGAGTCATTTTTCGCTGTTTTGTTAAAAAGTCATATATTTTTGCCACATCTTTTAATATACCTTGAACTTGTTCAACTTTTCGTACCTTTATTCTTACTTCTTTTGCGTATTTTGAGAATAGCCAAATTATTCCTTTTCCCATAACTCCATTTCCTAGGATTGTTACGTTTGAAATTGGATTTGTAGTTTTCTCATAGTTTTTATTTAATTTTTGGAAAGTAAAAAATAGTTTAATCATATTTTTTGACTCTTTAGTAACTGCAAGCTTAGAAAACTCTCTTCGCTCTACTTTTAATCCTTGAGTAAAATCTCTTTTATATGTATCTTTTATAACTTCAAGTGCTACATAAGGAGCTTTAAAATCTTTATTTACTTTTGTTTCCAAAGTTTTATATGTTTTTGAGAAAATTATCTCTCTTAGTGGCCAAGTTTCTAATATAGAAAAAGTACTTCTTTTTCTAATCTTTTTATTTATAACTCTTTGTATAAAAGATTCAAGTTTAAAATCTTTTTGCCCATCATGAAAAACTTCATCAACAAGTTTTATTCTGTATGCTTTTTTAGCATCAATTGTTTTGCCTGATAGTATTAAATCAAGAGCACTTATTAGTCCTACAATTTTAGGAGCTCTTAGAGTTCCTGCAAAACCTGGGAAAATTCCTAGTTTAATTTCTGGAAAGGCTAGTTTAGTTTTAGGACTTGTACTTGCAACCCTATATGTACAAGCTAAGGCTAGTTCTAGTCCTCCACCCATACAAGCACCATTTATATAAGCAATTGAGGGGAAGGGCAAGTTTTCTAGTTTATTAAAAATTTCATGAACTTTCATAAGTAAAGAGTTTACTTCTTTTTCATTATTAAGTTTTTCAATCTCTTCAATATCCGCACCTGCAATAAATACGCTTTTTGCACTTTGTATTAACAATGCTTTAATTGATAAATTATCTTTTATTTCATTTAATCTCTCATCAAGTTCTTCTAAAACTTTTATCGATAATTTATTTACCTTTTCATTTTCTAAATCAAATGTTAATCTTGCAATATTATCATTTATTTCTAGTTTTAAATTACTCATCTTACACCTCCAATAAAAAAGCTGCACCTTGACCACCACCAATACATAGTGTTGCCAAAGCTTTTTTACCCTTTCTTCTTTTTAATTCTTTAAGAGCTGTTAGTACAATTCTAGAACCACTCATTCCAACTGGATGACCAAGAGCAATTGCTCCACCATTTATATTTAAAATGCTTTCATCTATTTCTCCAATGGCTGAAGAGCCAAAAGTTTTTTTACAAAATGAGTCTGATTTAAAGGCTTCTAGATTTGCAATTACTTGAGCTGCAAAGGCTTCATTTAACTCAATTACATCTATCTCTTCTAGTTTAGTTTTAGTTTTATCAAAGAGTTTCTTCGTAGCATAAATAGGACCTAATCCCATTCTATGAGCATCAAGACCAGCATAAGCATAATCACTTATAAATCCAAGTGGTTCAAGATTTAACTCTTTTGCTTTTGACTCAGTTGTAACTATTAGTGAACAAGCCCCATCTGATACTTGTGATGAGTTTCCTGCAGTTACAGTTCCACTTAATCTATCAAATATTGGACGAAGTTTAAAAAGAGCTTCAATTGTTTGATTAAATCTAACTCCATCATCATCAATAATAGATGAATCTTTAGTCATGATTTCGTGAATTTCATCTTTAAATACACCATCTTCTATTGCTTTTTGTGCTTTTAAGTGTGAATTTAAAGCATATTCATCTTGATGCTCTCTGCTAATTTTAAATTCATTTGCTAAGTTCTCAGCTGTAATTCCCATAATTTTCCCAGAAATTGGATCAGTAAGACCAGAAATTAAACCAATTACTGGTTTTAAAAATGAAGGTCTAAAAGATGATAATAGGTGAAGTTTATCTCCTATATTTCTAGAATAGGTGAGTCTTGTTAGAAAATTTCTAAACTTATCATTATGAAGAAGGGGAATATTACTCATAGATTCAACACCTCCAACTAAATATAAATCACCTTGATTTGAGTGTATTTTTTCAATTGCAGATGATATTGATTGCATACCTGAGGCACAGTTTCTATGAACAGTATAAGCAGGTGTACTTTGTGGAAACCCTGCACGAATAGCAATAACTCTTGCTATATTTGCAGCATTTGCAGGTTGTGCAACATTACCAAGTATGACTTCATCAAATAAACTATAATCTAAACCATTTCTTAAAATCAATTCTTTTGTAATAATCGCACCTAAAGTATCAGCACTTACATTGTTTAATTTTCCACTAGCTTTTGCTATTGGACTTCTTAGTCCATCGATTATTGCTATTCTATCTTTCATCACAGTTCTCCTAATACATAGTATTTATAACATCTTCATATTTCTCTTCAATTTTTGCTCTACAGATTTTCATAGAAGGAGTTAATTCTCCATTTTCTACTGAAATATCTTTGGTAATTAATTTAAATTGAACTATTCTCTCCCATTCATTAAGATTAGAGTTTACATTATCTATATGATTTTGTATCTCTTTTTGTATTTTTTCATCTTTATAATATTCTTCAATTGTTAAGCTTTTATTTAGTACTTGTTTTTCTTGATATTTATCTTTATCAACAAAAAGTAGGGTTGTAGTATACTTTCTATTTTGGGCAATTATTACTGCAAATTCAATATATTGGTTTTTTGATAATTCTTGTTCAATTGAGACAGCATTTACATACTCACCTGTTGAAGTTTTAAATATCTCTTTTTTTCTACTTTTAATTGATAAAAATCCCTCATCATCTAAAAAACCAACATCTCCTGTATGAAGCCACCCCTCAGAATCAATAGTTTTTGCTGTTAACTCTGGATGATTTAAATATCCTTTCATTAAAGAAGGTCCTTTTACTAAAATTTCATTTTCATTAGATATTTTAATTTGGGCACTTGGAATTGCTTTTCCACAAGTTCCTACTTTATTTACTCCTGGATAATTTGTAGAAATAACAGGTGAGAATTCTGTTAAACCATAACCTTGATAAATGTTTACATTTATATTTACAAAAAATAGATATATCTGTTTTGAAAGTGGAGCTCCTCCTGAGATTAACTTAGTTAGTTTTGAACCAAAAATATCTCTTAATTTTGAATAAACTATTTTGTCATATATTTTAAATAAGAATGAATTTTTATTAAATTCATCACTTAAAGCATACTCAAATGCGCAAGTAGCAATTGTTCTTCCTATAAAAGATTTTTTATCTATATTTACTTTTATCTTATAAAATATCTTTTCAAGTAATCTTGGAACTGCTGACATAATTGTAGGATAAACTACTTTTAATAAATTTGCAGTATTTTGAATATCATCAACAAAATAAATACTAACACCACGACTAAGATAATAACTCATAACAGTTCGCTCGAAAATATGAGCTAAGGGAAGAAGTGAAAGTGCAATCTCTTCTTTCTCTAAATTAATAAGTTGATTAATATCATGAAGTTGAGAAATTATATTTTTATGTGTAAGCATCACACCTTTTGGAGTTCCAGTGTTTCCACTTGTATATATGATAGAAAAAACTTCATCTTCTTTTGGAATATGAGGTTCAAATCCATAAGCAAAACAGATATCTTGACCAGTTACTAGTACTTCATCATAATTGTAAAAGTTCTCTTCTTTTATACAAAAATTATGAGTTATAAAAATGAGGCTTTTATTTTCATCTTCAATATCTTGAAGTCTTTCTTCTGAGTCAATAAACATATATTTAATATTTGCATCATTGATTTGAAAGTTTAGATTTGTTGTTGAAATATTTGCAAAGATAGGAACTGAAATAGCTCCTATTTGATGAATTGCAAAATCAAAAATCAACCAAAAAGGTGAAGATTTCGCAAAGATTGCTACAGTATCATTTTTCTTCATTCCTAAACTTCTAAGCGCAAGACTTAAGCAAATAACTTTATTTTTGAAGTCTTCACTTGAAATACTTTTATATTTGTCATTATATAAATAGTTTAAAAATTTTGGATTATTGTAGTTTTCTGTAGTATGTAAGAATAGTTCAGAATATGTTTTAAAATTGTAAGGATTCATAATTTATCCTTTTTATTAAAATAATTATTATAGTTTATCAAGATAAATAAAAAAACCAAGAAGATTTTATTCTAGTTTTAATTATTAAGTTTAGTTTAATAAAAGCTATCAGTAATAATTAATATAGTATCCTTACAGAAATTATTATAAAGATTGCCTATGAAATGCCCACATTGTGATGCAAAAGTTAAATTAGATTCAAAGTTATATTTTAAAAGTTTTTTAGGAAGATATACTTGTCCCTCATGTAATAATAAGTTTAAGTTAAAAAGAGGAATAAAATACTATATTTGGGTATTAATAGCTATTGCAGTAGCTTTCTTAGATTCATATTATGTAATGAATTTTGCTCAAACAACAACTTTTTCAGGTGTAATATTTGCTTCTTGGTTAGTTTTATTATTCTTTGCTTTTTGTTATATTGATAGAAAACTTGAAAATAATATGCCAACAATTAAAGTTGACTAGTGCAAGCAAGAAGAGGAAATATATACGGAGTTCTTACTATTCTATTGTATTCATCACTTGCACTTTTTTCAATATTTACTACAGATATTCCAGCATTTGAATTAACTTCAATGTCTTTTGTTGTAGCATCTATTGTTGGACTTATAATATTCAAAAAACAAAAAGTACATGTAAAAGAATTATTTAAAGTTCCTTCAAAAGCTTGGATTATTGGAATAAGTGGTTTATTCGGATATCACTTTTTTTATTTTTTAGCAATTAAAAATGCTCCTGCTGTTGAGGCAAACTTGATAAACTATTTATGGCCATTATTAATAGTTCTTTTTTCATCTTTTTTACCAAATGAAAGGTTAAGATGGTTTCATATCTTAGGAGCATTATTAGGATTATTTGGTGCCTTTCTTTTAGTTTCAAAAGGTGGAAGTTTTTCTTTTGAAACTCAATACATGTGGGGATATATATTTGCAGTAATTGCAGCTTTAATCTGGTCATCATATTCAGTTATCTCTAGAACATTAGCTCATGTTCCTACTTTTGCCGTTACTGGCTTTTGTATAGCAACGGCTGTATTATCTGGTATTTGTCATTTTATATTTGAAACTACGGTTATTCCAGATGCTACAGAACTTTTCGGAATATTATTACTAGGACTTGGACCTGTTGGTGGGGCATTTTACTTATGGGATTATGCGGTTAAAAATGCAGATATAAAACTACTTGGTTCAATATCATATTTTACGCCATTGTTGTCTACTCTTTTACTTGTAGTCTTAGGATATGCACAGTTTACTACGGCTATTACATTAGCTTGTATCTTTATTATTGTAGGTTCTTTTGTAAGTTCAGCCTCATATTTAAAAGCTATAAAGAAGTTCTTTTTTAGATAGTTCTAAAATAAACTTCTTCTGTAATTATATCTTTTGTAGTTTCTACTCTATCAATGAAAACTAAACCTATTAAATGATCATATTCATGTTGAAAGACTCTTGCTATGAAACCTTTGAAAGTTCGTCTTTCTATTTGTCCTTCTCTTGTTTCATATTGAATTTTGATTTTATTAAATCTTGGAACTTTAGCTCTAATTCCAGGAATACTTAAACATCCTTCCCAATCTTTTGTCATAGCCTTAGATGTTTTGATAATCTTTGGATTTATAATCACAGTATCTTCCATATGTGGAGCATGTGGATATCTTGCATTTGGTTTTGATGAAATAATCATAATTTGTTTAGAAATAAATATTTGAGGTGCAGCTAATCCTACGCCATTTGATTTTTTTACGCAAGTTAACATAGCTGATATTAGTTTTTGCGTTTCTATACTTTGAATATCTTTTATTTTCTTTGCTTTCTTCCTAAGAACCGGCTCTCCTAGTTTTGCAATTTTCATATCATTTTTATTAAACATTTTTTTAGCCTTTATTTGAATGATTGAGTATACTCTTTATATTAAACTTTTGTTATAATCCATTCTTATTAAGAAAAAAGGTTTATATAAATTATGCAAGAGATTACAAATATTAAAGATATTAATGACCCACAAATAAAAGAGTTTATCTCTTTACGAAAATCAGCTCATGATGAAAAGTATGTAGTTGTTGAGAGTACAACAGTTTTTAAAAAACTATTTAGTGCAAATATTAAAATACATAAAGTTTTTATAACTCCTGAGCATTTAGATTTTCTACAACAAAATTGTAAAGATATAAACTTCCCAATACTAACAGCATCAACTGAACTAATGAAAGAAATAGTAGGACATAAAATTCATCAAGGAATGTTAGCTCTTATTGATAAACCGCAGTTTATTAGCTTTGATGAGATCAAAGGAAATATAGTAGTTTTAAACGGACTTACATCTCCTGAAAATGTAGGTTCAATAGTACGTTCTTGTGCTGCTTTTGATATTGGGACTTTAATCATTGATGAAAAAACTTGTTCACCATTTATAAGAAGATGTATTAGAGTTTCTACTGGAAATTTATTTAATGTAAACGTTTATAAGTCAAGTGCTTTAAAAGATGATTTGGTAAAACTGAAAGAGCAGGGGTATACTATATCAACAACTGCAAATGCTGAAAATGCAATTAGTTTAAAAGATTATACTTTCCCTACTAAAGCTGGTATTGTTATTGGAAATGAAGGTTTTGGAGTTGATGAAGAGATTTTTGAATTATCAGATAATATACTAAAAATTGATATTCATGAAGAAGTTACAAGCTTAAATGCAGCTATTGCTACATCTATTATTTTGTTTAAAATGAGTAGTTAATATTTAAAAATAGAAAATAGTTTTCTAACCATGATTAGCTCTTAAAATAAAACAAATTATATTAAATAAAAAATTATTAAATAATTTATTTTAAGTTACATAGGACTATACTTTCCTTTAAATAAAGAGTATTAATCAAAATATTTCAGAGGATAGTTTAAATTATGACAAATAAAGTTGATGATAAATATAAGATTATGATTGCAAGTGCTTGGGAGAAGTACAATAAAAAAGACTTTGTAGGTGCTAAAAAGATTTGTATTCAGATTAATAATGACTTTCCAGATAAACTTGGAGCTAACTATCTACTTGGAATAATTTACCTTGATGAAGATAAGTTTATTGATTCTTCAAAAGAGTTGAAAATTGCTCTTACTAAAGATTATGAAAAAAATGCTGGTGGGTTTATAAATTACACCTTAGGAAGAAATTATGGGAAACAAACATATATAGGAAATGAAAACCCACTGTATGATAAAGATCTCTCTCGAAAATACTTTGAGCAAGCATTAGAATATGAAAAGTATCCTGAGAATACTATAACTGAATTACATTATATATATCAAAATAATTACAAAATTATACAATTATTTAAAGATGCAATTAAAAAGTTTCCAGAAAATTTAGATTTTGTAATTACTCTTTCTGATATATATCTTAAGATTGGGGAAGTTGACAATCAGAAGAAAGTTCTTTTGGCTGTAAAAAATAAATTTAATTCGACTCATCTATTATATAAATTATCTAAAATAGAGTTATCAATAAAGAATTTTGAAAAATCACGTGAATTAATTAATCAAGCAAAAGGTATTAATGTCAATCCTAAATCTGAATTTGCATTACAATTAGAATTAGCAAATATTTATTATTCAGAAGGAAATATAAATAAAGCAAAAGAAATTTTCTTTGATAACTTTAATAAAGAGAAAAATACTGATAACTTCTGGTTTGGATTGATTGGAGTATTAATGTGTGTAGATAATAAAGATTATGATGATTTTACAATTCTTCTAAGTAAAATGGAAATTACTAAACAATTTATCATTGATGATTGGTTTGGTGATATGCCAATCTATTTTGATTCTTCAATATGTGTTGGAATATATTTACTTGAAAATGAAAAGGATGTAATTAAAAAATTAAATGTCCTTAAGAAAAGACAAACTGATAAAGATATTTTAGGAAAAATTGAACTATTGAAATATTCTCTTTATAAAAATATTGGAGAAGAAACCTTATGTTTAAATACAATTAAAAAATCAATTAAATATCTCAATACATATCACTATGACTTCTTATTTATTGAGTTAAGGGAGGCATATCATAGTGTATTTTATAATCTTATTGAATCAGATAAAAGTATTGATGATTTAATCATAGACTTAAGTGCAATATTAAAAGAAGAATATTCATTTCGAAAAGTTTTCTTATCAAGTTTAGAGTTTATTATTCAAGAACTTCACAATCAAAAAGAATATGAATTAATTATCGAACTTTATGAGAACTTTTCAACGGAAGAAGTTGATAAACTAGATATTTGGTTTGAGGTTGCTTATGCTTTTAATAAGTTAGAGAAAGTCGATAAAGCTAAATATGCTTATCATAAGAATCTTAGAATAAAAGGAGAATCAAGTGCTCTCTTAAATAATCTTGCAAATCTTTATGAGAAAGAAGATAAATTTGATGAAGCAATAGATATGTACCAAAAAGCATTGTCTTTGGAAAGTGATGATACTTTAATAAAAACTAATTTAGAAAACACTTTAGATAAGCAAAAAAAAATGATAAATCAAACTCATAAGAAAGATGCACTAAATAAGATTTTTTTAAATGCGGTGGAATTATTAAAATCTGAAAATTTCTTTACTTTAGAATCTCTTTATATCTTTCTATTAAATTGTAGAAAAGAGGATGATTTTGACAATTGGAATTTACCAATTCAAAATGAAATGTTTCCTATTTTAATGAGTACTAATGAGAAAAAAGCAATGGAATTAAAGAATAACTGGATTTCTAAAAATTATATTATTAAAGTAGAAGAAACTGATGAATATGATATTCCATATTTCCAAATAAATCCGTATATTGATAGAGAAGTAACTATATTAAGGGATATGGTATCTGAAATAAATCTACCTCAAGAATGGCTAACAGGGTTAAATAATATTTCAATATTTCAATTAAATGAACTTAATTATACAGAAACTTCTAAAAGAATTATTAAAATTAATAAAAAATATCGCCCTTTGATAAGTCGTGATTACAATGAGTTAATCTTTAATTATCTTGTCGGAAATAAAAAATCTACAATTATCTTATCTGGTTCATTTGTTGAATTAATACTTACTTATTATTGTGAAAGAAAAAAAATCAAAAAAGTTGAGTATAAAAATACATCTGGTAAAATTATAAAGAAAAATCTTTATGATTGTGTTCTATTTGATTTAATTTCATTTATTGATGATAAGAAGTATTTTGGTAATGACTTTTTCCCACTTACAAATTTGTCTAGAGTCTATCGAAATTTTATTCACCCAGGTGTAGAATTAAAAAATCATTTAGATAAAACTAAATCTGATTTATGTTTTATAAGTTCAATAGAGATTCTTAGAAAAATTATTTAAAATTTTAAAATTTCTGAGACACTTTACTTATTAGTCAACTAAGTAAAGTGTTATCTTAATTCTCTTTTAAATTCTTAAAAGGCTTTAAATACTTCTATTGTTTTATCTATATCTTCTTGGCTAATATCTCTATGACATACTAATCGTAGTTTATTATAAGAACCACCTACTAAAATGTCATTTTCTTTTAAATATTTTTTTAGTAAATCTTCATTTTTTACTTTTATAAAAATCATATTTGTATGATGAGATAAAACCTCTATATCTTTTAGTTTATTTAATTCTTTTGATAATAAAGAAGCTTTTAGATGATCTTTTTCTAAACCTTGCATATTATATTTTAAAGCATATATTCCAGCAGCGGCTAAAATACCAGCTTGCCTCATACCTCCACCTAACATTTTTCTATATTTTATAGCTTTTTTTATAAATTTTTTAGAACCTAAAAGTATAGAACCAGCAGGAGTGCCTAAACCTTTTGATAAACATATAGAAATAGAATCAAAATGTTCACATATTTCATCTAATTGTAAATCTTCTTCTATTAAAGCATTAAAGATTCTTGCCCCATCTAAATGTAATAAAAGTTTATTTTCTTTAGCAAAAGCTGATACTTCTTTTATATAGTCTAAACTAAGACTTTGTCCATGGTGAGTGTTTTCCAAACATAAAAGTTTTGTTTTTGCAAAATGTGCATCATCGGGTTTTATTTTTTCTTTTATTTTATTGATATCTAAAGTTGCATTTTCTTCAAACTCTATTGGTTGGGGTTGTATACTTCCTACGACTGCTCCACCACCAGCTTCATATTTATATATATGAGCATCTTGTCCACAAATGTATTCATCACCTCTTTTACAATGCGATAATAAGGCTAATAGATTAGATAAAGTACCAGAGCTTACAAATAAAGCAGCTTCTTTTTTAGCCATCTTTTTCATAGTTTTTTCAAGTTTATTTACACTTGGGTCTTCTTTATATACATCATCACCAAGGGGAGCTTTAAACATAAACTTTTTCATTTTTTTAGAAGGTTTTGTTACCGTATCACTTCTAAAATCTATAATATTCTTCATTTTATTTTCCCTATTTTTAATTATATTTATTTTATGGGAAAACTGGAAAAAAAGCAAGTTGTAATTATTTAAAAAGTTATTAAGTAGAAATAATGAAGACCGAAAATTAATTAATATATAAACAAAAGGTTTAAACCTTTTATTTATATTTGATAATCAGTTGGATTATCTTCCCATTCGAAAATAAAACACATTGGTAATTTATTTTTTCTATTTAAAATAAGTGCTGTTATTGTACCTGAAACCATTATTGAAATAATAGCTAAAGCAGATGCAAAAGCAAGTGTTGAAAGACCTGTAAGCCCTTGTCCTACTGTACAACCAATTGATAAAACACCACCTGTTCCCATAAGTGCTCCACCTATCATATTGTATTTTGTTCTATTGATATTTTGAGCTGCTGTACATCCAAAGCTATATTTTTTATTTATAAATGACATTATAAAAGTACCTAGTAAAACACCACATACTAATGCAATAGGAAATGAAAATTCATTTACTTCATAATACATAAATAGCTCAACAGTTTTAGCAGTTGGATAAACAAAAGTTATTCCATCAAGGGCGATCTCTCTTTCCATACTCTCAGCACCTACAACACCTGAGATATACCATGCTAGTGAAATTAAAATACCGACTACAACACCATCCCAAAGAGTGAATATTCTTTTAACTTTTTTGATTATAAATAATAATATAGCTACTAAAACAGCTAAAACTAAGTATATATTCATAGTGATATTTGGTATATAAGAAGATAATTGAATCAAAGTTTCATTATTTATAATAGGTGACATTACACCATATAATAGTCCTTTAGTCGTTGCATAAGCAAAAATACCAATAAAAATAATAGTGATTAAAGAGTTATTATCCCCTTGTGCAAATTTGATTAATTGTCTATTTCCACAACCATCTGCTAACATCATACCAATACCAAATAATATTCCACCAGCAATAATTACAAAGTAGTTAATATTTTCTTTATAGTATTTTGACTCACTTAAATCAAGTTCAAAAATAGAAGACATAATAGCAGTTGCAATAATTGCAACTATCATTGCCATTATTACAGAAGCTCCTCTTTTTGTTGACTTTGTAAGAATATAATCTTTAATAGAACCAGAAAAACAAAATTGTTGTTTTTGTGCAACCATTCCAAAAATAGTACCAAGTACTAATCCTAAGATATTTACGGTTTCAAATATTTCTAATTCAAACATATTATTTATCTATTCTCATTTCTTCTAAAACTTCTAAGATTTCAACTGCATCTTCATCTTTTAAGTTATTACTTTCAATATCTAGAAGTACTTCATCAAAATATAATTTGATATCTTCCATGTATTTTAATTCGTCTTTATCTTCTTTTGTACTTTTTTTACCATCTACTATATCCATTAATTCATCAATATTTTCATCAATTTCAGGTATCACATCTTCTTTTAATAGTTTTTCAAGTTCTGTTATCTTACTCATAAATTTTCCTAATTTTTTTGAAAGTATATCAAAAAAAATTATACTTTTTATCACAATTTTTTATTATACTTTTAATATCAATTTTAAAAGGCTAGTTATGAAGAGTTTATTTATTCTTTTATTTTTTACACTTTCATTATTTTCTTTGAGCTTAGAAGAATCAAAACATTTGTTAAATCGTACTTCTTTTGGCTTTACTAAAGATGAAATAAAATTATTTCAAAAACTTACAAAGGAAGAAGCAGTTGATTTATTACTGCAAAAAGGAAATTCAAAAGATATTTATAAAAAACCAAAAAATATTAAAGATGTTTCAATTATAAACAAAAAAATAAAAGAAATTTCAAAAGAAAAAAGAAAAAAATTAAGAAAACAGAAGAATAAAAAAATGCAAGAGATAAAATCTTGGTGGTATGAAATGATGATTAATCCTAGATTTTCTTTTCGTGAAAAGATGACACTTTTTTGGCATAACCATTTTGTAAGTGAATATAAAGTTGTAAAGTCTCCATACATGATGTTTGAACAAAATATGTTGTTTAGAGAAAATGCACTTGACAGTTTTTCTACTTTACTTCATAAAAGTTCACATGATTTAGCAATGCTAATATATTTAGATAATAATTCAAATAAAAAATCTCATCCAAATGAAAACTTTGCAAGAGAGCTTTTAGAACTATTTACATTAGGTGAGGGGAATTATAGTGAAGATGATGTAAAAGAAGCAGCAAGAGCTTTTACAGGATATAGAGTAAATAAAAGAAAAGCTACTTTTAAAATATTAAAAAAACATCATGATTATGGAGTTAAAACTTTTTTAAATGAAAAGGGTAATTTTAATGGTTCTTCTATTATTGATATAATTTTAAAGCAAAAACAAACTGCTATTTTTATTACTACAAAGCTTTATCAAGAGTTTATTAGTGAAGATATTAATAAAAAAGAGGTTCTAGAATTTGCCAAAAAGTTTAGAGATTCAAATTACGATATTTCAGTATTGATGAGAAATATTTTATTAAGTAAAAGTTTTTGGAGAAATAAATCAAATATGATTAAATCTCCGGTTGAATTAATTGTATCTTTTCTTAAAATTAGTGATATAAAATTAAAACCTAAAGAGTATAACTTGATATTAAAATATGGAAAAGATTTAGATCAAGACTTATTTAATCCTCCAAATGTAAATGGATGGAAAAGTGGAAAAGATTGGATTGATACAACATCTTTAATAATAAGAAAAGAGTTAATCAATAAATTAATAAAAAAGAAACTAAATACAAAACAGCAAAATGAATTACAAGTAAAAAATTTTAAAACCTTAGATTATCAAATAAAATAGGACTTAATATGAAAAGAAGAAACTTTATAAAATTATCAATATCAACAGCTCTTTTTATACTTTCTCCTGTAAAAATAATGGCTAAAAGTACAAATAAAAAGACATTGGTCTTAATAGAATTAGATGGAGGAAATGATGGTTTAAATACGGTGATTCCATATAAAAGTAAAAAATATTATGATTTAAGGCCAACAATAGCTTTGAAAAATGATGATATAAATATAATAGATGAAAATTATGCATTAAATAAAAATCTGCTAAATCTGCATACTTTATATAAAGAAAAAAGTGTAGCTATAATAAATGCATTAGGATATGAAAAACCAAATCTATCTCATTTTAAATCAATACAAATAGTTGAAACAGCTGGAAATGGAAAAAGTTTAGGAAAAGAAGGCTGGATATCATCTCATCTACGAAAGTATAAACTAGATGAAAAAACGCCAGCAAATGCCATGCTGATTGGAAAAAGAAAAAAAGGCTATTTGTATGCTCCTGATTTAACGGTTCTTCAATTAAGAAATATAGATAATTTTATTAAAAAATCTTCAAAATTAAAAAGTAGTAGAAAAATAGGAAAGGTAAATGATAATTTGGACTTCTTATTTAAACAAGAAGAATCTATATTAAATGCTTCAAAAAGTTTAGAAAAATATACAAAAAACATATCTATAAAAACAAGTTTTTCAAGTAATGATTTATCAAAGGATTTTAAAGAAGCTGCTAAAATCATCAAATCACCTTTAGATATTCCAGTAATTAAAATTTCACAAAAAGGTTATGATACCCATTCAAATCAAGTTTTAAGACAAAGTGAATTATTAAAAAACTTAGACCTTAGTCTTGGAAGCTTTATAAAAGAATTAAAGCAATCAGATTTATATAATGATGTTTTAATTATGACTTATAGTGAATTTGGGCGTAGGGTAAAAGAAAATGGTAGTAATGGAACAGATCATGGAACAGCAAGTGTTCAGTTTGTTTTAGGAGGAGCTGTTAAAGGTGGAGTTTATGGAGATGTTAATTTAAATGATTTAAAGAAAAACAACTTGAAATATACGCATGATTATAAAGAATTATATAATACAATTTTGAGTAAATGGTTTAAATCAAAAGATAATAGTTTCAAAGCTTATAAAACTATTAACTTCTTATAAAAGTTTTATAAGAATTAGTTATATTGGTAAAGAATCAAATATTCAAGCCTTTGACTTTTTATTTTTTATCATGTAACATTGTCCTAAAAAAGGACATATAATGAAGAAAATATTAACACTTTTATTTGTAGGATTAATTACATTTTTTACTACATTAAATGCAGAAGAAATAAGTGAAAAGAAAATTCATAAAGTTGTAATACAAGTAAGTACAGATGATTTAAGAACTCAAAAGATTGCATTAAACAATGCTGTTAATTTACAAAAACTTTATGGCCTAGATAATGTAGAAATTGAAATAGTTGCTTTTGGGCCAGGTCTTAATTTATTAACAAGTAAGAGTAATCAAAATAAAAGAGTAGAAAGTCTTGCTTTACAAGATATTTCTTTTTCAGCATGCACAAATTCAATCAAAAAGGTTGAAAAGAAAACAGGTTCAAAAGTTGTTTTATTAGAAGGTGTTCAAAAAGTTACAGCAGGTGTTGCTAGAATTATAGAATTACAAGAAGATGGATATTCATATATAAGGCCATAAAAATTAATAAGTAGATTCTCTACTTATTAAAAACTAAAGTTTAATTACATAGGTACCCTTAAAGTCAACACATATTTCATTATCTTCAATTATTTTAGATTCTATTTTTATAGAAGCACTACCTTTTTTATCTATTTTCTCTTTTAGTATTTGTATTTCCTCTTTTGATGGTTTTTTTGTATAACAGTAGATATCTTTTTTTACAGGTTTTAAATAAGAATTTTCATTTTTTATAACTACGATATTTTTACTGTCAATATTAAGCTCTTTTGAAATCAACCAACATAAACTCCATGAAGAAATGATTGTAATTGTACTTAAGCTTCCACCAAAAGCAGTACCTTTATCATTTATATTTATATCTAAAGGTGCAGATGTAATTAATTCATTCTTATTATATGAATTAATCTTTAGTTTCATTAGTTTTGTTAGAGGAATTTCTTCATGTAATTTATTTTCTAATTCTTTTATCAAAGTAATCCTTCTGATTATTAATATTGAAATTATAATAATAAAAGCTTAAAATTATCTCTTTATCTAAATGACAAAAGTTGTACAATTGTAAAATATATGCATTAAAATAACAATTGAAAATAAAAGTGTGTATAAAAGTAGCTATTTTAATTAACACTTTAAAATAGGCTTATCGCCTAAAAATAGAGATTTTTATATACTTTAATACTTAAGAAATAGATATATTGTAACTTTTATTTACAAAAACAAAAACTTGTACAACTGTTTACAATAATTGTACATACTAATTTTATGCTTTATGCTATAATCTTAACAATAAAATTAAATCAAATAGGAGACAATATATGAGTTTATTAGTAGATTATAAAGCACATGCACAAGAAAGAGCTAGCGAAGGTGGATTACCTCCATTAGCATTAACACCAGAGCAAGTTGCTGATTTAGTAGAATTATTAAAAGCTGATACAGTTGCTGAATCTGAGTATGTATTAGATTTATTCAATAACAAAATCAACCCAGGTGTTGATGACGCTGCTTATGTTAAAGCTGCATTTTTAAATGATATTGTTCAAGGGAATGTTTCATGTTCAGTAATTTCAAAAGTTCAAGCTGTTGAAATTTTAGGAACAATGATGGGTGGATTTAATGTTACTCCATTAATTGATGCACTTAAAATTGATGAAGTAGCTGCTGCTGCTGCAACTGAATTAAAAAATACTATCTTAGTATATGATTCATTTAATGATGTTAAAGATTTAATGGATGCTGGAAACTCTTATGCTAAAGAAGTTATCGAATCTTGGGCAAATGCTGAATGGTTTACTAACAAACCTGCATTAGAAGAAGAAATGACTTTAACTGTATATAAAATTCCTGGTGAAACAAATACAGATGATTTATCTCCTGCTACTGTTGCATT
Organism: Poseidonibacter ostreae; assembly: GCF_009208075.1. Lineage (GTDB taxonomy): Bacteria > Campylobacterota > Campylobacteria > Campylobacterales > Arcobacteraceae > Poseidonibacter > Poseidonibacter ostreae. The sequence goes on along the minus strand of NZ_WFKJ01000013.1, from coordinate 40,652 downwards.
TACTAGATCTGATATTCCATTACATGCAACTGCAATGTTACAATCAAGAATGGAAAACCCACTTGAAACAATGGAAGAATTAAAAGCAAAAGGTCACCCTTTAGCATACGTTGGTGATGTTGTTGGTACTGGTTCATCTAGAAAATCTGGAATTAACTCAGTTCAATGGCACATGGGTAGAGATATTCCTGGTGTTCCTAATAAAAGAACTGGTGGTGTTGTAATTGGTTCTATTATTGCTCCAATTTTCTTCAATACTGCAGAAGATTCAGGATGTTTACCAATTGAAGCTTCTGTTGATGCTTTAGAAACTGGTGATGTTATTACTGTTAAACCATATGCTGGTGTAATTGAGAAAAATGGTTCAGTTGTTTCTGAATTTGATTTAGCTCCTAATACATTAACAGATGAAATGAGAGCTGGTGGAAGAATTCCATTAATTATTGGTAAAGGTCTTACTGTTAAAGCTAGAGAAACTTTAGGATTAGATGCAACTACTGCATTTGTTTCTCCTACTCAACCTGCTGATAACGGTAAAGGATTTACTCAAGCACAAAAAATGGTAGGACGTGCTTGTGGTATTGAAGGTGTTAAACCAGGTATGTATGTTGAGCCAATTGCTACAACTGTTGGGTCTCAAGATACAACTGGACCAATGACTAGAGATGAGATTAAAGAACTTGCTGCACTTTCTTTTGGTGCTGATATGGTTATGCAATCATTCTGTCATACTGCTGCTTACCCAAAACCAGCAGATATTAAATTAAGACATACTTTACCTGAGTTCATTTCATCAAGAGGTGGAGTTACATTAAGACCAGGTGATGGTGTTATTCACTCATGGTTAAATAGATTATGTTTACCTGATACTGTTGGTACTGGTGGAGATTCTCATACTAGATTCCCAATTGGTATTTCATTCCCAGCTGGTTCTGGACTAATTGCATTCGCTGGTGTTACTGGTGCTATGCCTTTAACTATGCCTGAGTCTGTTCTTGTTAAATTCAAAGGTGAAATGCAACCTGGAATTACTTTAAGAGATTTAGTTAATGCTATTCCTTACCAAGCTATTCAAGATGGTTTATTAACTGTTGAGAAAAAAGGTAAAAAGAATGTATTCGCTGGAACAATCATTGAAATCGCTGGTTTACCTGACTTAAAAGTTGAGCAAGCATTCGAATTATCAGATTCTGCAGCAGAGAGATCAGCAGCAGCTTGTTCTGTTCAATTAGATAAAGAACCAATCATTGAGTACTTATCTTCAAATATCGCTTTAATTGAAAAGATGATTGAGGAAGGTTACGAAGATGCTAGAACTTTACAAAGAAGAGCAGATAAAATGAGAGAATGGATTGCAAATCCAGAGTTATTAACTCCAGATGCAGATGCAGAATATGCAGCTACAATTGAAATTGATTTAAATACAATTACTGAACCAATCTTAGCTTGTCCAAATGATCCAGATGATGTTGATACATTAACTAATATTTTAGCTGATGACAAAAGAATTAAGAATATTGATGAAGTATTCGTAGGTTCTTGTATGACTAATATCGGATTATTTAGAGCTTTAGGTGAAGTACTTAAAGGTGAGGGTGAAGTTCCAACTAAACTATGGGTTGCACCACCAACAAAAATGGATAAAGAACAATTAACTGAAGAGGGTTACTACTCAATCTTCGCAGCTGCGGGTGCAAGACTTGAAATCCCTGGATGTTCTTTATGTATGGGTAACCAAGCGTCAGTTTCTGAAGGTGCTGCTGTATTCTCAACATCTACAAGAAACTTTGATAATAGATTAGGAAAAGGTTCTCAAGTTTATCTTGGATCTGCTGAAGTTGCTGCAGTTGCTGCACTTTTAGGAAGACTTCCAACTAAAGCTGAGTACATGGAAATTGTACCTAAGAAAATTACTGAAGATAACAAAGAGGGTGTTTATAAATACTTAAACTTCCACCAAGTTACTGGTGATCAATTAACAAACTTAGTTCACTCTTAAGAACTATATATATTAAGTTGGGATTTCCCAACTTAATATTTCTCTTCTTCTTTATACTCAATCCCATACATTCAATTTTTTAGAATTAAAAGAAAAGCAATAATTCGCTAAAATCTCATTTATTATAAGTACTAAAATTGAGGTTATTATGAGAATTTTACATGCATTAGCACAAAGACCAGGAAAGACTGGAAGTGGTGTCTTTTTACAACAATTATTTAAAACTGGACATGAAAAAAAATATGAACAAGCTGTTTTAGCAGGTGTACCTTTTAGTGAACAAAATCCTGATATTGATAACTTAGATATGAATAATTTTTATCCTGTATTATTTGAAACAAATGAATTAAACTTTCCTGTTGTTGGAATGAGTGATGTAATGCCTTATTCAAGTACTAAGTATAGTGATTTAGATGAAGAAATGTTTAAAGTATACGAAAAAGAGTTTAAAAAAGTTATCAAAAAAGCAGTTGATGAGTTTAAACCTGATGTTGTTATTTGTAATCATATTTGGCTTTTATGTGGTTTTATAAAAGATTTATACCCTAATTTAAAAGTCTTAGTTTTATGTCATGGAACGGACTTACGACAACTAGAACGAGCTGTAAGATTAACTCCAATAGTAAAGAATAAAGTACCAAGCTGTGATTACTTTTTTGCTTTAAATTCAGCACAAGCAGAAGAAATATTTCAATTACATGATATAAAAAAAGAACAAGTTATTACCTCAGGAAGTGGTTATAACCCGGATATGTTTTATCCAATCAAAAAAGAGAAAAATAAAAAAGTAAGAGTTGTATATATTGGAAAAATTTGTAACTATAAAGGTGTTCCAAATCTTTTAAATGCAATTGATAAAACAGATAATTATAAAAATATTGAGTTAAATCTAGTTGGTCATGGAAATGTTGAAGAGAGTGATATCATAATTAAAAGTATAAAAAATAGAAAAACTGAAGTTAATTATTTAGGAGCAATATCACAAGATAAATTAGCTGAGTTTTTAAGAACAACAGATATCTTTATTCTTCCATCATTTTTTGAGGGTTTACCTCTTGTTGTAATAGAATCTTTAGCTTCAGGAGCTAAAGTGATTTGTACTGATTTGCCAGGTCTTGATGATTTTTTAGGTGAAAAATTAAAAAGCTTAAATGCAATAAGATATATAAAAATGCCAAGACTTAAAAATGTTGATACTCCATATGAAGAAGATATAGAAGCTTTTGAAAATAGTATTACTAAAAGTATTGATGAAGCTAGTTTAGAGATAATAAACGAAGATGAATATAAAATTAATGAAGTAATTGATTGCTTAAAAGATAAAACTTGGCATGGATTATTTACACGCTTAGAGAGATTTTTTTAGATATAAAATTAAATATTACTAACTTAAAATAGTTCAAAAGAACTTCTATATAAAAGGATTTTAAAACAGTGTATAAAGAAATACATTTAATTACAAATGAGAATGATGAAGAAGTTCTTAATAAGATAATAGATTATATAAAAGAAAAAGAAAATATTCAAACAAAAGTTTCTCTAAATAAGATTTTTAATGATAAAGAGAATGCTAACACTCTTTTTCTTTTATTCTTAGATGATAAAAATGTTAAAGAGTTTTTTAAAAATCATATTAATTCTAATATAAATATTGGAATCTTACCCCATGAAGAGTGTTCAAATATTCTTAATAATTATGGAATTTGTACAGATATTTTTGAGGCTATTGATGATGCATTGAATCCTGAATTATTAACAAAAATAGATTTATTAAAGTGTAATGATATGATTGCAATTAACCGTGTTTCTATTGGTGATATGCATGGAATGAATAGACTTGATTATAATAAAAATAGTAGGTTTCAAAAGTTTAAAATATTTTATAGAAATTTAAAAGATTTAACTTTTAGAAATTATACTTTAACTACATCAAAAGAACACTCGATTCAAACTGTAGCTTCTGGTATCACAATTCTTGAACACTCAAGTAAATTAAATAAAGACTCAGCAATAAGAGATGAATTATCTATTCATGATGGAAAGCTTAATGCTTATATCTTAGCTCCTACTTCACTTCTTTCTTATATTTGGTATCTAATAGCCATATTTTTTTATCAAAAAATATCTTTAGTTTCTTTACCCAAAAGTTTAGGTTTTATAAAAAGTACAAAACTTTCAATTTCTTCAGATGATAATTTAGATTATAAAATAGATAATAAAGTAGTTTTTCAATCACAAAATATTGAACTTGAGGTATTAAAAGATTCTATAAATATACATGTAGGTAGAGTTTTATTAGATATTGTAAATATTGATAGTAATAATATGGAAGAAAAAGATGTTATTAAAGTAAATTTATTACCAAAAGGTGAATTAAAAAACATTTTGATTAATAATAAGATACCATTATTTAAAAAAGCAAGTGATGATGATTTTAAAGATTTATTAACAGCATTAAAAGATAATGCAAAATTTTCATCTACATATTTAATATTAATGATATTAAGTACTTTACTTGCAACTACAGGACTTTTTGCAAACTCGGCACCTGTAATTATAGGTGCAATGATATTAGCACCTTTAATGGCTCCTATTATTTCACTATCAATGGGTGTTATTAGAACAGACAAGTTTTTATTATTTAAAAGTATTAATACTTTAATAATTGGTATTTTTATGGCTTTATTATTCTCTTGCGTTTATACACTATTTATTCCTTTAGAGCAGATAACAAGTGAAATGCAAGGAAGATTACATCCTAATTTATTGGATTTATTAGTAGCAGTTTTTTCAGGAATTGCAGGAGCTTATGCTACATCTAAAGATGAAATTTCAAAATCACTTGCAGGTGTTGCTATTGCTGTTGCTCTTGTACCTCCTTTAAGTGTTACAGGTATTGGCTTAGGTCTTGGAAATATAGATGTTATTTATGGTTCTTTTCTACTATTTATTACAAACTTAGTTGGTATTACATTAAGTGCAGCTTTAACTTTCATTGTTTTAGGTTTTGCACCTGTTATGAAAGCAAAAAAAGGAGTGTTTTATACATCTATAATAATGGCAATTGTTGCTATTCCTTTATTTTTATCTTTTATAAAAGTTGTAGATAGAAATAAGTATTTTGATGAATTAAATAGTTTAAAAGTTTTAATTTTGAATAATGAAAAAGTTGATTTAAATATAAAAACAATAGATAATAAAAAAGATATGATTTTAGTAAATCTTGAAGTAGTGTCAAGTAAACCTTTAAGTCTTCTAGATTATAATCTTATTAAAAACAAGTTAGAAGATACTTGTGATAAAAAAATTGTTTTAAAAGTTAGTCCTGTAATTTTATTAAATTAGAAAAAAAGGTTTTATTTCCTTTTATTTCTGACATCTTTAATCCATAATATATTTAATATAAATACTGATAAAAAAGCCAAAACAGTAGATGTTATAGCAGTTCCTACGTATAAAGATAATGCTATTTCATTTATATTTTCATTCATGGTTTCAAAACTAAACTCTATGGGGTCTTTTACATTTAGAACTAAATTTCCTAATTCATATTCAAAGTAGTATATAAAAGGCATAGTTAAAGGATTTGAGACCCAAACTAATAAAATTGTAATAGGAAGATTAACATTAAAAATAATAGCTAAAAGAGCTACTAAAAGCATTTGAAAGGGCATTGGAATAAAGGCTACAAAAACTCCAATAAAAACACCACCAAGAACTTTTTTTCTTGATAAGCTCCATATCTCTTTTTTATAAAGTAATTTACCAAAAATTTTTAATATCTTTTGATCTTTTATTTTTTCATGTGTTGGTAAGACTTTTCTTAATCTAGCTCTTGGCATTTTCCCTCTTTTTCGCTTGAGTTTAGTATTATAATATTAAATCTATTAAATTTTATAACTATTTTGATTAATCATCTTTTATTAATCAAAAATGTATTATCATAAGAAAAAATATATTTCTAAGGATTCGTTATTTCTACAGCTAAAGAGAGTAAAAAAAACTCTATAATTGAAAACTCACTTAAATTATTTTCTAAAAAAGGTTTTTATAATACAACAATTCCAGATATTGCAAAAGCAATGAAAATGAGTGTTGGTAATATGTATAACTATTTTTCATCAAAAGAAGAACTTGCAAAATATGCAATAAAGTATTCAACAAATGTTTTAGCTCAAGAGTTAAAATCAGTAAATGAGATGGATATAAGTTCAAAAGAAAAAATTTATCTATTTACAAGAAAATATTTTGAAAATGTGTCAAACTCTCCTGAAGTTGTTGAGTACTTTTTAAGAGTATATTTATCTAATAGAGAGGTATTTAATCAAGGTTGTGAGGGTTTTATTTGTGTAGGAGATTTTGTAACAGAAGTTATGATTCTTTTAGATGAAGGAGCTCAAAATAAAGAGTTTAGAGAACAAGATTTTTTCCCTGCATTTGCAATGATTATGGGATGTCTTGGAGGTTTTGCTTTTTTAAGTGGTGAAAATGTACTTGAAAAAGATTTACTTTCATATTCAGATTCGATTGCTGATAATATATATCGTGCATTAAAGTATGACGAATAAAAATAAACCTACGATTGTATGGTTTCAAGCAATTACATGTAATGGTAATACTCACTCTTTATTAAGTGCTAACTCTGCAAGATTAGAACTATTTTTAAATAGTTTCAATCTTATTTATCATCCTTCTTTAACAATTGATAAAAGTTTAGAAGATATATTAAGTCAAAAAGAAAAAATTGATTATTTATTAGTTGAGGGTGCGATATCTTCAAATAGTGATATTTTTGCATTATCAAATGACAATACAAACAATATATTAAATAAACTAGCTTCAAAATCAAATCACATAATAGCTGTTGGTTCTTGTGCTGCTTATGGTGGTATTCATGCAAAGTTTGAACAACATAAAGATGTATCAGGAATAAAAGATAATATAAAACACAAAACTCTCAAAAATTTAAAGCATGAAATTATAAACTTAAACGGCTGTCCAGTTCATCCAGAATGGATACTTCAAACTCTTTTTACTTTAGAGGCTTATGGAAAAATTCAAATTGATGATGAGGGAAGACCTATTGAATTATATAGTACCTTAGCTCATCATGGTTGTACAAGAAATGAATATTTTGAATGGAAAATAGAGGGTGCTTTTGGAGAAAAAGAAGGATGTCTATTTTACGATCAAGGTTGTCGTGGTCCTATGACAAAAAGCTCTTGTAATAAAATATTATGGAATGATGTAAGTTCAAAAACAAGAGCAGGAATGCCCTGTATTGGATGTACGGAAAGTGACTTTCCAAGAAGTAATATGTTAGAAACAAAAAAGAATATTGGTATTCCACTTGAAGTGCCACTTGGGATTTCAAAGCGTGCATACCTTTCTATTACAGGAATTGCAAAGACTTTTAAAATTGATAGATTAAATAAAAAGCTAATGGATAATAAATGAAAACAATAGACTTAGTTGAAAGAATTGAGGGTGAAGCTAAATTAAGCTGTTCATGGAAAAATGGAATTGTAAATGATGCCTCTATTGATTTTTTAAACTTTAGAGGTTTTGAATTTATTTTAGAAAATAAAGAGCCTCTTGACGCTCTTGTATATACACCTAGAATCTGCGGTATTTGTGGACAAGCACATCTTAAAGCTACAGTTGATGCACTAGAAGATGTATATAAAAATATAAATGAACCTTTAACTATAACTCCTAAAGCTTTACTTTTACGAGAAATTGGTTTAAATATTGAGATTATCGATTCTCATATAAAATGGTTTTATATGTTTATTATGCCAGATATTGTGAAACTTGAAACAAATGACTTAGGAATATATCAACCTTTAAGAGGAAGAAGATGGTTAGAAGCTTCTAAAACTGCAAGTGAAACTATAAAAGCACTAGCTTTAATAGGAGGACAGTGGCCACATACATCGTATATGATTCCAGGTGGTGTTATGAGTGATCCTACACTTTTAGAAATCACTTCAATTCAAAATTATATGGATTATGCAATTAGATTCTTTGAAAACTCAATTTCAGGACTTGATTTTGATAAGTACTTATCTTTTAATAATATTAGTGATTTAGAGTTAGTTAAAGGTGATTTAAAATACTTTAAAGATAACTCCTTTACACACTCACTTGAAAAACTAGGTAAGTCACATGATAGATTTATATCTTTAGGTTCTTCATCTTTATTTGAAACGGGAAAAATTAGACAAAGAACAGTTCACAAACTTGACTTAAATAAAATTAAAGAGAGTAGTGAGCATACTTTTTCAATAAATAAAGAAGAGAATACAAGTAAAAAAACAACTTGGTCAAAGAGTGTAAGTTATGATAACTCATTTTTTGAGACAGGTCCTCTTTCACGTGCATTAATTTCTAATAGAAGTTTTATTAAAGATCTTCATAAAACTTATGATGATTCTTGTATGACTAGAGTATTTGCAAGAATGGATGAATTAGCTCATCTACTAGAAAATACTAAATCTTTATTATCTCAAATTGATATCTCTGAAGAATCTTTTATAAAACCAAAGTATTCTTTAAAAGATGTAGAAAAAGCAAGTGGAACTTCAGTAGTTGAAGCTTGTCGTGGTTCTTTGTATCATAAAGTTGATATAGAAAAAGGAAAAATAAAAAAGTATGATGTAATAACACCAACTGTGTGGAACTTAGGTCCTAGAAAAAAAGATGAAAATGGTATAGCTCAAGAAGCAATAATTGGCTCACCAAGTATTGAAATAGCTAAAATAGTTCTTAGAAGTTTTGATGTTTGTTCAGTTTGTACTACTCACTAATATAAATTATATTACTAAAACTGTATATAAAAGTAACAGTTTATAAAATAAAGTAAAAATATTAAATTTTATAAAACTATATTATTTTATTCATATAAATGAATACTTATTCACTTGAAAACCTAAGCTTAGGTAATCCTTAAAACTATAATCTTACATAATAAATAAATGCTATTTTGATGCTATGAATAGTCATTCATCTTTTAAGTATTGCTTAAGTTTAGACTTGTTAACTTTTCTATAGTAAATGAACATTCATTTTTAAAGGAGAGTTGTATATGATAGATTCTGCAGAAATGGTAAAAAAAGTTTTTACCCAAAAATCAGGAAGAGTTGAAACAAATAAAGGTGATAAATTCTATAACGATTTATTTGATCAAGCAAAAAAGAGATTATCAAGTTTAAGAGCACAAGAACCTCTTAAAGATATTGATATGATGGATGTAATTGAGAGTGAGGGTGTAAATAGAAGAGATTTTATGAAGTGGGTTAGTGCTACAACTGCTACACTTATGCTTCCTCCTATGTTTGCTCCACTTGTTGCAGAAGCTACTGAGCTTATGAATAGAGTTCCAGTTATTTGGATTGAGCTTCAAGATTGTGCGGGTAATTCAGAAGCACTTTTAAGGTCAGCCGCTCCTACAGTTGATGATTTATTATTTGATGTATTAAGTTTAGAGTTTCAAGAAACATTACAAGCAGCAGCAGGTCATGATGCTGACAAGCAACTAGAAGAAGCAGTTCATCACTTTAAAGGAAAATATCTTTTATTTGTTGAGGGTGCTATTCCTATGGCTAATAATGGTCAATATGGAACAATTGGTGCAATGGGTGAAACATTCCATGACCACTTAATTAGAATGGCTAAAGATTCAGCTGCAGTTGTAGCAGTTGGAACATGTGCTACTTTTGGTGGAGTTCCAGCGGCTGCTCCAAATCCAACAGGTGCTGTAGGTGTTATGGATTTAGTAAAAGGTAAGCCTATTGTAAATATTCCAGCATGTCCTGCAAACCCTGCAAATATGGTTGGTGTTATTTTACACTTTGTTTTAACTGGACAAATTCCTGAACTTGATTCATTATTAAGACCAAAGTTTGCCTTTGGTTATAGAATCCATGATAACTGTGAAAGAAGAGCACACTTTGATGCTGGAGAATTTGTAGAAGAGTGGGGTGATGAAGGTGCTAAAAATAACTTCTGTTTATATAAAGTAGGATGTAAAGGTCCTATGACTTTTAATAACTGTTCAATTGTACGATATAACGAGGGTACAAACTGGCCTATTGGTGTAGGACGTGGTTGTATTGGTTGTTCTGAACCAGATTTTTGGGATAAATATGCATATGAAAGACCAATGGCAGATGCAAAAATTAAAGCACCAACTGGTGGAGTTGAAAAAACTGTAGATGAGTTTGGTTTAGGATTATTAACAGCAACTACTGTTGGTATTGGTGTTCATGCAATTGCATCTGCAGTTGCTGGTAAAAAATCAGATGAAGGAGAAGAATAAAAATGGCAAAAAAACACTTAGTAGTTGATCCAATTACAAGAATTGAAGGACACTTAAGAATCGAAGCAATCATTGATGAAAACAATGTTGTTACTGATGCTTATGCTTCTTCTACAATGTTTAGAGGAATTGAAGAGATTTTAAAAGGCAGAGATCCACGAGATTGTGGTTTACTTGCTATGAGAATTTGTGGTGTTTGTACAGGAACTCACTATCAAAGAAGTATTGAAGCTGTTGAACATGCTTTTAATGTAACAATTCCTAAAAATGCAAGATTAGTGCGAAACTTAGTTCAAGGGGCACTATATTTACATGACCATATTGTTCACTTCTATCATTTACATGCACTTGATTGGGTTGACATTACAGAGGCTTTAAAAGCTGACCCAAAAGCAACAGTAAAAGAAGCTCAAAAATGGGCAGGATTATCAGGACAGAGACCTTGGAATGCAAGTGAGGATGTTTATGCAGAAGTTCAATCAAGAGTTACAAGATATGTAAAACAAGGAAGACTTGGAATTTTTGGAAATGCATATTGGGGTTCAAAAGGTTTTAAACTTACTCCTGAGCAAAACTTAATTGGTTTATCTCACTATTTAGATGCCCTTGAAGTTCAAAGAGAACTTGGAAAAATGATGGCTATCTTTGGTGGTAAAAACCCACATCCACAGTCTTTTGTTGTAGGTGGTGTAACTTGTGTGCAAGATATAAAAAATCCTGCAAGAATTGCTGAGTTTAAGCAACTACTTAAAAAAGCTACAAAGTTTTGTAAGCAATCATATTTACCTGATGTTTATATGGCTGGAACTATGTATGCGGATGAAGCTTTAGAAGGAATTGGTGGTGGTTTAGGAAACTATATGTCTTATGGTGGATTTAACCAAGATGATTTACCTTTCTATGAATCTTCAAAATTATTTCCATCAGGAATAGTAATGAATAAAGATTTATCAAAAGTCTTTGAAGTTGACCAAACAAAAATTACAGAAGATGTGACACATGCTTGGTACGAGGGTGAAACGAATTTACATCCTTATGAGGGGAAAACAATACCAAACTATACTGGTTTTGGTAAAAAAGAAGACAATATTGCTTATTTAGATACTGAGAATAAATACTCTTGGATTAAATCACCATTATATGATGATGAAAGAATGGAAGTTGGACCACTTGCAAGGATGATTGTAGGAGTTGCTAAAGGTGATGAAAGAATTACTAAGTATGTAACTACATTCTTAAAGCAAGGTAATTTACCAATTAAAGTATTATTTTCAACTGTAGGAAGAACAGCTGCAAGGGCAGTTGAAACTGAAATGATGGCAGATGTTATGATGGAATGGGTTGATGAATTAGCAGCTAATACTGCAAATGGTGATTTATCAACTTGGACTGAATTTGATTTTGATAATGTATCTGCTAATGCTGAAGGTTTTGGAATGGAAGAAGCTCCAAGAGGTGGATTAGGACATTGGATTAAAATTAAAGATGGAAAAGTAGCTAATTATCAAGCAGTAGTTCCTTCAACATGGAATGCAGCTCCAAGAGATTATAAAGGAAGACTTGGTGCTTATGAATCATCTTTAATTGGTACAAAAGTAGCAAATCCAGACCAACCTTTAGAAATCTTAAGAACCGTTCATAGTTTTGATCCTTGTATTGCTTGTGCTGTACATATTATTGATACTAATGGAAAAGAATTAGGTGTTTACAAAGTAGACCCAATAGGAGGAACTAGCCGTGCCTAATAGAAAAAAGGTTGAGCGAATGACTGCCACTATACGAATTATTCATTGGATGAATGCTTTTTGTATGATTGCTGCAGTTGCAACCGGTTTATATATAGGACATCCTTATTATCAATCTTTTATAGCAGATTCTGCTGTTGATAAGTATGTTATGGCTTGGAATAGATGGGGACATTTTATGGTTGCCATTATTTTTGATGTAACAGCAATATTAATTGGATATTTATACTTTTTCTCAAGATTTGAAAAACCTTATAAAAAGTTAATACCAAATAAACAAAATATTGTTGAATTTTTCGAAGTGTTTTTTAACTTAGTTACATTTAATAGAAGAAAAAAGTTTGATTCTACACATAGTGATTCTTATAATATTGTATTTTTTACAATATTCCATTTATTGCTAGTATTTATGCTTTTAACTGGGTTACAGTTATATGTACATGGTTTAGCATCAGGTTTAAGTTCAATTGGAACTTGGTGGCCTACTATGCTACATTTTACAACAGATTGGACTTTAGTTGTATTTGGTGGAAATATGGGTGTTAGAATGGCTCATCATACTGCAATGTATTTCATTATTGTTTGGGTTATGTGCCATGTTTATTATCAAATTTGGAGAACAATTTACTGGCAAGAGGGTGATATTGCTATTGTAATTAGTGGTAGTAAATTTGCAAAAGAAAAAAAAGACGATAAAGAAGACGAAAAGTAAACATATTGATTGAAGCTTTAAAGCTTCAGTCATTTAGGAGATAAAAATGAAAAAAAATATCATAATTGGTGTGGGAAATATGCTTTTTAAAGATGAGGGTGTAGGTATTTATGCTTCAGAGTTTTTAAAACAAAACTATTCATTTGAAGGTGATATTGAGATTATTGATGGTGGAACATTAGGGTTTAAACTAATGACATACTTTCAAGAGTATGAAAATGTTATTATTTTAGATACTGTGTCTATTGAAGATAAACCAGGAGAAATTTATAGGTTACCATCAGAAGTACTTTTAGGACTTGGTAGTTATAGAAAAACTGCACATGAAGTAGAAATAGTAGAAATGTTAGAAATTGTTTCAGCTTTAAATTCTCATGCAAATATAACTATTTTAGGGATAGTTCCAGAAGATATAATGAGTGTAGGTATTGGTTTGACTAAAATTATGGAAGATAGATTTGAAGAGTTTATTGCTCATGCAGTAAAAGAAATAGAATCCTTAGATATAAAAGCTAAAAAAATTGATAATATCTTGATACCTGACATAGTAAAAAGTATGATAGGTAGTTATAATGGTGAACATTTATCAAGAATCCCAAATGAAGAAGATATCAGATATGCAACTAATTTATAAAATTGAATTTAATACAACTAACCCTTATTTTAAACATATAATAGAAGACTTAATAAAAGAAGCAAATATTAATGCAACATGTAAACAATATCGATCCTGTTTAATCCTAAGATTTGATGCTAAAGCAGAAGCAATAGAGAGCTTTTTTGCCCTTTTAGAAAGCAAACTTCCTGTTTCTATCTTTTTGGGAAAATCTTATGTAATAGAAGAGTTTGATGAAACAATTGAAGAACTTGAAGAAAAAGATGTAAAGCAAAACTTATCTTTACTTACTAATGAATCAATAAGAAATATTATTGAAAATAATGATATAGATTTTTTAAATGATATTGTAAAAATATCAAAAGGTGAGGTTTCTAGATTTGAAACTCATAATGGATTAAAAGATCTATTTCTACCAAATAAAGAGATTAGAAAACGTTTTGAAAAAGATGGTTTTGAAGTAAAACTATTAATTACAAATATAGACAAGTTAACAGACTTATTTGATATAAGTAATAAGGACTTACAACTTTTATGCTCAATTGAAAGACCCTTAGTTAAGTTAAAGTTTAAACTATTACAAAATGCACAAAAAGATTTTTCTTCTACAAACTTTATTTATGCAAAGATTCCAGACGATAAAGAGACAGTTTTATTTTCAAAAGCATTAAAAGAGAATAATATAAATTGGGTTTTATATGTAAATGATGAAGTTTATCAAGATGGTTTAAAAACAACATATTTTAATGATAAAAATATAATCATTCATGGAGATAAAGGATTATTTCCAAAGTTTGATTATACAGCAAATAAAAAGTTTAATTCTTCAAAAGAGTATTTTGATGAAAATGGTGGAGTATATAAAGCTACATTGGCACAGTATGCTAAAAGATTAGTTCCTACAATAGGTGTATACTTTTCTTTAAAAAGTAAGAGTAGTACTATATCTATAAATATGCCCTCAACAGGTTTAAAAGAAGTTATTGTAATTCCTAATATTCATAATAGTATTGAAAACTGTATGGATGAAATAGCTACAATTGATGAACATTGCCAACGATTAGTTACTAATTATACAAATAAATTTTGTGAATATTTATCTAAAGATGTAGATAAAAATACTAATGGCTTTGAATCAATTTTAAATATGTGTGCAAAAGTACTTGGATTAAATGATGCAAAAGAGTTTGAAGATATTGCTTTAAGTGTAAATGTAAAAAGTGGAATACAAATAGATATGAAACTACTGGAGATGGATGGAATTAATTATTTAGATTATAGAAGAACTGTTCAATCTTTGATGTCATATAAGATGGCTGATGTAGATACAGGAACTCTAGCATATTCGTTTTATGAAAGTTTGAGTGAATTTGTATGTAATTATGTAAATGAAATATCTACAAAAACAAAATCAAAGGATGTTGTTCTTTGTGGAGATATGTTTTCTAATGCAATTTTACTTTCAAAAGTAAATAAAACTTTATCTAAAAGCTATAAGCTAATGATTCCTAAAGAGTATCCTTTAGACTATTAGTAAATGTTAAGAATGTGTAATAGGAAGTATTACAGTAAAAATTGCACCTGTATAAGTTTCATCTTCATACTTATAAGTAATATTATCAACTTCTAATGAACCTTTTATATGTCTTGAGATTATCTCTTGAGACATATATAAACCAATACCCGTTCCTTGAGCTTTATGTTTTGTAGTAAAATAAGGCTCAAAAACTCTTTGTATAATATCTTTATCAATTCCTTTTGCATTATCTTTAATTTTTATATAAACTAGCTTATCTTCTTTGTATATGTCTATAAAGATATATCTTTTCATATTAGTTGTAGAAAGCAAAGCATCTTGTGCATTGTTAATAATATTCAATAATATTTGTAATAACTCTCTTTCATAACTATTAATAGTAATATCTTCAATATTTTGAATAATATTTATGTTATTTACTTTTAAATTAGAACCAAGAAGTTTTATTGTTTTTTCAATTGCATTTTTTAATTCAAATGTAACCTTCTCTTTATCTGGTCTAAAAAAGTCTTTAAAATCTTCTATTGTATTAGAGAGATGATTTGCAGAATTAGTAATACTATTTATAGAATTATCTAAGAATTCATCACTAAGAGTATTCATCTCTTTTTGTATTTTTATTCCTGAAGAGGAT
Source organism: Poseidonibacter ostreae (assembly GCF_009208075.1). GTDB lineage: Bacteria > Campylobacterota > Campylobacteria > Campylobacterales > Arcobacteraceae > Poseidonibacter > Poseidonibacter ostreae. The sequence continues at coordinate 25,089 of NZ_WFKJ01000013.1, read as the reverse complement.
GTTGTAATAACAGATAAAGGTTGTCTCCACTGATGAGCAATATTTTCAATCATTTCTCCCATTGCTGCAAGTTTCGTCTTTTGTGCTAATAAATCATGTTGTTTTTCATTTTCTTTTATTTTTGCTTCTATACTGCTTTTATAGTTTTTAAATTTTATTTCAATAATAGTTGATAAATAAAAAGATAAAATCAACAAAATTATTGTAATTATTATGGTAAAAATAAGTAAATTTTTTAAGTTTTCATTATATTTTATAGTTATCTCATTTTTTCTTTTATTAATAATTTCTGAAATATCATCTTTATAAAAACCTGTACTAATAACCCAACCCCATTTAGGAATTGTTTTTAGGTATATGATTTTTGAAGAAATATCTTTTGATCCTGGTTTATAAAAATCTAAATATACAAAACCTTTTTTATTATTAATTACATTTTGAATTTTTTCTAAAGATTTTAAATCATTCATATCTTTTAATTTTACTAAAGCATTTTTTCCTATTAGTTCTTTGTTAATATGACTTATATAGTTGTTATTTCTATCTGTAACTATAAAATAGCCATTTTCCCCAAATCTAAATTTGTTAATTTGTGATAAAACTTTATTTTGTATATCTTTTGTAAAATCTTCTACATATTCACCAGTACCTAAAAACCAGTCTAATTCATATATATTTTTTACAAAACCAATTTTTTTAAACTCTGTATTATCACCTTTGATTTTTCTCCAGTGCCACTCTTGATAAGACTCTTTCTTGTTTTTTAATAATTCAAGAGACTCTCTTAATACGTAAATACCTTTTGTATCTTGATAGTTAATAAGGTTTTTACCCTCAAGTTTTGGATTTAATGGATGGATAATGTTAATTGCTTTTTTGTCATATACAAAAAAATAGCCTCTATTGTTATTGAATCTAATATCTTTTAATGATGTTTTAACCATTAAAGCTATCTCTTCTTTAGTATGAGTATCTTTATATTGTGTATTAATATTTGTAATTATTGTATGAGCTTCATGAACTCTTTTTATAAGGGAGTTTTTTAAATTTTGTTCTGTATCTTTTTGTTCTTCAATAATATAGTCATAAATATTTTCAATTTGTTCTTTTATAATGTGTTTTTTATTCTCGATAAACTCTTTTTCTACATTATATTTAATTCTTTCAATATCTGAATTATTCTCAAAATAAAGGAAAGTAGATATGATTATTGATAAAAGTAATATTATTATGGGTACAGCAAATCTTATTACTCTTATTAATTGTTTTTCATTTTTAAAGTTCATAATAATAAGTATACTACATTTGTATGAATTTGGTATAATAATGTAAAAATGTTTTATAAATAAAGAGAGTAAATGCTTACGTTTAAAGTAAAAATAAAAGGTATTGTACAAGGTGTTGGATTTCGTCCTTTTGTTTATAATCTAGCCTTAAAATATAAAATAAATGGCTGGGTAAATAATGACGATAGGGGAGTTAATATTCTTCTATATTCAAGTAGTAAAAACTGTGATTTATTCTTAAAAGAACTAGAAGAAAACCCTCCTGTTTTATCAAAAATAAATAGTATTGAAATAAAAGAAATAACGTCATCAAAAATCTATGAAAACTTTGAAATTATTCAAAGTCAAACTTCAAATAAAAAATCTACAATAATCTCAAGCGATATAGCAATTTGTGATGATTGTATTGATGATATCAATGATAAATCAAATCATAGATACAATTATGCTTTAACAAACTGTACAAATTGTGGACCAAGATATTCTATTATTAAAACAGTTCCTTATGATAGAGTAAATACTTCAATGAAAGAGTTTGATTTATGTCCCACTTGTAAAAAAGAGTATGAAGATCCGACAAATAGAAGATATCATGCACAGCCAGTTTCTTGCTCTAAGTGTGGTCCAAATGTAAGTTTGTATAATAATAAAAATGAAAAACTTGCACGCGATATAGAAGCTATTAAAAGTATAGCTAAATATATCAATAATGGTGCTATTGTAGCTATAAAAGGAATAGGTGGTTTTCATCTGATTTGTGATGCAAAAAACACTAAAACTGTAGAAGAATTAAGAATTAGAAAAAGTAGACCAAGCAAACCATTAGCTGTTATGTTTAAAAATATACAGAGCATTAAAGAGTATACAAATATAACAAAAAAAGAAGAAGAGTTTTTAAACTCAAAAGAAAAGCCAATTGTCTTAGTTAAAAGAAAAGAAAATACAAGTTTAAGTCATTTTGTGGCTCCTGATATTTCAAGACTAGGGTGCTTTATAGCTTATACACCTTTACATAATATTCTTTTTAGATACTTAGATAATCCAATTATTGCAACAAGTGCAAATTTAAAAGATGAACCAATTATTAGATTTAAAGATGAAATTATAGAAAAACTTCCTTTAGTAGTTGAATATATTCTAGACTTTAACAGAGATATTATCAACTCATGTGATGATTCTGTTATACAAGTTGTGAATAATGATATCTTAAGTTTGCGAAATGCAAGAGCTTATGCTCCTACTGCTTTAAAACTAGAAAAGTCTTTTGATAAAAAGATTTTAGCCTTAGGTGCAAATCAAAAATCTACAATCTCAATAGCTTTTGAAAATAATTTAATTTTATCACCTCATATTGCTGATTTAAACTCTATAGAATCTATAGAATATTTTAAAAGAACTATTCAAACTTTTAAAGACTTTTATGACTTTGAACCTGATGTGATTATTTGTGATAAACACCCAAATTATGAAAGTACTAAATTTGCTAAAACTTTTGAAACAAAAACAATAGTTCAAATACAACATCACTATGCACATATTTTAAGTTGTATGGCAGAATATAATCTTAAAAAAGAAGTTATAGGTTTTGCATTTGATGGAACTGGCTATGGTGATGATAAAAATATTTGGGGTGGAGAAGTTTTTGTATGTGATAATAAAAAATACAAAAGAGTTAAGCACTTAAAATATTTTAAACTTTTAGGTGGGGAAGTATCGGTTAAAGAGCCAAAAAGAGTCGCCTTATCTTTATTATTTGATATATATAGTTTAGATGAGATAAAAACACTAGATTTAGAGTGTGTAAAAGCTTTTAAAGCAAGTGAAATATCTATGCTTTATACTATGTGGCAAAAAGGTTTAAACTCACCACTTACAAGCTCAATAGGACGTCTATTTGATGCAGTTGCATCATTAGCTGATATTTGCCAAATACAAAGTTATGAGGGAGAAACTGGTCTCTTAATAGAACAAGAGTATGATTCTTCTATAAAAGATAGTTATTCTTATAATATCAATGATGAAGAAATAGATATTTCCTCTATGATTAAAGAAATAGTAAAAGATAAAAATAAGACTCTTATTTGTTCAAAATTTATAAATACTTTAGTAAATATCATCTTAGAAATTTCAAGTAGTTATAAAGATTTACCTTTAGTTTTAAGTGGGGGAGTCTTTCAAAATAAAACACTTTTTGAATTACTAATCTCAAAATTAGACTCTTTAAATAAAGAGTATTACTACTCAAAAAATATTCCTTTAAATGATGGTGGAATTTCTGTCGGACAAATATATTCACAACTTTAATTACACATCTATAAAAGAAATAGGGGAGGGCTTTGAAGTATTTTCAAAGCTTTTTGTATTTTTAATAAAGTTAATCTAAATAAATCTATTGTTCTAATTTTAAATATTATACATAATGATTACATATAAACTATATATAAAATGATTATAATATGTACATAAATATTCTATAAGACCTATTGTATAGGTTCTATAGAATTAATAATTTTTTGAAATAAAAGTAAATAAATAAATTATTTTAAGTATATCAATTTGATATTAAAAATATACATTATGTATAGTCTTTATTTATATAAAAGCATATACAAAAATAAAATAAAAATTTATAATATTTGTACATAAGATAGATAAAATTAGTATATGGTAAAATTACAAAAACATTTAAGGTAAAGAAAATATGATAAAAACTACTCATGAAATATCAAATGAAGATGGATATATTAAGTATAATTTTTTTGAAATACATCCTGATTTAGAATCAATAATTGCAGATGATTATTTTACTTATGCAAGCAAAGACTTTAAAAAGCAAGAGTTATGTGAATCATTATATAAGAAAAATTTTTATGATAAATATGATGAAGCAAGTTATAAAGAGGTATATGAAAAATATATTAATAATGAAAATTTTAAAGCAAAAGCAATGTTTATTTATTCAGTTGTTGATTTTGATAAATATACAAAATTTGTAGAATCAAATGCTGAAATAGCAAATCCAAATGAACTTACTTTAAACTATAGTGTTTTAGATAGCGCAGGTGTAAAAATAGATATTTATAATTTAAGTATTGTAGATATTTCCTTTGTTTTTTAAAAAACTCTTTTTTTAATATTCTATCCTTTACATCTGTTATGCTATAATGCCGCCTATTAAAAATTAAGGCTTATGTATTATGGAAACAACAGAAGTAAAAACACAAAAATTTATAGTAAAATTTTTCCCAGAAATTATGATAAAAGGTCCATCTGCTAAACGGCAGATGATTAATCAACTTTCAAATAATTTAAAAAAACTTTTAAAACAAATTAATGAAGATATTGAATTACAAAAGTTTTCAGATAAAATTGAAATATTATGCCCAATAGATTTTACTACTGAAACAAGACAAATACTTCTTCAAACGCCAGGTGTTGGTATTGTTCAAGAAGCAATACAATTTAATAAAATTGATACTTTAGATCAAATAAAAGTTTTAGTAAATGATGCAATGCATCATGAAATTATTGGAAAAACTTTTGTAGTTCGTGCTAAACGTACAGGAACTCATGATTTTAAATCTACACAAATTGAACAAACTGTTGGTGGATATATGCTTGCACATAATGATACTAAAGGTGTTGATTTAAGAACTGCAGAAGTTACTATCAATATTGAATTAGTTCATAATCAATTATATATAATTACTTTAAAACATAATGGACTTGGTGGTTTCCCTATTGGATGTCAAGGAGAAATATTATCTTTAATGTCCGGTGGCTTTGATTCAACAGTTGCATCATATCTTACGATGAAAAGAGGTATTAAAACTCACTTTATTTTCTTTAATTTAGGTGGAATAGCTCATGAAATCGGTGTTAAACAAGTAGCTTTATATCTTTGGAGTAAATTTGGCTCTTCTCATAATGTTTCATTTATCTCTGTACCTTTTGACGATGTTGTTACTGAAATCTTTAGATCAACAGCAGAAACATATATGGGTGTAACTTTAAAAAGATTAATGTTAAAAGCTTCAGAAAAAATTGCTGATGAGATGGGGATAGATGCCTTATTAACAGGAGAAAGTGTTGCACAAGTATCTAGTCAAACATTAAGAAATCTTGCTTTAATAGACCAAGTTACAAGTAAACTTATATTAAGACCTCTTTCAACTATGCATAAACAAGATATTATGAATATAGCAAATGATATAGGTACAAGAAGATTTGCTGAAACTATGCCAGAGTATTGTGGAGTTATTTCAAAAAACCCTGTTATTCATGGTTCATATAAAAGAATGGAAGTAGAAGCTAAAAAGTTTGATTATTCAGTTTTAGATACAGCTGTTGAAAATGCTGTTAGTATAAAAGTACATGAAATAGTAAATGATATTTCAGATATTGGTCAAATGGAAACTATAAGTGATATTTCAAGTGGAAAATATACTATTATTGATATTAGACAAAGTGATCATTGTATTGAAACTGCTTGTGAAACTATTAAAATTCCATTCTTTAAACTAAAAAGTGAATTTAAAAAGCTTCCTCAGGATAAAGAGTATTTATTTTATTGTGATAAAGGAATATTAAGTCAACTCCATGCACAATACTTACGTGATGCAGAAAACTATACAAATATAAGAGTTTATAGACCATAAACTCTTATTTTCTAAGCTCTTTTTTAAATACTTGGCTTATCTCTTCTATTGTTATAACAGGAGGAGATGGAAGAGCTGGGTATGATTTTTGAACTATATTTGTTACCCATTGAGGATATATTCTAAAGTTTAGTTTTACTTCTGCTTTAAGTGGATAGTTTAGATTCTCTTTTAGATTATATTTATGAACTCTTCTTTCTTTTGCTTTAATTCTTGTATCACTTAATAAAGTTTTATATTTCCAAAATAGTAACCCAACTTCTTTGCCCTTTTCATCACCAAAAACTTTCATAAAAGGTCTTGCATCAATATCTAGATTTCCATCTTCTTTTAACTTCCCAGATGAAAAGACTATATTACCTTGTAGATCTTTTACTGTTATATCAAGCCATAGCTCTCTAAAATCAGCGACTCCAGTTGGTAAGTGATGTCCAGCTCCTATATTTGTAACTGCAACTTCTAAGGCATTGTTTTTAATATCTATATCTAATTTTGCAGCCGTTCTTAGTAATTGTAAAGTTTGATCTTCATGTTTCTTACTTTTAAGTCCTGAAAGAAAATGATTTGAGCCTGAAAAATAGTGTACTTTAACATCATCTTTTAAAACTCCACCGTTTGTTGATGTTCCTTTAAGTGGTGAGAATTTATCATTTTCTAAATTAGTCATATGACAATCTATACATGATTTATGTTTTGTTTTGTCTGCTAAGTTATTATAAGGTGAGTTTTCCCACTCTTTAAAAGTAGAAACTATTTGTTTTCCAGTAATTGGTGATGTTTCATCGTGACATGAAGCACAGTAAGCACTTTTTTTATAAAGTGGTTTCATATAACTATCTTTGTGTACTTTTGGTTTTGCATTTATAAACTTTTCGCCTAAATATGAACCAAGACTTGATTCATCATCTTCAAAAGGATATTTCTTCCTATTTGTTATATCTAATTTATAAGAAGCATTCCCTTGGCTTGTTGCATCAGATATTCTATGACATGTAAGACATGATACACCTTCTTCTAATCTTGAATTACCATGTTGTTTATAATTATCTCTAAGTGTTTTAGCTTGTTTATCAAATAAGGTATTTGCTAATGAATTTTCGTTCATATAGTGTGAGGATTTTGTAAGTCCTGTTGTAACTCCACTTGGATTATGACATGACATACACCATTGTCTAAACTCTTGTCCTTCAACTTCTCCTGCTAGGTTTTCCATAACCATATAATAAGGATTTGAATCAACCATGTTTTTGTGATTTGAGTCTGCCCATTGATTAAATATTTCAGTATGACAAGATTTACATTTTGTTGAATTTGTCCAATCTTCACTATGATACATAGTTTTTCCATCTTCAAGTTCAAAGCCAACTAGTTTTGTTTCATACGAGTATGAATTTGTAGGATTTAATATACTTAATAATACAAAAATACTAGCCATTGATTTAAGTGCATTTTTATGAGGATTTTTAGTGTGATATAGTAAAAAAGCTATTAAAATAAAAGAACTATATAAGTGAATATTAAAAGAGTAAACTCCTAATATATCCCCACCTGTATTTCCTATAAAGAAAAGATAAAAGCCACTTAAAATACAAAGAAGTAAAATAAAACCTAAAGTCCATCCTATTTTACTATTAACTCTTTTTACTACTATATATTTATAAGCGTGTTTATTTACAAAAGGAATGATATAAAATATAGATAATACAATTGAAGCAAAAGCATGGACTATAGATATAGTTGTAAGGTACTTCCATGATATATTTAAAATATCAATTTGTAAAATACCTGTTAAAAATATTATTAGAATTAATACTTTTATATTTAATAGTTTCATCATTTTAGCTCTCCTTTCTCATTTGTATAATCTACAATATCACCTTCAAGTGTTTTTAGAAAAGCTACAATATCATCAATCTGTACATTTGTAAGGTTTATTCCTAATTGATGTCTTCCCATAATCTCAACTGCTTTTCTTATTTTGTCAACTGAACCATTATGAAAATAAGGAGATGTTTTAGTAACGTTTCTTAAAATAGGAACTCTAAAAAAACTAGTTCCTGCTCGTCCCATATATTCACCTTTGTTTTCAAAAGGAAAAGTATTATCAATAATCTTAAATTCAGGTGGTGGTCCTAGATTTGGTCTTAAGTCATGTATTCCTGCAAAATTTCTCAAAGGAAATCTTTGTACACTTTGTCCTCCTACACTCATACCCGTATGACAACCACTACATCCAAAATTCATAAAGTTTACTAATCCTTGTTTTGCATTAGCATTAATAGCATGGTTATCACCTTCTAAGAATCTATCAAAACTACTTCTTGTTAAAAGTGTTTTAATATATACTTCAAGCGAATTTATGATTTCTTCATAATCTTTATCAAACCTTTTTCCTATTTCTTCTTTATTCATATTTAATTTATATGGTGCTTGAATAGATTGTTTTATATGCTCTTTTAAAGTTCTAACTTCACCACTCCATGTTAAAAACTTTGCTAAAGATGAGTTTAAAATAGTCATAGTATTTAAGTGATGTGGATTTAAACTGTTTCCATCGCCAATTGATGAGCTTAGTCTATCTGTGCCACTTTCATCTTTTAAATGACACCTAACACAGTTATTGGTATCCATTAGTTCTTTCTCTTCTTTTGAAGTTGTTTCATTTTTACTAATAGAGTGACAAGTAGCACATGAAGTATTTTTATTTAATGAAAGATTAGGGTTGAAAAATAGCTCTTTTCCTAAAGCTATTTTTTCTTTATTTATTGGATTGTCTTTTGAATCAGATATTTCTAAAAGTTCTTCATATGTATTAGGAATTGCTTTTAAACCCTTAGCTATTGCAGTTGCTCTTAACTGTTCATCTGAATATTTTTTAAAATCTCTATCTTTTAATATTGAGGGAAGTGATAATAAAATAGATATAAATATAAAGGCAAGAATTATACTTTGGACTAATGTGTTCATTTTTATTTTAACTCTCTTTTATCTTTAATTTTTTGTCTTTTATAGTCCAAATGTCTGTTTAACTTTGTTTTCAAAATCTTCATCACTTAGTTCTTTTCTCATTGGAACAAAAGTTTGGGCTTCACCTCCAACAGCAATTGCAATATCTGAATTCTCATCTTCAATTATATTTTGAACAGCATTTGAAATAGGCTCTGGACTTGGACCTTCATTTATAGCTTTTGCAACAATTGGTACAAAATGTGCAACTAAGTCTTTATAAGGTGAATCTTCACTAGTTGTTTGAGCATTTGCTACTAAACCTTTTTTTACAAAGTTAGTACCAAATAAACCAGATTGAATAGAGTGAACTCTGATATTAAAAGGTGCTACTTCAAATCTTAATGAATCCACTATTCCTTCAACAGCGTATTTTGAAGCATTATAATGAGAAAGTAATGGCAATCCCATTTTTCCTAAAAATGAGCTAATATTTATAATAACACCACTTTTTGCTTTTCTCATAAAAGGTAGAACTTCTCTAGTAGTTTTAATAAGTCCAAAAACATTTACATCAAATTGATTAAAGATTTCTTCATCTGTTCCTTCTTCAAGTGTTGCTAATAATCCATATCCAGCATTATTCACAAGAACATCAATTTTCCCTTCATTTTGAATGATAATAGAAACTGCATCTTTTATTGATTGTGTTTTTGTTACATCTAAATAGATATTGTTAATATTTTCTATATTTGATGTAGTATTTTCTATATCTCTAGTTCCTGCATATACAATATAACCTTCACGTGCAAGGTTCTTTGCTGTTAATTCACCCATTCCTGATGTTGCACCTGTTATTAAAACTACTTTAGACATGATATTTCCTTCAAATTTTTTATAAGTATATCAATCCATCTCCTAGGTTTTCAAGAAGCTTTTAGCAATAAAGGAAATAAATTTTAGCAATAAAAGATTTTTTTAATTTTTTAATAAATCTTTTGGATATATACCATAAGTTTCAAAGAACAGTTTTGAAAAGTGACCTTGATGTTTATATCCAACATCTCTTGCTATTTCACCAATATTAAGAACTCTATCTTTTAAAAGTAAGTTTGCTTTTTCTAAGCGTAGTTTTTGAATATAGTTATAAATAGTCATCTTATAAACTTTTTTAAATATCTTTTTTAGTTTAGATTCATTTGTAGCACAAAGATGAGCTAGTATATTTATAGTAGGAGCTTGGACAAAATTTTTAAGAAGATGTTCTTTTGCCCTTTTTGCAATTTGAAGTTCTTCTTCATTTATATTCTCATCAGACATATCAAGAAGAGTAAATCTATGAATAATAAACTCTATTATATTATGTTCATATCTTATACTATTCATATTAGGATATTGTTTTGAATTTATGATTTTATCAATAATATAAAGACTAAAAGCATCAAGAGGTTGTGAATTTATTTGCTCTAAAGATATATCTTCTTGTATTTTCTCATATAAAAAATCAATAGGTTCTGTTTTACTAAAACTTAAATATCTTTTTAAAAAAAAGTCTGCAATAAATAGAATAAATATTTTTGATTCTTTTGATTCTTTTATATTAAGAATAAAATTTTGTTTTGAAGAACAATAAATATTTATATCATCTTTTTTAGAAGAAAAATCTTTATTTTTAACATTATCATGAATTGAAAATTCTCCATCTTGAATTACAGAGATTACAAGCATTCTATCAAGGTTTTTTACAGGAAACTTCATATCTTTATTATTAGTCAAGTTTATATCAAAAAATACAATAGAGTTAGATATATCTACTCTTGTAATATACTCTGTTTTTTTTTCAAAAAGTTTTGTAGTTTTGTATTTTGTATCTGTTAGATTAAAAAAGAAACTATCCATGCTTAACCTAAGTTATCTATTTGGTAATACTCTTTAACCCGTCTTTCAAAGTCTTCATCACTTAACTCTTTTTTCATAGGTAAAAACTTCTTTGCCTTTTCTCCAATAGTAGCCCTTGCTTTAAAGTTTTTATTTTCTATAATTTCTAAGATCATTAAAGCTACTTCTTTTGGGTCATTTCCTTTGTTTATTTGTTCAACTATCATAGGTGCTAAATTTGATACCATTTTTTTATAAGGTGAGTGTTCATCAAAAGTATTCAGATTTGTTACTAAGTTTTCTTTTGCAAATTGTGTATTAAAAAAGCCTGGCATGATTGAGTGAACTCTTATATTAAAAGGAGCTAATTCATATCTTAATGAATCAGTAACTCCTTCAACTGCATATTTACTTGAGTTGTATAAAGTTAGTAGTGGAAGACCAATCTTTCCTAGAAAAGAGGAAATATTTATAATAATACCACTATTTTGTTTTCTCATAAGAGGTATAATTTCTTTTGTTAATCTAAGAAGTCCAAATACATTTATATTAAATTGATTAAACATTTCATCTTCATTAAAATCTTCAATAGTTGATACCAAACCATATCCAGCGTTATTTATTAAAATATCAACACTTGTATGTTCTTTTTTTATTTGCTCTATTGCTGTTTTAATATTTGATTGTTTTGTTATATCTAGGTTTATTGGGATTAAGTTTGTATTCTTGATATCATTTAGTTTCTCAGGAGTTCTTGATCCTGCATAAACAATAAAACCATTCTTTTCTAAAAAAATAGCAGTTTCTCGTCCCATTCCAGCACTAGCACCGCTTATTAAAACTACTTTTTTTGAATTCATTTTTAAACCTATCTTTTATTATGATTTATAATATCAAAAAATATAGATTTAAAAATTGTAAAGAATCAAGTTTTTATTTAGAATAAAAATAAAAATAGGTAAATACATACTCCCATTAGTGAGCTAATAGATAGTCCAAAGAATACTAATTCTCCAATTTGTTTATGATTTGAGTTTATAATAGTATTTATGTTGTTTGCTTTGTAAGCTTTAAAAGAAGAGAAGAATAAATAAATCCAAGCCATTAAAGATATAACAGCAATAACTATATGAATAGTTAGAAAAACAAGCATAAAGTTATATGAAATATCACTTCCCTTTGCATACTCAGTAAATCCCCCAGAAATTCTAAGACCAATTTCAAAGATTATAATTATGATTGAAGTTACAGCTAAAAGAACTGCTTGAGAGATAAAATGATGTTTATATTTTCTTTTTATTGCTAAAAATACACTAAACCCCATTAATAAAGGAAAAACTGTGAAAAAAATCGTTATAAAATCCATATAAAATGGTGCAGATGTTCCTAAAAAACCGGGTTCAAATAACATATTTAGTCTTTATTCTGTTTTTTTATTGCATTTTCAATAATAATAAAACCAAATGGAATTAATGAATATACAAATAATTGAAAGCCAAGACCTTTATCCCATTTGCATTTACTCATTACATGAAATAAAGCCATACAAAACAGTATAAATAATACACCATGACCCATTCCTACGATTTTTACAGGATAAGGGTTATCTCCTAAATATTTTATAGGCATTGCTACAAAAACTAATAATAAATATGAAAGACCTTCTATTATTGAAATAAGTCTAAATCTTCCAAATGCTGTTTTTAACATTTTATTCCTTTTAATTAAAGTCTTGATTATATGAAAATATACTTAATGATTGAATAAATATTTTGCTTTAAATGATATAATTGTAATAAAAGAGTTAATATGGATACAAGTAAGATTGTTTTAGCCTTGTTAGTATTGTATATACTAGCAGATATGGCTAAAACTTATTTTTTTTAAAAAAGAAGAATTAATCTTCTTTTTTATCTAAGTCACACTGTTTTGAAATAATACAAGCTGGACAGAAATTAGCAATTCCTGCAATTAAAGGAATAACACCTAAATAAAACCATGGATTACTAGTAAAGAATCCAACAGCAATTAATACAATACCTAATACAATTCTAAATGGTCTACAAAAAGCTCTCATTTTTTCAAAAAAATTCATAAGTTTTCCTTATTATATAAAGTTTATTTTTATAATTATATCTTATGAAACTTACACTCCATTTAAACTTTAAGACTGTTTATTATTTATTCATACTTTTCTTAAAACTTAAGTTCTTATATACTATAATAATTAATCTAAAACTTTAAAAGTAAATTCATGAAAAAACACTTTCTCGAACAATCAATAATCTTCTTTTCAGTTAGTAAATGGCTTATAATATCAACAGTTATAGGAATAACAATAGGTGCTATAGTAACCTTTTTTGTAAATATTCTAGAGTATGCAGAAGACTCAAGAGACTTACTTGGCTTTAAATATTATTATTTACTTCCTTTTGCCTTGGTATTTACAGTTTGGCTTACTAAAACCTTTGCACCAAATGCAAAGGGTCATGGTACTGAAAAAGTAATTGAAGCAATTCATAAAAAACATGGAAAAATTGATATTTTGGTAATGCCTGTAAAATTAATAGCTACAGTAATTACTATTTTTGCAGGTGGATCTGTAGGAAAAGAAGGTCCAGCTGCACAAATAGGTGCTGGAGCTGCATCTTTTATTGCAGATTTATTTAGATTTTCAAAAGAGCATAGAAAAAAGATAGTGATTTGTGGGATTTCAGCAGGTTTTGCTGCTGTATTTGGAACACCAATTTCAGGTGCTATCTTTGGAGTTGAGGTTTTAATTGTTGGAATTATTATGTATGATGTTTTACTTCCATCTTTTATAGCTGGATTTGCAGCTTTTACAACTGCCCAGTTTTTAGGTTTAAACTATACATATTTTGATATGAGATTTTCACAAGCTATTCCTTTAGATATCACTCTTATTGGACAAGTAGTACTTGCTGGAATATTTTTTGGAATTATTGCAGACTTTTTTATCACCTTTTTAAAAAGATCAGAATTATCAATTAAGTCAATAAAGATGAATGTTTATTTAAAAGCTTTTTTAGGAGGAGCTTTTTTAGTTGCTTTATCTTTTATTTTTGGAGATGCTTATTTTGGTTTAGGATTAGATATGGTTAATGATAGTTTCTTTTCAGATCAAAGTCTTTCCTCAGATATTCCTTGGTATGCATTTCTTTTAAAAACTATATTTACTTCTGTTACTTTAGGAGCTGGTGGAAGTGGAGGAGTTTTAACACCTCTATTTTTTGTGGGGGCTACTAGTGGTAATTTATTTGGTACTTTAATGGGAGATCATATAGCTTTCTTTTCTGCGATTGGATTTGTTAGTTTACTAGCAGGTGCAACAAATGCACCAATTGCAGCTATTATTATGGCTGTAGAGTTATTTGGTTTAGAGATTGCTCCTTATGCTGCTGTATCTGTTGTAATTACCTTTTTAATAACAGGACATAGAAGTGTTTTCCCATCACAAATATTAAATATGAAAAAAAGTGAAATGCTAGATATTAGTATGGGAGAAGATATAGATCACTCATCTATAAATGTAAGAGAACAAGATAAACAAAAGTTTAAAGATTTAAAACAAAGACTTAGATCTAAAAATAAAATAGCCCATAGAAGAGTTCATAAAGATAAAGAAAAAGAAGAGGATTCTAATGTATAATAAATCTAAAAGGAAATTCTAATGGAAAATAATACAGCTAAGATTTTATGGACAAGTGATAATAAAGAAACTGCAATGAACATGATATGTCTATATGCACATAATGCAAAACTATTAGGATGGATGGAAAATGTAACTATTCTTATTTGGGGTGCATCTCAAAAGCTAATTAGTGAAGATGAAGAACTGCAAGAAAAAATAAGACAGATGGTAAAAGATGGTGTAGAAGTAATTGCATGTAAAAAGTGTGCACAAAATCTAGATGTTGTTGATGCTATGGAATCTTGTGATTTACAACTTTATTTTACAGGTGAGCTTTTAAGTTCATGGGTAAAAGAGGGTAATAGTATTATAAGTGTATAAAATAGAAGAAGATACTTCTATTTTATTTTTATATAAAGCAATGAAAAAACTATAATAACGAATAAAGAAATACCTATAGTAAAGAAGAAGCTTTGAACTCCTAAAAAAGAAACAAGAGGATGAAATACTATAGGTGAACTAAACTGACCTAAGAAAATAGCTGAAGTAAAATACCCTGATGTTTTAACTCTTTTTTTAATACTAGTCTTACTTAACATCCAAGCAGTTATATTTGTCATCATAATACCACCACCAAAACCTAAAAGTGGACTAGTTATAAAAAATAGATATGTTTCTTTTATTAGTCCAACTCCTGCAAAGCCAATAGCTATTATAAAAAGTCCAATTAAGTATATAGTGGAATAAGAATATCTATTTTTAATCTTTGAAAATGTTATAGCACCAAGCGCATTAAAAGCAAAGGCAATTGCTATAATCGTACCTGCAAAACTTCCACTAGCTTTAAATTTCTCAATAAGTAAAAAAGGTATTTGAGTTGGAAGAATAAAAAAGATTATCATATAAAAAAATGCAAGAAAATAAATAAAGTACATATTAGAATCTACTTCTATTTCCTCACTACTATCTTCTGTTACAATCACTTCTTTAATTTGAGTTATTACAAAAGGAAGAAGAATAAAACCAATTAAATAAATACTAAAAGAGTAACGCCAGTTAATATCAGATAAAACTCCTCCACCAACTACAAATACAACTCCACCTAAAGCCATAAAAGCACTTTGATATCCCATAAACTTATGTCTATGCTCAAGCTTAAAATAATCCCCAATAAGTGAAGTTGATACAATCATAAGTGTAGCAACTGCAATACCAAAAATAGCTCGTGAGAAAAGAAGCATTTCAAGTGTTTGTAAATATAAACCAGCACTTCCTGAAATAGAAAAAACTATAAGTGCGATAATAACTGATTTCTTTTTTCCATATTTAAATATAATGTGTCCTAAAATAGGAGCAAGTAAAGCAATAACAAAAGAAGGAAGTGTAAGCATAAGCCGTGAGTAAAATTCAATATTTGATACATTTGTAAAATGATCTTTTAGATGAGGTAAAGCTGTTACTATTGCTACGTTTGACATACTAGTAGTCATTGCAAGAAGTAAAAGTGTAAAGATTGTAAGTTTTTTAATATTATTCATTTGCGAAGTATATAGAAGTGTTGTTTAAATCTTTGACTAAATCTAGTCAAAGATTTTTTTATAAACGTGGCAGTATGGAGTTTTGCCTGTTCTTAAGTAATAGTTTTGATGATACCCTTCAGCTGCATAAAAAGGACTATGAGGTTTAAGTGTAGTCGCCACATCGTAACCTTTAATTCTAAGAATATCTATTAGTTTTTCACTTGTTTTTTTCTCTTCTTCATTTCCATAAAAGATTACAGATAAGTATTGACTACCAATATCTGGTCCTTGCCCATCCTTTTGAGTTGGGTCATGAATTTCAAAAAATAGTTTTGTTAAACTTTCATATGATATTTCTTCAGGATTATAAATAACTTCTACAGTTTCAACATGACCTGTATCACCTTTTATTACGCCATAATAGTTAGGGTTTTCTACAGTTCCACCCATATATCCACTAATTACATCTTTTACACCTTTTTGCTTTTCAAGTAAGTATTCCACACCCCAAAAACAACCACCTGCAAAATAAGCTTTTTTAGTATTTGTATAATCGATATTTTTATTTTTTGGTACTACAATCTCTTTGCTAAAATTTGTAGAGATAAAAGCTAATAATCCAACAGCTACTATTACAATATATTTGTTCATGTTTTATCCTTTTGATTGTTTTATTATATATCAATTGTGTGTAGAGAGTGTTTATTTAAAATAGAATGACCCCTTAAATTTTGACACAAAGTTTAATACTTTTTTCATATCTTATATCTTTTCTAAAATCTCACTTTGTTCCTCTTTAGTATAATTAAACCTAAACTCAGCCTCTTTTAAATAATAAAAAAAATGCTCTTCTTTCACACCCTTATACTTTTTCAAGTTCTCTTCTAGTGATATCCAAAACTCATATAGTTTTGTTTGGTGTGATTGTTTTGAGTGAAGTTTATGCCATTTTAGGTATTTTTCGAAACTATCATTTTCATCTAGTGTTTTTTGTATTAGTTTTGGCATGAGAAGTGTATATACTTTTTCATTTGAGTAAAAACCCATAATATTTATAGCTTTGTAAAGAGATTTTTTCTTTTTGTTTTTTTGCCTTTGATTAAAGTAATAGTACTCTTCATATTCACTATTATCTTTTATACTTTTATTATATTCTTCTTCTAAAAATAGGGCTATTTTATATCTGTATTCATCATATCTATCTTTTATTGTTCTATAGTTTACTTTTAAACTCTTTGAGCTTTCTAAAGCTGTAAGGTTTTGAATGAAAGTATTTCTTATTTCTTGCTCTTTTTGTATCTTTTTTAATGAGTATTTTTTTGCACACTTTTTGCACTTTATATACTCATTTTGTAGTTTATAAAAAGTTGTATTGTTACAATTTTGACATTTCATGTTCTAAATATACATAAGAGTAAATAAAAATTAGTTTAACTTTATACTTTTTATATATACTGACTAAAATTGAATACTCATTCACAAGGTGGATAATATGGAATCTATAGGTTTATTATTGATTTTTTGGTATGGAATACTTCATGCATTTGGTCCAGATCACTTGACTGCAATTGCTGATTTTTCTATTGGTAAAAATAAAAGAAAAACTATGCTTATTACAACAATGTTTGCATTTGGGCATGGTATATCGCTATTTATTTTTGCAAAGATATTAGAAACATATACTATATCTGCAGAAATCTTAGCTTATGGTGATGTACTATCAGCATCAGTTATTTTAGGAATGGGTATATATTTACTATTTTTAGTATTTACAAATAGAATAAACTTAAATAAACATATACATGATGGTGTAGAGCATATTCATATCTATTTTGGGCGTGAACATTCTCACTCAAATAAAGATGTTGCTTCAGCTTTTACAATAGGAACACTTATGGGAATAGGTGGTGTAAGAGGTATGCTTGTAACTTTAGGATTAGTTCAAAGTGCAAGTGTTGATTTTACTTTAGTACTTAGTTTTACTCTTGGAGTAATGGTGATTTTCTTAGGTTTTGGTGTTTGTATATTATATATAAATAAAAATCTATTAAACTCAAAACAAAATATAAGAAGAGTATTTACAACAGCTGGTATTATATCAGTAGTAGTTGGAACAAATATACTTCTTGGATAAAAAAGGATTAAAATATGTGTAAAGATTGCGGATGTAGTATAACAGACCACGACCACGGACATTCTCATGACCATGAACACTCACACGAGCATTCACATGGAAATGAAAGTGCAAGTCATCAAGCTGCACATGAGACACTTCATCATAACCCACAGTTAAATGATAAAAAAACAATCTCTGTTATCAAAAAGATTTTAGATAAAAATGACCATGAAGCTTCTCATAATAGGGCACATTTTGATAATCATGGAGTATTAGGTATTAATCTTATGTCTAGTCCAGGAAGTGGAAAAACTACTTTACTTGAAAATATGGCTGATATGGTTGATTTTAAATTTGCAGTAGTTGAGGGTGATTTAGAAACATCAAGAGACGCTGATAGACTTAAGAGCAAAGGAATTGAAGCTGTACAGATTCAAACAGGAAGCGCATGTCATTTGGATGCTTTTATGGTTCATAAAGGTTTACATGATATTGCTTTAGATGAATTAGATGTATGTTTTGTAGAAAATGTAGGAAATTTAGTATGTCCAGCTTCTTATGATGTAGGAACTCATTTAAATATTGTACTAGTAAGTGTACCTGAGGGTGAAGATAAAATTATAAAATATCCAGTTATGTTTAGAACTGCTGATTTAATACTTATTACAAAAACAGATTTACTTCCTTATTTTGATTATGATGTTGAAAAAGAGAAAACAGAAGCTAGAAAACTAAAACCAAACGTGGATATTTTAGAAGTAAATATTAATGATATTGATTCTTTACAAAGAGTTATTGACTGGATAGAATTTAAAAGAAAGTTGAGATAAGAATATGTGTTTATCAATACCCTCAAAAATTAAAAGCATAGATGAAGAAATGAATACTTGTATAGTTGATACTATGGGAGTTGAGCGTGGAGCATCTTTGGACTTAATAGACCAAGATGTAGTTGTAGGAGATTATGTACTTATTCATATAGGTTTTGCAATGAATAAAATAGATGAATATGATGCCCTAGAATCTTTAAAAGTCTACCAAGAAATCATAGACAAAATGGAAGAAAATGATAGATTAGCTGCTATAAAAGAATCTGATAACTGTCCAAGTAATGGCTAGATTATGAAGAATGAATTAGAATTAAAAGATTTATATGATGGTTTTAGAGATGCAAAGACTATAAAAGCTTATGCCCAAATTATAAAAGAAGATGCTTTAAAATTAGGACGAGATATAAATATTATGGAAGTATGTGGTGGACATACTCATACTATTATGAAGTATGGAATACCACAACTTCTTCCTTCAAATATTAAGTTTATTCATGGTCCTGGTTGTCCTGTTTGTATTATGCCAAAAGAGAGAATTGATAATGCTTATATCTTAAGTATGCAAGAAAATGTAATACTTGTAACTTTAGGAGATATGATAAAAGTACCAGGAAGTAAAGCATCACTGCAAGATGCACGTGCAAAAGGTGCTGATGTAAGATTTGTATACTCTCCAATGGATTGTATTAAAATAGCAAATGAAAATCCAGATAAAAGAGTAGTATTTTTTGCTATTGGTTTTGAAACAACAACTCCAATGACAGCAGCACTTTTGCAAACTATTATAAAACAAGATATTAAAAATATCTGTTTACATATAAACCATGTAACAGTTCCCGAAGTAATGAGAGAGTTAATAGATAGTAGAGATGAACATGTGGATTCATACAATCACAAAATTGATGCTTTCTTAGGACCTTCTCATGTAAGTGTTATAAGTGGAAGTAAAATATATGAAGAGTTTCCAAAACATTATAAAAAACCAGTAGTAGTTGCAGGTTTTGAACCAGTTGATGTTATGCAAGCAATTTCAATGATAGTAAAACAATTTGTTGAAAATAGATGTGAATTAGAGATTGAATATAAAAGACTAGTTTCATATGATGGAAATATTAAAGCTCAGGATTTAATGTCTAAGTATTTTACAAAAGAGATGTTTAAATGGAGAGGTTTAGGGAATATTCCTGAAAGTGGATTAGAACTTAAATCAGAGTTTTCTAAATATAATGCAAAAGTAATATATAAAGAAGTATTACCATTAGAAGAAAAAGAAGACCATAAACTTTGTATTTGTGGGGATATCTTAAGAGGAATTGCTTCTCCACCAGATTGTACAATCTTTGGAACTGCTTGTAAACCAACAAAACCAGTAGGTTCTTGTATGGTGAGTAGTGAGGGGGCTTGTGCGGCATATTATAAGTATGGAAATTTAATTTAGTATTTAAAATAAAATACTTTTAATATGTAATTAACATCATCAATGTTAATATACTAAAAGTATTAAAAAATAGATACCAAAGGTAAAAGCGATGAAATCACCATTTCCTTATGAAACCATAGCAAATAGTTCTACTTTTTATGGAAGAGATAAAGAGATAGAAGAGATAAAGAAGTTCTTTAAAACATCAAATAATATACTTATTCATTCAAAAAGAAGAATGGGTAAAAGCACTCTTATCCAAGAACTTTTTAGAAGAGTAGAAGAAGAGTATATTTGTATATATTGTGATATTTTTGATATTACTTCTAAAGAGGATTTTGCAAAGTTATTATTAAAAGCTATATCGAATGTAGAACAAAATGATTTTAAAGATATGTTCAAAAAATTTAGCGATATATTCAAGCGTGTTAGAGTAGAACCATCATTTGATCCAAATAGTTCAAAGTTTTCTTTAAAACCAGTAGTTAGTACTCTTACTTTTGAAGAGATGATGGAAGATTTTTTTAGAGCTTTAGAAGAGTTACAAAAAGAAAAAAAGATTATATTTGCAATAGATGAGTTTCAACAAATATCTTCAATAAATGATGTTAAATTAGATGCATTTTTAAGAAAAGAGATACAAAAAGGCAGTGATATTTCTTGGATATTTTTAGGTTCTAAAAGACATCTTTTAACTTCACTATTTGAGTATAAAGCTCCATTATATGAAATGGCAACACACAAAGAGTTACAAGCCTTATCTTTAGATGATGTATATGCTTATACAAAGCAGTATATAAACATTGATAAAGAGCTAATGACTTATATATATGAACGTACAGATAGTGAAACAAAACTATTACAAAATATCTGTCATATTTTATGGTTAGAAAAAAAAGATGAGCAGATAACAAAAGAGTATATAGATGAAGTCTTACTTCAAATAATAAATTCAAAAGATTCAAGCTTTAGACTAATATACGATATGTTAAACAATAATCAAAAGATAGCACTGAAAATCTTATCAAAATATAAAAGTAAAATATATACGCAAGAAGTATTAAATGAATTTAATATCAAAAAACAAACACTACAGTCAGCTATAAAAGCATTATATGAAAAAGAGATTTGTGATAAAAATGGTGATGTTATATATATACCAGATAGAACACTTGAGCTTTGGTTACAAAAAAGCTTTTCAAATAATATATAGATTTAAAGAATAAGGAAAGAGTATGAAAAA
The DNA here is from genome assembly GCF_009208075.1 of Poseidonibacter ostreae. Classification (GTDB taxonomy): domain Bacteria; phylum Campylobacterota; class Campylobacteria; order Campylobacterales; family Arcobacteraceae; genus Poseidonibacter; species Poseidonibacter ostreae. The sequence goes on along the minus strand of NZ_WFKJ01000013.1, from coordinate 3,540 downwards.
GATAGGTTTTATAGGCGCTGGAGTTATGGGAAAATCAATGATTTTAAATCTAATTAAAAAAGGGTTTGAAGTAGATGTTTATGCAAGAGATAAAGATAAGATTCAAGATATATTAAAAGAGGGAGCAGTATTTTCTAAAGATATTAAATCTTGTGTAAAAGATAAAGATGTAGTTATAACAATCGTAGCATATCCAAAAGATGTAGAAGATGTATATTTATCAAAAGATGCAATTTTACATAGCGCTAAAAGTGGAACTTATTTAATAGATATGACAACAACAACTCCAAACTTAATCATTGATATATATAACAAAGCAAAAGAAAAAGGATTGAAGTTTTTAGATGCTCCTGTTTCAGGTGGAGATATTGGTGCAAAAAATGGAACTTTATCTATTATGGTAGGTGGAGATGAAGAGGATTTTAATTCTTGTAAAGATATTTTTGATAGCTTGGGTACAACTGTGATTTATGAAGGTAAATCAGGAAGTGGACAACATACTAAAATGGCAAACCAAATTGCAATTGCTGGAATAATGGCAGGAATTAGTGAAGCTATTGCTTATGGAAAAGATAAAGATTTAAATATTGATACCATGTTAAAAAGTATTAGTAATGGCGCAGCTTCAAGTTGGCACATGAGTAATAATGCACCTAAAATGATAGAAAGAGATTTTAAAGCTGGTTTTTATATAAAACATATTGTAAAAGATTTAAAAATAGCCTCAGATGAAGCACCACAACTAAAAGTACTAAAAGATGTTTTAGAGATGTATGAAACTTTAGAAAAAAATGGTGATGGGGATTTAGGAACTCAAGCTATTTGTAAATTTTATGAGTAAAAAATAGAACACACAATCCAAATATTTTAATACTAGGAAAACAAATGAGTAAAACAATAACACTAGCACATGGAAATGGTGGTGCTGAAAACAATGAACTTATATCAAAAGTTTTTTATAAAGCTTTTAAAAATGATATCTTAGTAAAAAGCGAAGATGCTGCTGTTATTCATAATGGAGAATTAGCTTTTTCAACTGATTCCTTTACAGTAAGCCCACTTTTTTTTAATGGAGCTGATATTGGAAAACTTGCTATTTGTGGAACTTGTAATGATTTGAGCATGATGGGTGCAAAACCTAAGTACTTAACATGTTCAGTGATAATAGAAGAGGGCTTTGAAATAAGAAGCTTAGAAAAAATAGTACGTAGTATGAAAGAAGAGTTAGCAAAAAATGGTGCTATTGTTGTAAGTGGTGATACAAAAGTAGTGCCAAAAGGTAGTGTTGATAAGATATTTATAAATACTACAGGAATTGGAGAGATACAATATAAAGGTATTAGCTCAAATAATATCACAGAAGATGACTTGATTTTAGTTAGTCGTGATATAGGAGCACATGGAGCTACGATTTTTGCAGCACGTGAGGGAATGGATTTAGAAACATCTTTAAAAAGTGATTGTACTTCTTTATATCCTCAAGTTGAAGCTTTAATAAATGCAGGTATTAAAATTACAGCTTTAAGAGATGCTACAAGAGGTGGAGTAAGTGCTGTGTTAAATGAATGGGCAAAACAATCAAATATATGTATAGAAGTAGAAGAAGATAAAATACCTATATGTGATGAAGTAAAAGGTATTTGTGAGATGCTAGGGTTTGAAGCTATGAGTCTAGCAAATGAGGGTACTTTTGTTTTAGCAATTCCAAAAGAGGATGCCCAAAAAGCTATAGAGGTACTACATACTTTTGAAGAGGCACAAAATGCAAGTGTTATAGGAAAAGTAACACAACAGTATGAACAAAAAGTAATACTATATTCACCATGGGGAACAAAAAGATTTTTAGATACACCAACTGGTGAGTTATTACCAAGAATTTGTTAGATAGAAACACTCAAGTATATATATGAAAATACTACTTCTTATCTCATCTTTTAATAACTTATCTCAAAGTGTATATTGTAAACTAGTAGAGTTAAACTATAGTGTATATATAAAGTTTGCAATATCAGAAGAGTTGACTAAACAAGCAGTAGAAGAAATAAATCCTGATTTAATCTTTTGTCCTTATTTAAAAGAGTATATAAGTAAAGATATATATATAAACACGCCTACATTTATTCTTCATCCAGGACCAATAGGAGATAGAGGACCGCAATCTTTAGATAATGCTATAAATAATGAAGTAAAGCAATGGGGAGTTGTAATACTTCAAGCAAATGAAGAACTTGATGGTGGAGATATATATGCTAGTAGTAATTTTACTATGAGAAATACCTCAAAAGCATCTATATATAGAAACGAAGTAAATAAAGCAACACTAAAAGCCTTAGATGAATTTTTGACTAACTATAAGAATGAAGATTTTATTCCTAGAAAACAAATACTAAATCCTATACATACAAAACTAACACAAGAGAATAGAAAAATAAATTGGGATAAAGATACAAATAAAGAGATTTTAAGAAAGATAAATATGTCTGATTCCTATCCTGGTGTTAAAGATGAGCTATTAGGAAGTAAATGTTATTTATATAGTGCATATATAGAAGATACACTAAAAGGTAAACCCAAAGAGGTAATAGCAAAAAGAGATGGAGCTATATGTATAGGAACATGTGATGGTTCAATATGGATATCTCAAATAAGAGAAGAGAACTCTTTTAAACTTCCTGCAACATATGTACTAAAAGAGAAGATAAAAGGTATACAGGAAAAAAGAATAGCTCTTGTATTAGAAGAAGAAATAAATACCTTTTATGAACTTCGTGTAAATAGAAAAGATGAGGTAGCGTATCTTTTCTTTAATTTTCACAATGGAGCAATGACATCTGCACAGTGTATAAAACTTAAGTACGCAATAGAGTATTTAAAAGAGACTTGTAAAGTTTTAGTTTTATGTGGAGGAGATGACTTCTTTTGTAATGGAATACATTTAAATATTTTAGAAGATAGTAAAAAGCAAGGAGAAGATGGTTGGAGTAATATAAATGCAATGAATGAAGCTGTTCAAGCTGTGATTAATTGTGATGAAATTTTAACTATTGCATCTTTTTGTAAAAACTCTGGAGCAGGTGGAGTTTTTTTAGGTCTAGCTTGTGATTATGCTCTTGCATGTGAAGATGTAGTTTTTAATCCTCATTATAAAACTCTAGGTCTTAGTGGCAGTGAATATCATACCTTTACACTTCCAAAAAGAGTAGGAGAACTTAAAGCAAAAGAACTATTAGAAAAATGCCTACCTATAAACTCAACCCAAGCTTTAAAGATAAATATGATTGATGAGGTATTTGATTTTTCAAATTATGATTTAAAACTTGATGCTTTTACAAAAACTTTATATGAAGATGAAGAAAAATATGAAGAATTGATAGATAAGAAAAAAGATTTTCTATTTGAAAATTATGAAGTAATGGAAAATTGTAAAAATGAAGAACTGAAAATTATGTATGATGAGTTTTGGGATAAGAATAGTTCTTTTCATAAACTTAGATTTAACTTTGTACATAAAACTAAACCTCTTAGTACCCCAAAAAGATT
>NZ_WFKJ01000129.1 GCF_009208075.1 Poseidonibacter ostreae | reverse complement strand
TATAGTTTAAGTTTTTTAAATATCTATATAAGTTCTCAAATAAAAGTCCTGTTGCTTCCATAGCAATAGTTATCTCTTCTTTATTACAATTTAAAGATTCAATATTATTGATTAACTTTTTAAAACCTACCGCTGTTGAATTAAATGGAAATGGTTTTATAACTATTTTCTCATTATCATCAACAACACAACAAACATTAAACACTTTAGCAATATCAATTCCTATAAAATACATAACACATCCTTAATCTTAATTTTTGATTTATGCTCACAGCCTCCTATTATAGATAGTAAGAGTTTTGAAGTCTTCTATAGCTTCCTAAATAGGTGAGTTTATATAATCAAAATAATACGCTTTCTTAGGTGTTTAAATACACAAGGATAAAGAGATTATTTATTGATGCAATAACTGTGAACTGTAAAGAAACTTAACAATTTAAATTTAAATACAAACATAAATAATATATAGCAATTTATATTCAAGTTTCGTAATATGAATTGCTTAATTTATTATAGGAGGA
>NZ_WFKJ01000128.1 GCF_009208075.1 Poseidonibacter ostreae | reverse complement strand
CCCAATTCAAATCATAAATGCATAATTTCTTAAAGTAAGGTGTTAAGAAGGGTTAACCAAATATTTGTTATCCTTTTTCACCACAAAATAGGAAAATATTTATGAAAAAATTCACACAGTTAACCCTGAAAGAACGATATCAAATATCTGCTTACATTAAAATTGGATATACCCAAAATCAAATAGCAAAATTATTAGATAAATCTCAATCTACTATAAGTAGAGAAATAAACAGAAATAGTAAATATAATAAATATCAAGCTGAAGTTGCTGAGCAATTAACTTTTACTAGACATAAGAAGAAAAACAAGTTTGTAAAACTTACTAAAAGAGCAAAAGTTTATATTCAAGAGAAACTAAAACTAGATTGGTCTCCAGAACAGATATCTGGTGTTATGAAGAAACAAATGCTTTCATATGCAGTATCTTATGAAACTATATATCAATACATTTACCATAACAAAAGTTGTGGAGGAAGATTATATTTTAGACTAAGGCATAAAAATAAAAAATATCACAAAAGAAG
>NZ_WFKJ01000127.1 GCF_009208075.1 Poseidonibacter ostreae | reverse complement strand
CCCCAATTCAAATCATAAATGCATAAATTCTAGAAGTAAGGTGTTAAGAAGGGTTAACTAAATATTAGATATCCTTTTTCACCACAAAATAGGAAAATATTTATGAAAAAATTCACACAGTTAACCCTAAAAGAACGATATCAAATATCTGCTTATATTAAAGTTGGATACACCCAAAATGACATAGCAAAATTATTAGATAAATCTCAATCAACAATAAGTAGAGAGATCAGTAGAAATAGTAAACATAATAAATATCAAGCTGAAGTTGCTGAACAGTTAACTTTTACTAGACACAATAAGAAAAACAAGTTTGTAAAACTCACCAAAAAAGCTAAAATTTATATTCAAGAGAAATTAAAATTAGATTGGTCTCCAGAACAGATATCAGGTGTTATGAAAAAACAAAAGCTTTCATATGCAGTATCTTATGAAACTATATATCGATACATTTACCATAACAAAAGTTGTGGAGGAAGATTATATTTTAGGCTAAGACATAAAAATAAAAAGTATCACAAAAGAAG
>NZ_WFKJ01000126.1 GCF_009208075.1 Poseidonibacter ostreae | reverse complement strand
TGATTTAGATGATACAGCCCCAGGAAAACCAACCATTACAATTAAGTCCGGTGAAGATGAATATATTAATAACTCAGAAAGTAGTGTTAATTTAGAGATTAGCTCACCAGGAATGGTAGCAGGTGATACGATACAACTTAAAAATGGTTCTTCTGATTTAGGAACTGAATATACAGTAACAGCTGCAGATATAACAGCAGGTAAAGCAACAATAGCAGTAGCTAAAACAGACCTAGGAACAGATGGAGCAAAAGAAGTAACAGCTGTTGTAACAGATACATCAGGGAATGCAAGTGATGCAAGTGATGCAACAACTATTACTTTAGATACAACAGCCCCAAGTAAACCAACCATTGCAATTAAATCAGGTGAAGACGCAATTGTAAATAGTAGTGAGACAACAATAAACTTAGAGATTTCATCAACAGGAATGGTTGAAGGAGATAAGATACAACTAAAATTAGGTACAGCTAATTTAGGAACTGAATATACAGTAACAGCTGCAGATATAACAGCAGGTAAAGCAACTATTGCAGTAGCTAAAACAGATTTAGGATC
>NZ_WFKJ01000125.1 GCF_009208075.1 Poseidonibacter ostreae | reverse complement strand
ATAATCAAAAATATTTTATTTAACTATTGTTTCAATATTTACAAGCTCAATTCTATTACAATCTTTTTTGAATAGTTTTCTAGATGAGGCATCTTCTTCAGCAAGCGCTAAAATATCTGCAAAATCATCTTTTTGAACTTCTACTTTGTATAGTTGTTTTACTGTCTCAATCTTAAAAGTATCACTACTATCTTTATCAACAACTAAATCTATATTTCTAAAACCTTTTGCAAATTCATTCTTGATTAACTTAGCTATTTTTTCATTTGCTAAAAGCTCGGTAATATTGATTTCTTTATTTACGTCATTTTTACATAAAAGCTTATATGTAACTTCAATTTTTCCATTCACTATAATTTCCTTCTTTTCAATAAGACTAACCTTTATCTATTTATATAAGTATAGTTAAATATAAATGTATTTTGTAATTTTATATCAAATTGTAATGTTTTAATTGGTTTTAGAATTGATTATTATCAAATCTTGTTATAAATAATCGAAAATATGATAAAAACCCAAGAAAAACATAGTAAAACTCCGAAAAGACAAGAACTTTAAAAATTTAAGCAAAAC
>NZ_WFKJ01000124.1 GCF_009208075.1 Poseidonibacter ostreae | reverse complement strand
CTCATCTATATTCTCAACAGCATCAAATTTTTCTATTTTTGCAATTAACTTTCCTTTGTATCCATTTAAAAGTTCTCTTGCTCTTTTGATATCATTTCCATTTTGAACAAATGAAATTGCAAAGTAATCTATTTTATTTTCAACTCCCCATGCAATGTCAATTTCATCTTTTTTTGTAATTACATTAATATCAATTACTGTATTTGGGAAGTTCACACCTTTTCTTGAAGATAAAGTTCCATTATTTTCTATTCGAGCTTGAACTTCACCTTCTATTTGAATTACTTTTGCTCTAATTGTTCCATCATAAAGATAAATATACTCATCTATCTTCACTTTATTTAAAATATCTGGATAATTAATAGATACAACATAATGTCCATCACTTTTTTTATATCCAACTATTTCATCTTTTAAAAATGTAATTAAATCTCCACGTAAAAGTTCAAATTGTTCTTTTAAATCTCCTACTCTTACTTTTGGCCCGGATATATCTTGCAGAATTCCAACAGTAGTGTTTAAATTTTTCATAGCTGTTCTAATATTATTGAGTGTTTCTAAGTGATATTCATGACTTCCATGTGAA
>NZ_WFKJ01000123.1 GCF_009208075.1 Poseidonibacter ostreae | reverse complement strand
CTCACATGGAAGTCATGAATATCACTTAAATACATTAAATAATATAAAAGAAGCAATGAAAAACCTAAATACAACAGTAGGTGTATTACAAGATATCTCAGGACCTAAAGTGCGTGTAGGGGATTTAAAAGAACCCTTTGAACTTTTAAGGGGAGATATAATTACTTTCTTAAAAGATGAAATAGTAGGATATAAAAAAGCAGATAAAGAATATGTAGTTTCAATTAACTATCCTGATATCCTAGATAAAGTAAAAATAGATGAATATATATACCTTTATGATGGAACTATTAGAGCTAAAGTAATAAAAATAGATGGTGAAGTACAAGCAAGAATAGAAAACCATGGAATACTATCTTCAAGAAAAGGAGTAAACTTTCCTAATACTGTAATAGATATTGATGTAATTACAAAAAAAGATGAAAAGGATATCGCTTGGGGTGTTGAAAACAATGTAGATTACTTCGCAATTTCTTTCGTTCAAAATGCAAAAGATATGAAAAAAGCAAGAAAACTACTAAATGGCTATAAAGGTAAACTAATAGCAAAAATAGAAAAGTTTGATGCAGTTGAAAATATTGATGAA
>NZ_WFKJ01000122.1 GCF_009208075.1 Poseidonibacter ostreae | reverse complement strand
TAATGATTACAATACTAGAGGTATTATTAAAAATAGAATTTCTATAGATAAAAGACCTAAAGTTGTGGAAAGAAAATCAAGAGTTGGAGACTGGGAAATAGATACTGTTATTGGAGCTAATCACAAAGGTGCACTAGTTACTATTGTTGATAGGAAAAGTAAATTTGCACTTATTAAAAATGTACCAAGTAAACATTCTGCAATTGTTTCACAAGCTACTATTGATATGCTATTACCAATCAAAGCTTTAACCCATACAATTACTTCAGATAATGGAAAAGAGTTTGCTTATCATGAACAAGTTTCAGAAGCTTTAAATACAGACTTCTACTTTGCAAATCCATATCATTCATGGGAAAGAGGATTAAATGAGCACACTAATGGTTTAATACGACAGTATTTACCAAAGAAAACAGATTTTACAAAAGTTGAAGATGGGAAGATTAGGTTTATTCAAGACAGATTAAATAATCGTCCTAGAAAAGTTCTTGGATTTAAAACTCCTGCTGAAGTTTTTTATGCTACAATTTTTAAGAAATTATCAGCTTAATTTGTTGGAGTTTATGCATTTATCTCTTGAATTGGCG
>NZ_WFKJ01000121.1 GCF_009208075.1 Poseidonibacter ostreae | reverse complement strand
TAATTTACCAATTGCCCCAAATGTACTTAATAGAGATTTCTATGCATCTGAACCGGATACTAAATATGTTGGGGATATTACATATATTCACACAGGTGAAGGCTGGCTTTACTTAGCAACAGTTATTGATTTATACTCAAGAAGAGTTGTTGGTTGGTCTATGGATGATAATATGAAAGTTAGTTTAGTAAATGACGCATTTAACATGGCTATAAGACAAAGAAATCCACCAGTGGGTTTGATATGGCATACCGATAGAGGAAGTCAATACGCTTCTTACTCCCATAAAGATTTATTACAAGAGCATGGTATCATTCAAAGCATGTCAAGAAAAGGCAATTGTTGGGACAATGCAGTAGCTGAGAGCTTCTTTAAAACACTAAAAAGTAATCTTGTATATCAAACATATTTTTATACTAAAAAACAAGCCAAAGCAATGATATTTGAATATATTGAAGTTTATTATAATAGAACTAGATCACATAGTTATTTAGGTAATTTATCTCCTGCTAAATTTGAAGAAATTAATTTTATGTTACAAAACGAAATGGTTGCTTAGGGATTAGAAAAAATGTGTCCTAATTTCAGTTACCACTCCA
>NZ_WFKJ01000120.1 GCF_009208075.1 Poseidonibacter ostreae | reverse complement strand
GCACGCTGTTTAATCATAGTTTTTGCTTTGCGTGTCTGCATCTTTGTACGGTGTGCCTCAACGAGTGCTTCATGTTCCCATCGCCAAAGACGTTTGGCAGGTGTTTTAAGAGGAAGACATTGTGAACGTATTGGACAAACTGTACACTCAGAACGGGTACCAAAGTACATTAAACGCTTAATACCATTCTTTTCATAAATAGTTTTTCTCCGCTTTAACACCTTATCATTAGGACAGATATAGCAATCCTTAACTTCATCATAAACAAATGCATCACGAGCAAACATTCCTTTATCTTTATGTTGTTTTTGCTTATCTGGTATTGGTACATAGACATCGATATCTTCATCAACACATTTCTTAATCTCTTTTGGATTGTAATAACCTGCATCAGCTGCTAGTTTCATCTTTTCATTACCAATAATATCTTTAGCTTGTGTCGCCATTGGGTAAAGCTGATCTAGATCAACACCTTTGCTGGAAATATCAGTGGCAACAATGAACTTATATTTTCCATCAACAGCAATCTGAGTATTATAGGCCATCAGATTATGTGCTGGTTTACTCATCAAAGTAGCATCAGGGTCACTTTTACAGTATTGTGTTGCATTATGCTCTTTTAATGTCCGTAAATTACTACTCAATTTTAATTTATTTTTTTTAAGTCGATTTAGATTTTGCTTCTTTACTACTGG
>NZ_WFKJ01000012.1 GCF_009208075.1 Poseidonibacter ostreae | reverse complement strand
AATTATAATAGATTAATTGTTCTTTGTCAAGTATTTTTAGAACAAATATTGAATTTTATACTTTTATCTAATTTTAATAAGAGTTAAAATTAATAAAAAGTATAATCTAGATATAAATTATATATATGTTTAAAGGATTAAAATTGAGAAGTGATGAAGTAAAGAAAGGCTTTGATAGAGCGCCGCATAGATCGTTATTAAGAGCTACAGGATTAAAAGATGATGATTTTGAAAAACCATTTATTGGAGTTGCAAACTCTTTTATTGAATTAATTCCTGGACACTTCTTTTTAAATAAAGTTGGTGAAATTATAAAAGATGAAATTAAAAAGAATGGTTGTGTTCCATTTGAATTTAATACTATTGGTGTTGATGATGGTATTGCAATGGGTCATGATGGTATGTTATTTTCATTACCATCAAGAGAATTAATTGCAAGTTCAATTGAAACAGTAATGAATGCACATAAATTAGATGCAATGATTGCTATTCCAAACTGTGATAAAATTGTACCAGGTATGATTATGGGTGCATTAAGAGTTAATGTTCCTACTATTTTTGTATCTGGTGGACCAATGCAAAAAGGGCATACTCAAGATGGTACGCCTATTGATTTAGCAACTGCTTTTGAAGCTGTTGGTAAACATGAAGCTGGTGAGATTACAGATGAAGAGTTACATGATATTGAGTGTAATGCATGTCCAAGTGGTGGTTCATGTTCTGGAATGTTTACAGCAAACTCAATGAATACTCTAATGGAAGCTATGGGTATTGCACTTCCTGGAAATGGAACTATCTTAGCTTTAACTCCTGAGAGAGAAGTATTATATAGACAAGCAGCTAAAAGAATTTGTGAAATTGCTTTAGATAAACAATCAAGAGAAAAATTCTTATTAAGAAATATTCTAAATGAAAATGCTGTTAGAAATGCTTTTGCTGTTGATATGGCAATGGGTGGTTCTTCTAATACTGTATTACATATGTTAGCAATTGCAAGAGAAGCAAAAGTTGATTTTAACTTAGAAGATATCAATAAGATTTCTAAAAGAGTTTCTCATATTGCTAAGATTTCTCCATCTTTATCAACTGTTCACATGGAAGATATTAACAAAGCTGGTGGAGTTAATGCAGTTATGAAAGAGATGACTAAACGTGGTGATGATATTTTACTTGATAATTTAACAATTACGGGTGAATCTACTTTAGAAAAAATTTCTGATGCTTATATTAAAGATACTAATATTATTCATACAATTGACAATCCTTATTCTGATGTTGGTGGTTTAGCTATTTTATATGGTAATTTAGCCGAAGAAGGTGCTGTTATTAAAACTGCAGGAATTACAGGAGCTAGAAAACTTACTGGAAAAGCTGTATGTTTTGATGGTCAAGCTGAAGCAATTGCAGGAATTATTGGTAAAAAAGTAACTCATGGTGATGTTGTAGTTATTAGATATGAAGGTCCTAAAGGTGGTCCTGGTATGCAAGAAATGTTAGCCCCTACTTCACTTATTATGGGAATGGGTTTAGGTGATACTGTTGCATTAATTACTGATGGTAGATTTAGTGGTGCTACAAGAGGTGCTTCAATTGGTCACGTAAGTCCTGAAGCTGCTGAGGGTGGAATGATTGGATTATTAGAAGATGGAGATATTATTAATATTGATGTTGATGCATATCTTTTATCAGTAGATTTAAGTGATGAAGAGATTGCAAAAAGAAAAGAGAACTTCAAACCTCTTAAAAAGCCTCTTACTTCAAGCTGGTTAGGACAATATAGATCATTAGTTACAAATGCAAGTAATGGAGCTATGCTAAAAACTGACTTATAATTTTATTAATAAAGCGTTAACTATTGATTGAAAAATAGTTTACGCTTTTACTTTACAATAATTTAATCAAAAAACTAAAAAGGACATATTGTGAAGAAAAAACTTTTATTTGCCTCAACTTTAATTGCAACTCAATTATTTGCTGAATCAATAAATTTTAATATAATGGACAAAAATCCAGAGAGAGTAGCCCCAAATACAAACAATCAAATTTTATCTTTTAATGCTGCTATCAAACAATCATTAAACTCTGTTGTAAATATCTCTACAAAAAGACATGTAGATTCATCAATGGAAAACCTTCCATTACAAATGTTTAATGATCCATTCTTCAAAAGATTTTTTGGAGATCAATTTGGTAATCAATTTAAACAAAATAAAGTACAAAGATCTTTGGGTTCAGGAGTTATTGTCTCTGAAAATGGATATATAGTTACTAATAATCATGTTATTGAAAACGCAGATGAAATTACAGTAACAATTGGAAATGATCCAGCTGAATTTAATGCAAAATTAATTGGTAAAGATTCAGATAGTGATTTAGCTGTAATTAAAATTGAATCAACAAAACTAAAACCTATTAAATTTGGACATTCAAAAGAGCTAGAAATTGCAGATGTTATTTTTGCAATTGGAAACCCATTTGGAATTGGAAGTACTGTAACACAAGGTATTATTTCAGCACTTAATAAAAATAAAGTTGGAATTAATAGATATGAAAACTATATTCAAACTGATGCTTCAATAAATCCAGGAAACTCTGGTGGTGCCTTAGTAGACAGTCGTGGTGCATTAATTGGAATTAATACTGCTATTATTTCTAAAAGTGGTGGAAATAATGGTATAGGTTTTGCTATTCCTGTTGCTATGGTTAAAGATGTTGTTCAAAAACTAGTAGCAGATGGAAAAGTTACTCGTGGATATCTTGGAGTTGCTATTAGTGATTTAGATAAAGAGATGTCAAAAGTTTATAACCATAAAAAAGGTGCTTTAGTTTTAGATGTATCAGTTGATACTCCGGCATCTAAATATGGTGTAAAAAGAGGGGATTTAATTTATGCAATTAATAACAAACCTATTAAAGATAGAACAGCTTTACAAAATATGGTTGCATCATTTAAACCAAATCAAAAAATTGTACTTAATGTAGAAAGAGATAAGAAAGATATTGAACTTACTATAGTTTTAGGAAACAGAACAAGTTTAGTTCATATTCAATCTAATAGTGGAAGAGTTTTAGGTGGTCTTAGATTAAGTGCTATTACAAAAGATATGCAAAAACAATTTAGATTAGCTCCTGATACAAAAGGTCTTTTAATATCAGATGTTGAACCAAAAAGTAAGGCAGAAAAAGTTGGCTTCCAAGCTGGAGATATTATAATTCAAATTGAAGAAATTGAAATTAAAAACTTCCAAAATGTTGAAACAGCATTAACAAAATATAAAAATAAACATAAAAGAGTTTATGTAAATAGATATGGTCAAACTATTCTATTTGTTATAAAATAAAAGGATTTCTCATCATAAAAGTACTAATGATCGAAGATGATTTAGAGCTTGCTCAAATAATCACTGACTATTTATCATCATTTGATATTGAAGTTACGAATACTGATAGCCCATATAACGGGCTATCAATGTTAAGTATAAATAAAGAGTTTAAATTACTTATTTTAGATTTAACGCTACCTGAGATTGATGGATTAGAACTACTTCCAAAAATCAGGGAAAAATCTGAAATACCAATTATTATAAGTTCAGCTCGTGATGATATTTTGGATAAAGTAATGGGATTAGAAAGGGGTGCAGATGATTATTTACCAAAACCTTATAATCCAAGAGAACTTCAAGCTAGAATAAAAACTATTTTAAAAAGAGTAGATCTTCCTGAAATAAAAAAAGAAGAAAACACTTCACCTTTTACTGTAAAAGAAGAAGATATGCAAATATCTTTTAAAGGAATTTCGCTTACTCTTACTCTTGCAGAATATGATATTTTAAAATTACTTATCAAAAGAAATGGTGGAGTAATAGCTAGAGAAGATTTTATCTATGCAAGTGATAGTATTGAAGATGATTCTAGTCTAAAAAATATTGATGTAATTGTTTCAAGAATTAGATCAAAACTATCAAAAATTGATAGTAGTAAAACTTATATAAAATCCGTTAGAGGTATTGGATATCAGTTAGTATGATAAGAAACATCTCTATTTCTACGTTTATTAATATAATATTTTCATTAGCTTTTATAGCTACAGTTATTACATTTTCTTTATTTATTAGTTTTGATAAACAAAAGCATGAGATTAATCAACAAAATAGATATGAACTTATTGCAGAAAATTTTTTAAGTACTTTCCAAAATTTACCAACAGCTGAATCTTTAATAAACCTATTTAAAAAGTTTCAAGTAAGACCTCTTGAAAATAGAGATGATAAACTTAAAATCATTAAAAATGCTCAAGAACTAACAATTACACAGAATTATTTAGGAACATATAGAGTTTATAAATATGATGCTCAATACTATATATATGTACAGCAATATGGCTATAATTTAATGCTTAAAGATATAAGAAATAGTAACTATAGTATGGCGATTATTATTTCAGCCTTTGTTATTTCACTTATTACAATCTTCTTCTTATATGCAATTTTAAAAAGAAAATTAAAACCTCTTAAACTATTAAATAAACAAATAATTGAATTTTCTAATGGAAATAAAGATATAAAAATCAAAGCAATTAGTAATGATGAAATAGGAACTATTGCAAAAAGTTTTAATGAAGCTATTAGACTTATAAATAATCAAAGTAAATCAAAAGATTTATTTATGAGAAATATGATGCATGAACTTAAAACACCTATTACCAAAGCAATGTTTATTGCTGAAACTTTACAGAATGAACAAACAAGAGATAATCTTCAAAGAGCTTTTAAAAGAATGGATGATATTATAAAAGAGCTTGCAACTGTTGAAAAACTTACTTCGGCTAATAGTATGATGTATAAAGAACAAACATCATTTTTTAATATTTATACTAAAACTTTAGAGATTATGATGATTAGTCCTGAGAATATTGCTTCAAAAATAAAAGGTTTTCAATTTGAAGTTGATGTATCAATGTTTTCAATTGCTCTTAAAAACTTAATTGATAATGCAATTAAATTTTCTCCAAATAACAAAGCAATTATTAATGCATCTAAAGAACAAATTGAAATTAGTTCACTAGGTGAGCCTTTAAAGTATGATTTAGATTATTATACAGAAGCTTTTTCACAAGAAGAAAAAAGAAGTGATGGCTTTGGATTGGGATTATATATTGTAAAAACTATTGTAAATTTACATGGTTATAAATTTACCTATCATTATAAAGATGGGAAAAACTACTTTTGCATAAAGATGTAAAAGCTTAAGCTCTTACATCTTTCATTACTTCAAACCAAGAACGATTGAAATGTTTTTTAATATACTTAGCTCTATGAGGAACTATACATCCTGAGCAATTTTGATGAATATAATCATCTCCAATATATTGCGAACCATCTCTTGATTTAATATTACATACAGAAAATAAAGTTCTTCCTTCTTCAGTCTTTTCAAAACCTTCTGTTTTAAATCTAAAGTTTGGACAGGCACAAAGGTAGCAGTTTAAATCTTCCATATCATGGCATTTTTTATTATCTTTATATAAAGGACAGAAGTCTGGTTCATTTTTAACCATATTTTCAAACTTGAAATATTCTATTACCTCATCAACACTTTTATCTTCTAATTTTTTCATTACATTTGCGTGAAGGTTACCTTGTTGGATAAACCACTCGTCATAAGTCATCATAGTACTCCTAAAATTAATACAATTATTATAAATATATCTAAGCGATACTTTAACGAAAGTGTCTTTAAAACATCAGAATTTTCAATGTTTTCTTTTCCAATTCCAAAAAAAGCTTTAGATTTAACCTTTCCAAAATAAGAAGTAGGACCTCCTAGCTTAAGACCTATACTTAAAGCCATAGCAGATATTGGTAATCCAGCATTTGGACTTTCATGTTTTTTCCCAAATTTATAAAACTCAAATAATGCTTTTTTACTCATAAAAAGAAAAGCTATTAAAACAGCTGTTATTCTTGAGGGAATATAATTTACTATATCATCAAGTATTGCAGATACTTTTCCAAACTTTTCGTACCTTTGATTTCTATATCCAACCATAGAATCTAAAGTATTAATAGCTTTATATATAAAAGCTCCAACTATTCCAAAACATAATAAATAAAACAAAGGAGCAATAACACCATCACTCAAGTTTTCTGAATACGTTTCAATTGCTGCTTTATTAATATCTGAATTATTCATATCACTAGTGTCTCTGCTTACTAACATAGATATTTTTTCTTTTTTTATATTTAAATCTTCACTTGATATCACATCTTTTACACTATCATATAACATTTTACTTGCTAAGGTAAAAGAAGCTAAAAAGCCTTGAAATATAATGTTGTCAAAACTAGCTAGGACTGAAGTGATAAGATAAACAATAAAAATCAAAGTTGCTACTAGTATTGCACCTCTTAAAATAGAGTCTTGATAAAATTTCTTTTGAAACCATGAAATATAATCACCCATATATATAATAGGATGCTTCAAAGGAGAGTTAAACTTTAGTTTCTCAAACTCACCAAAGATATTATCAATGATATAAGCTATTAAAGCAATACTATAAAACATCGTCTAAGATTCTTTGAACATCAAGTTTATCTTTCATTGTTTTAACAAAAGTATTAATAGAATTTCTTTTATACTCTTCGAACTTATATCCTATATATGAAGAATTCAACTCTTTAAAATATGAAGTTCTAAACTCATCATTATCAAAGATACCATGAACAAATGTACCTTTAAATTTTTTACATTCATATGATAATGGATATTTTTCACTCATACCATGATGTATTTCAAAACCTTCTATTTGAGTATTAAATAAATCGTATGTTTTCTTTTCTAGTATCTTCTGCTTTTCAAAAGTAATACTAGCAGGAATTTTTCCAAATCCCTCTTCAATTAAGTTTTCATCATTCTCTAATGCGTACTTATCATCTAAAGTTTCAAACATCATTTCATATCCACCACAAATACAACAAATATCTTTTTTGTAGTTCTTAATTTGTTCAAATAGTCCATTTTCTTTTAACCACTTTAAATCTTTTATAACAAGTTTTGATCCTGGAAGTATTACTAAATCAAATTTTTCAAGTGATACATTATAATCCACAAACTCTACAAAAACCTCATCATCACATATTAAAGGTTCTATGTCATTATAGTTACTCATATATGGATATGAAATAACTGCAATATCTAGTTTTTTCTTTTTAGGATTTTGTACAAAGTTTTTTAAAGAAGCTGAATCTTCAAAACCTAAGTTAAATGGGATATATGGTAATACTCCTAAAACTGGTATTTTAAAATCTTCTTCAATAATTCTAATACCTTCATCAAAAAGGGATAAATCTCCTCTAAATTTATTTACTACTACACCTATGATATTGTTTCTTAACTTTTCTGGAAGTAAATGATATACACCATATATAGATGCAAATACTCCACCCTTTTCTATATCTGCTACTAATATAATTTTTGTATTGTATTCGTTTGCTATAAAGATATTAGAAAGGTCTTTATCCATTAAGTTTAATTCAACTGGACTTCCTGCTCCTTCATTTACAATGCAATCATATTTTGAATCTAAGTATTCATAGCACCTTTTAACAGCAGGTTTTAGTAAATCTAAGTCTCTATAGTATTCTAAGACATCTTTATTTGCTACTACTTTACCCTCAACTATTAAAGAAGCTGAACTTCCACGACCAGACTTAAGCAATACTGGATTTAAATGATAAGAAGTTTCTACTCCTAATACTTCACTTTGAAAGTACTGTGCAATTGCTATTTCACTTCCATCATCACATACGTGAGAATTATTTGATACATTTTGTGCTTTAAACGGTGCAATTTTATACCCTAGATCTTGTAGTATTTTTGCTATTACAAATGTGATAGTTGACTTTCCAGCGTCTGAACTTGTTCCTAGTATTGAGATGTTTTTCATCTATTAGAATTCCTATTTTATAAAGTTGTTTATTCTTTTTTGTAAATATTATGGTGTCGTAAGATTTGGCATTATATTGTTTATTATATATATTGTCAAAAATGTAATAAACAATTATTTTTTTAAACTAAACTTAAAATATGTTCTTTTATAATTATTTATATGCTATAGTAATCATTACATGTATTTTTATAAATTATTTTTTATGAAGGATAAATTATGAGAGGACAAAAATACTTACTATTTAAAACATTTGTTCCCTTTGTACTAGGATTTTTAATAATAGGGATTACATCATTTTTATCACTTGATACAATGTACGTAAAATATCAAAATATTAGAACTCAAGAGATTAATCATAGTATAAAAAACATCTACAAAAATAAAATTAATGATAATAATAAACTATATAAAGAACTAATACTAAATATTCAAAAAGACACTAATATTTCAAATGCATTTTTACAACAAGATAGAAAAAAACTTTTTTTACTTACAAAAGATTTATATAAAAGACTAAATAAGAAGTTTGGAATAACTCATTTTTATTTTCATGGTTTAGATGAAAAAATATTTTTAAGAGTGCATAATCCTAAAAAACATTCAGATACGATAAATAGATTTACTCTTAATAATTCAACACTAACAAATAAAGACTCCTATGGCATAGAGTTTGGAATCAGTCATAATCTAACAAATAGATTTGTTTCCCCTTACTATATAAATGGCAAAATAGTAGGTTATTTGGAACTTGGCGAAGAGATTGATTATTTAACACCGTATTTATCAAATGTATTAAATGCTGAAATATTAATTGCCATTGAAAAAAATCTTATAAATTTAGAGAAATTAAAACTTAAGAGTAATTCAAACATAAAAATAAAAGAGTATAGAGAAACAAATGATTACTATATTATTAATTCAACTATTAAATATATGAATAAAGATTTAGTTAATCTAATTGATGGATATTTAAACCTTCAAACTACTCAAGAGAAATCTAAAAGTGAGTATCAAATCGGTGTTATGAAACTATATGATATAAAGAAGAATGAAGTAGGAAAGATTATTGCATTAACAAATTTAGAAAAAGACCAAATGTCACTTGCTAAGTATCAATTTCTTTTGTCAGTGTTTTTATTTATGATAGCCTTTGTAATAATTTCTATATACTACTTCTTTTTAGAAGATGTAACTACAAAACTAAATGAGTCTACTAAAGAGCTTATTGAATTATCTAAAATTGATCAGCTGACAAAACTATATAATAGAAGACATTTTAATGAACAATTGCCAATTGAATTAAAAAAATCTATTAGAAATGAAAATCATGTTTCTTTCCTAATGATTGATATAGATTCTTTTAAATTATACAACGATAACTATGGACATCTAAAAGGAGATATAGTTTTAGAAAAGATATCAAAAGTATTACTCGATTCATTGAAAAGATCATCTGATATTGCATTTAGAATGGGAGGAGAAGAGTTTTCAATATTTATTAGTGAAGAAAAAGGTAAAACAAGTGCTCCTATAATTGCTCAAAAACTAATAGATAGAATAAATAAATTAAATATTGAACATAAATATACTAAGAATAAAAAAGTAAGTGTTTCAATAGGAATAAGTACAAAAAAAGCATCACAAGGTCTTGATATTGATACTTTATATAAAGAAGCTGATATAGCTTTATATGAAGCTAAAAATAGTGGTAAAAATAGACTAGTTATTTATAAAGAAAAAGCTACTTGTAAATAAGCTCTTTTATAATTAACTGTTTGTTTTTAAAAGGATCAATTATTGCCTCTATTTCATCAAAGGTATACTTTAAAGGAAATCCTATTTTGGATAAGGTTGCAGTTGATTCTAGTTTATAAAAAGCTTTGCCATTTACATATAATGCTTTTTTATTTGCTAGTTTTTCTTCAAGCTTAACTATTACAAATATATGTTTGGGTACAAGTACAAAATAAGCTTCATAACCTTTCATTTTTAACATTGAGATTAGAAGATTTGACTTATCATCGCAATCACCAAAGTTTTGTGTTACTACTTGTTTTGAACTTCTTGCTATGCTTTCATTTATTTTATAGGGTATTTTTGTTACAAAATCTAGCATTGATTGTACTTCACATACTTCATTTTTTTGACAATCTTTTGTTAAAAAATTTGCTAGTTTTAAAGTATAATCATCAGTTCTTACTTGGTTTACATAAGTTAAATCACCAATATCAATAAATTGTTTTTTTACTATATAAAAGGAACTTACTATCATATATATTAAATAAATTAAGAAAATAAAAGATAGAAAAAAAGAGAAGTATTTTAAAAACTTGTTTTGAACTAACATATCTCTTCTAATGCTTTTTTAAATATTTGTATTGAAGTTCTTGATTTTACGGCTACTCTTATATAATATTCATCTAAATAATCAAAGTTCGAACAATCACGAATCATAATTTTATATCGTTTTAGTTTTTCTTGTAGTTCTTTTGCATTTATATTTTTTAGTTTCACTAGTATATAGTTTGCTTTACTTTGGTATATTGATTCTACTAAAGATGTATTTTCTAAAACATTTTCTAATTCTATTCTATTTTTAATATTTATTGCTTTTGAAATTCTTTTAAAGTTGATATCATCAAGTGCTGCTTGCAAATAATTTGAATCAAAGTGTGAGAGTTTCCACATAGGTTCAAAACGTTTTAGACTATCAATATTCTTTTCATTTGAAACTATAGTTCCAACTCTAATACCTGCACTTGAATAGAATTTTGTCATAGATTTTAAAATATATAATTTATCATATTTTTTTAAATACTTAATAGCTGAATTTCCATCACAAAAGTCTAAAAAACTTTCATCTATTAAAATAGTGCAATTTTTTTCAATCCAATAGTTTATTAAAATATCTAAATCATAATATGTTCCATCAGGAGTTGATGGATTTACAAAAATTACTAAACTTTCATCTTTTACAGGCAAACTTATATTTTCAAATCTATTAATAGTACGTAATTCATATCCAAAATTTATACATGCTTTTTTATACTCTAAATAAGCAGGTGAATAAATAGTACAATGCTTTAAATTTAAGTGTTTAAATAATGAAAATATTGCAGAACTTCCACCATTAAAAAGCTCAATTTGAGAAGGTTTTACTTTATAATTATTTGCTATTTTTTCATATAATTTATCATATATTGGATAGGCTGAAATATCAAGATTATTAAAGTCAATATTTACTTCTGGTTTTATAAAGTTTATATTTGAAGAAAGGTCAATTATCTCTTTTACTTCACAGTTTAAATCATTAGCAAAACTTTCTATTTGACCACCATGTTCATAAGTTTTCATAAGATTAATGCCAATCCTATATTTAAAAGTATCAATTCTGTATGCTCTAGTGTAAAGCCTAAACAATCTCCATTTACAAAAGAGAACTTTCTATTAAGTACTTTTAATACAAAATAAAAACTTAGCATTGAAATAAATAAAAGAACTATTGCACTTGGAAGTAAATACCAGCATAAGATAACATACACCAAAGTATATAGTTTTAGTTTGCCAACACCTGCACCTTGAAAAGCAAGTGATAAAAAGCTATCTTTACTAAATTTAAAAAATCCTAATAAATACATAAAATTTAATCTTGAAAAAACTAAAACTGTAAAAAATAGAGCATATTGTTCTTCAAATAAAACATAAGTAGAAATACCAACTTTTAATAAAACAAAACAAAAAGCATAAAGTCCGCCAATTGCACCAATAGTTGGGTCTTTCATAATCGCATAAGGATCTTTCCCTGAATATGAAGCAAACCATGCATCAACAACATCACATATTGCTTCTAAGTGTAAAAATCCATAAAGAGCTAAATATACTACAGAAGCTACAAATGCTGCATATAAAGGATTAAAGAATTCACTTAATAAAATATTTAAACCAATTACTAAACTTGCAAGTATTGCTCCTACTAAAGGAAGTAAGGCAAGAGTATATTTATAAGTATCATTATCTATTTTCATCTCTTTTACAAAAACTGGAATAATTGAAAAGTATGAAAGTGCAAAGTAAAAGGCATTTAAAACTTGTTTCATTTTAACTTCTTTGAAATTGAATATTTTACTTCATAAACTTCATCACAAAGCTTTACTAACTCTTGTCCAATAAGTCCTGAAAAATCAACAAATTTCCTAGATTCACTATCAAAGGGAATTACTCCACAAGATACATCGTTTAAAACAAATACTATATTTGCATCTATTTTACAAATATCTTTTAACTGTTGTTTTAAATCTTCTTCAGAAAGTCCAAGATTATTAAAAAGCCACATAGAAACACAATCAACTAAATAAGTATTGTTATCAACTATTACTTTGTTTAAATCTTTTGGCTCTTCAATTGTCAAAAATTCATCAACTCTATCTTCTAAATGTCTGTCAATTCTTGTTTGCATTGAGCTATCATTATAAGAGTTATCATATGTTGCTACATAATATGGCTTTTTATTTTTTGATAATTCAAGTGCTTTTTGTGAAGCAGCACTTGTTTTACCTGATTTTTGTCCACCAAAATATAATACTTTCATTATAGACCTAAAAAGTTTTTAATACCAGTAAATACAATTTGAGCAGATAAAGCTGCTAAAAATAATCCTGTTATTTTAGAAATTACTAAAAGCCCTTGCTTTCCTATTATTTTTTCAAAGATACTTGAACTATAAAGCATAATTCCTATAACTAAAACTGCACAAACTAAGGCTAAACTTCCCATAAGCATTGAAGAAGTGTTCTCAAAAGTTCCACCCATTACAAGTAAAATACCAATAGTTCCAGGTCCAATTGTAATAGGAATAGCAAGAGGTACGACTGCTAAATCTAAGATATCTTTATCTCCAACTTTTGCAGTTGCTTTATTTCCTTGAATTAATTCAACAGCAGATAAAAATAACAATGCTCCAGCTCCAATTCTAAACGCATCTAAAGTTATCCCAAATACATCAAAAATATGAGTACCAAAAAACAGTAAGATTAAACTAGTCACAATTACTGATATTGTAACTTTTATAGCTAGAGCTTTTCTCTCTTTTGCTGTTGCATCATGTGTTACTGTTAAAAAAACTGATAACACAAAAAATGGTGTCATAATAAAAAACATTTTTAAAAAAGTTGAAATAAATAATTCCATTTTATTATCCTAAGAAACTTTCAATTTTTGAAGTTAACTCTTTTTTATTAACACCATTAATAGCAGCATAACATAAAGCAGCGCCACAACCAACACCCTCTTTTGCTTCACCCTCATCGTAAAGTTTTAAAGCAGGATGTAAAGAATCACTAAAATCAAAAGTTGAAGCATACGTATTTATTGGAAAATTTAATTGTTCTAAAAGTGCTTTTATATTTGAGTTTTCATCTTCATCTATCCATTTTGTTGTACAAAGTGCAATATTTGAAGAATCAATTTCTCCTTGCATGCTTTCTAATATAGAGTTAACTATTAATAAAACGGTAGCCATTTGTGTACCACCCGCAAGGATTACTTTTAAGTTTTTTGATGTACTTCCTAAAATAAATCCTGCATTAAAAATAAGCATATTATCACTTACCTTTGATAACTTTGCAAATACATCATCATCTTTTTGAACTCTTTTTAGTGCTTCATTTATTGTACTATTTTTAATATCATTGGGAACATCTTTAAAAGAGCTTGAGAAATAAGCATCGCATTTATAACCTAAAGCTTTTGCACTTGCATTCGCTGTAGTTGTTCCACTTGGAACTGATTCAGCTAAAATTACATAATCATCACTTGACTCATAGTTTGTTCCAAATTCAAGACCTTTTTGGAAAATTTCCATTGCATTTATTTGTGCACCATCATCAATTCGTACACTTGGGTTTATTGCAAAATCATGTATTTTAAAATAGTTAAGTTGGGGTTTTACTTCTAGTCCTAAATCTAATATTTCAAGATTTGAAAAAGGTTTTAATTCGTGAACTGCTCTTGTAATTAAAGCAGGTGTTGGAACACCTTTAGGAGTTTGAGCAATATCTTCTAAAGATCGAACTGTTTTTAAACATAAAAATTCTGCATCTAAAGTAGGTGTTAAATATAGTTTGCCAGGAATTCCAGCTTGAGAGATATTTGGTATTTCACAAGTTTTTGTAACACTTCCAGCTAATAAAAAAGTTGCTTTCTTACCTCTTAAGTGCTCAAGAAAATCTACACTTCCTAAAATAGTATTAAAGTTCATTTGAACCCTTTATATAATTTTTAGGAAGTATAACAAATATGTGCTTATTTAAAATATTTATTTACAATTTCAAGAAAATCTTTAGGGTTTTTATATCCTACAATTTTTGAAGCTTTTACTTCTTCATTATTTTCATTCCAAAATATTAAACCAGGAGGTCCTACTATTCCATATTTTGCTTGTAATGCTTTATCTTCATCATTGTTTTTTGTTACATCAGCTTTTAAAAGAGTAAACCCTTGAAGCTTTTTGATTACTTCTGCATCTTTAAATGTAATCTCTTCTAACTCTTTACATGAGACACACCAGTCAGCATAAAAATCTAACATTACAGGTTTAGATGAAGCAGCAATTGCTAAATCTAACTCTTTGATATTCTTAATATAAGAAAACTTTACAGCTTGAGTTTGAGAAACAACTCCTGAAGCATTTGTAAATTTTTCAAATGGTTTTAAAGGATTTGTAGCTCCTGAAATCGTTCCAAAAAATAAAGCAACACCATAAAGAAATATTATTGCAGTGATTGTTTGAGCTAAAATATGCTTATATACATTTAAGTAAATTGCAGCTCCTAAAAATAAAGCAGACCATAAAAACATAACAATACTTGCATCTAATACTCTATCTAACATCCATACGGCTATTGCTAACATTATAATACCAAATACTTTTGATACAGAATCCATCCAACCACCAGGTTTTGGCATGAACTTTCCAGCACCAAGTCCAATAAGTAATAAAGGCATTCCCATTCCAATACTTAATACAAATAAAGCAAGTCCACCAAGAACTGCATCACCTGTTTGACCTATATAAACTAAAGCACCTGCAAGTGGAGGAGCAACACAAGGTCCAACTATAAGAGCTGATAAGAATCCCATAATTGCAATTCCAACAACTCCTTGTTTTTCTTTTCCATCAGTTGATTTATTTATTTTATTTTGAATACTTTGAGGTAATTCAATTCTAAAGTAACCAAACATAGAAAATGCAAGAGCTACAAATACAGCTGCGAATACCGTTAATACATATGGATTTTGAAGTGCTACTTGTAAATTTGCTCCAAATAATCCTGCAATTACACCTGCTATTGTATATGCCATTGCCATTGCTAGTACATAAATAAGTGAAAGGAAAAACCCTCTTCCTGCTGTCATTTTCTCATTTTGAGAAGCACCAACTATTATTGAAGATAAAATTGGAATCATTGGAAAAACACAAGGTGTGAATGAAAGTAATAATCCAAAGCCAAAGAATGTAGCTAATACTAATAGCATATTTCCTGTTTTTAAAGTATTTGCAATTGTATCTGTTTCATTTAATTCAGTATCAACAACTGAAGTATCTGTTTTAGTAGTGGATTCATTTGTACTTGTAGAGTTTAAATCTAAAGTATACTTATCACTCATTGGAGCATAACAAAGCCCAGCTTTTGAACATCCTTGGAACTTCACTTCTATTTCATAAGAAGAAGAATCAACTTTTGATTTTAATAAAGAGAAAGGAATTTCGATATTTTGATTATCAAAGTGAACAATAAACTCATCATACTCTACAGGTTCAGGAATATTAACTTCTTCTGTAATTTCAATTTTAGAAGGTTTAGTAATAAATACTTTTAATTTATCATCATAAAGATATATATTTTTTCCTAAATTTAAAGAAAAAATCACTTTATCATTTTGTTTTATAAACTCTTTTTTAAAAGCTTCATCTGGTTCTAAAAAATCTTGTTGTAGCTCTAGTGAAAAGGCATAAAAGCTCATAAAAAGTAGTAATAATATTTTTTTCATTTAAAGTCCTATAAAATGTTTTGTCTATTATATTAAAATTTTGTAAAGAGTTTGTTAATTAATCATTTTAACAAAAACAAATATAAGATTTTATTATATATAACTCTAAGTAATTTATGTTAAAATTCTATTTTAACATAAGGATAAATATGAATGAATTAGTAGATTTACAACCTAGAATAGTAGAAAAAATGATTGATGATAATATTGTAATGATTGATGTAAGAAGAGAAGATGAATTTAAAAGAACAGGTATAATAAAAAATGCTCATCTTATGACATTTTTCGATGAATATGGAAATCATGATATACAAAACTGGATGAAAGAGTTTGAAAAAATAGTAAGATCAAAAGATCAAACTTTTGTATTAATCTGTGCACATGCAAATAGAACAAGAACTATAGGAAATTTCCTAATCGAGCAAGGATATAAAAATACAGCTCACTTATTTGGTGGAATGGCTTTATGGCAACAAGAATTAAGAGAAACTACTAAATATATAGTTTAGTAGTTTATTACTTTTCTATCTGAGTCTATCCACTCATCAATTCCACCATCAAGATACATTACATTATTTATTTTCTTTTCTAATAGTTTTGCTGCTAAAGTTTTGGCAACTTCACCTTTTTTTGATATTAAAACAAAAGGTCTATTCTTATCTTTTATTAGCTTTATTAAAGTATATAACCATTTTTCTTCTTCTTTTTCATTATAAGTTAATCTATAAGAATTTGGAATAATACCAGTAGTCTTCCATTTACGTTTATCTCTAATATCTACTATTATAATATGGTTTTCGATATAAACTTCTAATTCATCAACAATAATAGGCTTATTTTCTTTAGCATTTAAAGAAAGTAGAAGGGAAGAAAGTAAAGAGATAAAAATAAGTATTTTTTTCATGTTATCACCTTTTAAATTTTATAAAAAATTATAACTAAAAAAAGTTTCTAAAAAGTAAACGTAAGAAGATAAATCTTCTTACTTAAAGTATTTTAATTATGCGTTTTTTTTGTCTTCACTAGCTTTTTGTAAAATTGCAATAACTTCATCTAAATTTTCATACGGAATATGTGATTTCCATTGAATATCTGTACCATTTAAAGAAACACCTATACTTACTATATCTGATGTATCTTTTCCATAAGGTTCTGTAACATTTGAAACTGAAATAACACCTTTTTTTGTACCTGCTAATGGTAATGAACCAAGCTCTGTAATTGTAGACATTTTATACCCTTATTATTTAATTTTTTTATTCTTTAATTTTACAAAAATAACCTTTTGTTTAATTAAAATTATTCTATATGAGGATCAGGTTTCCCTAAATGGAAACCTTGGAACTCATCAACTCCTAAATCGCTAACTAAATCAAACACTTCCTGTGAATGTATAAACTCTGCAATAACTTTTATATTTAATGCTCTTGAGAACTCTATAATAGATTTTACCATTTCAAATGAGTTTTTATCCGTATCAATATTTTTAATTAAAGAGCCATCAATTTTTATATAATCAGGTCTAATTTTTAAAATATGTGCAAAATTTGAATATCCTGTTCCAAAATCATCAATTGCAATTTTTATACCTTGATTTCTATATTTTAAAATAAAATCTTCTAAAATAGTATAATCAGAGATATGATCACTTTCTAATATTTCAAAAACAATTCTTTCTTTATTTACACTATCAATTTTATCTAAATTTTTATCTAATGATTCAACAAAATCTACATCTAGTATATCTTTAAAACTTAAGTTAAATGATATTTGCTTATCAGTTCTACTTAAATCAGATAATGCTTTTGAAATTACTTGATTAGATAATTGTAAATACTGTTTTGTTTTAACAGCAACATCTAAAAATAAATATGGAAGTAAAAAGACTTCTTTTCCTTCATCATCTAAATCTTTTATCCTCATTAGAGTTTCATATTTAACAATCTCTTTATTTCTATTAAATATAGGCTGATAAAATGGAGTTACAGTATTATCTTTTAATGCACATTTTATTTTTTCTCTCCAGAAGATTGACTTTTTAATAACTTCTTTCGTGTCAAGTTCATTATTATAAACAAAATATCTTTGATTTGTTTTTTTTGCCTTTTTAAGTGCAATTCCAGCTGTCTTAAGTGGTTCTTCTTGTGCTATTGAAATACCTAGTGTAATATCTATAAAAATTTCTATATCAAGCTCTTTTACAATTACAGGTCTATTTTTAAACAATGTTGATAACTCACTAATAAACTGGTCATATTTAGAAAAGCCCATCATTCTTTTATCAGTAACACTAAAAACATTACCATGAATTCTATGCACTGTTACATTATATCTACTGCTAAACTCATTTAAAATATTTGCTGTTTCAATTAAAACTAAATTCCCTGTTGAGAAACCATATAACTCATTAATATCATCAAAAGAATCAATATCAACTAAAGCAATCGATACAAAATCTGAATCTTTAATATCTTCTTGAAGAGCATATCTATTTTTTAAATTAGTTAATTCATCATAGTAAAGTTTGTTAGTAATTTCTTTTGTTTTCTGTTGAACATGGTCATCTAATGTTTTTCTATTAGTTTCAACTTGGTCAAGAAGGGTATTAAACTGATTGGCTAAAAAACCAATTTCATCTTTTGATTTTGGTGTTGCTTCAAACTCATTCGTTTCAACATGAACCTTTTGAACTTCTGATAACATCTTATTAATTGGAGCAATAACTTTTACAGTAATAAAAATACCAATTATTGCAAGTACAACAAATAGTAAGATTGAAATATTTAAAATTAAAGCATTAATTCCCTCAACATAAGTAGAAAAATCTTCTCTATAAATTGAAGAAACTATATACCAATCTAAGTTTTTATTATATTCAACCCATGAAATTTTTGGATAAACATAATTATAAGCATCATAAGGTTTATTCCATAAATACTCAAAAGAACTTCGGCTATTATATGATTTTTTTATTTCTTCTAAAAAAAGTTTATTTTGCGTGTTTGGAAGAATTAATTTAGAAATATTTTTGGTTTCAAATTCACTACTTGCATCAATTATAACTTTACCAGAACTATCAAAAATATATATCTGTCCTGTTTTTGCTAAGGTAACACTACTTAATAGTAACTCTACATCTTTAATTAATAAATCTTTATTTTCAGAATTTCTTGATTTACTATTTATAATTGAGACTACTTTATTAAACTGTAATCTTTCATTTTTTATTTCTGTATCACTTAAGTAATTATTTACTTTTGGTGATAGAAAAAATACAACAAAGAAAAGATAGCCAAGTAGAGCAATAATCAGCATCCACCCAATTTTTAGAAAGATTTTATTATTCATTATTTTTCCAATTTCAAATTAATTTAAATTATAACAAAATTATTTTTTGTTATTTATTAAAATACTATATTTCTTTAGCAATCATTTGTCCAAATCTTACATCTTTATTTAATAAATTCTCAAGTTCAATACTTCCTTCTTCCCATAACATAACAACTGTTGAACCCATTTTAAAGTAACCTAGACAATCTCCTTTAGAGATTTCTAAACTTTCATATTCATATACTTTTAATTCTGATGTATCAAGATTAGTTTCAACTCTTGGTTCAAATTCAAATACCATTTGACCTACATTTAAAGCTCCAACAAATACCATATAAAATAGCTTTCCATTCTTTTCACATTCAATAATAACTCTTTCATTTTGTACAAATAAATCAAGTTCTTTATTTAAATATTTTAAATTTACTGGGTATAATTTTCCTGGAACATGAACAAGCTTTTTAAGTTTAAAATCACTAGGAGCATGATATCTATGATAATCTTTTGGTGAAAGATAAAAGTTCATAAAAGAACCATTTTTCATTTTTTCTAACTTATCATTACAATAATAAGTTAATAAATCTTCAACACTATACTCCATACCTTTTATTTGTAAGGCAATATCATCTTCGATTTTTCCACACTCTGTAATAAAACTATCTGTTGGAGATACAATTACATTATTTTCTTCATTTATTTCTCTTGAAATCTCTAGTTTTCTTGTAAATAAAGCATTTAAAGATTTATAAAACTTCGGATTTTTAAATTCACTCATATTTAAACCTAAAAACTTAACATATCCATTGTTAATGATTTTTTGAATAAATGATGGGAACTCTTTTTTAGCGAACTTTCCAAAGTTTTGAGAAATTAAATTTGTAATGTGCATTTTTTTCCTTTTATATTATTAATTATTATATTTTATCTAGATTTACTTCTTATATGGCTTTAATAAAAAATAAGTGATTTTTGGCTACCCTAAAATTTAAATTTATATAAGATATCAAGGACAAATAAATGTATAAAATTATTGTTTCAAACCAATGTGCTTGTTTTAAAAAAAGCAGTTTAGAAAACAATTTAAAATTTCAATCAAAAGATGAAGCACTATTAAAAGCAATAGAAATGAAAAATACTATGAATAATGATTTCTGTAAGAAACACGAATTTGATTTACAAGAAATGTATAACAATTTTGTAATTAGTTTTTATTCAGATGCAAGAGATAATTGTTGTGGAAATGGTTGTTGTAGCTAATAGATTTTAATCTATTACTACATCATTTGGGATTAACATAAAAAGTCTTCCCTCTTCTTTCATTAAACCAGCTAACTCTCTAGCATCTTTACCATATCCAAAAAAATAATCTGCTCTAATTTCACCTTTTATTGCACCACCTGTATCTGCTGCAATTACTAATTTATTTATAGGCTCTTGAGTTTTAGGATTTGTTGTTTCTAAAAAAACTGGCATTCCTAAAGGAATATATTTTCTATCAACTGCGATGTTTCTTTTTGCAACTAAAGGAACATTTAAACTTCCTGTTGCTGTTTGTTCTTTTTCTACAAAGAAAACATAGCTTTGATTATAGTTTAAAACTTCATCTATTTTGTCTTCATTTTGTTTTAAAAAAGCTCTTATAGTTTGTAAAGATACTTCTTCTTTTTCTAAATGACCATCATCTATTAACTTTTTACCAATTGAGCTATATTTTCTACCATTTTGATTAGCATAACCAATATTTATTAATTCATTACTATCTAGTAATACTCGACCTGAACCTTGAACTTGAAGAAAAAATAAATCAATAAAATCATCTACATAACAAATAATATCAAAATCATTATCTTCTTCTATTTCAGCTCGTGTATCATAAGGTACATATCTTCCATTTTTTATTTTTGCTTTATATCTAAACTGTTTAAAGTGAGGATATTTCTTTTTATTTTTAATTGTTATCAAATCTTTTGGAGTTTTATAAACAGGATATTTATAAATATCTGTTTTAATACGACTACCTTTTAATAAAGGTTCATAATAACCAGTGATTAAGCCCTTGTCTCCGGTATTTGAAACTAATACTTTAGGTGTGAAATTATTTGTAAAAAATGATTTTCCATTTGTTGAGTTATAAGAATTATTGCAAACATCTTTAAATAATTCTTTTTTACTAGATTTTTCACAAGCTTTTTTAAAAACCTCTAAAGCAAGATTTAAATCATCATCATAAAATCCATTTAAATAATCAAAGGCAGTTTTTTCTTTTTCAATACTTTGTTTTGTGATAGTTTTTTTAGGAATTTCTTCTTGTTTTGTAGAACATCCAATAAATAAAAGTGTTATAAGTAGTAAGGTTAAATAATTTTTCAAGATACTAATCCCAAGTTTTTTGGAAATTATAGCAACTTACAGATTACATCCTGCACTAGACATTTGATGAACTTCTTTTAATCCACAAGCACTACATCTAAATTCTATTTCATTAACCCCTGAACAACCATGATTTTTTAGAACTTTTGCTTTTATTACTTCTTGTTTAAATTTTGTTTGTGTAGTTTCATCAAAAAAAGTTTTTGCTTTTTCTCCACAGCTAGGACATTCCCCACTATTTAATTTAGCTTCTCTTGTTTTTTTACTTTTAAAATATTGTAATACTGAGAATATTACTATTAAAAAAGTTAGTAGTAAAAATATTATTGTTTGCATGAAGCAGAGTTTTACTCTACTTCAGCATCGATAACATCGTCATCGTCTTTTTTTGCTTTTTTATTTGGTTGTTCAGCACCTGCTTGGTCACCACCCTCTTTTTTATACATAGCTTCTGCTAATTTATGAGATTTTTCAGTTAAAGCTTTTACTTTTTCTTCAATTTGCTCTTTAGTAGCATTTTCATCTTTTAATAACTCTTCTAATTCAGCAGCTGAATCAATGATAGCTTTTGATTCTTCTTCAGAAACTGCATCAGGATTTTCTTCTAATGTTTTCTTAGTAGAATGTAATAATGAATCAGCTTGATTTCTTACTTCAATTACTTCTTTTTTCTTAGCATCAACTTCTTTGTTTGCTTCTGCTTCATTTACCATTTTTTCGATTTCTTCATCTGAAAGTCCAGATGAACCAGAAATAGTAATCTTATTCTCTTTTCCAGTTCCTTTATCTTTAGCAGATACATTTAAAACACCATTTGCATCAATATCAAATGTTACTTCAATTTGAGGCACACCTCTTGGAGCTGCAGGGATATCAGATAATTCAAACATACCTAAAGATTTATTATCTTTAGCAAATTCTCTCTCACCTTGACCTACGTGAATAGAAACTGCTGGTTGATTATCTTCAGCTGTTGAGAATACTTGAGATTTTTTAACAGGAATAGTAGTTCCCTTTTCGATTAACTTAGTTAAAACTCCACCTAAAGTTTCAATACCTAATGATAAAGGAGTAACGTCTAGTAATAATACATCTTTAACATCACCTTTTAATACACCAGCTTGAACAGCAGCACCAGCAGCAACAACTTCATCAGGGTTTACACCTTTATTTAAATCTTTACCGAAGAATTCTTTTACAATTTCATTTGCTTTTGGTAATCTAGTAGATCCACCAACCATAATAATCTCATCAATTTCATCTTTTTCTAAACCAGCATCTTTTAAAGCAACTTTGATATGGTCTAAAGTTTCAGTAATTAAATCTTCAGTCATTGATTCAAATTTTGCTCTTGTTAATGATTTAACTAA
Organism: Poseidonibacter ostreae; assembly: GCF_009208075.1. Classification (GTDB taxonomy): domain Bacteria; phylum Campylobacterota; class Campylobacteria; order Campylobacterales; family Arcobacteraceae; genus Poseidonibacter; species Poseidonibacter ostreae. The sequence continues at coordinate 40,082 of NZ_WFKJ01000012.1, read as the reverse complement.
GTGAACAGGACCAGCTGAACCCATAGAAATAAATGGTAAATTGATTTCTGTTGATTCTGCTGAAGATAATTCTTTCTTAGCATTTTCAGCTGCATCTTTTAATCTTTGAAGTGCCATTTTGTCATTTTTAACATCAAAACCATTTTCAGCTTGGAATTCTGTTGCTAACCAATCAATAATTGCGTTATCAAAATCATCTCCACCTAAGAATGCATTACCATCTGTTGATAAAACTTCAAAAGTACCATCACCAATTTCAAGTGCAGTAACATCAAAAGTACCACCACCTAAATCATATACTAATACTTTTTCTTCTCCTTTTTTATCTAAACCATATGCTAATGAAGCAGCTGTTGGCTCATTAATAATTCTTAATACATTTAAACCAGCAATTGTTCCAGCTTCTTGAGTTGCTTTTCTTTGTGCATCATTGAAATAAGCTGGTACTGTAATAACTGCATCAGTAACAGGTGCACCTAAATATTCTTCTGCATCAGCTTTTAATTTACCTAAAATTTTTGCAGATACTTCTTGAGGAGTATAAATTTTATCTCCAATTTCAACTGCAGCTGCACCATTTCTATCAACAATTTTATAACCAACTTTAGATTGTGCTTCTTTAGCATTCTCTTCGTCCATCATTAATCCCATAATTCTTTTTACAGAATAGATTGTTTTTTCAGGATTTGTAATAGCTTGTCTTTTTGCAGGATCACCTACTAAAACTTCACCTTTATCAGTGAATGCAACAATTGAAGGAGTTGTATTTTTCCCCTCTTTATTAGGGATAATTTTAGCTTCTCCACCTTCGTAAACTGCCATACAAGAGTTAGTTGTACCTAAATCAATTCCAATTACTTTACTCATTTTTCTTCCTTATCAAGTTTTATTTTTTATTTAATTAATGTATTCTAGTTTTTTGACATTTCGGTCAACAAAAATCTATTTCTTACAAATACTTACCATTGCTGGTCTTAGTAATCTTTCTTTAAATTTATAACCTTTTTGAAGTCTTTGAACAATGTGTCCATCTTCATGATCTGGGCTATCTATTTGCATTACTGCATCGTGGAAGTTTGGATCAAACTCTCCATCAGTTTCAACTACTGAAATATCATGTTTTTCAAAAGCTGTGTAGAAGTTTTTGATTGTTAATTCAACACCTTCTTTTAATTTTGCTAATAGTTCATCACTTGGCATATCTTTTGCAGCTTCTTCTGCTGCTAGTGCCATTTCTAAAGAATCAATTGGTGCTAATAAATCTTTTGCAAATTTTTCACTTGCATAATCAATAGCATTATATTTCTCTTTTTCTAATCTTTTTTTAATATTTTCAAAATCTGCATGTACTCTTAAATATTTATCTTCTGCTTCTTTTAATTTAACTTCTAAATCAGCTTTTACACTTTCAATTGTTTCTTCAACAACTGGTGCTTCTTCTTCAACTAATACTTCTGTTTCATTTTCTAAAACTTCTTCTGTTTGTAATTCTTCTTTTTTTTCTTCACTCAAGTTCTTCTCCTAAAAAGTTGTAATTTTTTTATAAAAATATTCATAATTTTTTGGAAGTTGCCCAATTACAAGCATCTTCACATCTTCGTTATCAATTTTACAATAATGACAAATACCTATATAACCAATTGGTAAAAGGTTTTCAAAATATAAACCTTCTTCTAAATCATCTAAAATTTGTCCTTTTAGAAATCTATTAATAGTTAACTCATCAAAATCATAACTCAAAGCTAAATTCAAAAACTCTTTATAATTAAAGATTTCAAAATCTGAATTCTGTAATGTTTGATTTATAGCATCGCAAACATCATAAGCTCCAACATCTTTTGAAATTCGTAAGATATCTTTTAGAGTTAAACCTCTCATATCTTGTAAAAATCTATATAAAGCATCTGAAAATTTAACTGAAATTGCAAATGAAGAAAACTCTAATATCATATATTTATTCTCTACATTTAAAATCTCTTTTAATACATCTGATTTCTCTTTTTTAATAAAAACTGATACTTCTACTTCAGATGCATAATATTGTAATGCTTTTAAATTTATATCTGAAATATCAAAATTAAGTCTAGTATTCCAATACTCTTTTAAAGCTTCCGTAGTTGGAGTTCTTCCACTACTTATATGCTCTTGAGCTAAATAACCCTCATCGCCTAATTTTTTAAAATATCCTCTAATTGTTGCAGGAGAATAAGTGATATCATACATAGACTTTAACTGTGTAGAACCAATAGGCTCACAGTGTTCTATATATGCTTTAATAATAGACTGTAATAAAAACTCTTTTTTATCAATCATTTTACAACCATTTAAATTTATTAGCACTCATTGTCTTAAACTGCTAAAGAATTATAACCTATTGAGTGTATATTTGTCAAGTAGTTTTAAAATAAATTTTTTAAATTTAAGACAAGTACCTTAAATTGGGTATTTTCAACTTAAAGAACTTCTTAAATATTAGTGAAAATTACAAATTCTTATTATTATAAATATTTAACTACTTAAGCTTAAGTAAATTTTACATTTGCTAAATTTACAAACTTAATTGTAATTAACATATAACTTTTATGAAATTAATAAGCTTTTATTTTATATATCTTTATATGATATAATCTATTTTATATAAGTAAAAAAGGAGAAAGAATGAATAAAATTGTTACAGCAACACTTTTAGGTGCTTTAACTATTCCTGCATTTGCAGCTGAATTTGTAACTATTGGAACAGGTGGTGTTACAGGAACTTATTATCCAACAGGTGGTGCAATTTGTAGGCTTGTAAATAAGTATAAGAAAGAAACAAAGATAAGATGTTCTGTTGAATCAACTGGTGGCTCTGTTTATAATATTAATACTATTAAAAATGGTGAATTAGATTTTGGTATTGCGCAATCTGATGTTGTATATCAAGCATCAAATGGAACTGGTAAATTTGAGGGCAAAACTGTCAAGAAGTTAAAATCAGTAATGGCTATTTATCCTGAACTATTGACATTAGTTACAAGAAAAGATGCAAATATCAATGGTATTGCAGATGTTAAGGGAAAAAGAATTAACTTAGGAAATCCAGGAAGTGGTAATGAAGCAACTGCTTTAACTTTATTTGATGCAAGTGGAATCAAAAAAGATGATTTATCTTTTGCAGGTGCTTTAAAAGCTTCTGAAATGCCTGATGCATTAAGAGATAATAAAATTGATGGTTACTTCTATATGGTAGGACACCCTACTGCAAATATTAAAGATGCTTCAAACTCTGTTGATGTACAAATCACTCCTTTAAAAGGTGATAATATTGATGCATTAATTAAAAAGTATCCTTATTTTGCTAAAGCTGATGTTCCTGCTGGAATGTATAAAGGTAATCCTGATGCAGTTCCTACATTTGGTGTAAAAGCTGTTTTAGTTACTAGTGATGATGTAAGTGAAAAAGCTGTATATACTACAGTTAAAGCTATCTTAGAAAACTTTGATAAATTCAAAAAACTTCACCCTGCATATAATAATATTACAAAAGAATCTTTATTAGATGGACTTTCTGCTCCACTACATGAAGGTGCTAAAAAATACTTCAAAGAAGCAGGATTATTATAATCTTTATATCTTCAAAATTTTCAAGAGCTTCTGCTCTTGAAAGTAATTCTTATACTTCATTTAAATAAATTTAAATGAAGTATGACAATAATTTACAAAATACTAAAAGGATTTACTATGTCTGTTTATGAAGAAAAAGCTCATAAGCTTAGTGAATTAGAAAAAGAGCAAGCAAATGAATCAGAAGCAATTGTTAATGAGCTAGAAGGCCAAAGAGTCTTTGGAGCAGAACATTATGAATTCTGGTTAATTTCAGTAATAGCACTTTCTTGGTCACTATTTCAATTATATATTGTAGTTGAACCAATTAACTCTACAATCACTAGATCAATTCACTTATCATTTGCTATGTTTTTAGCATTTTTGATTTACCCTATGTTTAAAAAAACTTATTTCTTAAAAAAAATAAGATGGTTTGGCTTTACACTTACGGCCATTGGAGTTGGTACTGCTTCTTATATCGCAGTATTTTATGAAGAAATATCACAAAGACCTGGAGATTATATTGCCTTAGATATTATCGTTGCTTTAGTTGGTATTGTTATACTTTTAGAAGCAGGAAGAAGAGTCTTAGGACTTGCACTTAGTATTATTGCAATTGTATTTTTAGCTTATGATTTTTTAGGCCCTTATATGCCTGAACTTATTATTCATAAGGGTGCAAGTTTAAATAAATTAGCAGGTCATATGTTTTTAACAACTGAAGGAATTTTTGGAGTTCCTTTAGGTGTATCTGCTGGATTTGTTTTTCTTTTTGTTTTATTTGGTTCACTACTTGATAAAGCAGGAGCTGGTGAATATTTTATAAATCTTGCATTTGCAATGCTTGGAAAATATAGAGGAGGACCAGCAAAGGCTTCTGTTGTAGCATCTGGATTTACAGGAATTATTTCAGGTTCATCAATTGCAAATACAGTTACAACAGGTACATTTACAATTCCATTAATGAAAAAAGCAGGATTTAGACCAGAACAAGCAGGTGCTGTTGAAGTTGCTTCATCAACAAATGGACAGTTAATGCCACCTGTAATGGGAGCTGCTGCTTTTATTATTGCTGAATTTTTAGGAATGGCGTATACAGATGTAATTGTTGCAGCCTTTATTCCTGCTTTTGTTTCTTACTTTGCTCTATTTTATATTGTTCATTTAGAAGCACTAAAACTAGGTCTTAAAGGAATGAATAAAGAAGATATACCTCCTAAATGGGAAACTTTTATGAGAGGAATTCATTATTTAATTCCAATATTCTTCTTAATGTATACATTAATGGTATTAAGAGAATCAGCAGCTAGTGCTGCTTTTAATGCGATTATGTTACTTATGCTTTTAATGGTTGTGCAACATCCATTTAGAGCCTTTTTAGCAAAAGAGAAACTAACTAGAGATATTTATCTTAGCGGTTTTGTTGATATTTTAGCAGGAATGATAAGTGGTGCTAAAAATATGATACCAATTGCTATTGCAACTGCCTTAGCTGGTATTGTAGTTGGATCTATTACTCTTACTGGACTTGGTCAAGTATTATTAGAAGTAATTGAAACTTTATCAGGTGGAAATATATTTATTATTCTTATTCTTGCAGCTGTTGTTTCATTAATCTTAGGAATGGGATTACCTACGACTGCAAACTATATTGTAATGGCTTCATTAACTGCACCAGTAATTTTAATTCTTGCTCAAGATAATGGCTTTTTAATTCCAGCAATTGCTGCGCATTTATTTGTATTTTATTTTGGGATTCTAGCAGATGATACCCCACCTGTTGGGCTTGCAGCTTATGCAGCTGCTGGAATTGCAAAAGCAGATCCAATTAAAACAGGTATTCAAGGCTTTAAATATGATATTAGAACTGCAATTTTGCCGTTTATGTTCTTCTTTAACCCAGAATTATTATTAATTTCAGGAGTTGATGAGTTAAATCCAGCAAACCCTCAAGGATGGATTTGGATAACTAACCCTGTTGAGATTTTAGTAATCTTTACAACTGCATTTATAGGTATGGTAGCATTCTCTTGTGCAACTCAAGGATACTTTATTACAAGAACAAATATCTTTGAAAGATTAATTTTCTTGACTATTGTACCTTTTATGTTTTTACCAAAAATTATAGAATCGTATTTATCTTTACCAACACACTATTTATCTTATGCAATAGGATTAGGTATTTTCGCAATGATTTATATTTTTCAAAAAGCAAAAGTAAAAGCAGAAGAAACTTCACCTTCTGAAGTTAACTTATAAAAAAAGGGGAAAGAATTACTCTTTCCCCTTTTTTATATCAATAGTTTTTATTTATCTCTTACTTTATAAAAGGTTTTTCGATTATATATCCATAACCCTTATGTGAAACAATAAAATCATCATCAATAACTTTATCTTTTAATCTTTTCATTACTGTTCTAAAAGCAGAATCATTTGTTTCAATATCATTCCAAACTGCTTCTTTAAACTTCTCTACTGAGATAACTTCTCCAATAGATTTAATTAATACTTGTAAAATATCTAACTCTTTTTTTGAAAGTTTTACAATAGATTCATGGTTGTAAAGCTTATCATTTGATAAATCGTATGTATATGTTTTATTTAAAGTTACTAAATTTGTGTTTATATTAGCCTCTTTTTTATCTTCTAAAACTTCTTCTTTTGCTTTTTTTAGCATTTCCATCATATTATCAATATTTAATGGTTTTAGAAAATATCCTAAAACACGTAAATTAATTAATTTTAATAAATCTTCTTCATTTTTATGCGCACTTACAATTATAAATCTTTGATTAGGAATTACTTCTCTGATTAAATCAATCATTCCCATACCATCAACATTTGGCATTTTTAAGTCAGTTAGAACTAAGTCAAAAGTTTTATCATTTTCAATATTTTCTTTTAATATTGAAAATCCTTCTTCTCCATCACAAGCCAAAACTACTTCATCAAAAATAGTATTTAAATAAAAAGCAAGAGTTTTTCTTGCTACATCCTCATCTTCAACTAAAAGTACTCTTGTTGTCATATTACTCATTTTTCTTCTTCCATTTTGTTATTGTATTGATTATATCAAAACTTAAATTAACACTTTAATTTGATAATAAATTCAACTCCATCCTCTTTATTAAAAGCCTCAATTGTTCCTTGCATATTCTTTTCAATAATAGTTTTTGACATATAAAGGCCAATACCTGTACCTTGATTTTCAAACTTTGTTGTGAAGTAAGGTTCAAACATTTTTTCTAAGACACTCTGTTTTGCATTTCCACAATTATTTGATATTGAAATAATAATATGTTCTTCATCTTTTGAAACATTTATTAAAACTTTTGCTTTAAATTTTTCTTTTTTATCTTTTATTAGTTTTGCATCACTTGCATTATTTAAAATATTTACAATTACTTGCTCAAATTCATTTTCATAACTATCTATTTTTATATCAATACCTTTTATTTCTAAAGCTATATTATTTCTTTCAAATAGTGAGTTAATAATTTTAGAACTCTTAGTAATTGAGTCTTTAATATCAAATACTTTTTTATCTTTTGTTGGCTGGTAAAAATTTCTAAAATCATCTATTGTTTGTGACATATAATCAATTTGGATTTTTGCACTTTTTATAGAATCATTTAACTCTTCTTTTGAAAAGTTCTCAAAATTATCTCTAATAAAATATAGTAATAAATTGATATTATTTAAAGGTTGTCTCCATTGATGAGAAATATTTCCTAGCATTTCACCCATTGATGCTAGTTTGTTTTGTTGAACTAAAAGTCTATCTTTTTTAATATTTTTATCAACCTCTATTTCAACTTTTTGTTTTAGCTCTTCTTCATTTAATTTCATTTTTGTAATATCATTTAAATAACCGTATAAACTTATTACTTTACCATGGTCATCTTTGATTAGAATTGTACGATTATAAACCCATTTTATATTGTTTGAACTATCTATTATTCTATGGATATTAGTAAAAGAAGTAACATCATCTTTTATTGCTTTTTGTATTACTTCTTGTAATTTTGAAATATCATCTTTATGAACTAATTTAAAATACTCTATATTTCCATTTAAAAAATCATTTGCTTTATACCCATAGGTACTAATACTATTTGAGACAAACTTTACAGTTAACTTTTCATCATTAAGCCATCTAAAAACTACAATTCTTCCAAAGTCTGTTAATAGTTCCACATTACGAAGCTCTTTTGTAAGTTTCATCCTACTATCTATATCCATTGACATCATTAGCATTCTATTTGAGTTATCTTTTTTAAAAGCTTTTCCTCTTACTAATATCCATTTATATTGATTAGATTTTGCTTTTAATCTATATTCACAAGTAAAATTATCTGTTTTAGATTTTACATGAGCTTCAAACTTCTTCAGTACTTTTTCTTTGTCATCTTTGTGAATTAAAGCAAGCCACTGTTCAAAGTTTTGAACATCATCTCTTTTATAACCAAACATATCAAGCCATTTGTTAGAGAAAAAGATTTCATTTGTATCAAGATTAATATCCCATAAACCATCATTTGAAGCAATAATTGCTAATTCATATCTATCTTTCCATTTTTTATATAAAATACTTTTCGTTTCTATTCTCTTGTTATACCTATTAAAAATCGTATTAATAAATCTTGCAAAAAGATTAGATGTTGTAATTAATAAAAGAGCAACAAAGATAATTGTTAATAAACTCATAATTATCTTGTATTCATAATCACCTTTTATTTTTCGTATTTCATCTTCTAGAAAAGTCTCTTTTACAAATATTTCATATTGATATTTTTGAAAAGTATAAGCCAAACTTTTTTCTTTTATTGATTTAAAATCATCAATTTTATTTATACTAAGCTCTTTTCCTTTTCCATAATAATTAAAAACAGTTTGTTTATTTTTATCATAAAAACAAAAGTATGCATTATTAATATTTTTACTTTTTGCAATTATCGTATCATATATAACTTTTTTTGTTAAAAGATTCATATCATCAACTTTTGAAAAAGCTCCTAAAAATAGCTCTTTTTCTTTTACATATTTAAAGTAACTTAATTGGATATTTTGCTTTTTATTATCAATCCAATACATAAGGTTATTATCTCCCATATATTGAATATTATTTAACATATGTTTTCTAAACTTATTTGTGTTAATTTTTGAATTTGTAAGTCTTGCAAGATTTTCTACTAAAGCTCTTCCATGTAAAACATCATAATTTTTAGTATCAAAAAGCAAAAACTTAATATCTTTTTCTTTTTCAATACTTGTTATATACTCTTCAAGCTTTTCTAAATGAAGTTTTTTATGTTCAAATTTTGATGATTTTATATATCCATTTAACTCATAAACATTATTACTTAGTTCAATCTCAATATCATCAAAGTTTGCACTTGTATTGTATTTGATATTACTAATATAGTTTTTTAGTTCTTCTTTTTTATAAAAAGTTTCACTTTGAACTAAAAGTTTTGTTTTGTTTTTTTCTTGATAACTAAAAAATAAAAATGTAACTAAAGAAGAGATAAAAGCTAGAAATATTACAAAAATCAAAGGAGTATATACTATTTGATTTTGAATATCTGAAAGTGTATAAAACTTTTTCTTTTTTAAAAACATTTTAATATATCACTTTGGCTAAATATAAACCATTTGCTAAAGCAGGAAGCCTATGGATATTTTTTTCTTTTCTTAGTTGTGTTTTTAAATCCTCTATACTTAATTTTCCTTCAGAAATTTTAAGTAAAAAACCAACCATTAATCTTATTTGAGACCTTAAATATGAATTTGCAGTAAATTTAAATATATAAATATCTTTATATTTATAAAACTTAGTATCATACACTTCTCTAATAGTTATATCTTTATCACTACCTTGTTTATGAAAGTACTCAAAATCATGAACTCCAATAAACTCTTTTATCGCTTCTTTTATTTTCTTTTCATCTATATTTCTAACTTGTGTTATAAAATTATTGTTAAAGGCTGTGATATTTTTTGTAGTTACAAGATATCTATAAACTCTTTTCTTTGCATGAAATCTTGAGTGAAAATCATCTGCAACTTTTTTAATATGATGTATACGAATTGAAGATGGAAGTTGTTGATTTAAAGTAGCTTTTAACTTTGCAAAATCTGTCCAGAAATCAGGAATAATACAATTAAAAACTTGACCAGTTGCATGAACATCTTTATCAGTTCTACCACTTAAAATGATTTTTGTTTCAATATTTATTCTTTTAAAAGCTTTTAAAAGTTTGTCTTCTACAGTTTGATTATTTGGCTGTTTTTGTGAGCCTTTATATAAAGAACCATCATAAGAAATAAGAAATTTTAAGTTCATAAAATCTCCTAATACTCTTTTTGAACAGTTTTTGTATATAAAAAGTAAGTAGCTCCAAGCCAAATAGTAGGTATTAAATATAAAGCATGTAAAAGAATTGAATCTCCAATTGCTTTAATTAAAACATAGTATAAAACAACAGCTACAAGAGAATAAGAAACTGCTCTATTTTTTTCATATCTTGGATTGAAATATCCAAATGTAATCACTAAAAAAAGTGATAAAACAGGGAATAGAGATGTTAAAACAAAAAAGCTTAAATCATCAATATCAATATTTCTTTTTAATCTATCTTTCCAATATTCATATGTAGTTGTAAATCTTTCAATTTTACTACCTGCTATGGAATCATTAATATACATTGATTTAAAATCAATCTGATTTACTTCAGACTCATCTATATAAAAAGCTTTCCCCTCATTTAGTTTAAAACTAAGATCACCTTTATCATTACTCAAAACTGCTGTTTTACTTAAGATAAATTGGTCTTTTCCATCTTTTGTTTTAAATAGTTTTACTTCATCATAAACTTTATCTTCTTTACTTTTTATATAAATCAACCAATCCCCGAACTTTTGTCCAAATTCACTAGCTTTTATATTAAAGTTTGCCTCTTTTGTTTTTGCTTCTAAAAACTGTTTAGTTAAAAACTTTGTTTTAGGAATTAAACCAACTGATACAACTAATAATGAAGCAGATAACACAAGAGTTAAGGGTAGAAAAATCTTTAAAATCTTAACTGGATTTAAACCAAAAGAAGTGATAACCGTAAGTTCATACTCGCTTGAAAGTTTTGAAAGTGTTATTACAAGGGAAATAAAAAAAGAAATAGGCATAGTATAAAATAAAATTTGAGGAATTACATAAGCATATAATGTAAATAATTCTAAAAAGTTAATTGTGATAATAGATGTTAAAGAAGCAATTTTTACTAAAAAAACTATAGACGTAATAAAATATAAGCCTAAGAATATTGGGAAAAATGTAATTGCTAATTGTGAATATAAATATTGTTTTAATTTCAAAAAAGTACCTTTAAAATATTTTCTAAATCAAAAAAATAAACACTTAACATTCCTAGTATTAAATAAGGTATAAAAGGTGTTTGAATATCTTTTTTTACAAGATTAGAATAAATTGATGGTATTATAGCAAAAATTGCTGCTAAAAATATAGCTACAAGTGCACCTTTTATTCCTAAAATCACTGCAATCATTGCAATAATTGGAATATCCCCCTCTCCTAATGCTTCTTGATTTTTCAAATCTTCATCTTTTAGTAATCTTGCTTTTATATTTTGAATATAAAAAGTTATTATAAAATTTAGTAATACAAAGGCTCCAGAGAATAAAAAAGCATTTTTAAATGCTTCAAGTAAAGAAAATGAAGTAGCAAAAAAAGATAAAACTAATACAATTAAAAGTAAATAATCAGGAACAGCTTTATATTTAAAATCTATAAAAGAAAGAGTAATACAAACATAAAACAATAAACTCATATATAAAAACTCTGAACTAAGACCTAGTTTTATAAAAAGAGCAAGTGTTAAACTAGCACTTAATAATTCAACAATAAAATATTGAAAGGAGATTTTTGTTTTACAATAAGCACACTTTGCTCTTAGAAATAGAAAAGAAAAAAGAGGAATATTATAATACCAAGCAATTATATGATTGCAAGATGGACAGGAACTTCTAGGAGTCACAACAGATTTATTTAAAGGAAGACGTAAAATTAAAACATTTAAAAAAGAGCCAATAACTGCACCAAAGATGAAGCTAAATACCTCCAAATCTTCTCTCTCTACTGTTAAAATCACTTATAATATCATCTAATTCATTTTCATTAAAATCAGGCCAATATGTACTTGTAAAGAACATTTCAGCATAAGCATTTTGCCATAAAAGATAGTTTGAAAGTCTTATCTCTCCACTTGTTCTTATTAAAATATCAACATTTGGCATACCTGCTGTATCTAAGTTTGCTTCAATATTCTCTTCATTTACTTCAAGATTTTTTTCATTTACTTTTTTAACAGCTCTTACAATTTCATCTTTTGAACCATAGTTTAGGGCTAAAACTTGAGTTAGTTTTGTTCCATTTTTTGTTTTCTCTTCTGTCTCTTTAATAGTTTTTTGTAAAGATTTTGAAAATTTTGAAGTATCACCTATTGTTCTTAACTTTATCCCATTTTCTAAATATACTGCTAACTCTTGTTTTAAGTACTTCTCAAGTAATTTCATTAAAAATTCAACTTCTAATTTAGGTCTTTTCCAGTTTTCAGTTGAAAAGGCATATAAAGTTAAGTATTTAACTCCAATATGTCCGCAATGAGTTGTAATTTTTCTAACAACTTCAGCTCCAACACTATGTCCTGCTGTTCTTTTAAGATTTCTCTCTTTTGCCCATCTTCCGTTTCCATCCATAATCATGGCTATATGTGCAGGTGCGGTACTATGCATAATGAGAAAACTCTTTTTCTAAGTTTGTTAAAATATCTAAAGAAATATCTAGCTTAGAACCCTCAAATTTAAAGGAATTATCTTTTAAGATTAAATCAATTTTATTATCATCTTTTCCAAAACTATTTGCATCATCTAAAACATTTAAACAAACAGCATCTAAGCCCTTTTTTTCAAGCATTGATATAGCAGATTTAAGTGCAGTTGATTTATCCATTTCTGCTTTAAACCCTATTGTAATTAAATCACTTTTATCTAATGTTTCTAAGATATCAATATTTTGTTTTAACTCTAAATTCCAAATATCACCTATCATCTCTTTTTTCATTTTTCCACTTTGAGGAAATGATGGAATATAATCACTAACAGCAGCAACCATAAATAAAAATGCACGTTTTTGAATAAGCTCAGGTCTTGAATCATCCATTAATGTAGCTTTTGTTAAAGTTCCTTTTTTTGCAACTCTAATTGCATCAACTAAAAAGTTTTTCATCTCATCTGAACTTTGAGTTGAAATAATATGAATATCTTTAGGTAAGTTTTCATATCCACGTGAACTAACTAAGCAAACATCTGCACCTTTAAAATATAAAGCCTTAGCCATTGATGCTGCCATTTTTCCTGATGAGAAATTTGAAATATATCTAACCTCATCAATTTTTTCTAAGGTTCCACCACCACTTAATACAACTTTTCTATTTATCCAATACTCTTGTTTTAAAAGTTCTCTTGCTGTTGCATTAAAAATATCTTCTGGTTCTGCCATTGCTCCGTCACCAACATCTTTACAAACTAACTCTTTTGTTTGTGAAGAAAGAATCTCAAAGTTACAAAGCTTAAGCATTTTTAAACTAGCTTGTGTAATTGGGTTTTTAAGCATCATAGTATTAGCAGCAGGCGCTAAAAGTTTAACTCTTGGATATGCAAGTGCAGTTTGAAGAAGTAAATTGTCCGCTAAACCATTTGATAGCTTATTAATTGTATTTGCAGAACATGGAGCAAGAACAAAAATATCAGACCATTTTCCTATATCAATATGATTATAATCTTGATTTTTATCCCAGTTTTCATTTTTCTCTTCTAGGACTTTACTTTGTGATATTGCTTCAAAAGTTATAGGTGAAATAAATTTTTTCGCACCCTCTGTCATTATTACACGTACCTTTGCACCTGCTTTTATATAAAGTCTAATTAATTCTAAACTTTTATAAATTGCAATTGAACCTGTAACACCAACAAGTATTTTCTTATCTTTTAATAACATATCATTTATCTTTATTTTAATTTTGTCTTATTTCTTTTTTTCACTAAAGTGCTTATCATAATATCCAGTAACAACTCTTTTCTTTGCACGGCTTGTATATAATTCACCCTCTTTTACATCAGATGTTACTGTACTTCCTGCACCTATCATAGTATTATCTTCAATAGTAACTGGTGCTATAAACTGTGTATCTGAACCTACAAATACATTTTTACCAATAATTGTTTTGTATTTATTAACACCATCATAATTACAAGTAATTGTTCCACAACCTATATTTGTTCCCTCATTGATTTCACAATCTCCAAGATATGTTAAATGTCCTGCTTTTACACCATTTAATAAGGCTTTTTTAGTCTCAACAAAATTTCCTAAATGTGTTTCATTTAACTCGCTACCTGGTCGAACCCTTGCCATTGGTCCAATATCAGAGTCTTTAATTACAGAATCTTCAACTATAGAGTTTGTTTTAATATGAGAGTTTATAATCTTTGCATTTCCTAAAAGTGTAACGCCATTTTCTAAAATAGATTCACCTTCAATTTCTACGCCCTCTTCTATATAAATAGTATCAGGTAATCTCATAATAACACCAGCTTTTAAAAATTCATTTTTAATTCTATTTTGGTGAATTACTTCAGAATCTGCTAATTCTACTTTTGAATTAACACCTTTAAAGTTTTCTTCATTTACTGCAAGTGGTTTTAAAATTTTACCTTGAGTAATTGCTAATTCGATTAAGTCTGTAATATAGTATTCTGCTTGTGCATTATCATTTGAAAGTTTTGGTAAGTTCTCAAGTAAGAACTTTGTATTAAACTGATAAATTCCTGCATTTGCAGTAGTAACTGCTAACTCAGATTCATTTGCATCTTTTTGTTCAACAATTTTTTTAACAGCTCCATTTTCAACAATAACTCTACCATAACCATCTGCACTTTCAAGTTCTAATACAGACATTACAATAGTTGCATCAATATCAAACTTTTTAAGTTCTTGCGCTTGAATTAAAGGCATATCTCCATTTAAAACTAATACTTCTTCGTACTTTGGAGTTATTCCCATAACAGCTCCACCAGTACCTGGATAGTTTGCATGGTCTTGAATCACATAGTTTATATTTGAGAAATATTTTTCCATCTCTTTTTGAACACGTGCTGCTTGATGAAATAAAACAACTGTAATATCATCACTTAATTTTAAAGCTTCTTTAATTGAATAATACAACATTTCTTTACCAGAGATTTTATGTAAAACCTTTGGCGTTGTTGATTTCATTCGTGTGCCTGCACCTGCTGCTAATATGATTATAGACTTGTTATTCAATTTTTATCCTTCTAATGCTTCATTGATTTCTTGTTTCGTATTTTCTACTACTTCTTCTAATGCTTTTTGCATTTTATCATCAATAATATTATTTATTAATAATTTATCAAGATTTTTTTCTTTTTCTTTTAAAAACATTGCAACTTTCTTGCTTTTCTTGTTTTTATTGTACATTAGTACACCAGATTTAATAAGTGTTACTGCTAAATCAACATGGTTAAATAGTGCTGCATAATTTAAAAGTGTGAAACCTGATTTATCTACTTGATTAATATCTGCACCAGCTGCTATTAACCATCTTGCAATTTTATTATTGCCATTCCATTGTGTATGATGAAGAGCTGTTCTTCCTTGTTTATCTCTTAGAGTTAAATCTGCTTTTTTTGTAAGAAGTTTTTCTACTACTGCTAAGTCATCAGCAATTACTGTTTTATGAAAGACTGTATAACCACTTTTATCTTGAATATCTACATTTACTCTAAACTTTAATAAAAATACTAAACGCTCTAAAAAAAGTTCTCTCTCTTTAGCATCCTCAAGTTTTAGTCCATGGTCTACTAAAGTTGATAAAGGAGTATTTCCCTCATTATCAACCACATTAGGATTTATACCATAATTAAAAAGTTGTCTTAATGTGTCAAAATCGTTATAGATAATTACATCAAATAAAATATTTCTTCCATCTGATCTTTTTTTATCTAAATTTGGTCTGTAATTTAGCATCTTTTTAAATAATGCAAAATAATCCTCTTCTTCGTAAATATTTGGATACTTTTCAAAGTTTTCTTCTTTAAATCCTTTTTGAATTAACATAATTTCTACTAAATCATCAATAATAGTTTTCTCATCTGCATCCATTAATTCAATATCTGCACCATTTTTAACTAAGAAATGAATCATTTTATAGTTTGAATTGCCTTTCATTATTTCATTTAATAATAATGTCTTACCATTTATATTTTTTACATTAACATCAGCACCACAATCAATTAAAAAAGATATATGTTCATAATTTTTCTTTTCAACTTCTTTACTTAATGTTGTAAGTCCATATTCATCCATTTTATTTATATCAAGGCCATTTTCAATTAAAATACGAGCTAATTCTAGATATTTTGTCTCTTTTGTAATTAGAGAATAATTACCCTCAAGTTGTGACAATTGTTTAGGAGTTTGAAGTTGTAAGGAAATAATATATAAAAGTTCATCTAAGATATTTTCACCATTTATATCTATTTGATTAATATTTATTTTTTTCTTAATCATTAGCTTTAAGATATCAATATTTTTTGTACCCAATAACATAGTATTAAATAATACATTTCGTCCATGATTATCCAAACTATTTAAGTTCATTCCAAAACTTATTAATATTTCTGCAATTTTTGTATTCTCTTTTAAAACTGCATTAAAAAGTGGTGTTTCATTGTTTTCATCAGTAATATCTATATCTTTTATATGATTTACTAACTCTCTTATAATGTCTACATTTCCACCCTCAACTGCATCAAATAATACAGTTCTACCATAACTATCCAAATCATCATAATTAGGATGAAAAGACATTAGTATTTGAAAAATTTTATAATTTCCCTCTAAGGCAACATCTTGAAGAATTGTCCTATTACTTGAGTTTTTATGATTGATATCAAAACCATTTTCTAGTAAAAACCTAATCATTACACCATCAGTACGATTTATAGCATCGTCTAAAACTGTTCGCCCGTATTTATCTTCTACACTTAAATTAATACCATTTTTTATTAAAATTTTTATTGCTTCAAATTTTTTCTTTGCACATAGAGAAAAAAGAATCGTTCTTCCATTCTCATCTATTGTATTAATTTCTCTTCCATTATCAATATCTTTTTGGATTCTTTGTATATTAATATCATCACTAAATAGCTCTTTTTGAAAAGATTCTTTGGTGCTATTTTTGAATAACTTGAACATAAAAAAACTCCTTTCTTAAGATATTGCTTTGTAATATTAGTAATATTTTAACTAATTTTCTATTAAAATATTTTATCAAGACTAATCACGTCTTCTTCTTCGTGGTTTAAATTCACTTCTTGCACGTCTAGGTCTTAACTCTTTTTCATTTCTTGTTGATGAAGTTTTTTCATCTCTTCTTGGTCTTCTTTCCTCATTTGTTTTTCTTTTAAAGTCATTTCTTCTTGGAGTATCAATTTGAATGATTTTTCCTTTTAACGAGTTTTCTATAAATGAGTTGAAAGTGTTTCTTAAAATATAAGCTTTATCATGGTCTGGGAATATTTCAGGTAGTTTATACGAAAGCCATAAATATAAAGATATTTTTTTTACCTCATCTTCAACAAGTAATAAATCTTTTTGAGTTATCGCTTTTTTCGGCAAGGTAATAGATGGTTTATAGTTACAAACTTTTTGTTTTACAACAGCTGCTATATAAGCTTCATAAGCTTGCAGGATAATAGGTGACCTTGTTGTGATTGGAGCTTGTGCTAATAAATACTTATCTTCAAGCTTCATAGAAAATCTTGTATCAACTATTTTTGAAGCTGTTATCATAGATGAAATATTTGCAGCTATAAAGGGTCCTGAAAATGACATATTTTCAGCAAAGAACTTTAATATTTTTGTTAAAGATGTAGTTTTAATATGTGAAGATAAAGATTCTAATTGTTGAGCATTTATCTTAACTCTAAAAGGTGGTTTTATAGTTTTAATTGGCTGTTTATATTCTTGGCTTATATGCTTTAAAATATCTCGCCTAGTTGCGCCTAAAAACCCAGCTTCAAAATGTCCATATCTTCCTGCACGACCTGCTATTTGAACTATTTCATTTACTGTAATTTTTCTTCTTGATACTCCATCAAATTTTGTATCAGTTGTAAAAAGAATAGTTTTTATAGGAAGATTTAAACCCATTGCAATTGCATCAGTTGCTATTAGAATTTGGCTTTTATTTTCTCTAAATTTTCTTGCTTCATCTCGTCTTACTTCAGGTGAAAGGTTTCCATATATTACAGACACTGTATAGTTTTTCTTAAGTCTATGTCTAAGTTTTAAAACATCTGCCCTTGAAAAAGCAATCAACGCAGTTCCATCTTCTAGATTATCTAAAGATGTATATTTTTCATTTACCTTTAGTTCTGTTTTTCTTTTATGTCTTACAACTTCAAGCTCTTCGCCTAAATAAGTAGCGATTTTTTTAATAGCTTCAAGTGCATTTACACTTCCTGTCATTATTACTTTTTTAGCAGGACAACCAATAATTGCATTAACCCAAGCCCAACCTCTATCTATATCATCAAGCATTTGAACTTCATCAATAACTGCCACATCAACATCTAAGTCATAATCAATCATCTCAATAGTTGAACATACATGAGCAGCATCTTCATTTAACATCTGTTCTTCACCAGTGATTAATGAAGCTTCAATACCATCTTTTTTTAAGCCCTCATAACCCTCAAGTGCTAATAATCGTAAAGGTGCTAAATAAAGTCCTGAATTTGCTTGCTTTAATTTTTCCATTGCATTATATGTTTTACCTGAGTTTGTAGGACCCACGTAAAATTCTAGTTTTCTATTTAAGCTTCGTGCTAGAGGATATAATTCTTTTAAATCACAGTTTAATAAAGTGTGTAGTTGTTCTTGCCAATTTTCTTTCATGTGCGTATTATAATCAATTGAATATAATATCGCATTAAATAGCTAAGGATAGTTGATGAATTGTGAATATTTTGGCAAATGTGGCTCATGTACAATACATGATATTGGATATGAGGGACAATTGGATTTAAAAATACAAAGAGAAAAAGAGCGTTTTTCAAACTTTACAGACTTAGAAAATGTCGATTTTGATATTGTAAGAGGTGATGAACAAAACTTCAGGAATAGAGCTGAGTTTAAAATATGGAAAAACTTTGATGAAAATGATAATCCAACACTTTCTTATGCAATGACAAGTATTGATAAAACTGTATTAGAAATATCATCTTGTCAAATAGTAAGCCTTGATATATCAAACTTAATGCCAAAACTTTTAGAAGAGATACAAAAAAATAAAACACTTTCATTTAAACTATTTGCAATTGAGTTTTTAAACTCAACAACAGGGGATATGTTAGTAACTTTAATCTATCATAGAAAACTAGATGAGGATTGGAATGAACTTGCAAAAGAATTATCAAATAAGTTTAATATCAAAATAATCGGTCGCTCAAGAAAACAAAAAGTAATTCTAGAAAATGATTACATAGATGAAAAACTAAATATCAATAATACAAACTATAACTTCAGATATATAGAGGGTGGTTTTACACAACCAAATACAAAAGTAAATATAGGAATGATTGAATGGGTTTTAAATAATATCAAAGACTCAAGTAAAGATCTTTGTGAACTTTACTGTGGTGGTGGAAACTTTACTATTCCACTTTCAAGTAAGTTTAGAAAAGTTCTAGCAACTGAAATATCAAAAACATCAATCAAATCAGCAAAAACAAACTGTGAGTTAAATAACAATAATAAAATAGAGTTTATTAGAATGAGCGCAGAAGAGTTTGTAGAAGCCCTAGAAGAAAAAAGAGTATTCTCAAGACTTAAAGATGTAGATTTAAAAGCTTATGATTTTGACTCTATTTTTGTTGACCCTCCAAGAGCTGGACTTGATGATACAACAAGAGCCTTAGTTAAAAACTTTGAGCAAATCATATATGTATCATGTAATCCTGAAACATTACATAGAGATTTAGAAGAGTTAACAAAAACACATACTATTGAAAACTTCGCCCTTTTTGATCAGTTTTCATATACACATCATATTGAATCAGGAGTGATTTTAAAAAAGAAATAAAAACATAATTATTTTTTAATCTAACTTTAAGAATTGGTACGTCATAATTCTTATTACAAATGTAGGTATCAATTGATTCCGAAGAAGAAAGACTTATTTTTCTTCTATGCTTGGTAACACAAGAAGGTTGTTAAGTGTGATTTTTATCACAATGACGTCATAAATAAAAAGGATTTATTATGATTATTAATACTAACGTTTCATCAATTACTGCTCAAGAAGCAGCTACAAATACAGGTAAAAGTATAAAAAGTTCATTAGAAAAACTTTCTACTGGTCTTAAAATTAACAAAGCGTCTGATGATGCTTCTGGTTTAGCAATTGCTGATAAACTTAGAACTCAAGCAACTTCAATAGATCAAGGTGTTGCAAATGGTAATTCAGCTGTAACTTTACTTCAAATTGCTGATAAATCAATGGCAGAGCAATCAAATATTCTTGATACTATTAAAGCTAAATTAATTCAAGCAAACACTGATACTACTTCAACTGATGGTAGAGAATCTATTAGAAAAGATATTTCAAAACTTTTAGAGCAACTTGATAATATCGCAGAACAAACTAACTATAATGGTAATGTTTTACTTCAAGCTTCAGCAGGTGATACAGACGCTGATAAAGCTGCATCAGCTTCATTATCATTCCAAATTGGTGAATCTAAAAATGATATTATTTCAAATGCTTCAGTTCAATCAAATACATCAGGATTAGGTTCTAAAGATGTTTATTCTGAAGCTAATGGAAATAATGTATTTTCTGCTACAAGTACAACTACAGTTGCAAGTGCAGGAGCTATTACTTTAAATTCTACAAATACAGATGGTCTTAGTACTCAAGAATCTGTTTCTTTATCAGGAGATGTTGACTCATTAACTTTAAAAGAAGGAATGACTATATCAAATGCTGATGCAGCAACAACAGCTATTCTTGATGCGGCTGTTACTGCAGGTAACTTAACACTAGGTTTTGGAACACGAAGCACTCATATTAGTTTCCGTGTTCCACAAAGTGTTCCAAAAGTAAAAACTGTAAAGTTCCACAAACATTAAGGAAATATGGAACAAAGATTATTGATACATATTTAATATGAAGGATATACTTTACTATTTCATTTCATTTAATGAAACTAGATATTTTTCTGATACATGTTTTGTTACTGTGTTAAAACTTGCTCCACATTTCTTTGCTATTGAATAGTGAGTTATTCTTTTTTTCTCTGTTTGAAGTATTTCAATTGCTATATTTATTTTATACTTAACTTTTTCACTTCTAGCTTTAGATGCTGCTGTAGATTTAATAGAACTATATTCTATACTCTTGGGATTATTCAATTTTTCTATTATATTAAATCCTTTAAAAAACCCAGAATCTTCATACCGATTTTCAACTTCTTTTAATTTATCAAAAAAAACAACACATCAATTTCAAAGAAATTGCAAATATATAGATATGCGATTATTCTGCGATTGGATTTCTATAAGCTACTAGTTAAGAGTTCTTAATTATTTCAATTTAGAACATTAAAAAAAAGGAATCGTATGAAAAGAATTACAAAATTAAGTTTAGCTGCTGTTATTACATTAGCTTCATTATCTACAGTTGCCAATGCTAATGAAAGTTTAAGTGATGCTTTTACAAATGGAAAAGTAAAGGGTGAAATAAAAGCTTTATACGCTGATTCAAATTTCTTAGGAAAAGCAAAGTCTGATGATATTGCAGTGATTGGTGGAAGTTTAGGCTATACAACAGGTTCATTTTATGGATTAAGTGCTGGAGCTACATTTCAAACTTCTCATGTTTTAAGTGAAGATGATAACAATGGTGTTTTCGCTAATGATTTAGATGCTTCTGGATCTGTTTTATCTGAAGTATATTTAGAATACCAATTAGCAAATACTAATATAAAAGCTGGTAGACAATTTATATATACACCTTTAGTTAGTACTGCAATTGATGGAAAATCATCTGAAAGTTTATTAAAAGATTCTTTTGAAGCTTATATGTTAACAAATACTGATATTCCTAATACTTCTGTTTCTTTAGGATATATTTCAAAATATTTAGCAAAAACTGATGGAACTGGTGATCTTGGCGAATCAGATGATATCTCAGCAACACATGATGATGCATATACTCTTCTTCTGAAAAATAATTCAATTGAAAACTTAACACTTCAAGCTCAATATCTTAAAATGAACAAAGAGAGTTCTGCAAGTAAAGATATTAGTATTACTTATTTACAAACTGATTATACTATTGCAAATCAAACATTATCAGCACAATATGTAATGTCTAAAGATGACAATCAAGCAGCGGGAAAAGAAGATGGAGCAGCTTTTGGATTAAAAGCTACAGGTCCTCTAGGAATCTCTAACTTAGGATACTTAGTTGCATTTAACTCAAGCACAAAAGATGGTGATGTTAATACAGGTATTGGTGCGGGTACTACGGATACATTATTTACTGCTATGCCTGTAAATGGTGGAGGTGTTCCTACTCGTGCAAATACTGATACTCTTGTTGGTGCAGTAGTTTTACCAATTGCTGGTATCACAACAATAGGATACTTAGGACATTCATGGTCTAATGGTGGATTAGGAGATGTATTAGCAACTGGTGCAGTTGCAATTTATCCAATTAATAAAGATATTTTATTAAAAGTAAATTATGAGCATGCTGAACTTGAGCATACTATTTTACCAGCTGGAATTGTTGAAGGAAATACTGATGTAACTAGAGTTTATTTATCATATAAATTTTAATAAAGTAAACCATACTATTGAGCGCGCTAACTTATAGTATTTAAAAAAGGTAAGTGTAATTAATACACTTACTTTTCAAACAATAGAGTATACAAAGACTCATCCTTTCTCTATATTGTGTCCTTTTTTTCTCCTAATAAAGGACACAACTTTTTTCATCAATTAATTTTATATATTAGTAAATTGTTATTTATATCTTCTTTATAGTATGGTTTAGTCAAGTCTATAAATGATTATCAATTACTATTACTTTCAAATATCAATTGTACATTTTTAAATGCATTTTCATAAATATCTTCTAGAAATTTAACTGATTCATCTTTATTATCTTGCGAAACATCTATTGATATATTACAATATAAACTTACACTTTCATCATTAGATTTTATTCCAATAGTTGCAATATAATTCTCAAAAGGTAAATCACCTTTAATAATTTTATACGTATAAGAGAAATCATCTTTTTTTATAAGTTCATCAGAAATAATCGCGTCATTGTCAAAAGTTAAATGTCGTACTGTATTTCCATTGTCAGATATTTCAATTTCAGTTTTTTTTATACCCTCAAACCAAGTAGCTATCTTTTCAAAAGGACCTACTAAATCCCAAACATCTTTTTTCATACTTTTTATATCTTGATTTATTTTTATTTCTATTCTCATTTTTTTCCTTTAATTTCTTATTTTTTAAATCAACTCTAGCATCATTTTAATACTTAAGATTAATAATAAAATACCAAATATTTTTTTCAACATAACGATAGGTAACTTATGTGATAAATTTACTCCAATTGGAGCGGTAAGATAACTGGCAAAAGCAATACAAACAAATGCAGGTACATAAACATATCCAAGCATCATAGTATCAATTGATGTGTGACTATATCCATTTATAATATAACCCAAAGTTCCAGAAATAGCCAAGGGAAATCCTATGGCAGAGGATGTACCAATTGCTTTTTTCATATCTATATTTTGTTTTACCAAGTAGGGTACACTTAACATCCCTCCTCCAATAGAAACCAAAGCAGATATTCCACCTATACCAAAGCCAGCGAAAAATTGTCCGCTTCTTCCAATAATAGTCCCCTCTCCTTCAGCTTTCTTTCCAAAAAACATCTTGTAAGCAGCATACAACATAAATATTGAAAAAAATACAGATAAATAAAATGAATTAATATTCGAGGCAACAAAAGTAAACATAAAAGTTCCTACAATTACACCTGGTGCTATCATCTTAAAGATATCCCAACGAACTGCTTTCTTTTTGTGTTGAGCTCGAAAACTTGATATGGAAGTAATAGATATAACTGCAATACTCGTCGCCAATGATATTTGAACAACTTCGTCGCCACCAAACTCATGAGAAAGTAAAAACATCGTTAAAATTGGTACAATTAATCCTCCACCACCTATTCCAAAAAGCCCGGCTACTACACCTACAAAAGACCCTAAAGCCAAAAATATTATTATCGATTGTATATCTAACATATCTATTTCCTCATTTTTTATAATACAAAATAAAGTACTATAGGAATAATAATCAAACTGGCTATATTTCCAATAGCCACAATTGATGCAACAGTAATCGAATCACAATTATACTTTTCAGCCATTATACTATTGATAACAGCGGGTGGTAAAGCACCAAAAAGGATAATTAAACTCGCTTGTAAAGGTGTGTAATCAAAAATATAAATTGCCAGTAAAGCCATTAGTATTCCAGATAGAGGACATAAAATAGCCCCTAAAATTCCTATTTTCCAATATCGTAATTCTAAATGAATTAATCGTACTCCTAGTGCAAAAAGTACAAGAGGTATAGAAACTTGAGCCATCATTTTTACAGGATCTAATAAGATACTTGGTAAATGAAAATTAAAATAATTAAACAACAATCCTATTAATGTTGCGATAATAACAGGGTTTTTAAATAAACTTCCAATATCAAATTTACCCCCATACATCATAACTGCTACAGTAAATTGTCCTATTACTTGTACTAGAGATAAAGCAATAGCTAAAGCCATTGCTTCTTCCCCAAAAGCAAAAAAAGCTAAAGGAAGACCTAAATTAATTGAGTTATTAAACATCATTGGAGGTAAAAATGTTCTTGGATTAAGATTAAATATTTTAGTTATTGGATATAAAATAATACCTGAACCAAATACAACGATAACGGCACCCATAGAAAAACTTCCTATCATATGTATAGAAGGAAGTTTTTCACTGATAAAATAAAATACCATTATGGGTATAAATATGTCCATATTTATTTTATTTGGCATATCCATGTTTATTTTTACTTTATTAGCATATAAATATCCAATAAATGCAATAAAAAAAACTGGAAAGATTATTGATATTATTTGCAATATCAAATAACTATCCTGCTGCCATTGCACTTATAATATCAATTTTATCTCCATCTTTTAGTTTTTTATTAGATAAATCACAAACTTTAATGATTGTATTATTAACAGAAGCACCCATCATCTTTTTACTCATATTAACTGCATCAATTACCTCTTGAAGAGTAATATCATCTTTAAATATAATTTTTTTTCTATTTACGATAAGTTCCATTATTTTTCCTTATTATATATACTAAAAGTATTGAAATACTTCTAGTATATAATTATTTAGAATTAATTTTTATTTTATTTTTCTGAAAAGAAATCTAATAATAAATTATTAAATCTATCTGTATGTTCAATTTGCGTCCAGTGTCCACATTGTCCAAAAATATGTAACTGTGATTTAAGAATTAATTGATTTAATCTAATAGAGTTTTGAACTGGAATAACTTTGTCTTCTCTTCCATGAATAATTAAAACATCTTTATCTATTTTTTTGATATCATTTTCACAACTTTCCATTGAATCAACACCATCTTGTCTTGGTGAAGGAAACATTGAAGAGAAAGATTCTTGGAATCCAGGACGAATACTAGCTTCATATCTCATCTTTGCTAAATCATCTGTTACAATACTTCTATCATAAGCAAAAATATCAAGTAATTCTTTCATATTTTCAATACTTGGTGTATATCCCCATGCTTTATCTAATCCATAAGTTAAATCAAAATAAACACCAACTGCACCCATTAAAACTACTTTATTAAATCTTTCGGGATATTTAATAGTTAAAGCTAATGCTAATGCTCCACCAAAAGAGTTTCCTACTAAATTTATTTTTTCTATTTTTAATGCATCCATTAAGTCAATTGTTTGTTGTACCCAAATATCCATATCATATAAAATTCCATCAGGTCTATCTGTGTATC
The DNA here is from genome assembly GCF_009208075.1 of Poseidonibacter ostreae. Lineage (GTDB taxonomy): Bacteria > Campylobacterota > Campylobacteria > Campylobacterales > Arcobacteraceae > Poseidonibacter > Poseidonibacter ostreae. The sequence continues at coordinate 14,209 of NZ_WFKJ01000012.1, read as the reverse complement.
CAAAACCTACCATATCTGGAGCAATTACTCTAAAGTTTTCTGCTATTTTTGGCATACATAATTGCCAATTTGCAAATGCTGATACACCTGGTCCTGAACCATGGATAAACATTATAGGTTCACCTTCACCTAAGTCATGATAATTTGTATTAAAACTTCCTGTTTTTATACTTTTTGCTATTTCTGGATTTGACATATTTTTTCCTTGTTTTAATTTAATTTTTAATCTCTTATTTTTCTAAAGCAAATTCTTTAGCTAAAAGTTCGTATGATTTTTTTCTTTTCTCAAAAGAATAAGTAACATTTACTATCATCACTTCATCAACCTCATACTCTTTTGCTAATTTTTCTATTTGTTCTTTACACTGTGCAGGTGTTCCTAAAATCATAGAATTTAAAGTTTCATGATAATATGCTTTATCTTCAAAGCTTAATTTTTCATATAATTTTTTTATATTTTTAGGACTTTGAAAAGCATCTCTTTTGGGATGTCTAAAAGCTTGTACTTTCCAGTATGTATGAGAACTTGCAAGTTCAATTGCTTCTTCTTCTGTATTGGCACAAATACAAGCAACAGCAATCATAGCTTTTGGTTTTTTGAAGTTTTTTGAAGGAGTGAAATTATTTTTATATGAAGCCATGATTTGAGTAGGTCTATTATGAGTTCCTATAAAAAGTGCTAAACAAAATCCAGCACCAAGTCGCCCTGCTAATACACTACTTCCATCACTTGAACCTAGTAAATAAACAGGCGTTGAATCAACTCCTATTGGAGATAAATTTACACCATGAAAATAATCATCTTTAGGAACTTTATCATCTAAATAATTTATAAGTTCATAAGCTTTTTGAGTGTAATCACCACTATTTGAATTATGCAAAGCACGTGCTGCTAAAAAGTTAGCACCACTTGCTCGTCCAATCCCTAAGTCAATTCTATTATTGTGTAATGCACTTAAAGTATTAAAAGTTTCCGCAACCTTAAAAGAGCTATAGTGATTTAGCATTACTCCACCACTTCCAACTCTTATTTTTGAAGTAGCATTTGCAACAGAACTTACCATAAGTTCAGGGTTTGCACTTGCATACCCAGGAGTATCATGATGTTCTGCACACCAATATCTATAATAACCTGAATTTTCACAAGAAATTGCAAGTTTTATAGTATCAAAGAGACCTTCTTTTGCCTCTTTATCATCATGTATTGGTGACTGATCAAGTACACTTAACTTCAATAAAGACATGATTTTTTCTATCTACCCATCTTTTTAACACTTTGTCCTGCTATTCCAAAATGTTGTTTTGGCATTTCGTTTAAAATAACACGTACATTTGCAATAGGAGCATCGATAGCTTCATGAATTGCAAGAGTAACCTTTTCTATAAGTTTCTCTTTTTGCTCATCACTTCTACCTTCAACAATATTAATTGTAGCTATTGGCATTTTTATTCCTTATATTTATACAAATTTCATAGTTAATGTTCCTAAATCTTGGAACTTAACAGTAACATTATCACCTTTTTTTACACTCATTGCAGCTGTAATTGCACCTGAAAGAATATATGAACCAGCTTTAAGTATTTCACCACGCTCACCCATCATATTTGCAAGCATTGCAATTGCAGTAGCAGGGTGTCCTAAAACAGCAGCTCCTGCACCTAACTGAACTACTTCTCCATTTATTTCCATTACAACACCAAGTGTTTTAAGATCAAGATCTTTAATATCTCTCATTCTTCCACCTGTAACATATCTTGAAGATGAAGAGTTATCAGCAATTACTGATTTTAAATCAAATTTAAAATCTTTATATCTTGAATCAATAATCTCAACAGCAGGCATTACAAAATCAGTAGCAGCTAATACATCACCTATATGACATCCAGGTCCTGTTAAATCATCTTTTAAAACAAAAGCGATCTCAGCTTCAACTTTTGGATGAATTAATTCATCAATTTTAATCTCTGCTCCATCACCGTATGCAAAATAGTCTGCAAGGTAACCATAACAAGGATTAGGAACACCCATTTGCTTCATTTTTGCTTGTGAAGTAAGACCCATTTTCATACCAACTATCTTATGACCCTTGGCTTCCTTATTCGCTCTTGCTTTCCATTGAATATCATAAGCATCTTCATAAGTCATTTCTGGATAATCATCAGTTATTTTTGTGATTTCATAAGCTTCTACTTCCGCTTTTTCACAATGAATAGCTAATTCATCAATTATTTTTTTATCTAATGCCATTATATTAATCCTTTAGCTCTTGCCATTTCCATTGCACAATCATCAATCATATCTTCTTGACCACCAATCATTCCTCTTCTTCCTAATTCTACTAAAAGTGATCTAGCATCAATTCCATATTTAGCTTCTGCCCGACGTGCAAATAAAAGAAAAGATGAATAAACACCTGCATAACCTAAAGTTAATGAATCTCTTGAGATTCTTGTAGGTTTTCCCATAATAGGAAGTGCAATATCTTCAGCCGCATCTACTATTTTATCTAGGTCAATTCCTGTTTCTACACCCATTCTATTACAAACGGCTACTAAAACTTCTGTTGCAGTATTTCCAGAACCCGCTCCAAAACCTGCTAAACTTGCATCAATTCTTGTAGCTCCTGCTTCTATTGCAGCCAAAGAATTAGCAACGCCCATAGACATATTATTATGACCGTGAAATCCAATCTCAATTTCATCTCCAAACTCTTTTTTAAGTGCCCCTATCCTTGCACTTACCATATCAGGAAGTAAATAACCAGCTGAGTCTGTTGCATAAATACAATTAGCTCCATAAGAAACCATTTTTCTAGCTTCTTCAACTATTCTTTTTTCATCAACCATATGAGCCATCATTAAAAATCCAACAGTATCAAGTTTCATTCCAACTGCTGCTTTTATATGTTGAGCTGAACAATCAGCTTCTGTACAGTGAGTAGCAACTCTAACTGTAGAAATCCCATGTTCAACTGCTCTTTCTAAATCTTTAACTATTCCAATTCCTGGAAGTAAAAGTGCAGATATTTTTGCATTTTTCATATTTGGAACAACAGCATCTAGCCATTCTTCATCTGTATGTAAACCATATCCATAATTTAGTGAGCTTCCACCAAGTCCATCACCATGTGTTACTTCAATCATAGGAACACCAGCTTCATCCATTGCAGTTGACATTGCAGTCATTTGATCAAGTGTAAACTGATGTCTAACAGAGTGCATTCCATCTCTTAAAGACATGTCATGTACTGTAATTTTTTTACCTTTTAAATCCATCTTTAAACTCCTGCTTTGATTTTTTCAGCCATTTGTTCTGCAATATTAGTTGCTGCGGCTGTGATAATGTCAAGATTTCCTGCAAATTTAGGTAAATAATCACCTAAGCCTTCAACCTCTAACCAAATTGTAATTTTATTTCCATCAAATACAGGTCCATTTTTTAGTGTATAACCAGGAACAAATTTTTGAACTTCTTTAACCATGTCGTTAACTGATTTGATTATCGCTTCTTGATTTGGTGTTTGCGTAGTTTGACAATGAACAGTATCTCTCATCATTAAAGGTGGCTCAGCAGGATTTAGAATAATAATTGCTTTACCTTTTTTAGCACCACCAACTACTTCAATTCCAAGTTTTGTAGTTTCTGTAAACTCATCAATATTAGCACGTGTTCCAGGACCTGCTGATTTTGAAGCAGCTGTTGCAATAATTTCTGCATATTCAACTTCTTGAACACTTGAAACTGCTGCAATCATAGGAATAGTAGCTTGTCCACCACAAGTTACCATATTTACATTTTGTGCATCTTGTTCTAAAAGTTCTTTCATATTTACAGATGGCACACAAAAAGGTCCAATTGCAGCAGGAGTTAAGTCAATAACTTTTACACCTAATTCTGCTAATTTTCTATTATTTTCACCGTGAACATAAGCAGATGTTGCATCAAAAGCAATCATTACTTCATCTTCTTTAATAAAAGGTAATAGTCCATCAACACCATCTGCTGTGATTTTCATTCCAGCTTCTTTGGCTTTTTTTAATCCATCAGATTCAGGATCTATTCCTACCATCCATAAAGGATTTAAAATTTCACTTCTTTGTAATTTAAACATTAAGTCTGTTCCAATATTTCCTGACCCAATTAATGCACAATTAATTTTTTTCATATCTTTCCTTTCCTCTTTATACAAATCTACAAGAAGCAGAACCAATTCCACCTACATTAATAGTCATATTATCACCTGCTTTAATAGTAACCATTGCACATAAAGCACCAGATAGAATAACTTCACCAGCTTTTAAACCAACACCAAAAGAACCTAATGTATTAGCAAGCCATACAACTGCATTTACAGGACTTCCAAGTGCTGCTGCACCTGCACCTGTGTGTAATAATTCACCATTAGATTCAAGAGTCATACCACAAGTTGTTAAATCAACATCTCTTGGATCTACTCCTTTTCCACCAAATACTATATATCCACAAGAAGCATTATCCGAAACCGTATCTTGTACTTTAATTTTCCAATCTTTAATTCTTGAATCAACTATTTCAAAACAAGGCATTACAAATTTTGTTGCTCTTAAAACATCAGCAGTAGTAACGCCAGGTCCTGTTAAGTCTTCTTTTAGAACAAAGGCAATTTCACCTTCAGCTTTTGGTTGAATCATACCATTTGTAACATCGATTTCATCACCATCTGAATAAATCATATCAGATAAAAGGTAACCAAAGTCAGGCTGATGAACACCTAACATATCCATTACTACTTTTGATGTAACACCTATTTTTTTACCAATAATCTTTACACCATCTTCTTTAATTCTTCTTTGTATAAAATGGTTTTGAATTGCATATGCATCTTCAATAGTAATATCAGCTTCTCTTGAAGTAATAGGTTCTATTACAGAATTAGACTTTAATGCTTCGTAAAGTTCATTTCCATATTTTTCTATTTTTAATTGTTCCATATTTTAATTCCTTACATTTTTATACAAATATTTTTAAGTTCAGTATAGAACTCTAAAGAGTGGTGACCACCTTCTCTTCCAATTCCAGAACCTTTCATTCCACCAAATGGTGTTCTTAAATCTCTTAAGAACCATGAGTTAACCCATACAATTCCTGAATCAATTTTAGAAGCTACTCTATGAGCTTTATCTAAATTTTCAGTAAATACAGTAGAGGCTAAACCATATTTAGTATCATTTGCCATTTTAATAACTTCTTCTTCTGTATCAAAAGGAGCAATATGACAACAAGGTCCAAATACTTCTTCTTTTACTACAGTTGCAGTTTCAGGAAGTCCTGTCCAAATAGTTGGTTCAACCCAAAAACCATCTTTTAAAGCACCTTCCATCTTTGGTGCTCCACCACCTAAAATAACGTTGGCACCCTCTTTTTTTGCAATATCATAAAATTCTAAAACTTTATCTCTATGTGCAGCACTTACAACTGGTCCCATATCAACAGACTCGTCATTATGAACTCCAACTTTTAGTTTTTGACCAGCATCTTTAAGTCTACTTACAAATTCATCAAAAATTGGTCTTTGAACATAAACTCTTTCAGTTCCTAAACAAACTTGTCCTGAGTTAGCAAATACAGATCTTGCTGTTTCAAAAATAGCTTTATCCATATCACAATCTTCAAAAATAATAGCAGGGTTTTTCCCTCCAAGTTCTAAAGATATATCTCTTACACCATTTGAACAAGCTTTCATAATTGTTTCACCAGTTTTTGTTTCACCTGTGAATGTTAAAGCATCAATATCTTGGTGTGCTGTTAATAAGTTTCCAGTAATTGAACCTCTTCCTTGAACAACATTATAGGCACCTTTTGGTAAACCAACTTTAGTCATAACTTCACCTAAAAGTGATGTAGTAGTAGGAGTTACTTGAGAAGGTTTAACAACAACAGTATTTCCACAAGCTAATGCAGGTCCAACTTTCCAAGTCATAAGGAGTAATGGTAAATTCCAAGGAGAAATAACGCCAATAACACCTTTTGGTTGTCTCATAGAATAATTCATTGCTATTTTTCCATCTGGAGTATCCATTCTATAAGCTTCATCAGCAACTGATTTCATAGTGTCAGCGAAAACTTTGAAATTTGCAGCTCCTCTTGGAATATCTATATGTCTTGCAATTGAGTATGGTTTACCAGTATCTAAGCATTCAGCTTCAAGGAAATCATCAAATCTTCTATCCATTTCATTTGCAATTTCGTACATTAAAGCTATTCTATCATTTAGCTTCATTTGTCCCCACTCACCAGTAAGTGCAGCTTTCGCAGCCGCAACAGCAGCATCTACTTCCGGTTCTCTACCTTGTGCTACTTTTGCAATTAACTCAGCAGTTGCTGGGTTAAAATTATCAAAAAACTCGCCACATTCTGAGTCTATAAATTGTCCATTAATATAGTGTTGTACTTTTTTCATTATTTTAGTCCTATCTTTTCAATTGCAAACTTTGCACATATAATATCTTCTTCTTCAGTTCCACCTGAAACACCAATTGCTCCAACTTTTACATTATCTTTATCAAATATTGGTAATCCTCCACCAAAAGGAACTAATCTATCTCTATTAGAAAAACCTTGTTCTAAATGTGGCATTTCTTTGAAAACATTAGTCCATGTATCTGATGGAAACCCAAAACTTGCACTAGTATATGCTTTGTCTTTTGCAATATCTATAGAATGAATAAAGGAGTTTTCCATTCTTAAAAAAGCCATTTCCAAACCTTTGTTATCTACAACACTTACGTTTATAGATATATTTAATTCTTCGGCTTTTTTAATTGCAAAAAGACAAGCCTCACTAGAGGCTTGTCTTGATATTGTTTTTTCTGTTATTACACTATTCATACTATTTATATGCGTGTAATGTGTAGGCTGTTGTAAATGCACCATTTTCAATACCTGTATGATAGAAAATTCCTCTCCATAATTCATCTTCAGTCCATGTAATAACTGGCATATCAGGCTGAGCTAAATACCCAAGTCCTGCAAAAGTTTCTAATCTATGTCCTGATGGGTCAAAGAAATAAATCGTTTCACCTCTTGTAATACCATGTCTTTGAGGTGTAACATCAATTTTTACGTTATGCATAGCCATAACATCTGCTGCTCTTAAAATATCATTCCATCCATCTAAGAAGAAGGCAAAGTGATGCATTCCAACTTCTTCACCTGCAACAAATGCTATATCATGAGGAGTTGATGAACAAGTTAACCAAGTAGCAGCTTGTAAACAACCATCAGGCCCAACTGTAACTTGCTCTGTTAATGTAAAATCAAATATATCAATAAAGAATTTAGTAACTTCCATAACAGCTTCAGGTCCTTGACACATTAATAATGCATGATCAATCCAATGTGCTTTAATTCCTTTTCCTTTAAATGGCCAAGGTGCAGGGTTTGTATCTCCTGTATCTTTTCCAATGAACTCTTTTTGCGCATATAACTGGAATGAATGTCCACTTGGTAAAGTAAAAGATAAAACTCTTCCACAATCAGTAACAACACCTGCTTCTAAAAACTTTGTTTCAATACCATAATTTTCAACTTTAATTTTTAAATCATCTAAATCCGAATCATTTTTAACTTTATATGCAATTTTGTTAAATGTAGCTTCTTCACTTGGTCTTAAAACAAGACTATATTTATCCCACTCATCCCAACATTTTAAATACAAAGTACCATCTTTATCTTCTCGTGTAACTGTTAATCCCATTATTTCTTCATAATAAGTTCTTGATTCCTCAATATTTAATACATTAATATCTACATGACCTAATCTCATAATTCCCATTTTAAATCCTTTTATTTAAATTAATGTCCAAGCGTATAATGCTTAGATTTTGGTTTTTCTATAAATTCGATTTCCATATCACTTTTTGGAAAAGTTCGACATGCTAAAACTATATTCGAGCTCTCTTCATCTTCTGATATGTGTTTTCTATTCATTTTTAGCTTTTCATATTCACCATTATGAATAGTAATTTTACAAATTCCACAAGCTCCATTATGACAACCATTTGGAACTAGATCTTGACAAACAGATAATGAATCCATAAGATTTTTATCTTCATTGCAAGCTCTTTCTTTTTCTTTGTTTTTTACAAAGATATTATGTTTCATAATTATCCCTTCGATGAAATTTACAATATAAATAAAAAACTCATATCGTCATCTAAATTAAAAGTTACCTTTTAAGTATTAGTACTATACTTTAAACAATTCGCATAAAAATCGCGATTATTACTTTTTTTATTTTTTTTAAAAAGTTTAAATTTTTTAAAAAATAGATTGTTAATTAATTGCTTTGAAGTTTAAGAAGATGAAAATTTTTATTAGAAAATTTTCATCTTTACAAGAGGTTTAAATAGATTTAAATAGAGGGCTTTTAATTTCTTCTTTATATAAGTCGGCTCTAGAAAAAAACTTTTCAGTATGAATATCTTTTTCAAATAATCTACCTTGCATAAGTGCTGTTATACAGGCATCACTCATCATAGGAGGTCCACAAAGATAGGCTTTATGTCCTGTGAATTGATTATCGTATATTTTTTTTGCTACATCATTTGTAAATCCTATTTCACCTGTCCAGTTTTCATTTTTATTATCTGATAAAACAGGAATATATCTAAAGTTTTTATGTTTACTTTCTAAATCTCTAAACATATCTGCATAGTATAATTCTTCTTCATTTCTAGCACCATGGAAAAGAGTAATATCTTGAGTACATCCATTTTCTAATTCATCTAAGATCATTGATTTTGGACTTGAAAGTCCTGATCCACCAGCAAAAAATATCATTGGTTTTTGGGCACTTCTTTTTACAAAGAATCTTCCAAAAGGTCCTGTGATTTTTCTTCTATCTCCAACTTTTACATTATTATGAATCCAAGGAGTTGCTTCTCCATCTGGAATAATTCCAATATTTAATTCAATAACTTTTCCTGTACTTGGTTGATTTGCAAGTGAAAATGCTCGCGGCTCATCAAATCCTGGAACATGATAATTTATATATTGTCCTGCTTGGAAATCAATTTCTTCATCAAGTTCAATCCAAAGACCTAAAATTCTAGGTGTAAGCATTTCTCTTTTTATTACTGTCCCCATAATATCTTTTATAGGGATACTTCTAGCATCAATATCAACATCAATTTCAGCTTCAATTACTACATCTTCATCGGCAGTTGCAGTACATGCTAAGCAAAAACCATCATCTCTTTCACTCTCCATTAAAGCAAAAGGAGAAGCATCACCTAAATCAACTTCACCTTCTAGAACTTCAACTTTACAAGTTCCACAAAGTCCATGATTACAAGCATGAGGAAGATAAACACCTTGTCTTAAAGCAGCATCAAGAAGAGTTTGACCTTCTTGAACATCTACCATATCACCTGTTGGTTCTATTTCTAATTTACAAGCCATTTATGCTCCTACTTTACCTGTTAAAGAAGGTGTTATAAATTTAACAAGAGATTTATGACCAACACCATTTTCTTCTAAACTCTTTGAAAAATCTGGTGTTATAACTTTTCCATCAACTTCCCAAATAACTTCTGTTGTATCAAAATCTAATTGCTCATAATCTGGTTCTATCTTATAAGATACTGGAATAATATCTGTTAATAATGCTCCGAAAGGCATTTGTGGTGGTAAAGGGAAAGCTCTAGGAGAACAAACTACTCTATGTGCATGCCAAATAATAAATACTAATTGATTACCATGAAAATTTTCTACTTTATCTTTCATTATGATTGGATATTCTCCAATTGATTGAATTGCCATCTTATTCTCCTTTTACTTATTTTTTAATTTATTCCACATAGCTTCATCAGGTGAACCTACATAGTCTAGATTGTCTTGTCCATGCTCAATTTTATACCATTTTAAAACTTCTGGTATAGTTGCACCTCCGCAATTTCCTTGGAATATTTGATGTGGAGGTAACCAAGATTGAACATATTTTTCAGGTTGTGCATCAAATATCTCTTTACATCCATCAGAACAAGTATGGAAAATCTCACCATTATATTCAGATGTTTTATGAGTATAAACATGTGGATTTCCACCCTCAATATCAGTAAACCCTAAAGGAATTTGACATGTTTGACAAACAAGAGGTAAAACTTCTGAATAGAATCTTTCACCTTTTTTCTCTAATTCCATATATCTTTCAAACATTGGTCTATAATATTTGTCAAAAGTATCAGGGTATTTTTCACTTAACCAATTCATTTTGTCTTCTTCAGGCATCCATGTGTGGAAAGGTGCTGCATTAGTATGATTATAAAAAATATTCCATACTTGATGAGATAAGTGTCCTTTTTCAGCAACAATTGTATTGATTAAATCTGTTGGAGCTTTTATTCCATACTTTTCTAAATCTTTATATAAGGCCATACAATTTTGTTCAATATATAACTCAACTGCTTCACCCCATGAAGTTGGAGAATTAGGTAACATATAATCCATCATCATAGCTACTAGACCTAACATTCTGTAACCTCTCCATAACCATTTATCCATCCACTTTTGAACAATTGGAACATTATCCGCATCTTGTTCTAGCATAAATTTAATAGCTGAAAGTCCAAGTGTCATATGTCTTGATTCATCACTTTGTGCTGAGAATCCAAATGTTACAGTTGCCATATCACCATTATATGCTGCCCCACTCATGAAAGGCACAAATAATAAACTTGTTAAAACAAATTCAAAAGAGAATGAAATAGCAGTTAAATATTCAAAAGGACCAGCTGTACTTGCATCATCACCAAAAGATTTTGGAACTGATAAATACCATACTCTATCATGCATTGTTGTATGCTCACTAAAACCATTAAAATATTTATTATAATGACTCATAGTATGAACTTGAGTTTGAAAGTGTCTTAACTCATCAATTGCTTGCATTTGACAAGCAATTGCAGCACCCTCACCTTTAAAGGCACGTGCTGCATGAGAGAAGCCTTGAACAACTTTATATTCTAGTGGTGTTACACCTGTTAAAAATAACTTTAGTGCATTTACATATCTTGCATCAGAAATGTTTTTTTGTGCATTATTTTGTGCAAAGGCATCAATAATAGAATAAAGTTTTTTATCTTTTTCAGCTTGTAACTTCCAATAAGAATCCATTGTCATTCTAAAAGGGTCTTCCCAAGCTTCCCAATCATGAATTTTTAGACCTTCCATATTTGTATATGGAAAAACATCTTCTTCTTTTTGGTAAGTTGTATCCCAACCAAGTCTTGTCATATATTTATATGCATCTTTTTTATTTAATCTTTTTTTTCTTTGGTTTGCGCTCATAATATCTTCCTTATTTATATATTAGTTTTATACTAATTTATTAATTATTCCAGTAAACGATAAACTCGTCATCTGTTTCTTCAATCTGTCCACCTAAAGAAATAAGTACTAATTGTAATTCTTCTGGTTCCCAATCTCTCCCTAAATGCTCAGAAACTGTTGAAGCATTTACAGTGATCTTCTCAGCTCGTTCAATTTGAATCATTGCTGGTTTATTTGTAATTACAACACCTTCATTATCTTCTCTTATTGCTTCTGCAATTGCTCTTCCATCTTCTGTTGATTGAAGGCATAATAACGCGATACTACCTGACATTTAATTTCCTTTTAGATTTAATTTAAATTTTTATAACGTTATTCCAGATTTATTTAATCTGTTAATTAATTCAAGTTTAGTTGAAGCTAATAATTCACTTGAATTATTTGAAAATGCTGATAATGGTTGCATTGCAACTTCAATAATCTCAATATCTTCTTTAATCCATTGTGTTAATAATTCTTTATTTTCACTTGATTCATTAGTCATTACTTTTACAACGCTATCTATCCATTTAATTGTTTCTTCATACCATGAAGTAACAAATTCACTAAGCATTGGTACTACCATTTCATCATTAGCAGCCATCTCTTTTGAGAATTCATTAATCATTAAAGGAATTACAAAAGCATCAAAAACTACATTTTGTTTAACAAATAATCTAATTGGGTCTTTTACAACTAAAGAATCTTCAACAGCTTTTCTTAGACCTTGCCATTTAGAATCATTCATCCAAGCTTCTTTACCTGAGTCAAGTTTTTTAACATCATTATTGCCAAGTAATAAAATCATTTTTGTAATATGTTGTGCCATTCCTAATCTATCTTCAGCATGAAACATAGTAGCTGACATCATTGCTGTTCCATAAACTCTATCAACAATTGCTAGATTATTCATATTTGCACCATATTCATAATGTCTTAATGGTGTTAAGAATTCAAAAGCTTTTTGCAAATTTTCTTGTTTTATAAAGTTTACTAATGATCTTTTTTCAATAAAATCAAAGCTTTGAACATTTGCAGCATTTTGAGATGCTCTTGTTGATACATAAGTCATATAATGAAATTTTCTAGGATCTAATAGATCATACCAATCATTCATCTTAATTTTTGTTCTAGCCTTATCATAAATTTCAAATTCAGGTTCCCATTGTGGTCTGTAATGAAAGTTTTCAGTTGGTTGTGCATCATACATAGCTTCTTCATATCTTGAAGCTGGTCTATCTTCACCTAATCTTCTAGCAACATTTCCAAAAGTATGTCTTTTGGGTTCTATTTCAACACTTGCAATATTTAATTCCATATTTTTTCCTTAATTTAATTTATTCCAAATTGCCAATTTTCATTATCAATTAACACTTCAGTATCTTGCTCTTTTGTAAAAAATGAGACTCTATTATTTTGACAGAACTCGATAAAAGCTTTATACGGTAGAATAAGTTCTACGTTCATAGCAGCTTCACCAATTGCAAAATTAAATTCAACAAATCCATCATCTCTAATTTCCATGATTTGTACAAATTTCTTTTCTTCTGGCATTAGTTCATACATAAAAACTCCTAATAAGATTACTCTTAGTTTTTAAAACAAAGAAATAGTATGTAAATAAAATCGCAAATTATTCGCAAATAAAATTAAATAAAAAAAAATTTGATAGAATACAAAGAAAAAAAGGATAAAGATATGATTCCATTAAAAAAGCATTTGTTTAATAATAAAAATATTCCAGTAAAATTTTCTATTTTTTATCTTTTAACAGGAATATTTGGAATACTTTCTTTAGATAAATTTATAAAAATTTTCTTTCAATATAATAATGTAAGTGAACAAGGACCTTTAACTATTGGCCTATTATTTTTTATGTTAATGGGTTTATTGGTTTTTATAATATTAAATCACATGCAAAAAGTTATAAAAAGAATTGACCGATCTTATAATGATTTAAAAGAGAAAGATAAAGAAAGACTGATGCCCTATGAGTTTGCTTTAAATAATTCAGTTGATGGAATTTACTGGTTTACAATTGATGCAAAAATTGTTTATTTAAATGATGCTGCTTGTAATATGTTGGGATATAAAAAAGAAGAACTTTTAGGAAAATATCTTGAAGTAATGGATACAAATTTTAATAGAAAAACAGCTAAAGATGTTATGTATAAAATTAGAAATACTAAAAATTGGATTTTAGAAACTACTCAAAGAAGAAAAAATGGAGAAATTTTTCCTGTAGAAGTTTCTGGACATGGATTCAGTTATGCAGGGCAAGAGTATATCTGTGCTTTTGGTAGAGATTTAACTCAAAGACAAGAGATAAATAAAAAAATTACAAATATAAATCTAGAGCTTCAAAAATCTTTAGATGAAAAAGAGATTTTATTAAAAGAAATTCACCATAGGGTTAAAAATAATATGGAAATAATCTCATCATTGTTATCCATGCAACTTAGACGTGCAAAAGATGATGAAGTAAGATATATTTTAAAGCAAAGTAAAAGTAGAATAAATACAATGGCATTGGTTCATGAGTTCTTATATTTAGGAGAAAATTTAGCCTATATAAATGTACAAGGCTACATAAAAAAATTAATTGAGGATATTAAAGAATTATATATATCTCAAAATACTAAATTAGATGTAGAATTACATATAGATGAGCTAATTTTTTCAACAAATAGATGTATTCAAATTGGAATGGTATTACATGAACTATGTGTTAATTCTTTAAAATATGCATTTAAAGAGAATAGAGAGAACCTTTTATGTATTCATATGAGAGAAAAAGGTGATGAAATTCATATAAAAATTAGAGATAATGGTGAGGGATTAGACAATATTAAAGAGTTA
>NZ_WFKJ01000119.1 GCF_009208075.1 Poseidonibacter ostreae | reverse complement strand
ATGATTGAGCAACAGTTATGGAATAATGAAGAATTTATAAATAGTAATGTGATTCCAGTGACTATTTATCATCTTAGAAAAAAAATAGGTAAAAATCAAATAAAAAGTTTTAGAGGCTTAGGATATAAAATTGAAGTTTAAGAGTTTAAAAACACGTATACTGTTTTGGTTTGGAAGTAGTACTTTTTTAGTTTTATTAATATTTAGTTTTTCTTTTTATTTCCTCTTTGAAAAAAATACTTATTTTAATTTTGAATCAAAATTATATAAAGAAGCAATTTTTATAAAAGAGAATTTTTTACATGATAATAAAGAAAATTTTAATAAAAGAGAATTCCTTTCTTCTAAAGCTGCATTATTTGAAAATGAGCAAATAGTAAAAAAAACAGATGATTTTAAATTAGAAGATATAAGTTCTTATTTAGACAATGAGAAATCTTTTTTATTAATACATAATGATGAAAGTATGCATGCTATTTATACTTTAAAGATAAATGATAAGTTAAAAATCATTTTATATGAAGATAATATAGATGATAAAATTGAAGATATAATAGAAGTTATGTTAGTAATTGAACCTTTACTTTTTTTTACTTTACTCTTTTTAGGAAGTAACCTAATTGATAAAATATTAATACCAATAAATCATATAACAAGAAGTGCAAAGAATATTACTATAAATAATTTCTCAAAAACTATTCCTCCTCATAAACAT
>NZ_WFKJ01000118.1 GCF_009208075.1 Poseidonibacter ostreae | reverse complement strand
TATAGATGCTATCCCAGAAGATATTTGCCAACTTAAGAATTTAACTACCTTAACATTTGATGATAAACATCTATCATCTATAGCTAAATATTTAACATTTTTTCCAGATATTGACTCTATAGATCTTACTCATAGTAATTATGAGATAACATCAAAATTGATACAAAATCTAGGATTAAAACAAAATACCAAAGAGTGGCTAGAAAAAGAAGATAAAAAAATAAATGGTGCAATCAAAATATTTCAAGAGACTAATTTTACTCCTGAAGATGATATGGAGAGTATGGTTGAATATGGTTTATCTGTTGTAAATGTAGAGCCAGAAAAAGCTTTGAGAATCTACTATGACGCTATGGAACTCTATAAAGAAAATAATGAGGAATATCCACTTCCTGATAAAATTATAGATTTAAGTATAGCTATAATTTTAAATACTGCAAAATCAGATATACAATACGCTATAAATCTTCTTGATATTCTAGAGATAGAATTTAAGATAGAGACAATTGATAAGCTTATTGCAAAAACAGATGATGAAAAGTTTAAGAGTGTTTTAGAAAGAATGAGAGAATGAGAAAAATAGAGAGAATCCTATCTCTAATAGAGTATATATATAAAGTTTAGTTTTCTCAATAGAACAAGAAGAGTCCAAAGAGAAGTTATAGATGCTTTAATATATATGATATGGTTACCCTAATTAGGACACCAAATTCAGAGCAGTCTATTCCTTAACCTCTT
>NZ_WFKJ01000117.1 GCF_009208075.1 Poseidonibacter ostreae | reverse complement strand
AAAATATCATATGCAACTGCAATAGGTTCATTACCAGGACTTGCTAAAGAATTAACAGATGATAAGTTTTCAAATGAAGATATGGTTTTTAATGTTCTTGGAGCATTAAGTGGTGCAGTTTTTTCAAACTACTTAAATAACAATACAAGTATATTTATAGCACATAAAAATGAAGAAAAATCATCACAAATTAAGCTTGCATATAAATTTTAAGCTTTTTATATAATCACTGAAAAATTTTAGCTAACTTTAAAGATAAAGTAACTATAATTCTGCCACTTAAACGATTGGGGTATCGCCAAGTGGTAAGGCAACGGCTTTTGGTGCCGTCATTCGAAGGTTCGAATCCTTCTACCCCATCCATTAAGTAATTTTTCAACGGGAAGGTTGGAGAGTGGTCAAATCCTGCGGATTGTAAATCCGCCGCCTACGGCTTCGAAGGTTCGAGTCCTTCTCTTCCCACCACTTTATGTGTGGCGCGATAGCTCAGTCGGTAGAGCAAAGGATTGAAAATCCTTGTGTCGACAGTTCGATTCTGTCTCGAGCCACCATTTTTATTATTAATAACACATATGAATTAACTACCAAAAGTGCGAGTGTGGCGGAATAGGTAGACGCGTTGGACTTAAAATCCAATTCCGGTTTCGGAGTGTCGGTTCGATTCCGACCATTCGCACCACTGTGTTGTTAATCTTAAATTTACTATCAAATCAAACATTTTCAAAATTTCTTTTTTATTGTTA
>NZ_WFKJ01000116.1 GCF_009208075.1 Poseidonibacter ostreae | reverse complement strand
ACAAGTAATCAACTAATTTCAATTTTGCAGCATCTAATAGATACTTAGTATCGGTATAGGCACTTAATAAAATAACTGGAATATTTTTATCATTAACTCTTAATTTTTTTATAAAATCTAAGCCATTTTCATTTCCAAGATTTATATCTGAAATGATTATATCAATACGTTTATTTTTTATAATCTTATTAGCATTTTCTATTGATTCGACGTCATATACTTCTTTAGAAAGTAATCTTAATGTCTTTGATATATTCTTTCTTATATTCTCTTCATCTTCAATATATAAAATATTTAAATTTTTTAATACATTATCTAAATTAGTATTTAAATTAAATTCATTCATTTATTTATTTATTGCCTTAAAATAATTATTAGTAATATAAAATGATATCATAATGAAAGTTACATATTACTTTTTATGTTATGTTTCATAATTATAATATAAATCTCTAGAATTTATCATATATTAAGTAAACCTTTAATAGAGCAACAGATAAAATTATTTTAAAATTCTGTAAACACACACAAAGGAGCACCAATGAATATTAGTAAACTATTAAAATTTACTTGTATTTCTATACTTGCCAGTACCTCTCTTCACGCTATAACTTTAAAAGATAGTGTTGAAAAAGTTTTAGTTACTAACCCTGAAGTTATTGCTGAAAAGAATAACCAAAAAGCATTGGAGAGGTAACTAAAATTCATACACTTTTTTGCTTATCCCTAAGCCACCATTTCACTTTGTAACGCATTT
>NZ_WFKJ01000115.1 GCF_009208075.1 Poseidonibacter ostreae | reverse complement strand
ATTATAGAAGAAAGTGATGGAATAATGGTAGCACGTGGTGATTTAGGTATAGAAGTACCTTACTATGATGTTCCAACAATCCAAAAGATGCTAATTAAAAAAGCAAATGCAAAAGGAATGCCAGTAATTACAGCAACACAAATGCTTCTTTCAATGACAGAAAATGAAAGAGCAACAAGAGCAGAAATATCTGATGTAGCAAATGCTGTTTTAGATGGAACTGATGTAGTAATGCTTTCTGAAGAAAGTGCAGTTGGTGAAGACCCAGTAAATGTAGTAGATACAATGAGTAATATTATCTCTAAAACAGAAGATATCTATAACTATGATAAACAAAGTAAATTTGATTACCTAGATGAATTTGATGTAATACAAGCAACAGTAACAAAATTAGCAGATGATTTAAATGCAAAAGGAATACTAGCACTTACAAGCTCAGGGAAATCAGCAACGAAAATATCAAGATATAGACCAAAGACTCCAATCTACGCATTTACACATAAAAAGAAAGTGCTAAATTCACTAACAGCAATTTGGGGAGTAGAACCAATAGGAACAATAAAAGAAGCACAAGCTTCAAAGATGTTTCAAAAGATGTTAGTAACATTAGATATAAAAGGTTTACTTGATAAAACAGGGACTTATGTAGCAACAGTAGGATACCCAGTAGGAATGCCAGGAAGTACAAATACAATTAAGATATTAACACCTGCTGAGATTGAGTATTATATTAATTTTAAAGAAAAAAAGAAGTAGTTTACTTCTTTTTTT
>NZ_WFKJ01000114.1 GCF_009208075.1 Poseidonibacter ostreae | reverse complement strand
CTTACTCACACATTTAAGGTCTTTAATAATTTGTATAAATAATATAGAGATATTTGATATATGGATAAGAATTGTTCCTGCAGATTTTGAAACGACACTGAAAAGATAGGTTCATGTTGATTTATTATAAAATCTCTATATAGATTTCAAAACTATCAGGAAAAGACACTTCAGAAATAATGAAGAAACGATTTTAAAAGTCTCTAAAAGTGAAAACCTTTTAAATACTAAAGTCTAAAAATATTGTTGATTTGACAATTATGTATAGAGTATTCGTCTTTTACAAATTTTTAATTAAAATAACTATTTGAAATAAGACCCTAAAACTTCAAAATAAATATTAATTCATGACCATTCTTTATTTATACTGTTAAAATATCTATACTATACCCCTGCTACAATTTTAAGATTTAAATTATGTTTAGCTAATAAATCCTCGATGATCCTTACATCCATATCCCATAGTTTAAAAAAAGGATAGGGAGGAATTAACCAAATACCACCATGTTTAAAATCATTCTCTAATTTATAGATATCTACTTCTTCAATAAATTCTAGAAGATCTTCAAAGTTATTATTTTCTAACATTTTTATAGTAGATTCAATATATTTTTCATTATACAAGGCACCTAATAAGCCTACTATATAGATAGCCTCTTCTCTCTTTGCATTTTTTTGCATTTTCTTCCTTAATCAATTGTAATACTTCATTAATAAATTTTTTTATAATATACGTACTTATAGGGGAAAGAAGTATATATTATTTTTACTTAA
>NZ_WFKJ01000113.1 GCF_009208075.1 Poseidonibacter ostreae | reverse complement strand
CGTACTAGAAAATGGCTCCATCCTAGCTTTTGTTTGATTGTACCAAATGGGTGTTCTGCCAAAGCAGAACGCTGTTTAATCATGTTTCTAGCTTTTGGTGTCTGCATCTTTGTACGGTGTTCCTCGATGAGTGATTCATGTTCCCATCTCCAAAGACGTTTTGCAGGTGTTTTAGGAGGAAGACACTGTGAACGTATGGGACAAACTGTACACACAGAGCGGGTACCGAAGTACATTAAACGCTTAATACCATTTTTTTCGTAAATAGTTTTTCTCCGCTTTATTATCTCATGATTCGGACAGTGATAGCAGTCTTTATCTTCATCATAAACAAATGAATCACGAGCAAACATTCCTTTGTCTTTATGTTGTTTTTGCTTATCTTGAATAGGTACATAAACATCTATACCTTCATCAACACATTTTTTAATCTCTTTGGGATTGTAATAACCTGCATCGGCTGCAACTTTTATCTCTTTATTACCTGTAGCCTCTTTAGCTTGGATTGAGAGATGATAGAGTTGATCTAAATCGACCCCTTTAGTAGAGATATCAGTAGCAACAATAAACTTATATTTTCCATCAACAGCAATCTGAGTATTATAGGCCATTAAGTGATGTGCTGGTTTACGCATTAAGGTAGCATCAGGATCACTTTTGCAGTATTGTGTTGCATTATGCTCTTTTAATGTCTGTAAATTACTACTCAATTTTAATTTATTTTTTTTAAGTCGATTTAGATTTTGCTTCTTTACTACTGACGTTATCTCTTTGTTCTCGCAAGTGTCGCTATACTCTAATGAAGAAAGATACTCTGT
>NZ_WFKJ01000112.1 GCF_009208075.1 Poseidonibacter ostreae | reverse complement strand
TATGATAAAAAGGAAGTAAGAAGATTTAAATTATATGCTACAAAATATCCATTAAATGAAGAGCATTTACTTTTTTCACTTGTAGATATTAATGATGAATATATATTAAAAAAAAATCTAGAAAAAGAAGTAAAAATTAAAAGTGAAGAGAATCTTAAACAATACCAAATTTTACAACAAAGATCTAAGTTTGCAGCCATGGGAGAGATGATTGCAAATATTGCACATCAATGGAGACAACCTATAAATGCACTAAGTGCTTATAACCTTAATATTGTAATTAAATATAATAAACAAGCTTTAAATGACCAAATAATTGAAGAATTCTCAAATAAATCTCAAATGCTTATAAATAAAATGAACTCTTTAATAACAAGTTTTAGTAACTTCTTTGAACCTGATAAGGTAAAAAATAGATTTAATATTAAAGACTCAATATATGAAGCATTGTCTTTATTAGAAGATACTCTTGCTTTAAATAAAATAAAAGTTAATATTAATTGTAAAACAGATATTTATTTAGATGGATATAAAAATGAATTTGAACAAATTATTCTAAATATATTAAATAATTCTAAAGATGCTTTTATTTCAAAAAATAAAGAGGATGAGATAACAATTACTATATCTAATAATATAATAGAAGAATATTTAAACATAGAAATTATTGATAATGCAGGGGGAATTGAAGAAGATATTGTTACTAGAATTTTTGAGCCATATTTTACAACAAAAGAAAAAGATGAAGGAACAGGGATTGGTCTTTATATGTGTAAAGTTATAATTGAACAATCAATGCATGGCAAAATTGATATGATAAATTT
>NZ_WFKJ01000111.1 GCF_009208075.1 Poseidonibacter ostreae | reverse complement strand
CTTACTTTTGGAGCAGTTTTTACTAATGGAAAGCTTGTGCCAAAAAGACTTATTTTTGGAATACAAAGCACTTATATTAGTTTTCTGTGTTCCACAAAGTGTTCAAAAAGTAAAAACTACAAAGTTCCAAAAAACTTATGGGCTTATGGAACAAAAAAAGTGAGCTTTTAAATTATATATTTAAAGCTTATTTTAACTTCTAATTTAATTGCACGTGCTAGCACGTGTAATATATTTCACTAACCTAAGTATAAAAATTATTTATTATAAAATAGTCGTTAATTTTAATGACTTTAGTAACTATAATTATATTAAATAAATGAAGACTTTTGTCGTTAAATTTAACGACTTATTTTAACTCAGAGCAGCCTTTTTATCTATGATGTAGAAACTATATTTAAATCAGACCTTCACTATGTCAATATAATTAAATTGCAAATTGCAATCTTTTCAAGATAGATGATTATTTTTTGTAATAATACAAAATAACTGAGCTTAGAAATAGTCTTATGCGTAAGGAGACTCCATTGGCAAGAGTATCGAAAAAACTTAAAATAGGGTGTAGATGTAACTCAAGTAGTAATAATGATAATATTCACTTTGATGAAGTAGATAATACTTTAGCTGAAGAGCATAGGGGGTATTATTTGATGACAACAGTAACGAGGGGACAAAAGAATACTAATCCAAGAGTATACTTATCCCATAAGCACAAAGTTGAATACTTTAAGAGAAAGTTTGAAGAAACAAGAATCTCAACATATAAAACCGCTAGAAAATCCCTAACAACTGTATTTGATTATTATGAAGGCTATGAAAAATTTCTAAATAGCGCTATAAAAGAAATATTCCCTATTGTAAAACGTAATCGTAG
>NZ_WFKJ01000110.1 GCF_009208075.1 Poseidonibacter ostreae | reverse complement strand
GGGAAGTTCTTTAATCAAGATAATGATGAAATAAAATTTACAAGAATAGAAAAAGAATTGCTACTTACATTAATTGAAAATTATGGAGATATAGTTCCAGTAGAAAAGTTATCATTAAGAGCTTGGAAAAGAGAAGATGTTTCAATATTCGCTTTTAGGAATATGATAAAAAACATCAGAAAAAAGACTTATTATACATTGATAAAAAATCATTCAAACTTGGGCTATTCAATAAATATCTAAATACAATAATCTTTAGATCTTTTATCTATTTCATACTACTTTATTTTGAATATCTATGAATGATACTTAGTGGAATACATTTATAAATTATATCTAATAAAGTTTCAACAGTAAAACCTATAAATCAATCATTACAGTATAAATTTTCAAGCTATGATGATATAATTTCACATGATGAAAAATATACTAATCACAATGCTACTAATCAATTTAGCATATGCAAAAACTAATTACGGAAATGCACTCATAGAAGAAGTAACTTCTATTTATGATGGGGATACCTTCCGAGTTAATATAAAAGGCTATCCAAAAATCATAGGTCATAAAATGGCTATAAGACTTGCTAATGTAGATACTCCTGAAATTAAAGCCAAGTGTACACAAGAAAGGCTACTTGCAAGAAAAGCAAAGCAATTTACAGTAAACTTTATTAGAAATGCTAAAGTCCTGGAACTAAAGAATATGAAGAAAGATAAGTATTTTAGAATAGTTGCAGAACTACATTCAAATGATAATAAGAGTCTTGCTACTGAACTAATTAGAAATGATCTTGCAGTACCTTATTTTGGTGGTAAGAAATCTAAAAATTGGTGTAAATAGGATTAGAGAATAATAATGAATTATTTAATCT
>NZ_WFKJ01000011.1 GCF_009208075.1 Poseidonibacter ostreae | reverse complement strand
AAATCCTTAATTTAATTATAATAAGTATAACACAAGTTTATTACATATTAATTACCAAATTATATAACAATTATTTCACAATAAGGTAATAATATGTTAAAATAATTAAATAAAATACTAAGGGACATAAAATGAAAATAAAATTAATGATATCTTCTGTAATAGCTGCTGCGATGATTAGTGGATGTGCAACAGGAACTGGAAATCAAACTATTGATGATAATCAAAAAGCAATAATTGGTACTACATTAGGAGCCTTAGCTGGTATTGCTCTTGGGAATAATATTGGTGGTGGAAGTAAAAGTAGAAATAAAGTTGTTGGTGCTGTTGTTGGTGCTGCAATTGGTGGAGCAGTTGGTTATAGTTTAGATAAGCAAGCAAAAGAAGTTGCTGATAGTTTAAATACAAATGTTAATAATAATCCAAATGCAGTCTTAGATCCAAATCAAGATTTAATTGTTTCAAATACTGATAATTACGTAAAAATCATGTTTAGAGATGCTATGATGTTTGAAACAAACTCTGCAACTCCAACTATGAGTGCTAGTTCAAAAATATCAAAAGTTACATCTGTATTAGAAAAATATCCAAATACTTTAGTTCAAGTAACAGGTCATACAGATAGTAGAGGTTCTCACTCTTATAATAAAACACTATCAGATAAAAGAGCTTCAAATGTTGGAAATATAATTTATAATTCAGGAGTACAAAATCAAATTTTCTCAAAAGGATGTTCTTTTGATAAACCAGTAGCACCTAATGATTCTGCTTCTAATATGGGATTAAATAGAAGAGTGGAAGTATATCTTTACCCAAATGCTGAATCTGTAATAGATACTTGTAAATAAAAAGAGCAATCTTTTTATTTACACCCCATGCTTTATATTTAGAGCATAAAAATTTCGATACAATTAGCAATGATTAAATTTAGTGAATATTTTAATGACTGGTTATATGGAAATGATGGCTATTATGCAACTTACAAAGAGATAGGGAAAGATGGTGATTTTTACACATCTGTTTCAACCTCACCTTTTTTTGGTGGAGCAATTGCAAAAAAGATTATAAAATCTATTGAAGATGGCTTTTTACCTTCTAATACTACAATTCTTGAAATTGGTGCACATCATGGTTACTTACTTGCTGATGTAATTCAATTTATCTACACACTAAAACCAAAACTTCTAGAAACATTAAACTTTTCAATAGTTGAAAGGTTTCCAAATTTACAAAAAAAACAAGAAGAGTATATTAAAGAATCTTTTGGTGATATTATAAATTTAAAGCATTATAATGATTTGCAAGATGTAAAGCTTGAAAATGCCTTTGTTCTAGCAAATGAAATATTTGATGCCTTTTCTTGTGAATTAGTTTATACAAATGATAAAGATATTTTACAGCAAGCTTTTGTAGAAAATCACAAAATAAAATTTCATGACTGCATTGATGAAAAAATCATAAAACATTGTCAGAAATATCAAATTACAAAAGGTGAAGTTGGCTTATCTTATGAAGAGTTTGTAAATACACTTTGCAAAAATATAACTAGTTTTGAATTTTTAACTTTTGATTATGGAGATAGATATCCAAGAAATGATTTTTCTGCAAGAATTTATGAAAAACATGCCGTCTATCCAATATTTGAAGAAGACTTAGATTTAGAAAAGTTATATAAGAAATCTGATATTACTTATGATGTACATTTTAATCATTTAAGTGATTGTTTTAAAAATAATGATATTCAAGATGTAATTTTTAATACTCAACTAAAAGCTTTAGTTGAGTTTGGAATTATTGAATTACTTGAAATTTTAAAAGCAAATGTTGATGAATCAACATATTTAAGACAAACTCAAAATGTTAAAACTCTATTAGAGCCAACTGGAATGGGTGATAGATTTAAAGTAATAAATGTAAGAAAATGATATACTCGCATATATATAAATGGAGACGAAATGAAAATCTTATTACTTGAAGATGATGTAATGCTAAACAGAGCGATTATACAATATTTACAAACTACAAATCATTCAGTAAGAACTACAAGAGATGGAACAAATTGTCTAAGAATTATAGAAGAAGAAGATTTTGAATTATTAATACTTGATATTAATGTGCCTGATATTAATGGCTTTGAGGTATTAGAAGCACTTCATGCAAAAAATATACTTATTCCAACAATTTTTATTTCAGCACTTATAGATATAGAAGAGATATCAAGGGCCTTTGAACTTGGATGTTATGATTATTTAAAAAAACCTTTCCATTTAAAAGAGTTAACTTTACGAATAAATAAAATATCACAGTCACAAATAGTTCCAAAACAGAATAAACA
This sequence comes from Poseidonibacter ostreae, assembly GCF_009208075.1. Classification (GTDB taxonomy): domain Bacteria; phylum Campylobacterota; class Campylobacteria; order Campylobacterales; family Arcobacteraceae; genus Poseidonibacter; species Poseidonibacter ostreae. Next base: position 64,386 of record NZ_WFKJ01000011.1, on the reverse strand, counting down.
ACTATCAGATTCCTATAGTTTCAACACAAATACTTTAACTCTTTTGTATAATAATGTTGCACATACTCTACCTAAAAGACAAATTCAGATTATTCAACTTCTAGCAAGACATAAGAATTCTGCTGTAAATTATGATATGTTTAGAGAGTTTGTCTGGCAAGATGATGATATTGATAATGCTACAATTAGAGCAGAAGTAAATAGATTAAAAAAAGTTATAAAAGAAGACTTTATTACAAATATTAGAGGTCTTGGATATATGATTGAGTATATAAAAAAAGAATAAAGGTGATAAATGGAAATAACAATTAATGGTGAAGATAAAAGTTTTAATGATAATTTTTCACTACAAGAAATAATAGTAGAATTAAAAATTGAAGATAAAGTAATGGCAGCAGCTGTTAATATGGAAATAGTTAAAAAAGACAATTGGAAAGATTTTATTCCAAAAGATAATGACAAGATTGAACTTCTTCAATTTGTTGGTGGCGGTTGAAAATATACTTTTATGAGTAGACAAAAAGGCGATGAAGCAGAAAAAAAAGCTATATCTTTTTTAGAAGATTTAGATTATAAAATAATCGAACAAAATTTTTATGCTAAAAAACTAGGTGAAATAGATATTATTGCTACAAAGAATAATATCTATCACTTTTGTGAAGTTAAATCAGCAAATGATTATGAAGTTGCTGTAAACAATATAACACCCTCAAAATTATCAAAAATCAAAAGAAGCACAGAGTATTACTTACAAATTAAAAAACTAGATGTTGCATACTGTATTGATGTAATAATTGTAGTTGATAATCAAATTGAACTACTTGAAAATATCACTCTTTAAAATACTTTATGAAACATAACTTTTAAATTTTTTAGCACCTAAAAGCATAATAACTCCACTAAATACAATAATAGCTGTAACATATAAAGCATAATCATAATTACCAGTCCACTCAGTTAAACTTACTGCATATAAAGGAGCTGTAACTTGCCCTATTCCATAAGCAGTTGTTAATGCTCCCATTAACATAACTGGGTTTTTACCTGATAATCTACCACCTAAGTTCATAAATAAAGCAACTAAACCTGTAAATGTTCCCCCATATAAAATTCCACATAATAAATTTAAATATATATTACTAGTCATTGTTGGAATTAAAATACCCACAATTTGAATAGACATTGCAATTATAATTATATTTACACTTCCATATTTATGTGCTAGTTTCATCCAAATAATAGCAGCAGGAATTCCTGCAAGTCCAACTAATAACCATGACAATCCAGCAACATGCTCTAAGCCAGGAAGCGATTTTAAAATAGTAGGAAGAAATGTTCCTTGAATAACAAAACCAACACCTTCAGTAAAATATGCTGCAATTAAAATTACAACAAAAGGAGAAAATAGTGCTTTATTAAAAGGATGTTTTTCATTATTTCCAGTAATTTGCTTGTCAAATGATAAAATATATAAAGGATAAAAAGCTACTAATGCACCACTTAAAGTTAAAACTATCCATGATGTTTGCCATGATGAGATATATAAAACATATCTACTTATTACATCAGATAAGGCAAGAGCTATTCCAATACCAGAAAAATATATTCCCATAGCTTTAGTTTTATCTTCAAAATCTAATTTTGTCATTACTATTGCAGCTCCTACAACCAAAGCCATAGCTGCACCAAAGCCTGCAATAATTCGTCCAAGTAACCATAAAACTTCATTTGTAGTAATTCCCATAATAATTGTTGTTAAAATACATAAAACAATACCTAATCTAAAGTATTTTACTTTAGTATTAATATCTTTTATGAAAATTGCAAAAATTGAACCTGATAAATATCCTGCATAATTTAGTGATGCTAAAACACCTGAGAAAGTTAAAGATAAAGAGTTATCATCTAACATTGAAGGTAATAGTGAAGTATAAGAAAATCTTGCAACTCCTACACCTATAAATAAACCTATAATTCCTGCTAATAAAATATTAAAGTTTTTATTTTTATCTAATAAATTTAAACTATTCAATTTTTTCCCTTTGTATACTTTTTAAAATATCATTTTGATATGCTTTTGGAGTCATTGCAAAAACTTTTTTAAAAACATTTGTTAAATGACTTTGATCATAAAATCCTACTTCAACCGCAGCTAGGGAAATATCAACACCCTCACTTATTAGTTTTTTTGCTCTATGAACTCTTTTATTTACTATATATGCATTTGCTGATAATCCAAAATCTTGATTGCAAACTCTAATAATATGAAAAGCACTTACATTTAACTCTTTTGAAATAGAAGTTAATGTTAATTTTGAAGAGATATTCTTTTCAATATATTGCTTAAAATCTTTTGCAATTTTTGTTTGCTCTTTTATTTTTAAAAACTTATTTTCATCTATTGATAAATTAAAAATTGCTTTTAAAAAATCTAATAATTTCATCTCTTTTTCAATAACTTCATTATCTTTATATAAAAAATCAAATACTACAAAAAAATCTTTATTTATATTTAAATTCTTTATTATATTTGGCATTGAAACTATATCTTCACTCTCAAATATCTGATTTTGTAAGGCCTTGTACCAATCTCTATTTATGTAAATCACATAATAATCTTGATTCTGCTCGTCTGATATAGAATAATGAACTTCATTAGGATTTATAACAACAATTTTATCTTTTTTAAGAATAATTTCTTTCTCATTTATGATAAATTTTGCACTACCTTCTTTTAATCCAAGTAGACATATCATATTATGGTAATGCTTTTGAGGACATTCAAAAAATGTTGTACTATATTTTAATTCTAAGTAAGGTAATTCATTTATCTTAAAGATTCTATTGTTATTTTCTGTCATTTGAGTATCTTACAAAATAAAGTATTAAAAGTCTTGGAAAATATTGCTATTAGGATTATAAAAGGTGAAAGAAAAGTTGTTAGTAAACTTCCACCTTTTTTGTTTTGGGTTGTATATAAAATTAGTAAAGAAAGTATAACAACAATTAGTAGCATTAAACTAGCATCATTGTTACAAACAATTTATTCAAGTTTTATTTAGCAATTTTTAGTTAATATAATTAAACACTTACGGAGAACTTTTTGTATTCAAAAGAACTATCATCTATTAAAAAATCAAACCGTTTTAGAACTCGAGAAATATTTAATAAAAATATAATTGACTTAGCTTCAAATGACTATTTAGGATTATCTGTCAATAAAAACATTTTTCAAAAAGCTTATGAAAGAGTACTTCAAGAACAGTATACAAGTCCAAAAGCATCTATGCTTGTAAATGGATATAATCAAATACATAAAGATTTTGAAGATACTTTATGTAAAGTTAATAACTTTGAAGCAGGCGTTGCAGTTGGTTCTGGTTTTCTTGCAAACATAGCTATGATTGAAGCTTTATGTAGAAAAAATGACACTTTATTTATTGATGAAGAGTATCATGCAAGTGGAATACTTAGCACTAAACTTTTAAAACCTGAACAAGTTATTGTCTTTAAGCATAATGATTATAAAGATTTAGAAGAAAAGATTTTATCTAATACAAGAAGTGGTAGAAAAGTTATTGCTATTGAGGGTGTTTACTCTATGGGTGGGGATGTTGCGCCAAAAGAATTTTTTGATGTATCATCTAAATATGAAGCTATTTTATTAGTTGATGAAGCTCATAGTTCTGGAGTTATTGGAGATAATTTATTAGGTCTTTTTGATTATTATAAAATAAAACCAAATAAATATCATGTAAAAATGGGAACTCTTGGAAAAGCCTATGGTTCTTATGGAGCTTATATCTTAGCTTCAAAAGAAATCATTGATTTTTTAGTAAATAGAGCTAAGCCTATTATCTATTCAACTGCACCATCATTATTTGATATTGCACTTGGATTAGAATCATTAAAATATATAATTGAAAATAAAAAAGACTTAAAAGAAAAGATAAATAAGAATTTAACTATTATACATAATATTTTAAATATCAAATCAAAAAGTTTAATTATTCCTATTGATATAGGAGATAATAAAAAAGTAAAAGAAATACAAGCAGTTTTACAAGATAAAAATTACTTAGTTGGAGCCATTAGACAGCCGACTGTTAAAAGTGCAATTATTAGACTTATTGCTAAAATAGATATAAATGAAGATGATTTAATAAAAGTATGTAAAATTCTAAAGGAATTAAAATGATAATAAATGATTTAATAAAAGGTAACCAAAAATTTAGAGAAGTTTCTTTCCCTAAATTTCAAGGAAATGTACAAGACTTAGTAGAAAATGGTCAAAAGCCAGAAATTCTTTTTGTAGGTTGTAGTGATAGTAGAATTACACCTGATTTGATGCTTGATACAAAACCTGGAGATATGTTTATTTTAAGAAATGTAGGAAACTTTGTACCTCCATATAGTCCTGATGATGATTTCCATGGTAGTTCTGCTGCTATTGAATATGCAGTATCTGTATTAGGCGTAAAACATATCATTATTTGTGGACATTCACATTGTGGTGCTTGTAAAAGTTTATATCAAGATATTGGAGATTCACCTGATTTAATCCATGTTAAAAAATGGTTAGAACTAGGGAAAAGAGCAAAAGAGTATACACTTCTAGCTATTCAAGATAAAAGTGATAAAGAAAAACTATATAGAGCAACTGAAAGAATTTCAGTAGTTCACCAAATGGAAAACTTACTTACATTCCCAGATGTTGAAAGAAAGATTAAAGATGGAAGTTTACAAATTCATGGTTGGTATTATAGAATTGAAGATGGAACATTAGAGTCTTACGATGGTGAGAAATGTTCATTCTTACCACTTGTGGAAAATGATAATGAGTAATAGTGAGATAAGAAGATTACCAAGAAGAACTATTGTTATTATAACAGTATTAATTCTTGCAGGTATTGCTGTATTTACAATTTTAAAAACACTAAAGCAAGATAAGATGACTGAAATTTTAGCAACTTTGGGACATGGTAATATTAATCAAATTGAAGTAATTAATAAATTAAGTGTTGAAGATAAAGAAACAAGATATAAAAGTAAAGTATATAAAGTTAGATTTTATGATAATGACATAAATAAAACATGTATAGGTTTTATTCATATGGGTAGATATAATAAAAATACTAAAGACTTTGACTGTAAATAGGAATAAAATGAGTATTATAGAAAAATTAGAAAATAATGAACGATTAGAGTATGAAGATGCTATTAAACTTTATGATTTAGATTTATTTACACTTGCAAAATATGCAAATAGAATTAGAGTAAATAAACATGGTAAAAAAACATATTTTAATATTAATAGACATATAAATCCAACAAATATTTGTAAAGATGTTTGTCAGTTTTGTGCTTATAGTGCAAGTAGAAAAAATCCCTTACAATATACAATGACTCATGAAGAGATACTTGAAATTGTAAAAAATTCTTCTAAAAATGATATTAAAGAAGTTCATATTGTATCAGCACATAACCCTGATACTGGTTTACAATGGTATATGGATGTATTTAAAAAAATAAAAGAGAATTTTCCCTCTATTCATGTAAAAGCATTAACAGCTGCTGAGATTCACTTTTTAAGTACTGAGTATAATCTTACATATCAAGAGTTAATCAATATGATGATTGAACATGGAATAGATTCTATGCCAGGTGGTGGTGCAGAAATTTTTGATGAAAAAGTTAGAAAAAAAATCTGTGGTGGAAAAGTTACTTCTGATCAATGGATTGAAATTCATAAAACTTGGCATAAAGCTGGAAAACAAAGTAATGCCACAATGCTATTTGGACATGTAGAAAGCCGAGATAATAGAATTGATCATATGATTAGACTAAGAGACTTACAAGATGAAACAGGTGGTTTTAATGCCTTTATTCCACTTGTGTATCAAACTGAGAATAATTACTTAAAAATCAAAGCACCGTTAACAGGTGTTGAGATTTTAAAAACTTATGCAATTGCTAGAATTGTTTTAGATAATATTTCTAATATAAAAGCATACTGGGCAACATCAACTGTTAAATTAGCTTTAATAGCTCAAGAGTTTGGTTCAAACGATGTTGATGGAACAATTGAGAAAGAATCAATTCAAAGTGCAGCAGGTGCAACTAGTGCAAAAGGAGTTGCATTAAAAGAGTTTGTTGACTTGATTAAAAATACTGGATTTACTCCTGTTGAGAGAGATTCAATTTACAATGAACTAAAAACTTGGTAAAAGTTTTTAGTTTATAACTTCTTACAATTTTTTACTTATTTTGGCTGATTAAATACTAACTTAAACTCTATTTCTAAAAAACCATCTATATTTTTTGTCATTATTACAGGATACATAATATTAATAGAATATAATTCATTATTTAACATCTTAATTGTATTAAAAAACTCTGCTGGAGTTTTTACTAACATACTTACAGAATAGAAAAATTTTGTAATATCTTCATTTTTACTAGAATTAAACTTTACAATAGTATCTTCAGGGAATAATATTTTTAATTGCTCACTAACTCTAGAAATTGGTAAAAACTCATCTGTTATATATTTATCAGTATATGTTTTATAAACAATATTTTCTAATTCTAAAGCTTCTTTTGCAGTAATTTTAGCTGATATCATATTCTTTTTATCATCTTCAACTTTAATATCTATTTGCTTATAAATATCATCTAAAGATGGTTTTACAGATTTTATAAAAGTATCATCAGCTAATAGTGTTGCATTAATTTCTAAGCTATCTTTTTCAAGTTTTAAGTTTTTTACAACAATATCATAAGGTATTCTTTTAAAAACTGATTTTATACGCTTATCAATTTTATCATTTATATTTATATGATCTGGTAGCTTTACAAACTTTTTGATTTCTTGCTTTTCTACTTCTTGTTTCTCTTCCATATTTATAAATAATTTATAAATACCAAAAAAAGCAGCTAAGAAAAATATTAAAATGAACAGATTGTTAAAATTAGTTTTTTTAGCTTTTTTTCTAGGTTTGATAAAACTCTTTTTTAAATGCTTATCTTTTGATAGTTCAAAAATCTCTTCATCAATATTTATGGGATGATAATCAATTGGTACTAGTAATTCATCACTTAATTGTTCAATTTGCTCATTTGATAGCTCTTTTATTGCATATAAAATTACAATTTTTTCTACAAATACATTTTTAGATTTCTCATAAAATTCATTAAGATTATTATGAATTATTTCATTTAATTCTAAATAATAAATTTCATCAAAAAGTTTTTGTCCTGCAATATCATCTTCATAAAAATGTGTTTTTTTAATCGATTCAAAAGTTGGTAAATCTACTGTTTTATTAAATACAATAGAAGCATCATCTCCTAAAATTAGAATAAATGCTTTATTATTAAATAGAAAAATCAATAATTGATTTTTACAAATATTTTGTTCAATATGTAAATTTAATATATGAAAAGCAGAATAGATAAAATCAACACCTGTTTTATCAAAATAGTTTTTAGTTTCAAAAAGAGTTGTTTTTAAAACAGCAATATCAAATTCACTATTAAGTTCAGCAATTTCACAATCTTTTAATTTTGAAGATATTGATTTTGGAACTAACTTAGTTGTATCACTAATTAAAAGTGTTGAGATATAAGTGTTATTAATCTCTTTTTGTGAAGTATTTAATTTATGAGCAATATCATGTGCTAAAATTTCATCATCAACTAAAAAAACAGAATTATTAGCTTCAGTGATTTCATTATCACTTAGTTTTTTATAATCAAGTTTTAATTGCGTGTCATATTTAATAGCATTAATATATAAAGACTCTTTAGTAAACATATACTTCCTATTTAAACTTTTTAAGGCATTGAATGAGCCATCATTTTATCTTTGATAAGCTCTTTTGCCTCTTCTAATTCTAAGCCTTCAATACTAAAAGGCTGCGATAAATAAAAATCTATTTTTCCAAAAGGCTTTGGCAAAATAAATTTATCCCATGAACTAAACTGCCAATATTTAGATGGCTTTGAATTTAAAACAATAATCTTTGCATTACTCTTTTGAGCAATTGCAACAACCCCAGGAGCAACACTAAATCTTGGACCTCTAGGACCATCTGGTGTTAAGGCTACGTCTGAACCTGCTTTGATTTCTTTAATTGTACTAATTAAAGCTTTAGCTGCACCTTTAGAAGAAGAACCTCTTATTAATCCTGTTCCTAAAAGAGCATAAATTTTTGCAATAATTTCACCATCTTTATTATGACTTATCATTGCTTTTACAGTGCCATTTGGTCTGAATTTAAAATAATTAGTAGGTTGAGCTAGTAAATCTCCGTGCCATGCAACAAAGATAAAAGATTCATCACTGCTAATTTTAGAGTGATGAAAAACTTTTTTGTTTGTAAAATAAATAAATTTTACAAGAAAATATAATATGTAAGGTAAAATATTTGTCTTAAAATATTTTTTCATTACTGAACTATTTCACCTTTTAACGATGTTCTTGAATTACTAGTAATTTTAACATTTACAAATTTACCAAGAAGTTCATCACTTCCTTTTGTAAATACTTGTAAATAATTATCAGTGAAACCACAAACTTCTCCATTTGCTTTTAAACTCTCAACTAATACAGAAAAAGTTTGTCCAACATATGTAGGCATAATAGCTTCTAAATGTCTTTTGTGTAGTTCGATTAATTCAATTAATCTAGCACTTCCAATTTTATCTGGCACTGCTAAATCTTCCATATTTAAAGCTTCTGTTCCAGGTCTTGGAGAGTACTTAAAGTTAAATATTTGATCAAATTTTGCTTGTTTTACTACATCTAAAGTATCTAAATAATCTTCTTCAGACTCACCTGGAAATGCAACAATAATATCAGTAGTAATTCTTAAATCAGGTACTAATGATCTTATTTTTTCTGTTCTGTTTAAGAACCATTCTTTTGTATATCCTCTTTTCATTGCTTTTAAAATTGATGTTGAACCACTTTGTAAAGGCATATGAATACATCTTGATATTTTTTTATTTTTTGCAAACTCTTCAATGAATTCATCATCCATATGTAAAGGATGAGGAGAGGTAAATCTAATTCTCTCTAAACCTTCTACTTTTGAAACTTCTTGTAAAAGTTTTGTAAAAGTAGACTTTTCTCTACCATCAGAGAATCTTCTACCATAAGAGTTAACATTTTGCCCTAAAAGCATTACTTCAACTGCACCTTGATCAACTGATTTTTGAACTTGGTCAACAATCATTTCAACAGGAATTGAAAGCTCTTCTCCTCTAGTACTTGGTACGATACAATAAGTACATTTCTTATCACATCCAACAGAAATATTTACACTTGCTCTATATTGGTTTGTTTTAGCTGTTGCAAATTCATACATAGAATCATCATTATCAATTGAAATTTCAACTGAACCTTTAATATCTACAACATCTTTTATTTTAGATATATTTCTTGCACCTACAACAAAATCAACATAAGGTGCTCTTTTAATAATATCTTTTCCTAAATGCGATGCAGTACATCCACAAACACCAATTTTAGCGCCATCTTTTTTCTTTTTATTAAACTGACCAATTTCAGAAAATAGCTTCTGAACAGGTTTTTCTCTTACAGAACATGTGTTAATAATAATTAAATCAGCATCTTCCATAACATCAGTTTGTGAATAATCTTTATGTTTTTCTAACTCAGCTGCGATATGTTGACTATCTGTGTCATTCATCTGACAACCAAGTGTTTGAATAAATAGTTTTTTATTTGAACTCATAGCTTTATCACTTGATTAAAGTGCATGAACCTCATACATATACTCATCATCTGCTAAACCATATTTTACTTCTCTAAAGTAAACATTATAGTCATCATCTTCAAGTGCATCAACTAATGCCATCATATCTTTATGTGAGTTGTCTCTGTCAAAATACAATAGTTCTGCATTTGAACCTTTTTTTAATTCTTCTTTAATCTTATCTAGTTGCATTTTTTTTGGTTTTTTGCTTAATTCTTCTCTTGCAATTAATAATTCCATATAGTAAACCTTTTCTTTTTAATTAGCTAAATATTCTATCTTAAAATTACTTTTATTTTCATAAAAGGAGTTTTAGATATAATATCTGTCTACACTACATTGAATTCATAACATTACATTTCAATGTCAACAAATAAAAGATTATTAAAGGTTATTAATGGACAAAATTATAGATATTTTAGACTCAATTGCATATGAAAAAGGTCTACAAATAGAAAATGTTGAAAATGCATTAAAAGAAGCATTAATCAAAACAGCAGAAAAAATGGTAGATGAAACATTAAGATTTGATGCAAATATTGATAGAGAAAATAAAAAATTACAATTATCACAGAAAATAGAAGTTTTAGCAGTTGGAGATGAAAGATTAACTGGTGAAGTTGAAGATGAATATGGAAATGAAATTAATGCCGAAAACTTTATAGATTTAGATGAAGCAAAAGAGATTGATGAAGATTTAGAGATTGGAGATTTTATTGATTATGATCTTGAATTTGAAAATATGGGAAGAAATGCTGCAACAATTTTACATAATAATTTTGAATATAAAATACAAAGATTTATAGAAGAAAACCTACTTGGTAAATACAAAGATAAAATTGGAAAAGTTGTATCTGGAGTAGTTACTAGAGTTGATAGGCAAGAAAATACTTACATCGAAATTGGTGAAGTAAAAGGTATGTTACAGCGAAAAAGTAGAATTAAAGGTGAAACTTTTAAAGTTGGAGATACTGTAAAAGCAGTTGTTCGTGGAGTTAACATTGATAAAACGAATGGTTTAATTATTGATATTTCAAGAACTAGTCCAAAATTCTTAGAGTGTTTATTAGCACTTGAAGTTCCAGAGCTTAAAGATGAAAAAGTAATTATTGAAGCAAGTGCAAGAATTCCAGGATCTAGAGCTAAAATTGCATTAACAAGTATTGACCCACAAATTGATCCAATTGGTGCAGTTGTTGGTGTTAAAGGTATTAGAATTTCTGCAGTATCTTTTCAGTTAAGTGGAGAGAATATTGATTGTGTTGAATATTCAGCAATTCCTGAAATGTTTATATCTCGTGCTTTATCACCTGCAATTATTTCAAAAGTTGAAATTACACAAGCACCAACTTTTAATGACAAAGGTAAAGCAACTGTAACAATTCCAAGTGATCAAAAATCAAAAGCAATTGGAAAAGCTGGTTTAAATATTAGACTTGCATCAATGCTTACTAAATACGAAATTGAATTAATTGAAATTGAAGGTTCTGCTCCTACTGTTGAAGGTAATAACGAAAGACGAGAAGAGAAAACAACTGATACATCATCATTAGAAGCTTTATTTAAATAAGATGAAAGAACTATATATTTATGATTCAGTAAAAAAAGAGAAAGTTTTATTCGAATCAATTGAAGAAAAAAAAGCAAAGATTTATGTGTGTGGACCAACAGTATATGATGATTCACACCTAGGTCATGCAAGATCAGCTATTGCCTTTGACTTACTTCATAGAATTCTAAAAATGAACGACTATGAAGTAACAATGACAAAAAATTTCACTGATATAGATGATAAAATCATAAAAAAAATGTATGAAACGTCAAGAACACTTGAAGATATTACAAGTGAATATATCAATACATACAAAGCTGATATGAAAGCTTTAAATGTTTTAGATAATACAATAGAACCAAAAGCCACTGAAAATCTTGAAGTTATGAAAGAGATGATTAATAACCTAATCTCTAAAGATATGGCTTATGTAATTTCAAATGGTGTATATTTTGATACATCAAAAGATAATACTTATGGTTCTATTTCAAATAGGGCAAGTGATGAAAATTCACAAGCTAGAGTTGAAGTAAATAATGAAAAAAGAAACTCATCAGATTTTGCATTATGGAAATTTGCAAAAGATGAAGATGTTATTTTTGAAGCAAATTTTGGTAACGGTCGTCCTGGTTGGCATATAGAGTGTTCAGCTATGATAGAAAAACATTTAGCATATAAAGACTCACCTTATCAAATAGATATTCATGGAGGAGGAGCTGATTTACTTTTTCCACATCATGAGAATGAAGCAGCACAAACAAGATGTTCTTCAAACCAAGAAATTGCAAAATATTGGATGCACAATGGTTTTGTAAATATTGATGGAGAAAAGATGAGTAAATCTTTAGGAAATTCATTTTTCCTAAAAGATGTTCTAAAATCTTATAGTGGAGAAGTTATTAGATTTTATTTATTAACAGCTCATTATAGAACTGATTTTAACTTTAATGAAGAAGATTTATTATCTTCAAAAAAACGATTAGACAAACTTTATAGAGTTAAAAAAAGGGTTTATGGTGGCGCAGCATCACTGGTAAATAAAGAGTTTAAAGAAAAGATATTTACTTCTTTAAATGATGATATAAATACATCAAAAGCTATTTCGTATATTGATGAGATGATTTCAAGTGCAAATGATAAACTTGATATTAACCCAAAAGATAAAGCATTAAAAAAAGAACTAGTTTCAAATATAGAGTTTATCTCTGATATTCTAGGAATTGGTTCTTCTGATGCCTATTCTTATTTCCAATTTGGAATAAGCGAAGAAGAAAAAACTACTATTGAAAAACTACTTGAAAAAAGAACTGAAGCTAAAAAAGCTAAAAATTTCGAAGCTGCTGATAAAGTAAGAGATGAAATCACTGCTCTTGGAATTTCAATAATGGATACACCAGCAGGTGTTGTTTGGGAAAAAGTTTAAATACTTTTTACCAAATAAAATTGATACAAGTCTATAAAAAAAAGCTTTACTTAAGATATACTTCCATAAAAATTTAAGGTATTTTAAATGAGTAAAGTAGAAGTAAACTCAGTTGAAATGAATACTAAAGAAGATTTTGAATCCTTTAATATTCGTGAAAAACTTAAAAAAGCAATTAGACCTTATGATTATTACAAAACTATCTCCAGTTTAGATTTTGACAATTTATGCCTAAGTGATATTCTATTATTACAAGATTTTGGTATTTATAATAATGAATTAAATGACGATGAATTTATGCTAAGGCTTCGATTTCCTGCAGGAAGAATCACTAATTTAGAGCTTAGAACTCTTAGTTTAATTTGTAAAAAATATAATCTTGACATAATTTTAACTGCTCGTGCTGGAATACAATTACATAAACTAGATTCAACAAATATATTAGAAGTATTTAAGACTTTAGAAACTATTGGAATAAATACATGGCAAAGTTTTGGAGATAATATTAGAAATATTACTACAGATATTTTTGATGGGATAGGAAAATATAATATTATTGAAGTTTATCCATATATTCAACAAATGCAAAAATATATTCTAAAAAATGAAGAGTTGGTTGGATTACTGCCAAGAAGACTTTCAACAGCAATATCAGGTTCATATGGAAACTCATCTTCATTTTTTGCAAGTGATATATATTTTGCCTTAGCAAAGAAAAATGATATATATGGGTTTAACTTATATTTAGGTGGGAAAAATAGCGAATTAGCTAAATGTGCAAATATATTTATAAAAGAAAATGAAGTTTTAGATATTTTTAAAATTATCATAAATGTATTTAATAAATATGGATTAAGATTAGATAGAGAAAGAACAAGACTTTTTCATCTATTAGAAGATATTGGGATTACACAATTTAGAACTTATTTACAAGATAAGTATGAAAAAAAAATTTCTACAAAAGGAGAAACTTTACTAGAAAAGGTCTCTTTTGATGAATATGAAGAACTAAATAATGGGACTTTTAGCTTTTGCTATCGTACTGAATTTGCAAGAATAAATAGTGATGAATTATTAAATATTTCACAATATGCAAGTAGAGAAGATTTAGAAGTAAGAATAGGAACAGACCAGCAAATATATCTTTTAAACCTAAAAGAAAGAAATATTTCATTAGATAACTATAATGAAAATAGAACAATAATAGCTTGTGCAGGAAGTGAATATTGCCCTTATGCTTATTGGAATATAAAAGATGAAATATCCTTTTTACCTCTAGAAAAAATTGAAGAGCATAATCTTATACTTGGCTTTTCAGGATGTCTAAAAGGCTGTGCAAAACACCAACATAGTGATATAGGATTAGTGGGTTTAAAGTCTAATATTTATGGACAAAGAGAAAAAACTGCAAGAATTTATCTAGGTGCTTTATATACAAAGGGAGAAAAAACTGCAAAAAAAGTATTTAATGCAGTGCCAATAAATAGTTTAAAAAAGATACTTGAAATTATTATAGATGAGTTTGAAAATAGTGGCTATAAAACTTTTGAAAGTTTTGCAAGAGAAGTTTTACATAAATTTAGTGATAGTTTTTTAAATCTTTGGTTTCTTGCAAAATACTATACTAAAAAAACAATATATTTAGATACTGAAGATTATAAAGAACTTTTAGAAAATAATTTTGTAAATGAAAGTTTTATGGATTATATTGAAGAGGATTTTGAAGAAGCAATAAAATTTTTATCATCTTCACTTTGGAATAAAAAAGAATCAAAAGAAGATGCTCTTTTAAATAAAACTTATATTATGCAAGCATAAAAAAAGGGAAGAAGTAAAACTTCTTCCCTTTTTTATTAACTTTATCTAGAGATTATCTAGCAAAAGCTGCATCAGTAACATTTTTAGTGTTAACAATGTATGGAACTAGTGCCATATGTCTAGCTCTTTTGATTGCAGTTTCAACCATCTCTTGAGAGTTTTTAGAGTTTCCTGTAAGTCTTCTAGGCATAATTTTACCTCTTTCACTCATAGAAATCTTTAATAAATCAGAGTTTTTATAATCAATGAAAGTAACTTTCATTTCAGTATATTTACAATATTTTTTTCCGTATTTTCTTCTTTCAGCCATGTCGTTTTCCTTTATTTCTAAAACGGTATTTCGTCTTCGTCTATATCTATTTCAGGTATCTTTTGTTCAGGCATTTTTGCTGCTTGATTATTACCACCATAGTTACTTTGAGCATTTTGAGTATTCGAAGTATTATTGTATTGATTTTGTGCTGGTTGATTATACGATCCTTGAGGATTATAACCTTGGTTGTCCCCAGCATTATTGTTCATTGAATCACTTTTTGAATCTAACATTTTCATAGTTTCAACTCTTAATGAGTGTCTATTTCTGTTAGTTCCATCTTGTGCTGTCCATTGTTCAAATACAAGTCTACCTTCTAATAAAACTTTAGAACCTTTTCGTAAGTATTGATTAGCAACCTCAGCAGATCTTCCAAACATATTAAAATCTAAAAAACAAACTTCATCTTTTTGTTCTCCAGCTGCAGATTTAAACTTAAATGATGTTGCAATTGCAGATTTTGCTATTGCTGCACCAGATGGTAAATATCTTAGCTCAATATCTCTTGTTAAATTTCCTACCATAATTACTTTATTATACATACTAAATCCCTATACTTTTAATTAGTTAGCTTTTTTAGCCGCTTCGTTACTCATATATGTCCATGCTGCAATCTCTTTTTTATTTTCATATTTAATGAAAATGAATCTAATGATATTTTCATTGATTCTGTAATTTCTTTCGATTTCAGCAATTCCTGCAGGTTCACCTTTGAAATATGCTAAGAAGTAGTAACCTCTTTTGTGCTTTTCAATTTCGTAAGCTAACTGTCTTGAACCCATATTGTCGCATGCAACAATTTCTCCACCATTCTTTTCAATTGTTGCTTTAACAGCATCAATTTGAGCTACAGTTTCTTCTTCAGTTAACGTAGGCTTAATAATAAACATTGTTTCATAATGTCTTAATTTACTCATCTATTTTCTCCTTTTAGATTATGCCGGTATTCTAGTTTTCACTAATATCAGCAAGGGTACTTTTTTATAAAGTCATGGATTTTATCCAAATAAAACTGTAAACTTTCTTATAATTATCTTTTTGTTCTTAAAAATTTAGTAAGCTACAAAAATATTTTATAAAATTATTTGAATTGGTAGATAGAAATCTACTTCTAAAACTCCATTACACATAAGATATTCTGGATTTTTGTACTCTACATAAGCTGGAAAATTTCTTACTTCATATTTAGAACCTTGCAACCAATTTATATAAGCCAAATGCATCATTTTATATAATTCTTGGTGAGAACAATTAAATTTAAATTTTGCAAATTTTCCACAACTTAAATTACATCTCCCAACTTTTCCTGAAGGATTTATGTCTTCATCCGTTCGTATACAAGCTGAATATCTCATCGTATTATAAGAAAGAAAAGATGGGTGATTATGAAAAAGCCCTATATACTTATGTGGTTTTTCTAAAATATTCATAGCTTCACACCACTCATGCATTTCATGCCAAATTAAACTTATATCATTTTCATATTTATATACTCTAGTGTATAAAATAGGAATATTTTCACTATTAACTATTTCAGGAGGATTAATAATAATTGATTCATCAGCCTCTATCATTGAAAAAGTTTTTTTTGAATTTTTTTGAGTATATCCTCCCTTTTTCCAATCTTTTGGAGTCATTGAAAACATTTTTTTAAAAGCTTGAGTAAAACTAGTTGCAGTTGAAAAGCCACATTCTAATGCAATCATTTGAATACTTTTATGATTATTATAAAGTAATAAATTTGATGCTTTCTCTAATCTTGTATTCCGTATATAGTTATTTACACTCTGTCCTGTAACCTCTTTAAATATTCTATGAAAATGAAATACTGAATAAGCACTAATTTTCGCTAATTCTTCAACAGTAATAATTGAGTTAAAATTATTTTGTACATACACTAATGCAAGATTAATTTGTTCAAAGTGTGATTTTGTAGTCATTGCTTTTTTCATAATCAATTATACATCTATATAAAAAATTATAAGCTTAAAATTAAAAAGAAGAATATGCTTGATCATCAAAATAGCACAAATGATATATAAAGTTCACAAGATATCTATTTTTTTATATCAAATAACATTATAGAATCAACTTTGATTTCTATTTTAAAATTAAAAGGATAAATATATGAAAAATATTTTTGATAAATATAAAATGAAAAACATCTCTTTAAAAAACAGAGTTTTAATGGCACCTATGACAAGATCCAGAAGTGGGGGAAATAGTATAGTTAATAACATAATCACAAATTATTATGAACAAAGAGCTACTGCTGGCCTTATAATATCTGAAGCAACTCAGATATCATTACAAGGACAGGGATATTCTAATACACCGGGTATCTATTCAGAAGATCAAATAAATAGTTGGAAACTAGTTACAAAAGCTGTTCATGAAAAAGGTGGGAAAATCATCTTACAACTTTGGCATGTGGGAAGAGTTTCAAGTTCAAAAGTCAATGGATTACAACCTATCGCTCCATCTGCACTGATTGCAAAAGATACAAAAGTTTATGTCTTTAATACACCAACAAGTAAAGATGCAACTATGATACCAGTAGAAAGTCCAAGAGCCATGAATAAGGATGATTTATTACAGGTTATTAAAGAATTTAAACAAGCATCAAGAAATGCAATTGATACTGGATTTGATGGTGTTGAAATACATGCAGTAAATGGATATCTACTTGATCAATTTTTAAGAAGTAATTCAAATAAAAGAGAAGATAGTTATGGAGGAAGTAAAGAAAATAGAATCAAACTCTTATTAGAAATAACAAAAAAAGTAATAGAAGAAATTGGTGCGGATAAAACAGGAATTAGGCTTTCACCTTTTATCAAGTTTAAAGATATGAAAGACCCTGAAATTCTTGATACTTTTATGATTCTAGCCAAAGAGTTAAATCAACTTGACATTGCATATATCCATCTATGTGAAGCTGATTGGGATGATGCTCCGCAGATACCTGAAGACTTTAGAAAAGTATTAAGAAAAAAATTCAAAAATACTATTATAGCTACAGGTGGATATACTCTTAAGAAAGCAAATGAAGTTATAAATAAAGATTTAGTTGATATTGTAGGTTTTGGTAGATATTATATTTCAAATCCTGATTTAGTTGAAAGATTTAAAAACAACTGGCCTTTAACTGAAATTAAAGATTCTCATACTCTATTTGGAGGAAGAGATGAAGTTGGTTATACTGATTACCCAAGTTATAATTAAAAAATATCATCCAAATAAAACTGTAAACTTTCTTAGAGTTGCTTGTAAATATAGATTTGAGTTATCAATTTTTGAAGATTTGAGTTCTAGCTCGATACTTAATAAATATTCTAGCATTTCTTGAAATTTTTCCGGTTTAATATTAATTGCTAATTTTGATTTCTTTTCCCAAATATTTTTAGGAGGAATAAATCCTAATATCTCTTTAGGATTTGGAGCTCCTATTGCTCTTGCATATGAAGATATCATAAACAGTTGTTGAATAAAAGAAGTTACTTGATTTATTAAAAATATTTCATTAACTCCCTCTTCTAAAAGAAGTGTTAAATCATTTGAAATATCTTTTCCACTTAATAAGTTATGTAAAAAGTCCTCAAAAGAAACAGCCCCTATTCCAAAGCAATGGGCATTTATTGTATTTGAACTTATTTTTTCATCTAAAATAGATAGTTTAGATAAATCATTAATACATAAAGACAAGTCATTTTTATGCATAAAATATAAGTGGTTTAGTGCTGAGAGTTCATAATTAATATTTAGTTTTTTAGCTTCATTTTCAATTATTCTAACTGCTTCATTATCATTTGGAGAGAACATTCTTACAACAGCTGAGTTTGTTTTAGCAGTAAAACTTTTTTCCATTGACCTAAAATCTGTATCACCAATACATGAAAACACAACTGTGCTATCAGGATTTGTATTACAAGCCTCAACTAAAATATCCACTTCTTTTTTAGGTATTTTTTTATCACATTTTATTAATAAAATATTATTCGATGAAAATAGTGAAGATTGAAGTAATTTATCTTTTGCATATTTAAAATCATATTCATCAAAATACAACTTTTCAATTTCATCTTTTTGACCAAGAGAAGCTATTACCATATTAGAATAATGCTCAACTAAAAATGTTGATTGTCCATAGAACATATAAGCATTAAATTTTTTATTTTGTCTTAAATGATTATCAAATTCGTTTTTATACATAGGGTATATCTTATCCTAAGTTATCTTTCAATAAAATTCATCTAACAATGAAAGGTTATTTATGTATAAAATAGAACTTCCACTACTTGGTTTTGAGGATATAAAAGAGTTAGATATTAAATCTGTTGATGATAATTTTGTTACACTAGAGTTAAATAATGAGAAAAGTTTAAATATTAACCTTGTAAGTATAAACTATTTTAAAGAAGCAAAATTTAATTTTAATATTGATGATGAAACTTTAGAAATAATGAATATTAAAAACTTAGAAGATTTCAAAATATTTTTCTGTGTTGTTATGCAAAAGCCAATTGAAGATTCTATTGTAAATCTTGCAGCTCCTGTTTTAATAAATGAAAAAGATAAATTAATTGGACAATATGTTATAAAAGATAGAATCCCTAGATTACTTACAACATTAAGTGAAGTTAGTATTTAATTATACTAACAATCATTTCTTCTACTACACAAAGAGTAAACGAACCCTTTACGTAAGCTTCACAAAGAAATCCTATAATTCAACTACAAAATATAAAACAATATAAAATTAAGGATTTTAAAAATGAAAAAATTAACAACAACAATTATAGGATTAAGTTTAGTAGTAGGTAGTGCATTAAGTGCAAATGATAATTTCTCAAGTTTTTACCCTCTTGAGAATAACGATACTCCATCTTATTTATTAGATAATAGCAAAGTAGAAGCTTATCAAACATTATCAAAAGCATCAACACAAGATAATACATTTGCATCTTTTTATCCACTTGAAAACAATGATACACCAGATTATTTAGCAAGCTTTAGTGATAACAAAGGTGAAGTTTTTCAAACACTTGCAAAAAGTTCAATTGAACATTGTACTTTAACTGCTTTTTATCCAGAAGAAAATGTAGATACTAGAGTTCAAACTTCTTGTTAATCACTTAGAAGATTAAAGATTAAAAAAAAGGGAAGATAATAAATATCTTCCCTTTTTTAATACTTAATACTTGCAATAATTTGTTTTGTAACTATATCTACTTCTTTAATTTTAACTTTTAATTTTGTAAAAAGTTTTTGACCTTTTATATTATCAATAGTTACTTTTAATCCAGAAATAGCATCATAAGAAACTGCTCTACTTCTTTCAGTATCTACGATTTTTACTTTTATCATTGCTCCAATATTATCATTGGCCCATCGCGCATATTTTCTATCTTCAAAATCCCAAACAAGTTGATCAACTTTTCTTTCATTTAGTGAAATATGAGAACAAATATCATCAATATCTTTAGGTGTTTGTTTTGATTTTAGCATTCTATGTAACACTAAATCTGAATATCTTCTAATAGGAGATGTAAAATGAGAATATGAAGAAAATCCTAAACCAAAATGTCCTAAGTTTTTTGAAGAATATTTAGCTTGAGTTTGTGATTGAATAATAAGTTCATCAATCTCTTCACTCATCATAGAAGCTTTTGCTTTCTTTTGAATATGAGTAATTGTATCATGAACATCACTTTGTATTTTAACTTTTACACCTAAAATATTTACATCATCAACTAGTCTTGAAATTGATTTTAAAGATGGTTCTTCATGTATTCTATAAATTCCAACTGTATTTACTTTTTTACTAGCTTCTATATTTGCTAAAAGCATACACTCTTCAATTAGTTGATGAGAAGCAGTTGAACTTTCACTTTCAACTGCAACTATTTTAAAATTCTTTAGTTTTTGCCGTAATTCTGTTGTTCTAAAATCATAGCCTTTTTCTAATCTCTTAGCTCTAAAACTTTTTGTAATTTCATATAAAGGAAGTAAATAATCAAAAATTGTTTTATCAACACTTGAATACTGGTCTAAATGTCCTTCTAATACCCTATCAATTCTTCCATAAGAGAATTTTTTATGTGAATTTATAATTGCTTCAAAAAGTTGTGCTTTTTTTGCTTTTTTATTTTGTAAATCTAAATATATTTTAAATACAAAAGAGTACCTATTTACGCCTTCTTTTAAAGAACACATATCTTCACTTAATTCATTTGGAAGCATTGGTAATACTTTTCCTGGTAGATAAACTGAAGTAGATTTTAAAAATGCAAGTCTATCAAGAGCAGTTCCCTCTTTTACAAAATAAGATACATCAGCAATAGCTACATATAATACTTTTTCTTCCTCATCATAATAAATCGCATCATCGTGATCTTTTGCAGAGTTTGGGTCAATTGTACAAAAAGGAAGATGTGTTAAATCAACTCTTTGATTTTTATCATCCATTTTCGCATCAACTTCTAAAGGTTTTTCTAATCTTATCTCTTCATGGTATAAGTGTAACGATATTAACTCATCGACTTTAGGATCTTCTATATTTCCTAAGTTTTTTACTAAATCTAAAGATTGATTAACAACAAGAAGAACATCTCCTTCTTTATATTGTAATGCACCTTTGTTTTCTAATTTTATATTCTCTTTTACTGTATAAAAAGATTTATCTTTTATATAAACTAAAATATCATTTTTTTTACCATCTAAGATTTCAATAATATTAGCTTTGATTCTTGACCTTGGATTAAAAACTCTTTTAGCTAATACTAAATCTCCATTGTATGCACCATTTAAATTATCAAACTCTATTTTAATATTTTTGTGTTCACTTACTAAATCTTCTAGTATTACTAAGTTTTTTCCTACATTAACAATTGCAACTTTATATTTTGAATTAAGTTCATAGAAATCATTATCTAATTTTATAATAATACCTTTTTTTATAAATTTCTCAATTTCAATTAATTCAATTTTACTATAGCTATTATTTTGTGTTTGTATCTTTGTAAAAAGCTCTTTTAGCAATTTTATTCCTTGTATATATATCTTGTAATCCTAGCTAAAATATCTTGAGTATTACTCTTTTTTATAATGAATTACCAAGTTTTTAACTTTTTTTCAGTATAATCTCTAAAATTTTACTAAGAGGGACATAATAATGGCATTAGACGTATACTATGATAAAGATTGTAATATTGATTTAGTTAAATCAAAAAAAGTAGCAATGATTGGTTTTGGATCACAAGGTCACGCACACGCAGAAAACTTAAGAGATTC
Source organism: Poseidonibacter ostreae (assembly GCF_009208075.1). Lineage (GTDB taxonomy): Bacteria > Campylobacterota > Campylobacteria > Campylobacterales > Arcobacteraceae > Poseidonibacter > Poseidonibacter ostreae. The sequence goes on along the minus strand of NZ_WFKJ01000011.1, from coordinate 42,205 downwards.
TGGTGTTGAAGTTGTTGTTGGTTTAAGAAAAAATGGTTCTTCATGGGCTAAAGCTGAAGCTAAAGGTTTTGAAGTTAAAACTGTTGCTGAAGCATCTGCTGTTGCAGACATCGTAATGATTTTATTACCAGATGAAAACCAAGCTGATATTTATGCAAATGAAATTGCAGCAAACTTAAAAGATGGTGCTACTGTAGCATTTGGACACGGATTTAACATTCACTATGGAAGAATTGCACCAGCTGCAAATATCAACGTAATGATGGTAGCTCCAAAAGCTCCAGGTCATACTGTAAGATCTGAGTTTGTAAAAGGTGGAGGAATTCCAGATTTAATTGCAATTCACCAAGATGCAACTGGAAACACAAAAGAATTAGCATTATCTTATGCTTCAGCAATTGGTGGTGGAAGAACTGCAATTATTGAAACAACTTTCAAAGATGAAACTGAAACTGATTTATTCGGAGAGCAAGCTGTATTATGTGGTGGAGCTACTGCATTAGTTCAAGCTGGTTTTGAAACATTAACTGAAGCTGGATATGATCCACAAATGGCATACTTTGAGTGTTTACATGAGTTAAAATTAATCGTTGACTTAATGTTTGAAGGTGGAATTGCAGATATGAGATATTCTATTTCAAATACTGCTGAATATGGTGACTATATTGCTGGTAAGAGAATCATTAATGATGAGTCAAAAGCAGCTATGAGAGAATTATTAAAAGAAATTCAAGATGGTAGATTTGCTAAAGACTTTATCTTAGAAGGTCAATCTGGATACCCAAGAATGAATGCTGAAAGAAATAATCAAAGAGAAACACTAATTGAAAAAACTGGTGTTGAACTAAGAGAAATGATGCCTTGGATTGCTGCGAATAAAATCGTACAACAAGACAAAAACTAATATTAAAATAAGAAGAGAATTTCTCTTCTTATTTACTTTTAAATTATGAGTAAAAAACAAACTAAAAGAAAAAAACAATCATCATCAATTCCTAAATCTAAATTAGTAAAAATCTTTCTACTAATATTTTTATTTGCATTTATAGCTAGTGGCTTGAGCTATTTTATAATGAAAAATGAAAACCCTAATGAAAATTCAAATAAAAATATTAATGATATTCTTAAAAAAGAAAAACTGCAAAAAACTACACCTGCAATAAATGACCTAAAAAAATTCCAAAATGAAAAACTAGATGAATACTTTGATAAAATTGAACCTTCAAAAGAGAAGTTTGAAGAGCAAACAGAAGAGTTTGAAAAAGTTCATATAGATGAAGAAGAAAAACCTCAAACTAAAGATACTAAGAAAGAAAAAATAAAAAAAGAAATTACAAAAGTTAAAAAAGAAGAAGCAAAACAAACAAATAATATAAAAAGCAAAAAAGATTTATATAAATATAACAATCAAACTAAACCAAAGCTTGCAATAATAATTGATGATGTAAGTAGCAATAGACAAAAACAAGCCATCTTAGATATTGGATATGATGTTACTATGGCTTTTCTTCCTCCACAAAAAGGTCATTCTCAATCTGCTAAAATTGCACAAGACTTGCCTGTTCATATGATTCATTTTCCAATGCAAGCTTCACCTAAATTTAAATCTAAAGAGAAGATTACACTAACTATTAATGATTCTTATGCAAAAATTGAAGGTATTGTAAAAAAATTAAGACAACAATATCCAAAAGCAAAATATACAAATAACCATACAGGTTCAGTATTTACACAAAATGATGATGCTATGGATAAACTATTTCGAGCTTTAAAAAAATATAATTTTGTCTTTGTAGATAGTAGAACAACTGCTAAAAGTGTTGCTAAAAAATATGCTAAAAAATATGGAATGCCATATATTGTAAGAAATACATTTCTTGATAATGAAAGAAATTTTGAATATATTCAAAACCAATTAAAAAAAGCTATAAAAATTGCAAGAAAAAGAGGTTATGCTATTGCAATTGGACATCCTTATTCAATGACAATAAAAGTATTAAAAGAATCAAAACATCTATTAAAAGGTATTGAACCAATCTTTATAAATAAACTTCCATATCTATAATATTTAGTTTATAGGTATTTTAAGAGTAAAGTTAGCACCTTTATATTCTTTTTCATCAAATACAAAATCAAGATTACTTACAATTATTGTTCCTTTTATATATTTTTCTAAAATCTCTTTTGACATTGAAAGACCTAATCCTGTACCTTTTTCTTTGCGAGTAAAATAAGGATTAAAAACTTTATTTAATAAAGAAGATGGAATTCCAAAAGCATTATCTTTTATTGAGACAACAGCAAAACCCTCTTCATTAGTAATATCTATTATGATAAGTTTTCTTTCTAAATCTAATTTTTCTAATTCATCGATTGCATTATTAAGAATATTCATAATAATTTGCATTAATTGGTTCTTATATGAATAGATTTCTATATCATTTGTATTATTTAGTATAAATTCTATATTTGCTTTTTTTAGTCTTGAATACAAAAAATTTGAAGTCTTTATAAAAAGCGAGTTTATAAAGAAATTTGATTTTGATACATCATTATTAAAATATGATTTAAAATCTTCAATTGTCTGAGATAAATAGCTTGTTTTATCAACTATATCATTAAGTAATGGTTTTAGTTCTTTTTCATCAAACTTACCATAATCCATCAAAATATTTATTCCACTTGCAGTTGATGATATTAAAGATAAAGGTTGTCTCCATTGGTGAGTTATATTTTCAATAACCTCACCCATTGCTGCCATCTTTGATTGTCTAAATATCATTTTATCTTTTTGCCTAATTTGCTCTAGGTTTCTGCAAGATTCTAATGATTTAGCAAACTTATCATTTACAGTTCTTAATGCTTTAATAATGTGGTTTTCAAAAGCTATTGCATTCTTTATAAATAGTAAAAATCCGAAATTTTCTAATTTGTAGATATAATAATTTGTTTTATTTTTATTTATTATAAAAGGTAAATTATCTTTGAATAAATCACTTTCAGTATCTAACTTTTTTATAAATATTTCAAAAACTTTTTTATGAAAAATATCTCTTTGTAAAACTTTTGGTTTATATACTATAGGATTATATTCTTTATCATTTTTTTCATATAAAATTATTCCTGCACAATCTAATTGCTGAATATAACTAAGTAAAGCGTTATTTGCAGATTCCTTAAAATCAAAAGATGTTCCAATATTTAGTAATAATTCAAAGAGTGCATTATGTAATTGGTTATTTGTCATTTTTTTTCTCTATTTTTGATACGACTATCGTCTTATTATAGAATTCTAAATATTTGTTCTTATTATTAGCAATTTCACCTAAAGTTAGAGCACCTACTAAAACTTCGCCTTTTTCATATAAAATATCTAACTCTTTTTGAAAACTATCCTCTAATATTAAAGCTCTTGATATACAATCAATTACAAAAGTAAAATTATCTTTTTCCATAGATACTTCATTTTTAGCAATTTTTGCAGCTTTTATTAATTTTTCTTCATCACTATTTAAAATAGAAATAAAACAATTTTCAGATATATTTCCTACTGTAATAATATTATTATCTTCAATTTTTATTAAATCTCTTACAATTACTTCTCCAGAGAGTTTATTTATTCCAAAAGGATAATACTGTGATATTTCATAAAAATTATTACTATTTATTGTTTTCCCACATAAAGTTTCAACTATACTCTTATATTTTTTCACTACATTTTCATACTCATTTCATGTATAATATTATCACTTGAGTAAGTGATTTTTAAAGGGGAAGAAATAGTATCCCAGCCATGCTTTACACTTAAAGAACTATCTAATTTACTTGTTGCTAATAACATGGCATCATAAAGTAAACCTTTATTTGTAAAAACTGAAGGTTTTTGTTCGAAACTTAAACTTCCTGTTCCTGCTCCAATATAATTAATTGTTAATCCAAAGTTATCAAAAAGTGAAATTAGTATCTTATCTATGCTTTTACTTAAACCATCAATAAATACAAACATTGTTTTTATCTCTTCTAAAAAACCATAATTTTCTTCTATTAAGTAATTTAATTCATTTATATGTTTTTTAGAGTAATTCTCTATATAAAAAACATCTATTTCATCATCTAAAGATATAAAAATAACACCTTTTTTATATGCTTTATTTTTGTATATTATTTGAGGAAAAATTCCACCAAATATTGGAGTATTATATTTAGACAATATATTATTCATTAATTCTAAATTATAATTATTTTCATCACATGAAAGTATTAATATTGATTTTGAACCTTTTATTATCTCTTCTAATTGTCTTTTAAATTCATCTATACTATCACTTTGTGTAAAAATAATCTTCAATACAACACCTTTATCTTCCTATTATTTTATTATATAATAAAACCTTTTATTTAAGCTTTTAAAGTTATAATATTAATTATTATTTTATAAGCAAAGAAGTATCATGATAAATAAAGTAAACTTTAAAATTGAAGAGTTAGAAAATATGAAAAAATATCCTAGTGAACTTTTTTATATTGGGAAAAAGGAACTTTTAAAAAAGAAAAAAATATCAATTATTGGAACAAGAAGACCAAACTCATATACAAAAGAGTTTACTCATAAGTTAGCACATAAGCTTTCTTCATTAGATATTTGTATTGTAAGTGGAGCTGCAATGGGTGTAGATGCAATATCTCATCTTGCAGCAAAGCCTGAAAATACAATCGCTGTTGTAGCAAATGGCTTAGATATAAGATATCCAAGTGTAAATAAAAATCTTATTTCAAATATAGAACAAAAAGGTTTAGTATTATCTGCATATAAAGAGGGTGAAAAAGCCAGAAACTATACCTTTGTTTTAAGAAATGAAATAGTAGTTGCTTTAGGAGATATTTTAATAGTAACACAGGCTGATTTAAACTCAGGAAGTCTTACCTCTGTACAATATGCCTTAAAAATGAAGAAAAAAATCTATACTTTACCACACAGAATTGGTGAGAGTTTAGGAACACAAGAGCTTGTGAAAAAAGGTTTAATTGAACCTATATATGATATAGATGAGTTCATATCACAAGTTACAAATACTAATAAGATTGAAAAAACAAAAGATGAATTTCTACTTTTTTGTGAAAGTAGCCCAAGTTATGAAGAAGCTATTTTAAAATTTGGAAATAGAGTACTTGAATATGAACTAGAGGGAAAAATAGTAATTAACAATGCAAGAGTTTCTCTAAGTTAAGAAATAGAGCAATGCTTTTTCCCTTTTGATTTTAATAAAACTAAATAGCCCACAAGACCTGATAATATTGAGCCTATTAAAATAGCTAATTTATCTGTATAAAAAAACTGGGATGAGTCTTCAAAAGCTAGTGAATCTACAAATAAACTCATAGTAAATCCAATACCAGTAAGTACACTTATTCCATATATTTGAGCCCAAGTTGTACATCTAGGTAATTTTGCAAAATTAAACTTAACCGCTAAATAAACAAATAGCATTACACCAACTTGCTTACCTACAAAAAGTCCTAAGATAATTCCTAAAGATACAGGATTAAAAACTTGACTCATTTCTAATGTTCTTAAATCTATTCCTGCATTCACAAATGCAAAGATTGGCAAAATATAAAATGCAACCCAAAAATGTATATAGTGTTGTAAACTTTTTACAGGGGATACACGTTTTCTTCTTTCATTAATTGCATTAAGAGGAATTGTAAAAGCTAGTATAATTCCAGCTAAAGTTGCATGAACACCAGATTTAAGTACAAAAACCCATAAAACTAAGCCAACTAAAGCATAAGCACTTACTAGAGTTATTTGCATTTTATTCATTGTAATTAATATTATTATACAAATTAATGCAAAGAATAAAGAGCTAAGAGATAAGCTTGAAGTATAGAAAAACGCAATAATTAAAATAGCTCCTAAATCATCAAAAATTGCTAAAGCCATTAAAAATATTTTAAGTGAAACGGGTACTCTTTTTCCTAAAAGAGAAACAATACCTAAAGCAAAAGCAATATCAGTTGCAGTTGGAATTGCCCAACCTCTTAAAGCAAACTCATCATTATAATTAAAAAAAACGTAGATTAAAGCGGGAATTAGCATTCCACCAACTGCAGCAATTGCAGGAAGAGCAATCTTTGAGAAAGTAGAAAGATGTCCAAGTAAGAGTTCTCTTTTTATCTCTAAACCAATAAGAAGAAAGAAAATAGCCATCAAACCATCATTTACCCATAGGATTAAAGGTTTTGATATTTCTAAAATACTTCCTATTTTAAATTCAATATTTGTATGTAAAAAGTTTGTATAAAATTCTGATAAAAATGTATTACTAAATATTAAAGCAAGAACAGTAACAGCCATTAAGATAATGCCTGATGTTGATTCTTTTTGTAAAAATTTTCTAACTAAAACTTTCATAATACCTGCCTTTTTAAAGCTTGATATATAATTTTAGTATAAACTGCTTTATTAAATATTAAAGCAGTTTAAAAAATTAGTGTCTAAGTTGATAAGTAATATCTCCAGCACCAACGCCTAAGAATATTCCCTCATCATAACTTTTTATAATCTTTTCATCTTTTATTAAATCTATTCTTCCATTTGTTGAAGAGATTCTATCAGCAAAAATTGGATTATATGAGGCAAATTCTTTTTCAAAGTCAATATCTATTTTTTGCTCACCAGGAATTGTCCAAATAGGAAGGATAATTAACTCATCACATCTTCTAAAACATTTCTTAAAACCTTCAAGATTATCACTTGTTCTTGAATATTTATGTGGTTGCCATAATACAATTCTATTATTTAAATTTGTTAAGTTATCATATAACTCAACTGATTTCATAGTTACTTCAATTTCAGTTGGATGATGAGCATAGTCATCAATTACAACAAACTTATCATTTGCTTGAACAACATCAAATCTTTTTTTAATACCTTTATATTTTAAAAGGTTAGTTCTTATACTTTCAACATCAAGTTCATTTAAAGCAGCCATTATTGCTAAAGATGCATCAACTGCGATATGATATCCAAAGCCCCAAACTTCAAAAGTACCTAAATCTTTTAAATCAAATCTAGTACAAGGCTCTTTATCTTTTAATGTATATGATAAATTTTTAATATCAACACTTGGATATAAATAAGTAGCTTCTTCTATTTTCAATTTAGCAATATCTTTATCTTCACCATTTAATACTCTTTTTTTAGCAAGTGCAATAAAACTTTCATAAGCTGAATAAAACTTATCATAATCATAATGATAATATTCCATATGCTCAGGCTCTGCATTTGTAACAATTGCACAGTATGGATTTGAAAGTAAAAAAGAAGCATCAGATTCATCCGCTTCAAAAGCAACTAAATCATTTACATATCTAAAATTTGAACCAAAATCTTTTGAAATTGCACCAATTAAAGCTGAGCTTTGTAAAATCGAAGCTAAAATCGCTGTTGTAGTTGATTTACCATGAGCACCAGCAACACAATAGTTTTTCTTATCTCCTAAGACAATTGGTAGTGCTTCTTTTCTAGAAAGTGTCCTAATTTGATTAAGTCTAGCTTGAATTAATTCAGGGTTTTCATCTGTAACTGCAGCTGAGTATATTACTAAATCAAAATCATCTTTTATGTTCTTTGCTTCTTGAGGACAAGAAACTTTTATACCTTCATTTTGAAGCTCTTTTGTAATAGGTGAATCTTTCATATCAGAACCAGATATTTCATGACCATCATTATTTAAAAATCGTGCTAAGGCAGAAAGTCCAATTCCACCTATTCCTATAAAATGTACTTTCATTAGCTATCCAATAAGTGTTTTAAATTTTTATACTCTTTTTCTAATGTTTCTTTATTATCATTTAAAAATTCATCTGTATTGAATTTGAAATTCATAATAAAGTAACCATATTTTTCTTCACTACTCTCTTTTTCATGGTCAACACTTGTATCATAGAAAAAGTCTAATTGATTTCTTGTTGATAAAACGATTAATAAGACATTTAAAGCTTTTTCTAATGGTTCATCATCAGTAATATTTGCTAAAACAAAAACTAGCTCTTTTGCACCATCAAAATTATCATATGACCATTTTTCAATTGCATGTTCATAAAATGCTCTTACATAAAGTAAGTTTTCATTTTCTAGTTTTAGTTTTTCATTCTTATTTACTATTTTTTCAACATTTTCAAAAGAAGTTTTTAAAATCTCTTCATAAAGTTTATTAATTTTTTCTTCATCTAAATCTAAAATTAACATTGAATCTAATGTTTCATACATTACATTTATATTCTTTTCTGCAATAGATTTAACTCTAGCCTCTTCTAAATACTTTAGAAAGTCTGGATTTGTTCTTGCATCATTTAATTGCTCTTTATCCATCAATAAAATCCTTTAATCTTTTTAATACTTCTTCTGTTTTTGCTGCATTTTCAACTAGTGCAATTCTTACATAACCTTTTCCAATACCTTCTCTACCTAAAAAAGACCCTGGTAATACTTTAATGTTTTTTTGTCTGTATAATTCTCTTGTAAACTCTATTTCATCATCAACTTCTAGCCAAATATAAAATGTTGCTTGTGGAGTTTGTACTCCTAAAATGTCACGTGCTAATTCAAAATTTTTCTTATAAATACTTCTAAAATATTCTACATGACTCTCTTCATTCCAAGCAGCTGCAGCTGCTTGTTGTAAAGGAACAGGAGATGCACAACCTACATAAGTTCTATATTGCATATAACTTTTAAGTATTTTTGCATCACCTGCGATAAATCCACTTCGTAAACCAGGTGCACTACTTCTTTTTGAAATTGAGTTCATCACTAAAACATTTTTAAACTTATCATTTCCAACTAAAATACTAGCTTCTAAAAGTGAAGCTGGTTTATTATTCTCATCAAAATAGATTTCAGAATAACACTCATCATTTATTAAAATAAAATCATATTTTAATGCTTTTTCAACCCATTCCCCTAACTCTTCTTTACTCATAGATGCAGATGTTGGGTTATTTGGAAAGTTAAGTACAACTAAATCACATTTTTTTAATTGCTCAACGCTAAGTTCTGCTTTAAAATCATTCTCTTTTGTTAAATCAATATGAATAACTTCTGCCCTACTAGCTATTGCAGCACCTTCATAAATTTGATAAAAAGGATTTGTAAAAGCAATAGTAGGATTTTTCTTATCAAATAAAGCAAATTGAGGAAAGTTAAATAATACTTCTCTTGTTCCAAAAGTTGGAATAATTTGTGTATAGTCTAAAGTAAGATTAAATCTTTTATTTACAAAGTTTATCATTGCATCTTTTAATTCAGGGATTCCTGCTGATGCTGGATATTTTTTCAATAAAGAAGTAGACTTTTGCAACTCTTCTTGAATAAAGTCTGGTGTCTCAAACTTTGGTTCACCAATAGTTAAAGCTGATAATTCATACTTTTCATTTGGTGTAATATCAGCTAAAGTTTCTGCTAATCTTTCAAAAGGGTATTTTTCAAAATTCATTTAATTTTTCCTTGATTTCTATTGTTCTTCAACTATTGGAACTAATAATTGATTATATTTATTCATATCAAAAGATATAAAATCAGTATTTGTATAGAAGAATTTCCATGAAAATCTTTTTTTAAGCATCTCTTGTTTTAAAGGTAAGATTTGTAGCATGTTTTTTTCTTTTTTTAACTCTCTAATTGGATTTTGATTATTTGAAACAATCTCAATTTTCTCATTAAATATTTTTGCTAAATTCTCAAAATGATCTAAAAGGTTTGTTTTATCTTCTTCTTCACCAATTGGGTCTAAATCAAAAATTCTTGTTTTTGTTTTTATCTGACTTGCAACATCAAATACTATTGGAGATATTTGCTCATAAGAGTGAGTATCATTTAATAAAACAACAGTTTGTTTTATAGATTTTAAGCTTTCATTTCCTAGCTTAAAAATAGGAACTTTAAAGTCAATTATCTTTGTTAGAGAGTCTTTTTCTTTAAACATTTCTTGTGTTAAAATCATCATTCCAATATCATATTTCCTAAAGTCTTCTTTTAGAATTTTATTAAATCCCTTACTTGAATAATCAATTCTTACAACAATGCTATCAAAATATTTTAATTTCTCTTTTATGTAATTCATAATCGCAGGTGTTGTAGGTCTTGTAATTCTAATAATTAATTTATTGTTTTTTAATTTTTGATTTAAGGTTTTTGCTTCATCAATAGCTTTTTTCACACTTAATTCATCTTGTAAATACAGATCTAAATATAAGTAAATATTGTGTCCAAAAGGCATAGGAAATTGCCCTTGTGTTTTTCCAATTGCATTATATACTTGCATTAAAACATAAGGTTTTCCAACTACTAAAATTACATCATTTGGTTTTAGTACTAAAGATGGTTTGATATTTACAAGTTGTTGATTTCTATAAAGTGCAAATATTTTCCACTCTTTTTGTTCAATTGAGCCTAAATATCTGTAAGCATAAGAGCTTCCAAAAGGAACTCTAATCTCCATGATTTCACCCTGTTTTAAACCAATATTTTGAGCAACTACAGGAATATTTGGAAGTCTTTCAACCATTCCATTTGCAAGAACTTCGATACCTTTATAAACATTAATATATTGGTCTTTAAAATCCAATCCCCAATAATCTAGTACAGTCATTTGTAAATTTTGTTTATGACTTCTAATATTCTTAGTTACATTAATCATCTCATCTTTTGAATTAAGAGCAATTAATACTTCAGTATGAATATTTTTATCTAAAACCATTGCTAATTTTGATTTTGATGTCGGATCAAACTTATAAAATGTAAAATTCGAAGGTTTTTGAACAGGTAGGATAACATCACTCATGTATATAATATCATAAGCATTATCGCCAGTATTTGCTTCTACGATTCTGTGCATTAATTTTTTTGCAACAATACCGTCTAAAATAATCAAGATTTTTTTCATTTGGACATTATATCTTTTTTAAATTAATAACAGCAGAAATAAAGCTAATTTTTCACTTTACTTCTTTACCTATTAAGTTATCAATTTTTGCTAATGATAATAAATAATCATGAACATATTTTAAATAATCAGCTTTTACATAAGATTCTATATATTGTGATTCTATTACTTTTTGTGGAGTAATAGCATCAATTTGATAACCTCTTATATTCAATTCTCTACTATCACGTGCTAGTTTTTTAGCTTTTTTTAGTGTTTGGATTTGTTTAAAACCAAGAAGAGCATTATTAAGTTCATTTTTAATTTGTAGAGCAACACCCTCTTTTAACATATCTTGTAATAAATATAGTTTCTTTTTTTCTAACTTCTTTTCATTTACCATATTTGTTGTTTTAAAACCATCAAAAAGTGGAATTTCAGCAGCAAATCCTACATTCCAAGAGTTCTCTTTATCATCAGATAAGTATCCAAATTCATAAGAGTTATAAGTATGAGAAAGCTCACCCATTAATGCAACACTTGGATAATGACCAGCTTTTTGTTCTTTTATTTGTTCTTTTGATATTTTTAAAGCAATATCCATTTTTCTAATATCACTATTTGTTTTATATGCATCTTGAACTAATTTTGATAAAGAGTATTCTGGAGGTAATAATTCGTTATTTGTATATTTTGGATTTATTTCACTATCCCATGCTAAACCCATAGCATTGGCTAATGCTGATTTTACCATAAATCTATTTGCTTCAATTTTTGCAACAATTGATTCAATTAGAGCAACTGTAACTTGAATTGATAAATAATCAGTTTTTTTTACATTTAATGAACTACCACTTTCATAAAACTGCTTTGTTAAATCAGAAACATAATTCATTCTATCAAGTGTAGATTTTGCAATTTCGTATAATTCATTTGTTAAAACATATCCATAAAAATATTTTTTAATATCATAAACAACTGTTAAATCATTTCTTTTAATTGTATTCATTGCTAATAATTTATTTAATTTAGCTTGTTCAATAACAGAAGATATCTTTCCACCTGTAAATAAAGGATATAAAAGGTTTAATGACCCCTTTACTGTATCTCGACCTAATGCTGTTGTATCAATATTTGCTGGTGTAGTTGTAATACTCACAGCACCTCCTGATAATTGACTAAATAATCCAACCATTTCTGGGGAAAGTGCAAATTCACCTCGTTGTTGAAAAACAACATCTTCTTTAAGTCTTTGTCCTACAACCATTGCATTTATAGCTGGGTAATTTGCACTAAGTGCCTGATTATATTGGGCATTTGCAATTTCTAAAGCAACTTTTGAAATCTTACTTTGATGATTGTTTTGTAAAGCAATATTTATTGCTTCTTTTAATGTAAACTCTTTTGTTTGAGCAAATATTATACTTGAACATAATAGAGCCACTTGCAAATTCAACCATCATAAACTAGTGAATTTGTAAGACTACCGAACTTCTCAACCAGATCTTTTTAACTTTTAATCATTTTACTGCTTTATGGGTCAATTTTAGTTAAAAGCTTTTATTGGGTGCGTGCTTGATGGTCGCGTTGTAAAAGTGAGCTAATTTTAGTGTGTTTAGCTAAAAGTCATGTCACCAGTTTCAAACTCTGATGAATACAAACTGAAAGTATTCCAAATGCTAGGACGGAAGCTACTTTTGTAGCTCCTTGATAGTAAATTGTATTACACCCGAAATCTTCTTTGAGGTATTTATTTACTCGCTCAACCATACTTCTTTGGTTATAGTGATGTGTATCAGAACTTTGAACAAGGCTTAACATTTCAAACTTCTTTTGTTCATCTTTTTGAACTTCTATTTTTACTTTGAGTTCTTTCGAGTTTTTAGGATTGATGTCTATGATTGGACGATGTCCTAATGCAGTTGAAAACTCTCTAATAATATCTGCATCATATCCTGCATCTTGTAAGTCATAAAGATAGTTCACTCTTTTGCTTGTTTCTTGTATCAAAGGGAGTGATACTGATGAGTCATGTACATTAGCACCTGAATAAAATGCTATTATTGGTATATCTCCATCTACTGCACTAATATGCAGTTTACCGCCTATCCATACTTCTTTATTGCCTTTGGAATTTTGTTTTATACCAACTCCGCACTCTGTAGAGACTAAACATAGCATCTCTTCTACTGTTTGCATTTCTTTTTGTTGTTCTAATATCTTTGGTTTTATTGCTTCTCTTGCTTCGCCTTTTTTAGGACGACCAGCTTTTCTCTTGACCTTTTTTACTTTCTCTTTTTTTACAGCTTTTTCTCTGAGTGGTATTTTTGTGGCATCTGTTGCATTATAAAAAAATGTCTTTTGACTTAGATACTCTTTGACAAACTGTTCATGAGTCTTCTGAGCTATATTTAAATCACTTAATTCTTTGAATACTCTACTAAATTTCGATTCACTTGGAATATCATTTGTATATCTCCATCCACACAATACTCGTAGTGTTCTGTCAATACGAAGTCTATCTATAAGGTCTCGTGTTGTTTGGAGATTATAAACACTTTTTGCTATAAAAGCTCTCGCAATCTCTTCCCTATCCTTTGGAGTATTTGTGAGAGATACTACTATAACATTTTTCTCAATTTGTGCAAAATCTAATATCTTGATAAGTTTTTGCTCTTTATTTGATAACTCATCTAATCTAAGTTCCTCTTTTAAAGCAGGAAAAAGTGAGTTTTCAAGATTTAAAACCTTAGTCCATATTTTAGATAGACTTGAAGATATTTTTGGTAAAATAGTTTCCATAAGTTGAATCGCTCTTCTGTTAAATTTTTGTAGTAAAAAATTATAACTTATCTGAAGTTCAATTCAACTTTTTAAAATTTAAATCAGCTTAAATTACGGGTTGTTTTTTATAATCTGCAAGTGGCTCAATAATAAAGATAATAATAATTTCATTTATTTCCTTGTCAAATTTATAATATTAAAGTATAACTAAAAAATGCAAAGAAATAAATAATTAGAATAAAGCAACTTAGGAAGCTATGTATAAAATTAATAATTATAAATTTATATATTAATCAACTTTAGATATAATTCTTTTAATTTAAAGAAAGGTTACTATATTTAATGGAATTTAAAATAGACGCAACATCACACCACAAAACTAGAGCTTGTACAATTAAAACAGCTCATAGTACAATTCAAACACCAGTATTTATGCCAGTTGGAACACAAGGAACAGTTAAAACTCTTGATGCAAATGACATGTTAGAAATGGGTGCAAAAATCATCTTAGGAAATACATACCATTTATACTTAAGACCAGGAAGTAAAATAGTTAAAAAATTTGGAGGACTTCATGGCTTTTCAAAATTTCCTAACTCTTTTTTAACAGACTCAGGAGGCTTCCAAGCTTTCTCACTTAGTAAAAATACGAAACAACATGAAGATGGAATTATGTTTAAATCACATATTGATGGAAGTAAGCACTTCTTTACACCACAAAGTGTACTTGATACTCAGTATGATTTAGGTTCTGATATTATGATGATATTGGATGATTTAGTAGCCTTACCAAATACAGATGAAAGAATTGAAAAATCAATTCAAAGAACAACTTCTTGGGCACAAGAAGCAATTACTTATCACAAAGAGCAACAAGCAAAAGGTATTGGAGTTAATCAAAATATTTTTGCAATTATCCAAGGTGGAACTAGTAAAAAATTTAGAGAAATGAGTGCTACACAATTATGTGCAATGGAAGACTATGATGGTTTTGCAATTGGTGGGTTAAGTGTTGGGGAACCTAATGCTGATATGTATGAAACGGTTGAGTGGACTACAGATTTTATGCCAAAAGATAAACCTAGATATTTAATGGGTGTTGGAACTCCTGAAGATTTAATTGAAAATATTGAACGTGGTGTTGATATGTTTGATTGTGTAATGCCTACAAGAAATGCTAGAAATGGAACACTTTTTACATCATTTGGAAGAATAAATGTAAGAAATGCCGTATTTAAAGAAGACGAGGGACCTATTGATCCTTTATGTGATTGTTATACATGTAAAAACTTCTCAAGAGGGTATTTAAATCATCTTTATAGAGCTGGTGAAATGACATACTTTAGATTAGGTTCAATGCATAATATTCACTACTATTTAAATCTTATGACACAAGCTAGAGAAGCTATTTTAGCTGATAACTGGATTGAGTTTAAAAAAGAGTTTTACGCTAAAAGATCGTAGATTAAAAGAAGATTTTTTATTTTTATGTTAAAATGAAAAAATATTAGAAATTATAAGGAAGAATATGACTGTTGATGATAACTTAATTACAAAACTATCAAAACTATCTAGTTTAGAAATAGATGAGTCAAAAAAAGAGAATTTAAAAGCAGAACTTGCTGATATTATTAATTTTGTTGAGAATTTAAAAGAGATTGATGTATCAGGTATTGAAGCAACATTTAGTACAATTGAAGGTGGAAGTCCACTTCGAGAAGATGTTGCTAGTCAAGATTTAGAGTTATCAAATCACATTTTAAAACATGCACCAAAAAGTGAAAATGGGTACTTTGTAGTACCAAAAATTATAGAATAGGAAGAAAGATGTTAAAGGTTTATGGAATAAAAACCTGTGACTCTGTTAGAAAAGCCTTAAGGTTTTTTAAGGACAACGAAATAGAAGTTGATTTTTTTGATTTTAAAAAAGAATCACCAAGCTCAGATCTAGTAGACACATGGATAGAAAAATCTGATTTAAACTTACTATTTAATTCTAGAGGGACTAAATATAGAACTTTAAAATTAAAAGAGTTAAATTTAGATGATGATGGAAAAACAGAATGGTTAAAAAAAGAGCCTATGCTTTTTAAAAGACCGGTAGTTGAATATGATGGAAAAGTTTTAGTAGCTTTTAATGAAGATATTTATAAAGAAACTTTTTTATAAAATACTTAATCAATAAAAAAGGGGAAGTTATCTAACTTCCCTTTTTTTATATCTAATAAAATATATGTTTATATAATTAAATCTTTTCTAGCTTCTTTAAGTGTATCAGCAATCATAAATGATAATTCTAAAGCTTGATCAGCATTTAATCTTGGATCACACTGAGTATGATATCTAGAAGCTAAGCCCTCAGTTGTAACAGCAGAACTAGCACTTCCTGTACACTCTGTTACATCTTGACCTGTCATTTCTAGATGGATTCCACCAGCATAAGTTCCCTCAGCTTTATGGATTTGGAAAAATTGCTTAACTTCACTTAATATTGCTTCAAAATCTCTAGTTTTATAACCATTATCAGCTTTAATAGTATTTCCATGCATTGGATCACATGACCATAATACATTTTTACCTTCTCTTTTTACTCTTTCAAGTAATTTTGGATAAAAATCCCCAACTTTGTTTGCACCCATTCGTACAATTAAGTTAAGTCTTCCTGCTTCATTTTCTGGATTTAAAGTATCAATTAATTGGATTAATTCATCTTCTTTCATAGATGGTCCTACTTTACATCCAATAGGGTTTTTAATACCTCTAAAGTATTCAATATGAGCATCTTTTAAATCTCTTGTTCTATCACCAATCCACAACATATGAGCAGCACAGTTATACCAATCACCTGTTATTGAATCTTTTCTTGTTAAAGCTTGCTCATAGTTTAATAATAATGCTTCATGTGAAGTAAATAGATTAGTTTGTGCTAAGTTTGGTGTAGTCTCACTTGTAATTCCACAAGCTTTCATGAAATTAAGAGCTTCTGTAATTTTAGAAGATACCTCATCATATTTTTCACCTAAAGTATTATCTTTTACAAAATCTGTATTCCATAAATGAACTTGATTTAAATCAGCCATTCCACCACGTGAAAATGCACGAAGTAAATTCATTGTTGCAGCACTTTGATTATATGCTTTTAATAATTTCTTTGGCTTTGAACCTCTAGCTTTTTCAGAAAATTCAATATCATTTACAATATCTCCTCTATATGAAGGTAATGAAATTCCATTAACTTCTTCAAAATCAGAAGATCTAGGTTTTGCAAATTGTCCAGCTACTCGTCCTACTTTTACAACAGGACAACCACCTGAAAATGTCAAAACAACTGACATTTGCATCATAACTTTAAATAAGTTTTTTATATTGTTTGCATCAAATGAAGCAAAAGATTCAGCACAATCTCCACCTTGAAGTAAAAATGCTTTACCATTTACAACATCAGCTAATTGATTTTTTAAATTCAAAGCTTCACCTGCAAAAATAAGTGGAGGATATGAGCCTAACTCTTTTTCAACTTTTTTCAACTTTTCTAAGTCTGTATAAGTTGGTTGTTGTTTTATTGGAAAATCTCTCCAGCTATTTGGTTGCCACTTCTTCATTTTTTGCCTTTTTCTTATATTTTTAAAATGTTATCCAAAAATATCTTAATGAAATTAGATATTTTTGTTACTAACTTGTAATCTAGATTAATAAATATGTTAACTTAATTAATTAACTTTGCTAATAAATCTTTAAATGAAACTTTGAATGCATCTAAACCTTGCGTTAAAAGGTCAGTATAAACTTTTTCCATATTAACTTTTTTGTTTTTTATTTCTTCAAAATATTCATTACACTCTTCTTCACTTATAATTTCAGTCTCTTCTTTAACTCCATCTTTTAACCAATCTTCAATAGTTGATAAAGGTGCAGTATTTACAGAGTTTGGAAAGATTAGATTATCAATATAATAACTTGGAGCTAATTCATTTCCCTTAACACCAGTACTTGCAAATAGTGTTCTAATATTTGAGTTCTTAAACTTATTAATTTCATGATAACACTTAGTAGCATTTATAATACCTAATTTAGATGCTTCTAAATTTTTTGTAATAAACTCACCATCACACATTCTGTCAAATCTAGAAACAAAAACAGAAACAACTGCTTTAATATCTTTATTTGATTCTATAATACCTTCATTAAGTGCTTGTGCACATTTAATAGCTTGCTTTGGAGAAAAAATTAATGTTGCATTTACGTGAATACCTCTTGAAGTTAATTCTCTCATTGCAATATAACCAGCATCAGTTGCAGGTACTTTAATCATCACATTATCAGCATTTATTGAAGAGTGTAACCTTAAGCCCTCTTCAATAGTTCCTTGTGCATCATCACATAATAAAGGGTCAACTTCAATAGAAATAAATCCATCATCTGCATCTTCTTTATGTAAGGGTGAAAGTAACTCAGCTGCTCTTTTAATATCAGTTAGTGCTAACTCTTCATAAATTGTTTTTGCATTATTTGCTTGTAACATATCAAGTTGTTGTTTATATGCAACAGAATTTGAAATTGATGATTCAAAAATTGCAGGATTTGATGTAGCACCTTGAATAGTTTTATCTTTTATTATCTCTTGAAATCTATTTTCTAAAAAGTCTCTTTCTATAAAATCACACCATAAAGAGTAATTAATATCTTCTTTTAAACTCATCTATTTTCCTTATATTTTTTCTAAAATTTTTGTTAAATCTTTTTCATCTATGATAATATTTGCTTCTTTTTTTAATACATCTCTTGCACAAAATGCAATTCTTGTATCAGCATGAGCAAACATAGATAAATCATTAGCTCCATCACCACATACTAAAGTATCTGCACGAGTAACTCCTAAAAGTGATTGAAGTCTTTGAATCATATCACCCTTTGAGTGAGAGAACATCATATCTCCACCAACAAGTCCTGTTAAAATTCCATCTTTTTCATGTAAAACATTTGAAAAGTCTGCATCAAGTCCTAGTACGTCTTTTGCAGGACTAGTTCCTATTCTAAATCCACCTGAAAAACAAACTACTTTGTAGCCTTTTTCTTTTAATGCTGGAATTAATTCTTTTGCACCTTTCATTAATGGTAATTCTTTACAAATATCAACAGCTTTTTTATACTCTAAGCCTTTTAATAAACCTACTCTTGTAGTTAAAGATTCAAAGAAATCAAGTCGTCCAGACATTGCCTCTTCAGTTATATGTGCAACTTCTTGCCCTATTCCTAACTCATCTGCTAGAAAGTCAATTGTCTCTCCATCCATAAGTGTTGAATCAAAATCAAAAACAGCTAATTTCATTAATTTTCCCTAGTTTTAGTCTTTTAAGGATATAATATTATCTAAATTAAACTAAATATACTAAAAGGATTGTTTTTCACTATGTTTGAAACACTACTACAAAAACTTCAAGAAGATAATTATTTAACATTAGAAACAACACCACAACATGAACCATCTATGCATAATATTATTGAAAGAATTAAAAAATTTAAATTACAAAATAAAGTAGATGGGTTTTCTTGTACAGATAATCCACTTGCAAAATTAAAATATAATGCACTATTTGCATCCCTTAAATTACAAATGGAATTTGAAAAACCTGTTATTGCAACTATGAGTATGAGAGATAGAAATAAAATTGCTTTACAATCTGATTTATTAGGTGCTAGTGATTTTGATGTACGTGCTATTTTAGCACTAACTGGAGATCCTGCTAAAATGAGTGATCAACCACACTCAAAAGGTGTATTTGAATCAAACTCATTAATGCTTTTAAAAATTATAAAATCTTTTAACTATGGAATGGATTTTGCAGGTCATCCTTTTAAAATTGAACCAAAGCAAATATTTCCTTTTTCAGTTGTAAACTCTTATGCAAAAAACTTCGCAACACTAGAAAAGAAAATGCATAATAAAATACAAAATGGTTCTTTAGGAATTATTTCTCAACCTGTATTTGATATTGATAATGCAAAGAAATTACTTGAGTCATTTGATAAAGCAAAAGCTGATGTCGAAGGTGATAAGAAAAAATCTCAATTAATTTTTGGATTATTCCCTATTACAAAACTAAGAACTGCGCTATTTTTAGAAGCACAAGTTCCAGGTATTCATGTGCCACAATACTGGATTGACCAACTTGAAAATGCTCATAAAATATCACCAGAAGAAGAGTATAAAGTTGGAATGCGTTTAAGCCAAGATATTTATAAAGAAATTAGAAAAATTCATCCAAAAATACATTTAATGACTGCTAATAGATTTGATGTTGCAAATGAAGTAATTTCTTGAGTCTAGCTTCTATTGATGTGGGTCTTAAAAGAATTGGAGTTGCTATTTGTGTTAGCTCAAATATTGTAACACCAAAAGATGCAATTTTAAGAAAAAATAGAAATCAAGCTGCACGAGATGTAAATACTTTTTTAAAAGAGTGGGATATCAAAAAACTTGTAGTTGGATATCCTAGTTCAAGTGAAGATATGCAAAAAAGAATAAAACATTTTGTAGCACTTTTAGAGTTAGAAATTCCATATGAACTTCAAGAAGAAAATATGAGTTCAATTGAAGCAGAAGATTTAATGAAAGGTGATATTAAATACAAAAGAGATGGAAGAATTGATTCTATTGCTGCTAAGATTATCTTAGAAAGATATCTTGGCAGACAATAAATATTTTTTTACCCTTTTATTCCATCCGCTCTTGGATTTAGTAAAAAACTATAAAATACTTTCATATAAATAGCAAAGGGAATTGCCCAAAGTATTGAAGAATAAAGATACATTTCATGTGTATAGTTTTCAAAAAACGGTATTAAACTTCTCATACAAGTAGCTAATACTATTAAAAACACCATCATATTTGTATAAATATTTACTGTTAAGTGTCTTCCAGAGTGTATATATCCAATTATCATCATAATAACTAAATAAGACAAGCCAATTCCCCCACTTGTAATAAAGTGTCTAAAGTGATTGATTGCATAGAAATCATCGTTTAATAAATCCCATCCCATTAAAGCGTATCCTATGCTTAGTAAGATTGGAATTAGTGCTAAATATATTACATAGCCTTGATTTAAGATGAATTTATCTTTTAAAATATAATCACTTGTAAGAGCTAGTATTGAAGCAGCAGTTGCAAGTCCTATCCATCCTAAAGCACTATTTTGTGGATATAAAAATTCTACAATAGTAAAAATAGCTACACAAAAAATAGCAAGATTTGTTAAAGGTGGTCTTGAAATATAAATATCATCAATACCCTTATCTTCCATCAACTCATTTACAGCTTCCATGTTTACTCTTCTTAAAGCAAGTAAAACTAGGATTACAATTGCACCAATTGCTACAGTTAAGATAGAAAGTCCATTTGTACTTGCAAAGCCTAACATTGATGAAAAAAACCATACTTCAATTGCTAAAATAACTATTAAGCTATATCCTAAACTTGCATGTCTTTGAAGTGGATCTAAAACTGCTTCTTTTGCAAACCACAATAACCAAACAAGCATTCCAATATTTAAAATTGCAGCTAAATAAATACCTGTAATATCAATTGTCCAAAAACTAATACGACTTAAAATCCATAAAACAACTATAATTTTTAATCTTCGTCCAACAAAAGGAACCATTCCTGGAAAAAGTTCAGGTATTCCTGTTGTTAAAAATGCCATAACTCCAGCTGTTAATATTCCAAATAACATTTCATAAATATGCCAAGTTAAAGTGTCATTCATAAAAGGTATACTTAAAACTCCACTCCAAACTAATCCCCATAATATCATTGAAATTACCATATAAGGAGCTAGTAATAAAAATACAGGTCTAAATCCATATGCTAAATAAGGAGGTATATTTTTTTCATCAGGATAATACAAATAGTGATTTGTAGCATGTAAAGGCTGCTCTTTATTTAATTTATTTTCATTTAATTCATTTGCCATTATTTAAATCCTATTCCTTGTAGTTCAAAAGTATTTATAATAGTCTCATCTTGCAATATTTTTGCAGTTTGGTTATAAACAAATTTATCATCTCTACTTTCTTGTGCTAAATCATAAGTAAATTCTTTTATTATATGCCCAGGATCAGCTTCTAGTAAAAGTATCTTATCACTTAGTCTAATTGCTTCCATTAAATCATGGGTAATAAATAAAATAGTTAAATTTTTCTCTTTTACCATTTGGATTAAATGTGCTTGCAATTCCATTTTTAAACCTATATCTAAAGCTGAAAAAGGTTCATCTAAAAAAAGCAATGAAGGTTCAACCACTAAAGCTCTTGCAAAAGAGACTCTTTGTTTCATTCCTCCACTTAAATCTTTTGGAAATTTATCAAAATCTTCTTCTTCTAAACCAAACTTTAAAGCTATTTCTTCAGACATTTTCTTTGCAATATTGGCTTTAGTACCTTTTGCAATTAGTCCAAGTGAAATATTATCAATAACATTTTTCCATGGTAGCAGTCTTGCCTCTTGAAAAGCAAAAGCTGAACTTGTAAAAGAGTTTTTAATACTTCCTTCTTCAACATCAAGAAGATTTGCACATAAGTGCATCAAAGTAGTTTTTCCACCACCTGAGGGTCCAACTACAGATAAAACCTCGCCTTTTTTTATAGAAAAGTTTATATCTTTTAGTATTTGTGTAAAACCAAAGTTATGATTTAATCTTTCTACTTCTAGGCTTTCCACTTCTTTATTAATTGCATTATTTAGATTATTTGCTTCTTCTAGCTTCGCCATAACTCAACCTCTCTTTTAATTGGTTCTAAAATAATATATTCAATAAACATCAGTGAGCTAATCATAATAGTAACCAGTGCTAAAGCTGTTGGAGTGTCAAGTTGGCTTCTAGCAACTGCAAGTGAAGCTCCAATACCATCTGAAGTTGCAAGTAATTCAGCCATAATAACTATCTTCCAAGCCATTCCAAGACCACTTACCCAAGCTGGGAAAATATAAGAAAAGATATGTGGAAAATAAATATCCATAAACTTCATATGCCAAGGCAGATTAAAGCTATCCGCCATCTCTTTTAAATCACCCTCTAAAGTTCTAGTTCCTTGTAAGGCTCCAACAAAAATAATAGGAAAAGAAGCTATGATAACTGTAAAGATAACCGTTTCATCACCCATTCCAAACCAAATCATTGCTAAAACAATCCAAGCAATTGGAGGCATTCCCATTAAAATAGTAACAATAGGTCGACTCATCATAGAAGCTGTTGCAAAGAAACCTGCAAGAAGTCCTAAAATAGAACCAAAAATTAAAGAACTTCCAAAACCAACTCCTGCTCGATATAAAGTAGTTTTTATCTCTTGGATTACTAATTCATCTTGAAGCATTAAATATAAAGTTTGAAAAGTTTCTAGTGGTGAGGGAAGTACAAGATTTCCATAAACTTGATTTCCGACATCCCATGAAGCAATGAAAAGAAATATTGCAGCAATTGCTCCCCAACCACTCCATAAATATGCGGGAAAATCTTTTAATATTTTTATAATAAATTTCACTAAAAGTCCTTAATCTGTAGTTTTATCATTACGATAAATATGTTAATGATAATCATTCTTAAAATCTTATCTAAAGATATTTATTCTTTCCTTGATTAATATCAATATTTACATTGTTTATATATAAAACACAATTTGAGAAATTATAACAACACAAATCATCAAACTAAAATATAGATAATGAAAGAAAGGAGAAAACCAAACTATATGCGTAAACCTCTTCATAATAACAGGCACAAAATAAAAGCCAAGTGCTACTATTAAACCTACAAGAGCTTTAAAAAATAATAATATTGTAAAAGCATCTAAATGAAAACTAAGTAAGTAAAGCCCACTAATAATAAGAAATATATTATTAATTTTTATAATATTTCTAGCTCTTATTCCTATCATCATATCAATCTTTTGATAAGCACTTTTATCATATGTATTTTTTAATACAGGCATTATGAATGTTCTAAAACTCACAACACCTATAAAAAAAATCGCTGATAAAATATGTATAATTTTTGCTGTGATAAATAATGTCATGATTACTAGAAGTAAAAACTATCACTAGGTAGTTTTCCACCTATTGTCTTAGGATTGTTTTTTTCTAATAATTTATAGAAAAACTCTAAATCAGCTTTTGAATCTTGTGCGCTTACTGTATTTAGTTGCACATGTTTAATACTCTCTTCAACTCCTAATTCATCAAGCATTGGCATTTCTTCAACAACCATTTTTGCAGCTTCTTTTGGATTGTTTTTATACCAGTTTAATGATTTTTCATACTCTTCATTAAATCTTTTTATTACCTTTTTATTTAAAATCATATCTCCAATAACAGACATACCCGCTTGTGGAACTTTTGCTTCTACATTAAAAACTTTCCCCCACTCATCTTGTAAATCAGCACTTCTGTATAAATCAGGTGCAATTAGTTTTAAAGGAAATGAACCTGTTTTCTTTAAAGCAATTGAAATTGCAGGTTCTGCTAAAAGTGCATGATCAACTTGTCTTAAAATTAAATTTTGCATAGCATCAAAAGGATTACTCATATATTTGAGTTTAAAATCTTTTTTAGGATCCATTCCTTGAGCTCTTACAAGTTCTTCAAAAATAATATCAGGCATATCAGCTCTAAAAGGCATTGCTATTTCTTTTCCTTTAAAGTCTGCAAGAGTTTTAAGTGTTTTATCTCTTGTAATCATTCCTAATATCCCCCAAACTGAAACATTCAGAAGTTTTATATCTACACCTTTATTATGAAGATTTGCTGCTACATTTATAGGAACTGCAATAAAGTCTGCTCTATTTCTTAAAGTTAAAGCTCTTAATTCATCTGGATTTTTCCAAAGTTTAAATTCAACATTTTTTGCAATGTCATTTAACGCACCTGTTTTTACCATATGGATAAGTGGATGAGAAACAGAAGCAACTGGACCACTTAAAACTATTTTTTCTAGTTTTTCGTCTGCATTTATATTTACTACAAGAAGTAAAGCAAATGATATAATTATCTTTTTTAACATTTTCAATCCTTTGTTTTTTTGAATACTAATACAAAACATCTTAAATTACATTTAATTATAATAATGATTATCGAAATTATATTAATTTAAGAAAACTATTGCTAGTATTCATCATTGATAATCAATATCACATTAAAGGAAAAAAATGCATAAGAAAATATTACTTTCAACAATCACTTGTCTTAGTTTACTTACTAATACCTACGCTGCACAATTAGAAGAAATCAAAGTTACAACTGCAACAAAAACAGAAAAATCTATAGATGGGGTTAGTGCTTCTATTATAGTTATAAGTAAAGAAGATATAGAAAAAACAGGTGCTTCAACACTAGATACTGTACTTAAAAAAATACCTTCTATAAATGCCCAATTTGGAAACTTTCCACATCCAAGTGCAAAATCAAAAGCTTCTATTTCACTAAGAGGTGTTGGTGCTAATGGAACACTTATCTTAATTGATGGGAAAAGGTTATCAGCAGAGACTGAAAGTCCTTATGAAATGACAAGAATTTCTGCTTCTATGATAGAGAGAATTGAGATTGTAAAAGGTTCTATGTCAACTTTATATGGTTCTGATGCAATTGGTGGTGTAATAAATATCATCACAAAGAAAATAGATCATAATACTACATCAATAGATATGAAATATGGTGCAAATAAAAATAATGAAGCTAGAAATAAAAATATTAATTTTAACACGATGGGTAAAAATGAAAGCATAAAATATAAAGTTTATGGTTCTATAAATGATACAAGTCCATTTACAGTATCAAAATCTTATTCACAACAAGCAACAGATCCTACAAGTGGTGCAGCTAATAATGCTCATGCTTTGGATAATATAGCAGGAAAACAAGCTGTCACTTATAGAGATGAATCTACTGTTAAAACAATTGGTACAAGATTAGAAAAAGATTTAAGTGATGATTTAAAAATAGGAATGGATTTAAACTATTTTATTGAAAATACTGAAGGACAATATATGGGAAATGCAAAAACTACAAGTGGTGGTCTTGCTTTAATTAAAAATACTCCTGTAAATTCAAAAGATAAAAATAGAAGAATTGATGCTTCTTTTGATTTAGATTATATTATAAATGATGATTTATCTATAGATACCAAAGTATATAGATCTTATTATAAAAAAAGAAATGAAACTGATCCTATTAATTTTTCTGGTCCAACAAATAAAAAGTTTAGTGCAAATGTAACAATAGATACACTTGATTCAAATTTAAAATATGCTTTAAATGATTCAAACTTTATTACATCAGGAATTGAATATAGAAAAGAAAAGAGAGAATCAGGAGCAATAAATCCAAATCCTGCTTCAAGTGAATTTATTACAAAAACTATTGAGTATAAATCTCTTTTTGTACAAGATGAAATTGAATTTTCTGATACATTAAATGCCACAATTGGTGCAAGATATGACAATATTTCAAATGCTGAAAATAAAATCACGTTCCAAGCAGGAATTATAAAAAACTTAAACGATAATACAAACTTAAGAGTTAATTATGCACAAGGATATAGATCACCTGATATTGCGGAGCTATATGTTGTTTCTCCTTTGTTTAAAGACGGTAAAAGATTTGGTTCGGATGTTATCTTTGGACCAAAAACTACAGCTTATGATTTAAAACCAGAGCAATCAGAGACTTTTGAAGTTTCATTATCTAATAGATTTAATTCATTCACATCGGAGCTTACATTATTTAACAATAAAATAAAAGACAAAATTTCATTAGTTTCTTATGGTTCAGGAGCAGCTAAATATTATACTTCTGAGAATCTTTCACAAGTGGATATAAAAGGAACAGAATTAGCTTTAGGATATGATTTTAGTGATAATTTTGATATAGGATTTAATCTAACTTATTTAAAAACAGAAAATGAAAGTAATTCTAAAGAGCTTACATACACGCCAGACATTTCTGCATCTTTAAATTCAAACTATAAAATTACTCAAAACTTAGCAACAAATTTAATGCTTAGATATATAGGGGAGCAATATACTGATACTTTAAATACTACAAAAGCAGATTCATATAATCTTGTTGATCTAGGTGCTAGTTATAAAATCAATAAGCATGTTCAAGTATATGGAGGAATTGATAATATCTTTGATGAACAAATTGATGAAGATTTAGGTACAAATATTGGAACATATTTCTATACAGGTTTAAAAGCTACTTTCTAACACTCCCAAAAAGCATGATGAATTATTTCAAGATGTTATTTACAACAGCTATTGCAAATCCTTCATCATGTGTTATTGAAACATGAGATTCTTTAATATTAAACTTTTTACGTACCTTTTTTTTATACTTTAGTTTTGGAGCACCTTTAGCTGTCTTTGTAATTTTTATATCATGAAAAGAACAATCAGCTCCAATTCCTGTACCAATTGCTTTACTAGCAGCCTCTTTCGCAGCCCAAAAACCAGCAGCAGTTTCGGGTCTTTTTACTAATTCTATTTCTTCTTCACTTAAAAATTTTTCATAAGCTCGTCTACCAAACTTTTCATACATTTTCTTAATTCTATTTATTGAAGTTATATCGATACCTGTCATTTTTAACCTAATTTTATTTATTGCTAAAAAGCAATGTCTTTAAATTTTCAAACTTCTCTTCTATTTGAATAACTGATAAGTTTGATATTTCTACTGCTTCTAGTTCCTCTAGTATTTTACAAGCATTATCTAAAGCAACATTAAGACATGAGTTTTTTAAATAATGTGCTTTTTGTGATATCTCATTTTTATCTTCATTTTTAATAATATTTTCAAAATCCTTCATATCTTTTACAATATTTGATTTGAATTTATCTATTATTTTTATTGCTATATTTTCACTCATTCCAATCTTTTTTGCAACAAGTTCTATATTAATGTCTGTAATAGCATATTCTACAATATCATTGCTTATCACCTTTGTTTCTTTAATCACTTTTTTTTCTAAATAAGTAGATAAAATCTTTACAAGTTCTTCATTTACAATAGGCTTACTTAAATAAAAATCCATTCCTGCTTTTAAGTATTTTTGCTTATCACCTTTTATTGAGTTAGCAGTTAGTGCAATTATTGGTGTATAGTTCTTATTGATTTTTTCATACTCTCTTATTAATTTTAGAGATTCTAAGCCATCCATTATTGGCATATTTATATCTAAGAAAACTAAGTCAAACTTTTCTTCTTTATATTTTTCATAAGCTAACTTACCATTTTCTACAATACAAACATCTAAACCTAAATCTTTAAGTATCAACTCTATTAATAACTGATTATTTGTATTATCTTCTGCAACTAAAACCTTTGCATTAAAAATATACTCTTGATTTTCTTTCTCTTTTGTTTTTTCTATTGATTTAGCTTCAGCTAAAATATTAAATACTTTTGAGCCATAAATAGGTACATCTAAATAATAATCCATCAAAGGTTTCATTATATTGTTATTGTCTATTTTTTCCATATTTCCTACATATACTACAGGACAATTAAATCTTTTTTTTCTTCTTGAAAGTTTTTCAAAAAACTGTGGGTCTCCAAAACAAAAGATTAAATCAATATATTCACTCTTTTCAATATCTTCATCATTATCATGAATTACTCCAAACTCTTTAAGAACATCTTTTAAATGATTTCTAATATTTTCTTTATCGTTAATAATATTACATAGTGCAAAATGATATTTTAACTTTTTCTCTTCTAAATTTTCTTTTGATACTTGAAGATCTAAATCAAAATAGAATCTACTACCTTCATCTATTTGGCTTTCAAGTTTGATTTCAGAACCAAGCATTTTTACAATACTTAAACTAATTGCTAAACCTAAACCAGTACCACCAAATTTTCTTGAAATTGATCCATCTGCTTGAGAAAAAGGCTCAAAAATTTTCTTTTGATCATCTAAAGATATACCAATTCCCTCATCTTTAACAGAAAATTCTATTTTTGCAATATCATCTTCTAATTTTATTAATTTTACTTCAAATAAGACTTTTCCATCTTTTGGTGTGAATTTTATTGCATTACTTAAAATATTTGAAAGTACTTGCTTTAATTTTGTTTCATCACTTGTTATAAAATTTGGTATTTTACTATCAAATAAATATACAAATCTGATATTTTTTTCTTTTGTAGTAATAGAGTATAAATGTACTATTTGTTCTAAAAAATCTCTAAGATTAAATTCTGTTTTTGAAATCTCAAATTTTCCACTTTCAACTTTTGAAATATCTAAAATATCATTTATTATATTTAATAATGCAGTTGCACTCTTTGAAATAATATTTGCTTTTTCTTTATCTTTTTTTTCTAATTCTGATTTTGCTAATATATTTGAAAAACCTATAATCGCATTTAGTGGTGTTCGTATTTCATGTGACATATTTGCAAGAAATTGAGATTTTGATTGGTTTGCTTTTAAAGCTTCTTGCTCTGATAATTTTGCCTTTTTTGTAATTTCTTCTAACTCTTTACTTTTATTAAGAATTTGCTTTATAACAAAAATTCCAAGTAATAAAACAATTGTCATTACAAAAAAAGTAAATAAGTATTCAAGCTTTCTATAATAAACTTTTTCCTCAGTTATATTTTTTTCAAGTAGGTCAATATTTTTTTTACTATCATGTAAAAGTCTACTTGCATTCTCTTTCATTCTAATAAACAAAGTAGGTAATTGTTTAAAAAAAAGTTTTACTTTAAATATCTCATCTTCTGATATTTCTATATTTTTATTTGAAGTATATGCAAGTTTGATCTTCATAATATCTTCCATTTTTGAAAGTTTAAGAGTTAGCTCATCAAGTTTAGGAAGAAGATCTATTGATTCAAAAGTATAATGTTTTATTGAATTATCTACATTAAAATATACTCTATCTGTAACTATTTCGGCTTCTAGTAGATTTAATTTTATATGATTATTAAGAGTACCACCAACTTCTAAAACTCTTATTGCATTTTTTATATCTTCAATTTCATCATTAATTTTTTCTTGAATAGGCTTAATTGCTCTAATTTTTGTAATAAGTCCCATCTTATAATAATTAGTTTCAATTGAAGCAATTTCTTTTAAAACATACTCACCTATTTTATATCTTGAATACTCATTTTTCACATTATAATCAAGTGTTTTTACAATATCTGAGAATACATTATGAATTATGATAATTCCAACATACCCTAAAAAGAAAGTTATTATTAAAGCCGTTAAACCTTGATATATTGTATTATTTTTCAACATCTAAAGCTATCTTTTCAAAGTTATTTATATCATTAATATCAAGAAAACCGTATTTTTCAAAAACTTTTCTTCCCTCAAGTGAAGAAGCATAATCCATAAATTTTCTTGTTAATTCTTTATTTGTAGAAGTTTCTAAAAGATTCAATACAAGTGCAGATTTATTTGTATATTTATCTTCTAGTACTAAAGGTTCAACAAAGTTTTTATTTCCATCCCAAAATGTAGTAGCATGCCAATTTAAAATTAAATCAGCTTTTCCTTCTTTAATAGAATTTATCAAATTTCTTGAATCAGAAGCCAAAAATAGAGTATTTAAAATTGCTTTTTTATATAATTTATTTTTTACTAAAACTTTTTTAGAAGCTTTTCCTACACTGCTACTTTGGTCATTTCCTAAGACTACATTTAAATTTTCATTCGTAAGTTCACTAAGTGATGCTTTTATATTTTTTGGATTACCTTTTTTTACAAGTAATGAAAGTTTATTAAAACCTACAAATTTTGAATCTAATAAAAGCTTTTCTTTTAAATATTTAGTTCTATATGACAAAGAACCAGGAAGATATAAATCACCTTGATTACTTGATTTTATACTATTATATAAATCTTCACTTCCACCTTGAAGAATATTAATTTTACAATCATATTTTTTTTCAAAATTATTTGATAACTCTTTAATTGGATTAACCATTGTAATCCCTATATAAAAGAGAAGTTCAGTTTTTGCTTTTGCATAAGAAAAAGAAGAAATTAATATCATAAAAACAAAAATAACTTTAAATGAGCTCATACATGTAACCTTAGTTTTTAACTAATTATACCAAATTATAGGTTAAGTTAACAGTTGTTATATTGTATTTTAAAAGAAAAAACTATATTATATATAAAAAATAACCTACAAAGGCTTTCTTGTGAGTTTTGAAAATATGAATATTGTTTCAATCGATGATAATGAAAATAATCTTTTTTCTATTGAAATAATATGTAATGATATGAATTTAAATGTAAAAAGTTTTATGGAACCTCTTGAAGCTTTAATGTACTGTTTACAAAATAATGTAGACATGATATTGATAGATTACATGATGCCAAATATTAATGGTTTAGAATTTATTGAAGAGTTTAGAAAAAACAAAAAAATATACCAATAATAATGATTACAGCAGCAGGAGATGACGAGAATATTCATAAAAAAGCTTTTGATTTAGGAGTTAGTGATTTTTTAAGTAAACCTGTAAATGCTCTAGTTTTTGAAGCAAGAGTAGAAAACTTATTATCAAACTATCAAAACAAAATATTATTAGAATCAAAAGCAAAACTCTTAGAAAGTGAAGTTGAAAAAGCCACAAAAGATCTTATAAAAAGAGAACATGAAACACTAAAAATTTTAGGAAAAACTGCTGAATATAAAGATCCAGAAACTGCATCTCATGTTGCTAGAGTATCTCATTATTCAAAACTTTTAGCAAAAGAGTATGGACTTAGCGAAAAAGAGCAAGATTTGATATTTCATGCAGCTCCATTTCATGATTTAGGAAAAGTAGGAATTGAAGATAAAATTCTTTTAAAACCTGGTAGATTAGATGAAGATGAATTTGAAATAATGAAAACTCATGCTTTAATCGGATATGAGATTTTAAAAGATTCTAAAAGTGATTATTTAAAAGCAGGTGCAACTATTGCATTACATCATCATGAAAAATTTGATGGTTCAGGTTATCCAAAAGGTTCTAAAGCAGATGATATTCATATTTATGGAAGAATTGTTGCGATTGCTGATGTTTTTGATGCACTAACATCACATAGACCATATAAAAAAGCTTGGGATTTCGAAAAAGCCTTAGAGTTTCTACAAGAAGAGAGTTCAAAGCATTTTGATCCTGATTTAGTAGATTTATTTGTAAAGAACATAGAGGAAGTTAGCAAAATTTATAACTCATTTATAGAAGCATAAATAAATATACTAGGATATTATTTGAAAAATTTAAGTATTAAAATAAAGCTAATTTTACTTTTTATTGTTATAAAAATAATTCCTTTACTTCTCATTGCATATATTGCTTATATTGGAGTGCTTAACCTTGAAAAATATGTACAAAATAGTACACGTTATCTTTTTAATAAAAATAAAGAAATTGTTTTAAATACTGCAAATGCATCTATTGAAGATAGTATAAAAAACTTAGACAAAAAATCTCAATATGCTATAGAAAAAATATCCTTTGAAATTGCAAGTAAAGTTGCAGATTTTTTATATGAAAGAGATAAAGATATACTATTTTTATCAAAAATCCCTCTAAATAATGAAATTCTTAAGAGCTTTTATACAACAAAAAATAGAGATATAATAATTCATGAAGATTATATTTATGATGAAAAAAATAGTAAATGGATAAGTTCAAAAGTACCTAAAAAGGTAAAAAGAGAAAATGAAAAATCCGTATTAAAAGATAATGAAAAAGAGTTTAACTTCACAGATCCTCTTATTTTACAAAAAAAATCAATTCCTATTTATAAAGAAGTTTCATATTTTAATTTAAGAGGAAAAGAGCTTTATAAAATATCTCAAATTGATAACAACTTAAAAGATATTTCAAATAAAAACAATACTTATATTAATTCAGAGACTTATTTTAAAGAAATTAAAAAACTAAAAAAAGATGAAATATATGTTTCTGAAGTAATTGGAGAGTATGTAAAATCAAATGTAATTGGTAGCTTTACAAAAGAAAAAGCAAAAAAACTAAATATTGATTTTAATCCACAGAATCATGCTTACGCAGGAAAAGAAAACCCTAATGGAAAAAAATTTGAAGCAATAGTAAGATTTATTACACCAGTATTTAAAGAGAACAAAAAAGTAGGATATATTTCACTTGCCTTAGATCATGAACACTTAATGCAATTTACAGATACAAAAGATCCAACAACTGCAGATCCAACACAAAATATTTCTGATGCAAGTAAAGGAAATTATGCTTTTATGTGGGATTTTGAAGGTAGAAATATTTCACATCCAAGAGATTATTTTATAGCTGGGTTTGATAAAGAAACAGGAAAAAGACAAATGCCTTGGCTAAGTTCTGATTTAGCTTTAAAATTTGAAAACTCTAATAAAGAGATAAATGATTTTCTAAAAGACTATCCTACATTTGAAGAACAAAGTTTAAAGAAAAAGCCAAATATTTCTCAACTATTAAAAGATGGAAATGTTGGCTTGGATTGTCGTTATTTAAACTTTGCACCTCAGTGTAAAGGCTGGATGGAATTAACACAAAATGGAGGATATGGCTCTTTTATTATCTATTGGAGTAAAGTTTGGAAACTATCAACTGCAGCTTCTATTCCATACTATACAGGCAAATATGGAAAAACAAAAAGAGGTTTTGGTTTTGTTACAATTGGGGCGAATGTTGATGAGTTTCATGCAGCAGCAAATAAAACAAAAAGTAATGTAACAAAGATTTTACATAAGCAAACTAATCAAATGCAAGAGATTGTAAATGATAATAAAATTGAAATTGAACAATTTATTAAATCATTAATTAATGAATTATCAGTAGTTACATTTATAATGATAATTCTAATAATTATAATTGCACTTTGGATTTCTAATTATATTACTTCAAAATTAGAAAATATTTTACTAGGTACTAAGAAATTTTCAGAAAATGATTTTGAATATAGAATTCCTATAACTTCAAATGATGAAATAGGAAAACTAGAAAACTCTTTTAATAAGATGGCAAGTAGTATAAAATCCTTATTACAAACTCAATACAATGCCTTAGAAAAAGCACAAAGAGCAGATGAGGCAAAATCAACTTTCTTGGCTAATATGTCACATGAAATAAGAACTCCTTTAAATGCAATAATTGGTTTTTCTGATTTATTAAGTAATTCAAAACAACTAGCCAATCAAAATCAGAAACAAGCAGATATTATAAATAGTAGTGCAAATTCACTGCTTGTAATAATTAATGATATTTTAGATGTATCAAAAATAAAAAGTGGTAATTTTAATCTTACTTATGAAAAAAGTGATATTTATTTTATTAGTGAGCATGTAATAGAGTTGTTTTCTAGAAGAGCTAATGAAAAAAATATTAAATTAGTTTTTGATATAGATAAAGAGGTTCCTTTATATATTAAGACAGATGGCTTAAGATTAAAGCAAGTTTTATCAAATTTAATTAGTAATGCTATTAAATTTACTCCTGAAGAAGGAACTGTACATATTAGTATTTTACTAGAAAAACTTGAAGAAAATATAGCTACTTTAAAATTTAAAATTGAAGACTCTGGAATTGGGATTAAAGAAGAAAAACTACAGTCAATTTTTGATCCATTTATACAATTAGATAATAACTCAAATAAAAAATTCTCAGGAACAGGCTTAGGACTAAGTATTTCTAATCATATTATTAACTCTTTAGGTTCAAAAATAGAAGTTCAAAGTAGAATAAATGAAGGTTCAATTTTTAGTTTCACCTTAGCTTTTGAAGTTTGTGAAGATAGTGATTTATCACAAAAAGAGTTTATCTCTAATATTAAATTTAAAATTGATAATAAAGAAGATAAGTTATTTGAGTATATAAAAAGATATATAGATTTATTTGGCAACATAAATAATGAAGATAAAAACTTTGATGTCTTACTTACTTGCTTTACTTCTGAAGAGAAGTTAAATACTCTTAGAGAAAAACATCCAAATAATACATTATTAATTCTTGTAGAAAATGAAAATAGCATTCAAAAAATCAATAAACTAAGAAATGAAGAGATTATATCACTACCTTTTTATCCATCAAAATTAAATGATTGCTTACAAAATTTACTTAGCAAAAAAAATAAAGTACAGTTAGAAAATAAAGAAATTATTGAAAAACAACAGTACAAAGGAAAGATACTTGTTGCTGAAGATAATTTGGCAAATCAAGAACTAATAAAATATATTCTTGAAGATTTTGGTTTAGAATTTAATATAAAAGATAATGGACTAGAAGCTTTAGAAGAGTACAAAAAAAGTAAATACAGTCTTATATTAACTGATATAAATATGCCAATTATGGATGGGATAGAAGCATTCAAACAAATTAGACTATATGAAAAAGAGAATAATCTTGAAACTACACCAATAATTGCATTAACTGCAAATGCAATTAAAGGAGACAAAGAGAAGTTTCTTAATATTGGGATGGATGATTATTTAAGTAAACCTATAAAGATAAAAGAGCTTAAAAATATATTTGAAAAATTCTTAAAGCAAGAATCAGCAAAACTGACTAAAAAAACATCCTTTGATAAAAATAAAATTATCAATAAACTTGGGATTAGTGAAAGTATTGTTGGTTTGATTATTAATAAATTCAAAGAGAATATTGAAAAAGATATTAAAGAATTAGAAGAGAATATACAAAAAAAAGATGTAGAGAATATATCTTTTAAAGCTCACTATATTAAAAACTCTTGTTTAAATGTATCATTAGATGATATTTGTAAATCCTTAGAAAAACTAGAGAATAAAAAGTTAGAACATAAAGAAAAAGAACTTTTATTTAAATATATTAAAGCTTCAATAAAAAGCCTATTAGAATAAAATAACATAACAAATGGTAGAATACTCTTTCTTATAAATATATATTTATATAGTCTAGATATTACAGGAGAGTAAAAGTACTTGAAATTATTTTTTAAAAAGATTTTATATTTACTTGTTATGCTTTTTATTATTAGCCTAATATCTTTTTTAGCAATTAATTTAGCTCCTAACTCTTTTTTTGCAAGTGGTGCATTAAACCCTAACATAACAGAAGAATCTGTAGCACAATTAAAAGCAATTTATGGTCTTGATAAACCCTTGTATATGCAATTTTACTCATGGGTTATAGCAATAATCCAATTAGATTTTGGGATATCTTTTGCTAGTGGTTCAATGGTAAAAGATGAGATATTAACACGAATACCAATAACTTTAATTATTAATATAATATCAATGCTTCTAATCTTTGTCTTATCTTTATACCTAGGAATTAAAGCAGCTTTAAATAAAAACAGTTTTTTTGATAAATTTACAGGTCAATTATCACTTATTAGTTTTTCAATGCCCTCTTTTTATCTTGCACTTTTAGCTGTTTTAATATTTTCAATAACTTTTGAGGTTTTACCAATTGCAGGATTACATTCAGTTCCAGATGATGGAAGTTTAAATTACTATTTAGATTATGCTTGGCATTTAATTTTGCCAATTACAATTATTGTTTTTGGAGGAATTGGTAGTTTGACTCTGTATATTCGTTCACTTACAATTGAAATACTAAAATCTGATTACATATTTTTTGCACGTTCTCGTGGTCTAAGCAATAAACAAATTTTAAGATATTATATTTTACCAAATTTATATCCTCCTGTTATTACACTTTTAGGACTTTCACTTCCAGGAATTATTGGAGGTTCAGTAATACTTGAAACTATTTTTTCAATAGATGGAATGGGATTATTATTTTTTCAAAGTGCCTTAAGTCATGATTATCCAGTCATTATGGGAATATTAATTATTGGAGCATTTTTAACATTAATTGGAAATATGATTGCGGATTTAGTTCTACTTAAATTAAATCCAAACTATGATGGGAAATAAGAATCTTATTCCCTATGATTATAGGGCTTTAATTACTTGGGGAGTAATTGCTAGTTTTTTATTTACATTTTCTCAAACTCTTTTATCTTATTCTTTAGTTTTTGGTATTGTATTTATAACTCTTTTTATCTTTCTTGGACTCTTTATTGATTACAGATTAACAAAAAAACAAAACCTATTAATGCAAATTAAAAACTTTACTTCCATGCAAATATTTATTTTTAAAATAGCTATTAGTATTTTTATTTTTATGAGTATTTTTAGTATCTTATCTTTAAAAATTGATGAATATAGTTTTGTTTATACTTTATGGATTTTTATAATTTCCATATTCTCATTAATTCTTTCGTACTTAATAAAAACAAAAATTTATGAACTACACGCAAATGTATTATTTTTAACTTCTATATTTTTATTGTTTCTATCAATGTTTCTAAATTCAGAACAACTTAGATTTTTTAGTCAAACACTTTGTATTATAGAAATTGGTTTTGGATACATATTAATAGGTATATTAAAAAATATTGAAAGTAAAACTCAAAATTGATATAATCTCAATTCTAAAATAAGGATGATTTTTTGCAAATATTAAAAACTATTGAACAATTACAAAATATACGAAAAACAATAAGTTCAAATGTTGGTTTTGTTCCAACTATGGGAGCTTTACATGATGGACATATTTCACTTATAAAAAAAGCCCGATTAGAAAATGAAATCGTAATTGTTTCAATTTTTGTAAATCCTACACAGTTTCTTCCAGGAGAAGATTTAGATGCATATCCTAGACGTGATGAAGCAGATAAAAGAATATGTGAACTTTGTAAAGTTGATTATTTATTTATGCCTGAAATTTCAACTATGTATTCAAAAGAAGAAGTTTTAATTAAAGCTCCAAATAAAAGCTATATTTTAGAAGGACTTACTAGACCTGGACATTTTGATGGTGTCTTACAAGTTGTTTTAAAACTATTTGGAATTGTTCAAGCTACAAATGCATATTTTGGTAAAAAAGATGCGCAACAACTTTCATTGATTTCTCAAATGGTAAAAAATTTATTTCTTCCAATCAATATTGTTCCTTGTGAAATAGTAAGAGAAAATGACGGATTAGCACTTAGTTCTAGAAATGTATACTTAAGTACTGAACAAAGAAGTGAAGCATTATTAATCTCAAAATCTTTATATTCAGCAGGAGCTTTAGTAGCTAAAGGTGAATTAAATACAACTATTATAAAAAATAAAATACTTGAGATTATGAAAAACTTAGATGTAGAATATGTAGCTATCGTAGATAGAGAGTTTAATGAAATAAATGAAATTGAATTAAAAAATAGTATTATTCTAATAGTAGTAAGATTTGGGAAAACAAGACTATTAGATAATATTTGGCTTTAGTTTTCAATATTTTCTTTTAATCTTTTAGTGCTTTTACTAAAAGGTTTTTGAAAACTATTCTATCTTCATCATTTAAATTTGCAAAAACTTTATTTTCTTCTTGAATAACTGCTTTTAATGTTTTATCTAAAATCAGAGCACCTTTTTGTGTTAATTTAACTAATTTGCTTCTTTTATCATTACTGTTATGTACTCTTTCAATAAACCCTTTTTCTTCAAGCTTTTTTAGAACCTTTGTCATCCCACCAGAAGAGAATAATAATCTTTCATACAGTGCAGTAGGACTTAAAGTACAATCAACTCCTCCAGACATTTTTAAAGAACCTAAAACATCTAATTCACTATTTGAGATATTAAATTTCTGTTCTTGTACTGATGTAATTGCATTTAAAAGTTTCCCATATAACATATAAAAAGGAACCGTTACATTTATAATATCATGATAAGTATTTGGAGATTTAATTTTGTGTCTTTTAATATCACTATCTAATTCTTCTATTTTCATAAATTTATTATACATAAAAAATAAGATTATAACAAGTGTCTTTCTAGAAAGATATTTTTAAGTTTTTCTATGATATATTTTTAATTATAATAATTTAATTAAGGATAAAAATATGAATTTAAAAAAATTAACACTTGTTTCAGCACTATTAGTTTCAACATTATTTGCAGGTACTTATAATGTAGATAAAAGTCATTCAAATATGGGATTTAAAGTTAAACACTTAATGATTTCAAATGTAAAAGGAAACTTCAATGACTTTACTGGTTCATTTGAATATGATGAAAAAACAAAAAAATTAGTATCTTTAAATGGAGAGATTCAAACAGCTTCAATTAATACTGACAATGCAAAAAGAGATGCACACTTAAAAGAACCAGAATTATTTGATGCAGCTAAATTCCCATTAATTACATTTAAATTAACAAAAGTTGATGGAGATGATGTTTATGGTGACTTTACAATGAAAGGTGTTACAAAAAACATCAAGTTAGAGTTTGATAATGGTGGAACGATTAAAGATCCATGGGGAAATAATAGAGCAGGATTTGCTTTAAGTGGAAAAATAGACAGAACAGACTTTGGTATTACTTGGAATAAAGTATTAGAAGCTGGTGGATTAACTGTTGGAAACGAAATCAAACTTGATATTGAAATTGAAGGTATTCAAGCTAAATAACACTTTATAAATAAAGAATAGATAAGCTCTATTCTTTATTTTATCTTATATTATTAGTTTTATGTTAAAATTGCATAAAAACTAAGGTAACTACTTTATATGAAATTTACTACACAAAATCCTGAAAAATCTTTACATTTAGTATCTCTTGGATGTACGAAAAATCTTGTTGATTCTGAAATTATGCTAGGAAAACTAAAAGAGTATAAAATAAGCGATGATGCAACAAGTGCTGATGTATTAATTGTTAATACTTGTGGTTTTATTGACTCTGCTAAAGAAGAGAGTATTAATACTATTTTAGATTTACATGACCAAAGAAAAGAAGAATCAGTTCTTGTTGTTGCTGGTTGTTTAACACAAAGATATCAAGAAGAGTTACAAAAAGAGATACCTGAAGTTGATATTTTTACAGGTGTTGGGGATTATGACAAAATTGATGAGCTTGTAAATGAAAAAAGAAGTGCTTTTACAAATCAAGTATTTTTAGCATCAGATACAAATGAAAGAGTAATAACAGGTTCTTCTTATCATGCTTATGTAAAATTAAGTGAAGGATGTAATCAAGCATGTTCATTCTGTGCAATTCCTAGTTTTAAAGGTAAACTTCACTCTAGAACACTTCAATCACTTGTAAAAGAGGTAAGTTCACTAGTATCAAAAGGTTATACTGACTTTACTTTTATTTCTCAAGACTCTTCATCGTTTTTAAGAGACCAAGACCAAAAAGATGGCTTAGAACAACTTATATCTGAAGTTGAAAAAATCGAAGGTATTAAAACTGCAAGAATTTTATATCTTTATCCATCAACTACAACTTTAGATTTAATTGATAAAATTGCAGATTCAAAAGTTTTCCAAAATTATTTTGATATGCCACTTCAACATATAACTCCTTCAATGCTTAAAATCATGAAAAGAGGAAAAGGTGTTGAAAAGTTAATTGAATTAATGGATCATATGAAATCAAAACCAAACTCTTTTGTAAGAACAACATTTATTGCAGGTCACCCAGGAGAGACAATAGAAGACCATGAAGCTTTATGTGAATATATTAAAAACTATAAATTTGATAGAGCTAATGTATTTTCTTACTCAACTGAAGAAGGAACAACAGCTGCTAAATCAGATATGCTAATTGAGCAAGAAGTAATAGATAATAGAGCAGATGAAATTGGTGAAATTATTGCACAAACTACACAAGAATCACTTGAAGCTGAAGTTGGAAAAACTTTTGAAGTTTATATTGATGGAGAAAGCGATGAGCATGAATTTTTACTAAGTGCTAGAAAAACTACTTGGGCTCCTGATATTGATGGTGAGATTTATATAAATGATAATGAATTATATGATGAAAATAATCCTAAACAACTTGAGTTTGGGAAAATTTATTCAGTAAGAGTTACTGAGCTATCTGGAGATAAATTACTAGCAACAGTAATTAAATAGATTATAGATTTATGAACTTAGATTTTTCTGTAATAAAAGAGTCAAAAAATTTACTAGCATTTTCTGCTGGTATTGATTCTACTGCACTATTTTTTTTACTATTAAAAGAAAATATTGATTTTGATATTGTAATTGTAAATTATAACTTAAGAGAAGAATCAAAAGAAGAACTTCAATACGCAAAAGATTTAGCTTTAAAATATAATAAAGAAATATTTTACAAGGAAGTACACTTAGAATCAAAATCCAATTTTGAAAAAACTGCAAGAGATATCCGATATAATTTCTTTAAAGAAGTAATCAAGGCAAACTCTTATAACACTTTAATAACAGCTCATCAACTCAATGATAAACTAGAATGGTTTTTAATGCAACTAAGCAAAGGTGCAGGATTAGTTGAACTTATTGCTTTTAAGGAATATGAAGAGCTAGAATCTTATATTTCATACAAACCCTTACTTGATGTTTCAAAAGATGAACTAAAGAGTTTTCTTAAAGAAAATAGCATTAAGTATTTCATAGATAAAAGTAATTATGATGAAAAATATAAAAGAAACTATTTTAGACATAATTTTTCAGACAGATTTTTAGATGAGTATAAAGAGGGTGTAAAAAATTCCTTTAAATACTTAGAAAAAGATGTAAACTCATTAAATATTTCAATTAAACCTCTTTATAAAATATTTCAATTAGAAATATATAAAAATTTAAATGATGAAAATTTAAATATAAGACTTATTGATTTATCTTTAAAGAAAAGAGGAATTTTACTTTCACAAGCTCAAAGATATGAAGTTTTAAGACAAAAAGAAATTACTATATCTGATAAAGTTTGTATTAGTATAAAAAAAGATTTTCTTTGGATATCTCCAAAATCACAGCAGATTATGGATAAAAAATTTAAGGAAAAGTGTAGAGTACAAAAAATACCTAAAAATATTAGAGCGTATATAAAAGAAAAAGAAATTGAGCTAAAAGATTTAGTTCTTTAGAAATCTCTTTATTTTTTTCATTTTAATAAGTTCTAATCTAGATTCTTCTTTATAGTTTTTTAAAAAATTAATATTTTTAAAAAAAAGTTCTTTTAAGTATTTTAAATCTTCAATTTCTAAATCGAAATCTTCAATTGTGTTTTCTTCTAGGTGCTTAGTATGCCATCTTACTAAAGAATCAGCTTTATCTTTAGAGTCTAAAGAATCAATATAAATTAATTCTTTAAGAGCTTTTACAGACCAGTCTCGTCTTTCCATGCGTCTATTAGTCCTTGAGTAACTTTTATTACTTGATTTATTGAGTTAACATTATCATCAACTCCTGCAGAGAATAGTGTTTCTATTTGATATAAATATAAACCATCTAAATAATAAGCAACATCTCCACCATCAAAATCAAGAACATTTCTTAATTCATCAAATATTGCAATTGCTTTATTGATATATGTAAATTTTGCTTCAATATTTTCATCTTCAATTGCACTTTTTACAAAAGATAAATATTTAATAACTCCCTCGTAAAGCTTTT
>NZ_WFKJ01000109.1 GCF_009208075.1 Poseidonibacter ostreae | reverse complement strand
ACAGGTTGTTGAACTTGTAAATAAATATTTTTATAACTCATCTTTAGAATAAGAGTTTACCCACATTGCAGATTCCAATATATTTAGCATTTTTCTATGTCGGGAATCATTACAAATATGTCTAAAGCTATTAATATTAAATTTATAAAAGAGTTTATTAGGAATAGTGATATAAAAACTACTATGAGATATATTAGACCTAGTGATGAATATTTAAAGAAGTGTTTGATTAGGTGACTTGTAGAGATATTAATAACTAATCAAGTAATAATTACTTGATTAGTTATAGTTTTAAATTAAAGCCCCTTTAAAATAGGTGTTAATTCATTTAAATTCATTTTTACTGCCTTATTATATTCTGAACGCCAAGCTTTACTTAAACTTATTTGTCGAGCTTGATTTAGACTAACTGCATGAACTGTTTTCTTTTTTGCTATTAATTTTTTAGATTTAACATCTAATAAATATGATTCTATTTCAATATCAAAAGAATTTGATTCAACACTGGCTTTTGCTAAACCAGATATCACATAGTCTAATTTATGTTTAAATGCATATTCTAAAATTTGAGATTCACTTGAACTAATATCTGCTAATATTGTTGCTTCATATTTTTCTTCAGGAATTTGCATATTTGGTTGATATCTTTTCATTTCTTTTGGATGTACAACTTTAATATTTTTATTTGAGTCTAAAATTCCATGAGCTAAGTATTCACCTATACCACTTCCAATTTTGTATCTACTTAATTTTTTTGACCTAAAGTTTATTACCCCAATATTGATATTTGGTTTTACAATTTCATATTTTTTATCAAATTCAAGTGTAAACTTTTTACTCATTAAGTATTTCCCATTAATATAGAGTTCTACCTTCCAAGTACCTGGATATTTTATTGCAAATTCATCTTTTATGAATGTTCTATCCCATACCCAAAGTTGTGATGTATTTGATTTATATTTATAAGAGTTATAATCATATTCTCTACCATCA
>NZ_WFKJ01000108.1 GCF_009208075.1 Poseidonibacter ostreae | reverse complement strand
TTCAAAATTTTGTGTCAGTTCGGTAAAATAAAAAATACCAAAGGACACAAAGATGAAGATAGAAATAGATGCAGAACAATTTGCCAAAGATATTAAAGCTGGTAAAAGTATCGGTGGAAAAGATGGAGCATTAAGCTCATTAATAAAACAACTAACAGAAGCTGCACTTGCAGCTGAAATAGATTCTCATTTAACACAAGATTTGAATAAAAATCGTAAAAATGGTTATTCTTCTAAGATTATGAAAAGTGAACATGGTTCTTTTGAACTAGATGTACCAAGAGATAGGAATGGAAGCTTTGAACCAGAAATAGTAAAGAAAAACCAAACTAGCATGACAGGTGAAATAGAAGATAAAATACTTGCTCTTTATTCTCATGGAAATAGTTATTCTCAAATATCAAAACTAATAGAGGATATTTATGGTGTAGGCTTCTCTAGTGGTGCTATTAGTGCTGTAACTGATAAAATAATACCTATGCTTCAAGAATGGAAAGTAAGACCACTAGAAGAAGTATATCCCTTTGTATTCCTTGATGCCATTCATTATAAAGTAAAAGAAGATGGGAAATATATTTCAAAAGCTTTTTATACAGTCTTAGGAGTTAGAGTTGATGGTAAGAAAGAGATACTAGGACTTTATCTAAATGAAAGTGAAGGAGCTAAATTCTGGCTTCAAGTTCTTACAGACCTCAATAATCGTGGTGTTAAAGATATACTAATAGCCTCAGTAGATGGACTTAAAGGCTTTCCTGAAGCTATAAACTCAGTATTTCCAGATACTCAAGTACAACTTTGTATTGTTCATCAAATAAGGAATTCTTTAAGATTTATAGGATCAGCAAATCAAAAACAATTTGCCAAAGAACTAAAAAATGTTTATCAAGCTTTTACAAAAGAAGAAGCAGAAATAGAACTTGATAAACTTGAAGAGAAATGGGGTAAGAAATATCCTATAGTTTTTACTTCTTGGAGAAATAAATGGGAAAATTTATCTGTTTATTTCGAATATCCAGAAGATATTAGAAGAGTGATTTATACAAC
>NZ_WFKJ01000107.1 GCF_009208075.1 Poseidonibacter ostreae | reverse complement strand
TTATCCAGATGTAAAACTGTTTGATTCCTATCCAACAGAGTTTGTACAAAACAAAAAAATAAAATGTTGGCCAGCAGGACATGCAAGTGGTGGTTTTGCACTTCTTTCTTTATTCTTTTTATTTAAAAAACGAATAAATCAAATATATGCACTTATCTTTGCTTTAAGTGTAGGATGGAGTATGGGTACATATAAAATGTTAATTGGTGACCATTTTTTAAGTCATACAATTATTACA
Source organism: Poseidonibacter ostreae (assembly GCF_009208075.1). GTDB lineage: Bacteria > Campylobacterota > Campylobacteria > Campylobacterales > Arcobacteraceae > Poseidonibacter > Poseidonibacter ostreae. Next base: position 820 of record NZ_WFKJ01000107.1, on the reverse strand, counting down.
ATGCTTATTGCTTGGCTACTCGTTCTAATTATTTATAAAGTCACTACTGCAAAAGATATAAGATGAATATATTTTATAACTTCATTGCATTTATAATTCTTGGTGTTGTATTATGTGAAAATTCTTCATTAGAGTTTTATGAAGTTTTTGTATCACTTAGTATTTTATTTTATTTTATTTTATTTTTAAAAAAGATATATATCATTTAATTAAATTATTGAAAAAATGAAGAAATAAAATTTTAGTTAATACGTTTAATTAATTAAAATATTTATTTTATAATACTGAATTACATATATAAAAGGAAAGACATTGAGAAATCAACCAAAATACAATTTTTTCAAAAATACAACTTATGCATTGAAAGGTTTAAAAGATTTAGTAAAAAATGAAACATCTTTTAAAATAGAATTAATAATAACAATAATTCTACTACCTGTTCTTTTTATACTAGATGTTTCATTAGTGAATAAGCTACTAATGTTTATTAGTTTAATGGGAATGCTTTTGAGTGAAGCAATAAATAGTGCCATTGAAAGAGTTGTTGATCTTGTTACACTTGAACATCATGAGATGGCAGGTAGAGCAAAAGATGTTGGAAGTGCTGTTGTATTTATAAGTATCTTTATATTTGTAGTAACATGGAGTGTCATTTTATATACTCATTTTTTTATTTGAATGATAAGTTGATTTTATTCTAAGGAAGTGTTGAAATTCTCTTTCAATCTAATAAAATAGAATATATAACTTTTTTAAGACTAATTTTAAATCATCTATTCACCGACACCTAGCAATAAATTTTCATAATCAAGAAAGTACA
>NZ_WFKJ01000106.1 GCF_009208075.1 Poseidonibacter ostreae | reverse complement strand
GACTTAATTAAAAAAATAGGGGTTTGAAAACTCAATCAAACTTCGGTATATTGGTAAGAAACCAAGGTGTTTCTATAATGGATTATAAAAAAGCTCTAAAATCTGTCCCAAATGCTCTTTAAAAAACATTATAAAGATAGGAAAAAGAAGAGGTATTCAGAGATATTTATGTAAAGACTGTAAGAAGAAATTTCAACATACAAGACGACCAGAACAACTTCAAAAAATCATCTTTCAAGAATACTTTTTAAACCGACAGACTCTCAAACAACTTGCATCTAAATTTGATAGATCTATACCTTGGATTATGAAGCAAAGAGATGAGTATATTGTTGATGAGAAAGTACATAATCCAAGGGCAGTAAACTTAGTATGTGATGCAACCTTTTATGGCAAGAGAAAAGACAAATTAGGTACTCTTGTTTTTAAGGATGTCGAATCTAAAGAAATATTAATTTGGAAGCATATCCAAAGTGAGGTAGTTCAAGACTACAGATACTTAAAAGAAGAACTTATTAGACTTGGATACACAATCATAAGTGTTACTCTGGATGGGAAGAGAGGCTTATATAAAGCGTTTAAAGACATTCCAATACAAATGTGCTACTTCCATCAAAAGAAGATTGTACAAAGATATATCACTATGAAACCAAAACTTGAAGCCGGCAAAGAACTAAAGAAAATAGTTTCAAGGTTAACTATGACAAACCAAAAGAGCTTCACTCAAAAGCTTGATGAATGGTATGAGGAGTATCAAGTGTTTCTAGATGAAAAAACAATCTCAAACACTACAGGTAAACTTCATTATACTCATCCACGGGTTAGAGCTGCTTATAGAAGTTTAAAAACTAATCTCCCTCATCTATTTACCTACAAAAACTATAAAAACATAGCAATATCAAATACAACAAATGCACTTGAAGGTGGAGTATTCTCTCACATGAAAAATATGATTAGTTTGCATCGAGGATTGAGTAAAAGTTTGAAAATAAATCTAGTCGATTATTATTTGGTAAATTATCAAAAAAAGTGAGTTTATAAACCCCCGTATTTTTAATTAAGTC
>NZ_WFKJ01000105.1 GCF_009208075.1 Poseidonibacter ostreae | reverse complement strand
TGTTTTTCTTCAAATTTAACAGGTGATAAATTTCCTAAATAACTATGACTTCTAACTCTATTGTAATAAAATTCTATATATTCAAATATCTCTTTTTTTGCTTGTCTTTTTGTATAAAAATATGTGTTATAAACTAACTCTTGTTTTAGTGATTTGAAAAAACTTTCCGCTACTGAATTATCCCAACAATTGCCACGTCTACTCATGCTTTGTGTAATATTGTTTTTTAATAACAAATCTTTATGACTGTAAGAAGCATATTGTGAACCTCTATCTGTATGCCAAATAAGACCACTTGCTGGATTTCTATGCAGTATGGCCATACTTAGTGCATCATTTACAAGTGATACCTTCATCGTATCATCCATAGACCATCCAACTATTTTTCTTGAATACAAGTCAATTACAGTTGCTAAGTAAAGCCAGCCTTCACCTGTTGCGATATATGTAATATCCCCTACATATTTTTCATTTGGAGTTGAAGCATAAAAATCTCTGTTCAGGATATTTGGGGCAATGGGAAGATTATGATTAGAATCTGTTGTATTTTTATATCTTCTTTTCATTTTTACTTTGAGATTTAAATCTTTCATGATATTTGAAATACGTCTTCTTGAAATAATTAATCCATATAATTCTTTTAGTTTATCTCTAATCCTACGAGTACCGTAGTTATTTCTACCTTGAAGAAAAATAATCTCAATTAACTCATTAAGTTTTTTATCTATTTTTTTTACAACTGATCCTGCTCTTATCCAATGATAGTAAGATGATAAATCAACTTTTACAACTTTACACATTAGTTTAATACTAAAACTCTTTTTATTTTCATATATCCATGCATACCTTATAGAGTTTCTTTTGCGAAGTATGCTGCTGCCTTTTTTAAAATATCTCGTTCTTGCTTTAGTATCTTATTCTCTCTCCTAAGTCGTTTGAGCTCTTCATTATCACTTTCTTTAGAATGTACATTTACATCTCTTGTTGGTATATTATGAGCTTTTTTATACATGGTAACCCAATGATATAGTGTCTTTGAGTTTAGTCCTAAATCTTCTGCTACTTTAACAACACTTTCACCATCATTTA
>NZ_WFKJ01000104.1 GCF_009208075.1 Poseidonibacter ostreae | reverse complement strand
GTTTTATTTTAATATAAAAATAGGTTCCTGCCTCTGTATTTTTTATATCTATTGTTCCGTTATTTCTATCTAAAAGAATTTTTAAGGTATATAATTCAAATGTCAGAATTGTTTCTTTTTCTTCTATAATTATATTATCATGTACTATAATTATTTGAGCATTAGATTCTTCTTTGACGGTAATTGTGATTTTTGGATTAAAGATGTCTTTTTTTTCAAAAGCAGTTAAACTGTTTTTGATGATATAAATAAGAATTTGTAAAATATCATTAGTATATTTATTTATTTCCTTATGTACTTTGTAATGAGTAATTATTTCAACTTTTTGAAAATCTATTAGAGGTTTAAGCACATGCAGAGCTTTTTGTATAACAATATCTAACATTAAATTTGATTTTTTTTCTTCACAAACAAAAAAATTATTAATATATTTAATATTACTTGATGTAGTATAAATGTGGTCATCAATTTTAGAGAGTTTTTTTTCAAAAGAATCTACGGTGAATTGATTTGTTGCTGTTTTAAATCTAAGACTGCTATTTGTTAATAAGATAATATCCAAAGATTCTTTCCATTTGATTATATGACTGGTTACTATTTCTCCTATTGTTGCTGTTCTAAATTGTTTTATAATTGTTTCTTGAAGTTTTAGTAGTGAGGATAACTGATTCTTTTCTTTTTTAATCATATTTATATGTCTGTTCAGTTTTATAACTAAAATTTCAGAAGAGATTGTTTTTTGTATATAGTCCATTGCTCCCATTTCATAAGCTTTTAATTCATCTTTTAAATTATTGTTGGTTGTAAAAAATAAAAAGGGGATTTTTTTTGTTTTTTCATTTTTAGGTAAAAATTCAATAAGTTCGAAACCATTAATCAATGGTATGTCTATGTCTGTAATGATTAAATCAATAGTATCTCTAAACATAATGTTTAATCCTTCTTCAGTTGTTGCGGCTGTGTGGATATTGATGTTATTTTGATGGTATCTTAAATCTTGTAAAAACGGGAGAGTCTCTTTTATATTATCAATAAGTAAAATATTAAAATTATTATTCAATGGGGGTCCTTGTCTTTAAAACTTTTTTTATGTTAATATAAAAAAGTACTTGAAAAGTATTGTTAATTTTACGTTTCAAACTAAGAAAAAAAATGTTAAAATGATTTATTAA
>NZ_WFKJ01000103.1 GCF_009208075.1 Poseidonibacter ostreae | reverse complement strand
AAGCCTTCCTATAAAGAATAGCTTAAATAAGAAATAAAATTTAAAAAGTGCATACTTTTAGGTTTTATTTTTAAAGCACTCATTTTGAGTTCTTTAGAGATGAAATTTATCATCGTAAACAAGTAAAAAGGTATTAGCTATTTATTATGCCAATTTATAGTATTAAATTATTTGTTTAGTTCTTTTACAGTTCATTGTTATTTGCATCATAAATTAAGATTAAGGATGTGCTACAAATACTCGAGATGGAGTATAAGGTTGATTATGATTATAAATTGCCCAAATGATTTTGGCTAATTTTCTTGCTATTATAATTAAGGCTTCTTTTTTAGCTCTTCCTTTGGCAAGAGCATTTCTAAAGATTTGTTTTAATTCACTATTATGCCTAACAGCTGCTACTGATGCTAAATATAATGCTTTCTTTGCATATTTAGCTCCTCTTTTAGCTAGACGACCATATTTTAAAGTATTACCTGATTGTTCCATTGTAGGATATAATCCCAGATACCCAATTAAAGATTTTACATCTTTAAATCTATCAAGATTTCCACATTCAGCTAATACGGCTAATAATGTCTTATCTGATACACCTGGAATAGTTCTTAAGTTAGTAAGAACAGAAGATATATAATCTTCATCTTCTATTGTTATAGTAGAAGAATCAATTGTCTTATTAAATAGTTTAAGCATTTCTTCTTCTAATTGGGAAATCTGTTCTTGTAAAGCTTTAATTAGTTTAATATTAGATCTAATAAAAAATGCTCTTGCATCTTTTGCAACACCTGAGTAAATACTATCTCTTGAATAAGATAATAGTAGTTCTGCTTTATCTAAAGTAAAATTATTACCTTTTACCTTTCTAAATAGTTTTACTATTCTAGAAGCTGTTGCATATTCATAATGTTTAGCTGTTGGGTATTTCTCAAGTAAAATTAATCCAGTTACATTATATGGATCTCTTATTACTTTTTCTAGTTCAGGAAATACAACAACTAATAAAGAAGAGGTTTCTCTTTTTATAGATTTAAGTTTTTCTTTTATATTTTCTTTATGACGAAATAAAACTTTTAGTGATGATAATTGCTCTTCATTAACATAACCCTTTGAGTATCTTCCACTTTTTATTAAAAGTGCAATTATTAAAGAATCAATATTATCATTTTTAACATATTTCATTGTCAGCATATTCCTATATTGTGCAGTTTGATAAGGATTTAATAATATCACAT
>NZ_WFKJ01000102.1 GCF_009208075.1 Poseidonibacter ostreae | reverse complement strand
GGATGGAGCTAAATCAATTACTGCAATCGTAACCGATGCCGTAGGAAATGCAAGTGATTCAAGTGATGCAACAACTATTACGTTAGATACAGCTGCACCAACAATAGATACAACAGATTCTATAACTTCTTCTGATACAGATTCTGATGGAGTAAAAGATGATAATTTAACAGTAAAATTTTCTGAAGCAGTAAAAGTTTCTGATGTAAGGTTATCTAATATTTCTGTTAATAACTCTCGAACTATTGGTACAGAAGCTAATGGTGCAAGTGTAACAACAGATGGTAATCCTGAAGAGATAGTGGTAACAGGCTTAGCAAATGGAGTCAATGGTACTTATTCTCTTGTTGACCCTGCTGTAGTGGCAAATTTAACTTTAACAGGTAGCTTCACTCCAGCTGGAGGTCCAGGAACTAATGATATAGACACTACAAAACCAGTATACTCTTATACTAATGAAGCAGGAGAGATTTGGTATATTTGGGCAAGAGTTGGTAGTGGGTATCATATTAGTAAATTAGATAGTACAGGTAATTGGTACTGGACTAATAATGATGTAACAAATCCAGAAGATGCGATATCTTGGTTTAACTCTACTGCTGATGCTCCAGATCCTGGTTCGACAGATGTGTCTTCTTCTATAGGACTAGAAGCATATACTACAAGTTATACTATCACTTTAGGAAGTGACAGTACGGTTACTTCCGCTGATACTCTAACCGTTTCAAATACAGAAGATGCCGCTGGAAACAGTGCAAATGTTGACTTTACAGTTCCTGACATAGTTGCACCAAATGTACCAACCATTACTAGTATTACAGATGATGAAGGAGGTATCACGGGAAATGTTGCTGACAATGGAAGAACGGATGATACAAATCTTGTTGTAAGAGTATCTTTAACTGGAACAGAGGCAGTTGCGGGTGATACTATACAATTGTATAATGATACAACAGCATTAGGAACAACAGTAGTATTAACTTCAACTGATATAAGCCGTGGTTATAAAGATATTACAACATCTGGATTAGACAATGGAACAACTTATGCAGTAAATGCCAAAGTTATTGATGCAAGTGGTAATGAAAGTACAGCTTCCTCAAATCATACGGTTACTGTAGATACCACTGCCCCAGATGCACCAACAGCTATCTCCTTAGATTCTGATAGTGGAGAAAGTAGTTCAGATGGTGTTACGAATAGTGGGGTAGTTAATGTGACATTGGCGTCTACTTTATCTACGAATGAAGCTTGGGAATATAGTGTAGATGGAGGTGTTACATGGAATACAGGTACAGGTGGAACTTCTAGT
>NZ_WFKJ01000101.1 GCF_009208075.1 Poseidonibacter ostreae | reverse complement strand
GAGCCACTTGCAGATTCCCAAAAAAGTAGCTAATTTAATTTTTAAGTAGTTAAAAAAGTTGAAATCAAATTTCAGATAAGTTATAATTTTTTGCAACAAAAATTTAACAGAAAAGTGATTCAACTTATGAAAAATATTGTACCAAAGTTCTCTTCAAATTTATCTAAAATGTGGAATAAGGTTCTCAACCTTGAAAATTGTTTATTTCCTGAACTTCAAGAACAATTAGGAACACTAAGCACAAAAGAGGAAAAGCTAATCAAAATATTAGACTTTGCACAAATTGAAAAAAATATAACAGTTGTAAAAATTACAAATACTCCTAACGATAGAATAGAAATTGCAAGAGCAATGATAGCCAAGTCAGTTTATAATATTCAGACAACCAGAGATTTAATTGATAGGATTCATAGTGATAGAGTGTTAAGGGTACTTTGTGGGTGGAGATATAAAACAGATATTCCAAGTGAACCTAAATTTAGTAGAGTATTTAAAGAGTTAAGTAAGTTGGAAATAGCCCAGAAGACTCATGAAAAGTTTGTTAAGGAATATTTGTCCGATACGGTATTTCTGTACAATGCAAGTGACGCAACTAAAATACCACTAAGAGAGAAACCGGTCAAAGTAGAAAAAAAGTCTAAGCCTAAAGTAAAAAGAGGACGACCCAAAAAAGGTGAAAAAAGAGAACCTATAAAACCCAAAATACTGGAACAACAAAAAAACATGAAAACAACCGATGAAATGTTATCTCTTGTATCTACTGATTGTGCAGTTGGTATAAAACAGAATTCAAAAGGTAATAGAGAAGTTTGGATAGGTGGTAAACTTCATATCAGTGCAGTTGATGGAGATATACCTGTAACAGCATTTTATTCAGGAGCTAATGTTCATGATAGTTCCGTGGCACTTCCTCTCATAAATGAAACCAGTAAAAGGGTTATGTATCTTCATGACTTGCAAGATGCTGGTTATGATAGTGATATTATCAGAGAATTTTCTAAAAAATTAAATCATAAACCCATCATAGATATAAATCCAAAAAACTCAAAAGAATTAAAACAAAAAATACAACTGCTAAAAGATGAGAAAGAAAAGTTTGAATGGTTAAATTTACAACAGTCATCAGATATACACCATTATAATCAAAGAAGTATGGTAGAAAGGGTTAACAAATATCTCAAAGATGACTTTGGATGTAATACAATATATTATCAGGGATCACAAAAAGTAGCTTCTGTATTAGCATTTGGAATTTTATCTGTTTGTATTCATCAAAGCTTGAAGCTTATTACTTAACTTTTAGAAAAACCCTGAAAATATTGAACTTTTAGAAACTAAACCATAAAGTATGGAGTAAAAATATGATTTTTAGTTAATTTCAACC
>NZ_WFKJ01000100.1 GCF_009208075.1 Poseidonibacter ostreae | reverse complement strand
AATAAACAAGTTTTTTCCTTTTTGGGTAAATATACCAACACAATAAACGTCTTGTGTTAACCTTTAAAAAATCATCTATAGGATGCTCAGGAGAAAGTGATATTTCTACCTGTTATAACACGAAGCTATGAGATTTTAGACTAACACAGGAGGATTATTATGTATTATGTTGGAATTGATGTTGCTAAAGAAAAACATTATGTTTGTATCTTAGATGAAGATACTCAAATAGTTTCTAAACCTTTTTGGATTTATTCAGATGTACTTGGTTTAAAAGAATTAATCAAAAGGTTATCAGACCTTTCACTTAATTGTGACGATTTTATTATTGGAGTGGAGTCAACTGGTGCATTTAGTGAAAATATTTATGAGTTTCTAAGTGACTTAGATTTTAAGGTTATATTATTAAATTCATATCAAACTTCAAAATATAGAGATTTTAGCACTATGAAAAAAGTGAAAAATGATTCTATTGATGCTTATATAATAGCAGAGCTATTATCAAGTGGAAAGTATAAACAAAGTCATATTTCTAGTGATGATTATCATACTTTAAAAGTATTAGGTAGATTAAAGAAATCTCTTGATGATAAGATAAAGACTATAAAAAGAGAAATATCAACTGTTATTGCAACTGTAAATCCAGAGATAACTCATGTATTTAAAAATATCTTTACAAAAACAGCATTAGTAATCATTAAAGAATACCCAACTAGTGTTGACTTGAAAAAGACTACTTTAAAACGATTACTTAAGCTTTTTCGAGGCATTAAGGGTAACAACTTTAGTGAAGTCAAAGCTATGCAATTAATAGACCTTGCAAATTCCTCAATTTATAATGGTCGTGCACAAGATGCTCGTTCTTTAATGATTAAGACTAATATTAAGATATTAGAGCTTTTATGTCAAGAAAAAGAGAATATTGAAAACCAAATAAATACTTTAATTGAAGAAAATCAAGATGATGATTTTTCATCATCAATAAAAAACCTTAAAACAATACCAGGAGTTGCAGATAAAACTATATCAGCAATTCTTGGTGAATGTGGAGATTTAAAAAGATTTGATTCAGTAAAGTCTTTTATTGGTTATCTAGGTCTTTATCCAACTCAATATCAATCTGGTAATTCATTATCAGTTGGTAGACTAGCACAAAGAGGAATACCTATTGCTAAGCATGCCTTATATATGTCAGCTGTTTCATCCGTTTTACATAATGATGAATTACGTAAAATATTTAGAGATAAAGTATCAGCAGGGAAATCAAAAAAAGAAGCTTTGATAATCATTGCTAAAAAAATAGCAGCAATCATATATTCAATTTTTAAATATAATCAGCCATATAATCCAAACAGAGTTTTAGTTCCTTATAGGAAATAAAATAGTTAGTTTAACATTTGTGAGAACAATGAGTTGTTAATGAACTTGACCTAAAAATGTATCAATTTTTATTTGATCATTTGAATATTTTTAAAAAATACTCAAAAAAACAAACAATAAAGTAATGTCTAAAAGAATAACTATTCGTTTAAGCTATTCTTTATAGGATGGTTT
>NZ_WFKJ01000010.1 GCF_009208075.1 Poseidonibacter ostreae | reverse complement strand
TACTTATTTTCTTCAGTTATAAAGTATTTTTTCATTGGTGTAGTCATTTTCACTTCAATCATATTTTCGATATCTATATTTAGTTTATTCATTGGCATTTTTATTAAACTAACAAAATCAAATATTAGTGTAGATACAAATAATCAAAGGGATATTTCTTATACTACTGTATATAAAGATAAAGATGGGAATTTAATTACTAATAATGATACAACATCAGTTAATTTTAAACATATTGACCCTGAATATTGCATGGTAGAGTGGTATGAAACATATACAAGTGTTACTACTGATAATAATGTAAGAGGTGTAACTGCTTCTGGTCTTACTCAAACAAAGAAAAGTGAATCAAGGCTTTGTACAGGTGAGTACAACAATATATGTCCTGTACTTAATAGTGAAACAATAAAATATGATTGTGGGAATCTTGATAAATCAATCAATCAAGGTATAGCTGCACTTAATACAATGGAAAAAGTTGTTAAAGATATGATTTGTAATATTACAAATTAATATTTTTAAATACTTACATTCTTTAGCATTAAATATTTTTCATGTGTTATACACTTGCTTCTATAGTTTTATTTTATTTGTCTGAAGAAATTCAGTCATAGCTTATACCTATAGTAACTTAGATAGAAAAAATTAATCTTTATCTACACGTTCATTCCATAAAAAGAAATTATAATCCATCTGTATTAAAATATGAAGGAAAAATTATGAATAGAATGTTAAAAGTAGTGATAGGATTAAGTCTAGTCGCAAGTAGTTCATTATATGCAAGTGGAGATCATACAGGTGATCATATGCATGAAGGTAAAATGACAAATCATATGAAAGATATGGATCATGAAACAATGAACATAAACCATAAAAAATCTAATATGTCAAATAGTAGTCTGAATCTTTATCATCATACAATAGTTGTAGACGGTTATCAAACTACTATAAGTTCAATTAAACCATTAAAAGACGGTAAAAATGATATGACAATCTCAATATTAAAAAATAAGAAAGATATAAAAAATGCAATAGTAAATATTAAGTTCTCTATGCCTTCAATGCCTGGTATGGAATTTACCGAAAATGCAGGAATAAAAGGAAATAAATATAATACAAATATCAACTTTAGTATGCATGGAGAATGGGCATATGAATTAATATTTAAAACGAGTGATGGTTTAATTCATAAAACAAAAAATAGTGTACATATAAAATGATTTATAGATCATTATTAGTAACATCTTTACTAATCTCATCAAGTTTTTCACTCGAACTTGATAAATTGGATATTACTAATCAAAATAAATTAACACTTGAGCAAGTAGTAAATCTATCTTTAATTAATGATTCGTGGATAATAGGGAATAAGTATGCACAAGAAGCAATTGAATCCAATAGCATATCTATTGCTTCTTATGCCGATCCAAAAATTACAATTGGCGCTTTAAATTTACCAACAGATGGGTTTGATTTTAACCAAGAAGGTATGACTCAATTAAAAATAGGTGTTTCTCAAATGTTTCCAAGAGGTGATAGTTTAGAAATAAAACAAGAACAACTCAAATTAAAAGCAAGTCAATTTCCATATCAAAGAGAAGACAGAAAGAGTAAATTAACAGCAAAAATATCTCAGTTATGGCTAAATGCATACAAAGCACAAGAAAGTATTTCTTTAATTAAGAATAATCTCTTTCTTTTTGAACGATTAATTGATGTAGCAGAATCAAGTTATAGTACAACAATAGGAAGATCTAAACAACAAGATATTATAAGAGCACAATTAGAGTTAACTAAATTAGATGATAAGATAACTGTGTTAAAACAAAATAAAGATGAATTTTTATCTAAGATATCTGAATGGCTTTATACTTTCTCGGACGGAGAGAATGTATTCAAATATTCTAATTTAACTTTACCAAAAGAACTTCCAAATATTAAAATGATTAACAAAGCAACGTTAAACAGTAATATAAATTCACAAACTTTAATTACTATATTTTCGGAACATCCTTCAATTAAGAATATTGATCAAAAAATAAAATCTGTTTCGAAAGGGGTTCTTTTATCTAAAGAAAAATACAAACCTCAATTTGGTGTTAATACTAGTTATGGATATAGAGGTGATGATTTAATGGGGAAAAGTAGATCAGACTTACTCTCAATAGGAGTTTCATTTGATATCCCAATCTTTACAAAAAATAAACAGGATAAAGAACTTCAGACTGCTATATTAAATTTAAAATCTGTAAAGACAGAAAAGTTTACACAACTTAGAAAACATGTAGCTTCTTTTGAAAATACAAAAGTAAATTTATTGAGATTAAAAGATAGATATTCAATTTATAAAAATAAATTAATTCCACAAATAAATGAAGAGGTTGAAGCTACATTAACAGCGTATACAAACGATGAAGGTGACTTTGCAGATGTTGTAAGGTCAAGAATAACACAATTAAATGCAAAAATAGATATGCTAAATATTAATGTAGAAATACAAAAAAATATCATTAACTATAACTATTTATTTGCAACAAATGCTGAAGAAATAATTAATACAGTAGGTAAAGAAGGAAGTAATTTATGAAAATTAGCTCTTTAATAATAGGAATTGTTTTAGGTGGAGGATTTACTTATATTGGATTAACTTCTTTAGAAAAGAATACTAATCAAAGTCCTACAAATAAAAGTGAAACTGTTGAGAAAAAGCCACTTTATTGGGTTGCCCCTATGGATGCAAACTACAAAAGAGACAAGCCTGGAAAATCTCCTATGGGAATGGATTTAATTCCGTTCTATGAAAATACTAGTGGAGGACCAGATGAAGGTCCAGGAACAGTAAAAATTTCACCCATTGTAGTAAATAATTTAGGAGTAAGAACAGGTTTAGTTGATAATAGAACTCTTCATACACAAGTAAATACTGTGGGCTATGTTAATTATGATGAAGATCAATTAATACATATTCATCCTAGAGTAAGCGGATGGATTGAAAAACTCTACGTAAAAGCATCTGGGGATACTGTTAAGAAGGGACAAGCAATTTATGAAATCTATTCTCCCAAAATGGTTAATGCACAAGAAGAATTTTTATTAGCTCTTAAAAGAAAGAATCCTCGTCTTGTAAATGCATCAAAAAATAGATTAAGAGCATTACAAATACCAAACTCTGTAATTAAGCAATTAGAAAGAACTAGAAAAGCAAGACAAACTATTACTTTCTATTCTCCTAAAGATGGAGTTGTTGATAACCTTAAAATACGTCAAGGTTTTTTTGTACAACCAGGTACAACTATAATGTCAATTGGAACGTTAAAACAAGTTTGGGTTAATGCAGAAATATTTGAAAGACAAGCCTCTGAAATAAAAATTGGTTTACCCGTTGATATGACATTAGATTATTTACCAGGTAAAGAGTGGAAAGGAACGGTTGATTATATTTACCCTACTCTTGATATTAAAACACGTACGATAAAAGTTAGATTAAAATTTGAGAATAAAGATGAGTTATTAAAACCAGGAATGTTTGCTCAAGTTGCAATACATGGACAAAATGAAAAAAGTGTTCTTGTTGTACCAAAAGAAGCAGTGATTCGTACAGGAAATTCAAATAGACTTGTATTAGCACTAGGGGAAGGTAGTTTTAAATCAGTAAATGTAAAAATTGGTAAATTCAGCGACAAGTACGCTGAAGTTTTATCTGGAGTTGAAGAAGGTGAACGTGTTGTTACCTCTGCACAATTTTTATTAGATTCAGAATCAAGTAAAACTTCCGATTTTAAGCGTATGTCAGCTCTTGAAGATAATGATTCTATGTCAAATATGGAATCAATGAATCATGATAAGCAAATAAAAGAATGGACCAAAGCCACAATAGTTAATATCATGCCAGAAGATAATACTTTAAAAGTAACTCATAGTGAAATTCCTAATTGGGAATGGCCATCTATGACTATGAACTTTGAAGTATCAGATAAATTAGATTTTTCAAAGTTCAAAAAAGATATGTCAATGGATATTGAGATTACTAAAACTGAAGATAATAAATATATTATTACTGATGTAAAGATATCTGGAAAATTACCAAAAGAATGGGCAAAAGCTACAATAGTTAATATCATGCCAGAAGATAATGCTTTAAAAGTAACTCATAGTGAAATTCCTAATTGGGAATGGCCATCTATGACTATGAACTTTGAAGTATCAGATAAATTAGATTTTTCAAAGTTCAAAAAAGATATGTCAATGGATATTGAGATTACTAAAACTGAAGATAATAAATATATTATTACTGATGTAAAAATGTCAATGAAACATTAGTGAAGAAAGAGAATAATTATGATTAAATCTATAATTTATTGGTCCGTTAAAAACCGTTTTTTCGTTTTGTTAGCAACAATTATGCTAGTAGGTGCTGGACTTTTTTCAGTTAAAAATACTGCAGTAGATGCATTACCTGATCTATCAGATGTTCAAGTAATTATTAAAACGAGTTATCCAGGACAAGCTCCTCAAGTTGTTGAGGATCAAGTAACATATCCTCTTACTACGGCTATGTTATCAGTTCCTGGTGCAGAAACTGTACGTGGTTACTCATTTTTTGGAGATTCATATGTTTATGTAATTTTCGATGAAAAAACAGATTTATATTGGGCAAGAAGTAGAGTTTTAGAGTATTTAAGTCAAGTAGCCTCCTCGTTACCTGCTAATGCCAAGACTCAACTTGGTCCAGATGCAACTGGTGTAGGTTGGGTTTATTTATATGCACTTGTTGATAAAACTGGTAAACATGATATTAGTCAATTAAGAAGTTTGCAAGATTGGTTTTTAAAATATGAATTACAAACCGTACCCGGAGTATCTGAAGTTTCCGCACTTGGTGGTATGGTTAAGCAGTATCAAGTAAAAATTGATCCAGATAAGTTAAGAGCATTTAATATACCTCTTTCTCTTATTCATACTGCAATTAAACAAGGTAATCAAGAAGTAGGTGCTTCTGTTGTAGAGATGGCAGAAGCAGAATATATGGTAAGAGTTACTGGTTATTTAGAAAATAAAGAAGATATAGGGAATATTCCTTTAGGAATGAATGTAAATGGAACACCCCTTCTTCTAAAAGATATTGCAGAAATTTATGTTGGACCTCAAATGAGAAGAGGTATTGCAGAACTTAATGGTGAAGGTGAAACTGTTGGTGGAATTGTCGTTATGCGATATGGGGAGAATGCACAAAAAACAATTAACCTTGTAAAAGAAAAGATTGAGAACTTAAAAAAAGGTTTACCTGAAGGTGTGGAAGTTGTACCTGTTTATGATAGAAGTAAACTAATTGAGAGTGCGGTTGATAACTTAACATTTAAGTTACTTGAAGAATTTGGTGTTGTTGCACTTGTTTGTATTATCTTCTTATTTCATGTACGTTCATCATTAGTAGCAATAATAAGTTTACCCGTAGGTATCTTAGTTGCATTTATCATAATGTATATGCAAGGACTTAATGCAAATATTATGTCTCTAGGTGGAATTGCAATTGCAATTGGAGCTATGATTGATGGTGCCATTGTAATGATTGAGAATATGCATAAGCATATGGAAAAAACACCTTTAACAAAAGAAAATAGATGGAGAGTAGTTGCTGAATCTGCTAGTGAGGTTGGTCCGGCATTATTCTTTAGTTTATTAATTATTACAGTTAGTTTTATTCCTGTATTTACTCTTGAAGCACAAGAGGGAAGAATGTTTGCACCATTAGCATTCACAAAGACCTATGCAATGGCTGCATCAGCAGCACTTGCAATTACATTAATACCTGTATTAATGGGATATTTTATTAGAGGAAAAGTTTTACCAGAACATAAAAATCCAATTAATAAGATGTTAACTGCTGGGTATATGCCAGTTTTAAAAGCTGTATTAAAATTTCCAAAAATGGTTCTGGCAATTGCAGTAATTATATTAGGTATTGGGTTATGGCCTTTAGACAAAATTGGAAGTGAATTTATTCCACCTTTAGATGAAGGTGATTTAATGTACATGCCAACAACATATCCTGGTATTTCAATTGGTAAAGCAAGAGAATTATTACAGCAAACAGATAAACTAATTAAAACTGTACCAGAAGTTGAAACAGTATTTGGAAAAGTAGGACGAGCAGAGACAGCGACAGATCCAGCACCTCTTACTATGATAGAAACATTTATTCAACTTAAACCAAAAAGTGAATGGAGAGAGGGAACAACAACAGAAAGTTTGAAAAAAGAACTTGATGCTCTTGTAAAACTACCTGGTGTTACAAATGCGTGGGTTATGCCTATTAAAACTCGTATTGATATGTTAGCAACAGGAATTAAGACTCCAATTGGTATTAAGATATCTGGTCCTGATCTTAAAATTATTGAACAAATAGGAAAAGATTTAGAAGTTATAATTAAAGATGTTCCAGGAACTACTTCTGTTTATTCAGAAAGAGTTGCAGGTGGACGATATATTAAAGTTGATATACAAAGAGAAAAAGCAGCGAGATATGGTCTTAATATAGCATATCTTCAAAAAATAGTTTCTACTGCAGTTGGAGGAATGAATGTCTCTCAAACAGTTGAAGGATTAGAAAGATATCCTATTAATTTAAGATACCCTCAGGATTACAGAAATTCTCCTGAACAATTATCTTTATTACCAATAATTACACCAAGTGGACAAAGACTTACTTTAGGAGATGTTTCAAAAGTTTATGTTGAAGATGGACCTCCTGGAATTAAAAGTGAGAACGCAAGACTTAACGGATGGTCATTTATTGATATTGATGGTGTTGATATAGGTAGTTATGTAAAAAATGCACAAGCTACTGTGAATGAGAAACTAGACTTACCAGCAGGATATTCTATTGGATGGTCAGGACAATATGAATATATGGAAAGAGCAAAAGAAAAATTAACATATGTGGTACCATTAACACTTATGATTATAGTTATTTTATTATATATCAATTTCCGTAACTTTATAGAAGTTGCAATGATTATGGGAACATTACCTTTAGCCATGGTTGGTAGTATTTGGTTGATGTACCTTCAAGGCTATAACTTCTCAGTTGCAGTTGCAGTTGGATTTATTGCTCTAGCTGGAGTTTCTGTTGAAATTGGTGTAATTATGTTAGTTTATTTGAACCAAGCATATAATGCAATGATTGAGAAATGTGCTAGTCAAGATGTACTTCCAAGAGAAGAGACACTTAGACATGCCGTTCTTCATGGTGCAGGAATGAGAGTTAGACCTGTTATGATGACAGCTGCTGCTATTATTGCCGGTTTATTACCTATTCTTTATGGTACAGGTACGGGATCAGAGGTTATGGGTAGAATTGCAGCTCCGATGGTAGGAGGTATGCTTAGTTCTGTTATTTTAACATTACTAGTATTACCTGCAATTTATTTTATTTGGAAAAGAAGAGATATTCTTAAACTACAAAAAGAATGTGAACTAGAAATTAAATAGTCCTCCAAATATTCTTTTATAAAAAGCTCCTACGTTGACTTAGGAGCTTTTTTTTAGTTTAATTTTTTTATTATGTTCTCCACGTTCCTTACATTCTAAACCCCTATAATATAAATATAAAATAAAAAGGATTAAAGATGTTAGATTATATGAATTTAGAGGGATTAAGTCACTTTGAAATAATGTTTATATTGTTTACTTTAGTAGTTGTATTATTTACAATTATCTATTTTAAAGATGAAAAGAAGAATGTATCAAATGAAGAGATTCTTAAAGAAAGATTATCTAGAGGAGAAATTTCAATTGAAGAGTATAAAGCTTTAAAAGACGAATTATAAAATACATTTTATTAATACAAAGGAAATAGATCATGAAGAAAATTATTATAGGAACAATTATACTTGTTGGTATTATTTTTTACTTTTCAGATAACGCAATGAATATATTAATTGGATTTTGGCCATTAATATTACTTCTATGTCCAATCATGCACATGTTCATGCATGGTAAACACCATCACCATAACAACAATAATAGTAAAGAGAATACAAATGAATAGAATTGATGTAAAAGATCCTGTATGTGGGATGAATGTTAAAGATACAATGGATTTTAATATGTCTTTTGATGAAAGAGAATATTATTTTTGTAGTCAAAATTGTTTAACTAAGTTTGAAAAAAACCCTTCATCTTATTTAGTAAAAGAAGCTAAACAGCATAATAAGAATACTCATTCTGGACATGAGCATCATCACTTAAATGAAAATAAAACTCATGTAGAAGCGGATAAAGATACAAAATATACTTGTCCTATGCATCCTGAGATTATTACTAACAAACCTGGTGATTGTCCTAAGTGTGGTATGGCATTAGAACCAATGGGTATTGAAAATATAACTGAAGAAAATACTGATGAATTAGATTACATGACAAAAAGATTTTGGATAAGTACTATATTGGCTATCCCTTTATTTATTTTAGCAATGCTTGCTGATTTAACTGAAAATATTTTACCCTCTAGTTTATCAATGTCTACAATTCAATATATTGAATTCTTTCTTGCAACACCTATTGTCCTTTGGGGAGGATGGAATTTTTATGTTAAAGCGTATTCTTCTGTTGTAAATAGAAATTTAAATATGTTTACATTAATTGGACTAGGTGTTAGTGTTGCTTGGATTTTTAGTGTTATTGCTTTATTCTTTCCTATGCTATTCCCTATAGATTTACGTACAGATGAGGGAACGGTACCTGTTTATTTTGAAGCAGCAGGCGTTATTATTACATTAGTTTTATTAGGGCAAGTACTAGAACTTAGAGCAAGATCACGAACAAATGTTGCTATTAAGATGTTACTAAACCTTGTACCATCTAAGGCCATTAGGATTAACAAAGATAATAGTGAAGACTTCATTGATGTTGAAGATATTCAACTTGATGACATTCTTAAAATAAAACCAGGGGAGAAGATACCCGTAGATGGTCATATTACAAAAGGAAAAAGTAATATTGATGAGTCTATGATTACAGGAGAAGCAATTCCTGTAGAGAAAAATATTAATGATAAAGTTATAGGTGCTACAGTAAATGGAACGGGTGTATTTTTTATGAAAGCAACTAAAATTGGTAAAGATACATTAATTTCTCAAATTATCGAAATGGTTGCACAAGCACAGAGAAGTCGTGCACCTATTCAAAAAGTCGCAGATACTGTATCTGGGTATTTTGTACCTGCTGTTATTGGAATATCCATTATTACTTATATCATTTGGTATTTTTTTGGTCCAGAACCTAGTATTGCCTTTGCAATAGTAAATGCAGTTGCTGTATTAATTATTGCATGTCCTTGTGCATTAGGTTTAGCAACACCCATCTCTATTATGGTTGGTACTGGACAAGGGGCATTAGAAGGTGTACTAATAAAAAATGCAGAAGCTTTAGAAATTATGGAAAATATTGATACCGTTGTTGTTGATAAAACGGGTACTTTAACATTAGGTAAACCTCAAATAACTTCTATAGTAAGTTTAAATAACTTTAAAGAAAATGATATTTTAAAATTTGCTGCAACAATTGAACAAAATAGTGAACATCCCTTATCTGATGCTATTATAAAAAAAGCAAAGGAAAATAAGTTAGATATTTTAGAAGTTGATAACTTTGAATACATAACAGGTAAAGGAGTTACAGGTGAAGTTGATTCAAGAGCCATTGCTCTAGGAAATTTAAAGTTAATAGAAGGTTTAAATATTGATTTAATAGATTCAATTAACAAAGCTAATACATTAAGAGAAAATGGAGAAACAGTTATTTTTATTGCTATTGATAATATTTTAGCAGGACTTATCTCTATTTCTGACCCAATTAAAGATTCTAGTAAAGAAGCAATATCAAACTTACATAATCTCGGGATTAATGTTGTAATGTTAACAGGAGATAATAAAATTACTGCAAATGCAGTTGCTCGTAAACTTTCTATAACTCAAGTTTATTCTGATGTTTTACCAGAAGATAAACTATCTGTAATAAAAAGATTACAATCACAAGGAAAAATTGTAGCTATGGCAGGAGATGGAGTAAATGATGCACCAGCATTGGCTGCTGCTAATGTAGGAATTGCAATGGGTACAGGTACTGATATTGCTATTGAAAGTGCTGAGATTACTTTAATAAAAGGTGATTTAAATGGTATATTAAAAGCATATAAATTAAGTAAAGGAACAATGAAAAACATAAGACAAAACTTGTTCTTTGCTTTTATTTATAACACTGCAGGCGTTCCAATTGCAGCGGGAATACTATATCCATTTTTTGGCATATTATTATCACCAATAATTGCAGCAGCAGCAATGAGTTTTAGTTCTGTTTCTGTTATATTAAATGCATTAAGATTAAAGAATCTTAAATTAAAATAAAGCGTATAGAATGAATATTTCAGCAATTACAACGAATGTTAAGGAATCAAATTGTAATTCTAAAAATACAATTAGTTCAAGTACACAAGAAGAAAAAAGTCCAGAATTTGACTTAATGTTAGAAAAGAATGGAAAAGAGTCAATAAGTTTAGAAAATAATATTACGAAGAATAAAATAAGTGAAAATGAAATTATTTTGAATCAAACTTTAGATAATGGAATTAATTTTATCTATTGGTAATTAACTTTTCTACATATTTATACTCATAATTTGGAAATATTAAAAACAGTATGTCTCTTATAGGTGCAGTATCTATGGGGACAGGGGTTATGATAGGAGCAGGAATCCTGGCATTAACAGGACAAATAGCAGAGCTAGCAGGTTCGCTGTTCCCTCTAGCTTTTTTGGCTGCAGCGATTGTGACAGCCTTTAGTGCGTATTCATATGTTAAACTATCTAATGCCTATCCTTCTGCTGGTGGTATTGGTATGTTTCTTCAAAAAGCTTACGGTAAAGGTACCATAACAGCAGTAGGTGCACTATTAATGTATTTTTCAATGGTAGTTAATGAAAGTCTTGTCGCTCGTACTTTTGGGACTTATATAGTACAAATATTCAATATAGATCCAAGTAGTTGGATTGTGACTGCCTTAAGTATTTCTGTCCTTATTTTTGCTTTTTTATTAAATATATCAGGCAATCGAATGATTGGACTATTTTCATTAGTAATGGCATTTATTAAAATCGGGGGTATTCTTATTTTTGCCATTGGTGGGCTTTGGATTTCTGGTGTATCGTTTGAAAACACAAATATAATTACATCTAATACCTCCGGTACCTCAATTACCGATATTATGTAGCAAGCACACCAGGAATATTGATGTATCACCTTAACAGTAGGGCTTAGAGCCCTATTGTTTTTGTTTTACTTTTTAAAATAATGGTTTATTTTTAACCTAAGGTATTTCTTTCTCTTGGATTTGAATCTATATTGTTAATATTAAGCTTATTTACTAATATCAATTCTCTTTTTAGTTTTTTATAAAGTTCTTCAATGGTTAAAGAACATTGAATTCTTCTTTGTTTTTTAGAATCAACTTTAAAATTAATTTGAAAACTCGTTTTCATAGAGTATTCAGGAAGTATAGACTTATACCATTCTCTTGCTTCTTCATGAAAGCCTTCCTTAAATGATTTTATTTTAGTTGAGAGCATTTCAAGCTCTTTTAGCTCTAATTCACCCTTTAAATTTTGTAGGTCTTTAACTTCAATAAAAATGAAATCAGAAAAGACAACTTCTTTAACTCTTCCCTTCTGTTCATAACCTATTAAAGCTAAGAAAAATCCATCTTGAATTTTAAACATATTCTCAATGGATCCAAAATAAACTCTATTGTTGCTTTTTGAAATATCAAACTTAAATGATTTAACACTTATAGGTGGTATATCCCATTTGTTTGTATAATTTATAGTAACACTATCTAAGTATTTACTAATTCCTTGCTTAACCTGTTCTTCAAATAGAAATCCATGGCTTTGAGATTCAGTCATAAGAATCTCCTAATTAGATCTTTCAAGAGTTGTGATTAACTCATGTTTAGATAAAGATGGATTACCAGCACTATTCTTTGCAAGAATATTTAAATCTTCATATACTGATCTTATTTTTTTAGTTAATAACCTTTTACTTCTTTTTGTTTTAATAAAGTAGTTAGACGATTCGCTATATTCAGCAAATTCTTCAAGAACTTTTCCAGCTAATCCTCCAACACGTCTAATAGCAAAATCAGCATCTTCTTTTGTTGTAAATTCAAATAGTTCAGTTGAAGATTTCGTATAAATAGGCTCTCTTTTTACATCCATTTTTTTCCAAACTTGGAAAACACATGGAACAGAATATTTCTTTCCTTCAAATATAAAGCTATCTAATGGGATATCTTTCTCCATATCTAAATGAAAATCTAAACTTAATTTATTAGTTAAACTTGCTTTCTTAAATGTTTTTGGAACAACAAAAGCTATATAATCAGAAAATTCAGCAGATTTATTAAAGAATTTTATAGCTAAAGATGAATTCTTACCAAACGGTGGATTCCCAATTGTAAAAACATTCTTATGATTAAAAGCATTAATACTTAATCCAAGAAAATCAATCTTCTTCATATATGGTTTTTTTGGATCAATGTCAATAGCCAATGAATTCTTATGAAATAAATCAGAAAAAGATCCTGTTCCAGCACTTGGCTCTAATAAGAAATAATTATCTAATTTATAATTCTTGTTTAACTCATCCATACAACTCTCAGCAATTTTATTATTTGTGTAAAATTGATCTAATTCTTTACTTTTATTCATCTTAAACTCCAGATCCCATGAGGAGCCTAAAAGGATGAAAAAGTTTATTAGAAATGGGATTGTTCTTAGATTTTTAAACTTTTGTAGTGGTTTAGTGTGTAATGAAATTGCCTTTATGAATTTAAATAATTGCTATGTTATATATATAAAAAAATCTATATATAACATAAGGGCTATTTTTGACTGTAAATTTTGAAATTTGTTAGTGTTTTGTATTTGAGTTAAAATAGGGCTTAGAGCCCTATTGTTTTCAGTTTTGATTAATTTTTTGAGTATTTTAAATATTGAGTAAGTTTTCTGTGTATCATGTTTATCATATATTGTTTCATATACCCGTGATCTGGCTTCTCATTCTCATCCATAGGAAGTAGTATTTTTTCTCTTGAAATTCGTGAATCATTAATTTCTCTATTAAAATTATATTTCTCTGAAAATCTATTTGTTAATGTTGATATAAACATGTATTCATATTCACTCATACAATCCTTTTTTAAACCTGTAACATGATCACTTCCTATAAAAGCATAAGGGTGGTAAAAACTGGAACCAACACTTCCACTATTAGCTATTGTTAAACAGTTATTAAATATTCTTACATCTTTATTGTTCCCAATGAAGTTATCTATTCCATTATTAGAACCTGTTGATGAAATATAAGGCATGTTACCATTCTCTTGATTAGACTTAGTAAGTCTTTTTCCTCTTTTAATTACATCAAATATATCAGTTACAAAGTATTCTTTCCATTCTTTATTTTCTAATGGTTCAACTTCTTCATACACCAATTCATCTAATTTTTTTTGAGCATATCTTTTGTATTCTTCTTTTTTTGCATTAATTTTTGATTTCGTATATTCTTCCATATATTTATAATCTGGTTCATCATCCTTATTTACTGGCAAAAGAATTTTTGACTTTACCATTCTTTTAGGTCTCCACTTTCGGGAGTATTGAAAGCAAACTCTTTGTTTCTCAATTGATCCAATTATAAACATAGCCAAATCTTTACTAAGTATATAATTTTTTAAATATAATGGGTTTACATCATGGCTACATGTAAAGTACTGTAATTGATAGTAAGCATAACCAACAGATCCATTATTTGTCACACAGATACAATTACCTTTAAATATTTTTTTATCAATGGTATGATTGTTTCCATTACCTGTCTTACTACTATCATCAATATTTTCTATCGAATAAAATTCCGTAATTCCATTAGAATTGTCAACTGCACCAATAAAAGGAATATTACCATTTTTTTCTAACTTAGGCTTTTTATTATAATATCCACCTTTTATATCAAAGATATCAGTAAAATTAAATTCTTTCCATTTTTTATTCTCTAAATTCATCAGGAATACCTCTCTCATCAAATAGATATTCTCTATCATTCATAATCATTGAGAATTCAAAAGTCAAATAATCTCCAATAGTCTTTTCAAAATCCTCATCTGATGGTACTTCATCGTTAAAATAATAGAAGCTATGTAACCATTCATCCATTGCACTAACAGTTGTTTCTACACAAAATTTAGTTTCAGATTGAAGCCTATTAAACCAAACATCTAATAAGTGCTGTTTTTTATCTTTTGCTTGCTCTGTCTCAATTAGCCCTATATGTGGACTTACTTTATATCCATCATTTCTAAAATCAATAAACTTACAAACTTTGTCTTCGTCATGTGGAATTCCTGCTGTAAATATTGCAATACAAGGCATAGTTCCAACTCCATAGAAAGAATCCTTATTTAATGTTATTACTCCTTCCAAGGTATGCTTTTTTAATATATTATCTTTAACTTCTTTTTCTTCTTTTGTTTTCCCAGTCATTGAAGATTGGGGTATAATTGCAATACATCTTCCTCCTGTTGTTAAAGAATCTAACAAATGATTAACAAAATTTATTTCATATAAGTCAGGGTTAGATTTTGATCCTTGAGAGTACGGAGGGTTAATCATTCCGACAGTTGACTGACTTAATTGTAATTTAGAAGGTATTTGTGCAATGAAATCATCATTAATTAAATTACTTTTACCATCTCCTCTTAAAATCATATTAGTTGTTGCTATTGTAAACATGTATGGCTGTAATTCAAACCCATGTAATTGTTTTTGCTTTATATTTGACTGTTTTTGTTTGTATTTACTCTCAGACATACCATATTCAGCTTTTTCTTCATCAAGTTTTTCTAACATATGATGCATTGAAGCCACTAAGAATCCACCTGTTCCACATGTTGGATCTAAAACAACATCATCATGTTTGATATCCACTAAATCGCAAAAGATATCTGTAATATGCTTTGGTGTTAAAACAATACCTAATGCTTGACCATCTCCACCAGAATATGACATAAACTCCCCATAAAATCTACCTAAAAAATCCTCTGAAGATTTTGTATACTTTATAGTTTTATAAATATTTTTATCTAAGAACTCTACATAGTGTTTTAAGGGTGTCTTCCCAAGCTTCAAGTTCAGTTCATTTAATATCTTAGTATCTTTTATTAAAGCGAACTGATTAAGAATCTTATCTTTTTTTACATCAGGAGAAACATTTGCTCTTGTTAAATTTGAAAGAATTGCATCATATATTTTTTGACCATCTGTTTTTATTTCATCTGCAGTTAAATCATCAATTGAAAAGTTCTTATATTCAGATTCCTTTAAAGCTAAAAGTATTCCAGAAACAATAAGCGGCTTATCTACATCTTTAAGATTTCCATAGTTTCTTAGATCCTCATGTAATCTGGCAGCATCTTTTAATATCTCAGCAGTTTCCTTTTCTTTGTTAGTTGCTTCTTTTAAAACTTCTCTTATGTAGTATTCATCAATATTATCTTTATTAAATGAAATAAAAGACTCAACTTCTGGTAACTCTCTATAATACTCTGTTTCATCAATAAAAATTGGACTTATTTTATGCTTTTTCTCATTTCCAGATATACCAAAAGCTATAACTTTTTTGTATGAAGTATTTTTTGCTAAATGCTTTCCGTAGAATAAAGCTCCATTTAGAGCACAATCTTTAATATCTTTTGTTTCCATACTAATGAGATTATTTATATCCAATTTTACATGTTTAGATAATGATGCCTTATCTTCAATAACAATTAAAATATCTTTGACAACCCCTACAAATTCAGGAAATCCAACTTTACCAGAGCCACTCTTAGATGCACTCTTTAGGGCATTATCAATTTCCAAAATGCTACTACCTTGTGGTTCAAGCTCAATCTCAGCTTCTTTTAATAAATCCCTAACCCAATAATCTGTTACTACTTCTTTTTTTGCCATCTTTCCCTCTCCTAATCTATTTTTATTTCTTCAATATTTAAAACTTTCATACATTGTATGAAAAACACGAAACTAAAAGTTCCCCTACTTATTTTACTGGCTATGCTACTTTGTGTCTCATCTAAACCAATTGCATTTAGCTTTGTAGCTAATTCAGGATATTGTATATTTCTTCTTGTTAATATGCTTTTTAGAATACCTGTTGCTTTTTTATTCCAATCTTCTGACATTTTATATACCTCCAGTAAAGATTTTAATTATTTTATCAAATTAATTCATAATAATCTACAGTAATCATCTCATATTTGACAATTTAATAGTATTTATGACATTAATATAGCAGTTATAAAGCTTTTCTCTCATATATAACAGTTTTCTCTCATGTTTTTTAAAATTTATTAAAATAGTTTTTAGTTAAAGAAACACTAATGTCATATATGCTATAATCATCTCATATATGACATACAAAGGAAAACCATGGCACAACATTTTTTATTATCAAAAGCAGCAAGAAGTTTTAGTTTGGTTGAGATTGCACGTATGACAGAAAAACAAGCTGAAAGCTTTTTTAGAAAAATTAGATGGGATCAAACTAATGGTAAACCAGTTTGTCCATGTTGTGGAAGTATTGGTAAGCATTATTATTTAAATACAAGATCAATATGGAAGTGCAAAGATTGCCATAAACAATTTTCAATCACTTCTGGAACTCTTTTTGCAAGTCATAAATTATCTTTAAGAACTTATGTAATGGCTATTGCTTTATTTGTTAATGAAGTTAAAGGAATGAGTGCTTTAAAACTATCCCGTGAACTTAATATTCAATATAAAACAGCTTTTGTGCTACTTCATAAATTTAGAGAAGCCCTCTTAGAAACAAGAGATGAAACACCAATGGATGGAGTATGTGAGATTGATGGTGCCTATGTTAATCATTATGTTAGACCAGCCAATAATATTAATGATAGAATTGATAGAAGACTAATAGCTAATCAAAACCCAAATAAAAGATGTATTATAGTTGTAAGACAGAGATATAGTGGAGAAGCTGAGTTCATAGGAAGTAAGAGAACTTTAACTTATGTATTACATAATGAAAACACTACTGATATTATGAATATAGCTAATAATAGAATAGTTGAAGGAACAGAACTACATGCAGATGAAGCTAATGCTTATGATTCATTACATGCAAGATATGAAATGAGAAGAGTTAATCATTCAATAGAGTATATGAGTGAAGAAAATGCTTGCTCAAATCAAGCAGAAAGTTTTTTTGCTCGTTTCAGAAGATTTCAACAGGGACAGATTCATAAAATGGGACAATTATATATATCTAACTATGCTAATGAGATAGCATATAGAGAGGATACAAGACGGTTGGATAATCGTTCTATACTTGAAGATATTTCTGTAAAATGTATGAAGACTTTACAATCCAATGAGTGGACAGGTTATTGGCAAGGGAATCATAGAGTTAGTGAGCGGTTAGGAGTAGCTTAAGCTATTTTCCATTTTTTAATTCTTTCACCATCATCTATAGAAGTGATCAAATCGTTTTTATGGAAGTTAGTTCGTAAAATTGGGGACTCTTCAATATTTTTAGTTAAATCTAAATCTTCATAATTTAATTTTTTCTTTTTCATAACCTCTTGAACTATTTCTTTCATTGTCAATGGGCTACTTGATCTTCTTAAAACATCGAGGCACAATCTATTGGCTTCTCCATGCATAAATATATGAGATCTCTTTTTATATCGCTTATCTCTAATGTCATCTAAGTTGAATTCTGGATCAAAAACCTTTATAGCCACATCTAAACTATCAACAACATTTTCCATTTCAAATAGTTTTTCTCTTAAGTATTTAACTTCACCTTTTAACTCAGCTCTCTTACTAATTAATTGACTTAATACATGTTGCATAATATCCTTTACCTCTTATAGTTTATTTAAAGTAAATTATACTATTATATTGGGCTAAAATCCCAAAAAATGGCTCCTAAATGTTGGTGAGTTTGCTACATAATATCGTCAATTACTGGTTTTATAGCAGCTATAGCCTTAGCTATACTAGCTTATAAAGGTTTTACAACAATTTCTAATAGTGGCTCTGAAATTGTAGATCCTCATCGTAATGTCGGACGGGCAATAATTATATCTATTACTATATGTGTGATCATATATTTTTTAGTTGCAATAGCAGTTGCAAACAATTTAAGTATTTCTGAGATTATTTCTGCAAAAGATTATGCATTGGCACAAGCTTCCAAACCAATATTTGGTAATTATGGCTTATGGTTTACTGTTGGATTAGCTATCATTGCGACTATATCTGGTGTTATTGCAAGCGTATTTGCTGTTTCTCGTATCCTAGCAATGTTGACAGAGATGAAACTTGTGCCACATAGTTATTTTGGAATGCCTGGTGATATTCAGAAACATACCTTGGTCTATACTGTTGTCATCGCAATATTTTTCACAATATTTTTTGACTTAAGTCGTATTGCTTCTTTAGGTGCAATATTTTATCTCATTATGGATATTACAATTCACTGGGGAGTCTTTCGTCATCTACGAAAAGAAATTAAAGCTAATGCAATTATTTTATTGACTGCTATTATTCTTGATGTAGTTATACTTACTGTTTTTCTTATAGTAAAAGCAGAACAAGATTTTATTGTTATTTATGCCGCATTATTAGCTATTCTTTTTATTGTAGTAGGTGAAAAAATATTCTTGAAAAACTTTAGAAATGAAATAGAATGATATTATTCTAATCTTTTCAAATAATTGATACTATTTGGGTAGGACTTATCTCAATTTCTTACCCAATTAAAGATGCTACTAAAAGAGTGATAACAAAAAAGCATTCTCTAATAAAAGATTTATAAGCCCAAGGAAAATGTGATATATCATAGGAGATACAGTAACCGACAGTTCCATCATTAAGCGTGTCTAATCTTATAGTGGTACAGATATCTAAAATTACTTTAATAAAAAGACATAAATTATCAAATTTAATATTATATTTATTATAAATGTGACAGATCACTTTATAGACCCTGTAAAATAAACTGTGTAAATCCACCAGTTAAATCTTAATTACTTTGTATATTTTTCCATAATTTCACTGAAAAATATGCAAAGTTGAGGGTAAATCTCACTCCAATTTCTCATTCTAGTTTTTTCCATTTTACTTGAACCTCTTGTGTTGATAGATATAACATTTTAAAAGCTGAATCTATTGTTGGAAATGAGCCTTTTGTTTTAGTTTTTCTTTTTATTGTTGAATTTAATGATTCAATTGGATTTGTTGTATAAATTAATGTTTTTATTGATTGTGGATATTTGAAGAAAGTGGATAACTCATTCCAATTTGAAGTCCAAGATTGTGCAATATGAGGATATTTTTTACCCCATATATCATTAAATTCTGTAAGAGCTAACTGTTCATCTTCTTCTGTATTAGCTGTATAAATTGTTTTTTACCATCTAAAGTTATTCCCAACATAATATAAGCTGCTATATTTTTAACTACTCTATCTACTCTTATTTTAAGTACTGTAGCATCCATAAAGATTATGGGATAAATGGATTCTAAAGGACGGTTCTGCCACTCTTTGGCTTTCTCTATTATTGCACTTGTGATATTTGAAATTGTTTGTTCTGATAGTTCATAACCATACAAATCATCAAGATGATGTTGTATATCTCTTACACTCATTCCTTTTGCATAAAGTGAAAGTATTAAATCTTCACTTCCTTTTAAAAGTCTTTCTCTTTTTGGAACAAGCTTTGGCTCAAAAGAACCATCTCTATCTCTTGGAATTGCAACATCAACTTCACCATATTTGGTTTTTAATGATTTTTTATTTGACCCATTACGATAGTTTGGATTATCTGATTCTTGATGTTTTTCATAGCCTAAGTGAGAAGTGAGTTCTTCTTCACTGGCTGTCTGTAGGGATTCTCTAAGAAGGGATTTAAATTCATCTCTTTGTTTCATTATCCAAGGTATTGATTTATTATATTTGGCTGATAATTGTTTTAGAATTTGGCGTTGTAGAAAGTATTCTTTGAAGATAATTTTTTGTAGTTGTTCTGGTCGTCTTTGATGTTGAAATTTTTTCCTACAATCTTTACATAAATATCTTTGAATTCCTCTTCTTTTACCTATCTTGATAACATTCTTAGAGGAACATTTTGGACAGTTTTTAGAGTTTTTTTATAATCCATTATAGAAATACCTTGGTTTCTTACCAGTATACAGAAGTTTACTAAGGTTTTCAAACCCCCATATTTTTAATTAAGTCAAAAAACAAATTAATATAAGCATTGAGAATCTTGCAAAATTAAGTAACTTAGGTATTAGAACTATAAATAGATTTTTTGCAGGAGAAGATATAAAACTAAGCACAATTGAAAGACTTACCAATTTACTTGGTCTTGATTTTGCAGGGAATGAAGTTATATCTTTAAAACAACTAGAAAAACAAAGAGCAAAGGAAAAAGCAATATTTATGGCTTCACTTGTTCAAAGTACATCCATTTTAGAAGTTCAAGACTTAGAAAAAAATCACTTGATAAAATCATATCAAAGGTTGAGAAAGAATTTTTAGTCGGCAATTATAAAAATAGATTGTGGGTAGCATAATGATTGATAGTACAAAACCAATAGATGATGCTACTCCTCTTGATGATGTATCAGGATTAAAACTTTCAAAATCAAAAAGTTACTCACTTAAAGAAATATATATTAAAGAAGCAGAAAATATTGCAGAAGCTATAATAAAATACTTATCTGCTAGTCCATCAAAAAAAGAAGCTCCATTTACTTATACTTGGCTTTTAGAAGTTAAGAGTAAATACAGTACCTTCTTTTAATCTTGATTTAATTTGTATTTCAATTTTATATTTACTGCAAACTTTACTTACTATATTTAATCCTATACCAAAACCACCCTGCTCTTTTGTAGCTCTATAGTATCTTTTATAAATATCTTTAAGTTTTTCTTCTTCAATACCAATACCTGTATCAGAAATCTTTAATATTCTATTCTTTAAAGATATATCTATTTGTCCACCTACTTTATTATATTTAATAGCATTTGAGATTAGATTGTTAACAACTCGAATAGCATCATCTTTATTGATTACATACTCAAAAGTTTCTAATGATGAATTTATTTTAATTCTCTTCTTTGAAGCTAATGGCTCAAAATATTCTAGTTGTTCTAAAATTAACATATCAAAGGATAAGCTTTCAGTAATACGTTTTTCATCATTATTTTGTAAAAAAATATATGTTAAGTCTTTATATATCTCAGATACTCTTCTAGCACTTAGTCTAACTCTTTCTATTTGTTTTTCACTGAGTTGTGATTTTTCAGTTGACATTAGAATAGCAGAAATTGGAGTATTTAACTCATGAGTTGTATCTCTAATAAAATTATTTAGTTTTTCTCTCTCTTCTTTTATAGGCTTTAAAAAGAGCTTTGCTAAATAAAATCCAGTTAAAGATATAAAAGAATATATAATAAGAAAAAAGAAGAGTATATTTACTTTCATCTCTTTTATTTCATTGAAATATAAATTCTCTTCAATTGCAATATAAAAAACACCTAGATGTCCTAGAGTAGATTTATCTATTAGAATAAAATGCTTTTCATCATGTTGCATGATATCTTTTGAAAAATCTATTTCATCATCAAGGTTTCCAAATATTTTTTCTTTTTTTTCATTGTAAAAAGATATCCGATATTCATTTGTATCTAATATCTTTGTTTTATCAAAAGGAGTATCTGTCATATGTGAGAATATTATTTTTGAAGATATTTTTGAAACAGTATTTTGCATATTTGATTTAGCTAAATCAAAATATAATCTTTTTTCATTTTCAAAATAAAAAAATGCAATCAATAACATTAGTATAAGAGATGAACCTAGATATAGAGTAAGAAACCTTATAAAAGTTCTTTTTTCACTAACCGTTAAATCTATAACCAACCCCTCTAGTATTTAAAATGTATTCTTCCCCTACTATCTTTCGTAGGTTTTTTATATATGTTCGTATTGTAGAAGCAATTGGTGAATCTTCATAAGCCCAAACATTTAGACTCAATTCATCAATACTTACATTTTTATTTTTATTTTTAATTAAATATAGTAAAACATCACACTCTTTTTGTGTAATATGGATATCTTCTTCATCTTTATTTATACAAAGTTTTTTAATATCTAAGGATAAATTTGTTGATAACTCTATATTTGTTGAAGGAGAAATATTGTGTAATCTTTTAATATTATTAATACGTAAATCTAACTCTTTTAATTCAAAAGGTTTTTTAATATAATCATCACATCCTGAATTAAATCCTTCTTCTATATCTTCAAGCATATTTGCTGATGTTATAAAAATAGCTGCAGTTTTAATTTCTTTTGAACGAATATCTTTTAATAAATCAAAGCCTGATAAGTTAGGAACATTAACATCTAAAAGCAGTAAATCAAAAGTTTGTGAGTAAATCTTTTCTTGAGCCTCTTCACCATCAAATACTGAAAGTACTTTGTATCCTTCTTCTTCAAGATGCTCAGTAATGATTTCATTTAAAATTAAATCATCTTCCATTAATAATATTTTCATACAAATCCTTATAATAGGAAATATTATATCATAATATTATTTTATTTATAGGGGCCCCAAAACCCCTATAATATTAGAATGAGTAAATTAATCTTGATCTTAAATCTGTAGCATCTTTAGTATCATTTTCATAATCTAAAATTGAATAATCAATTTGTGCTGTTAAAGC
Organism: Poseidonibacter ostreae; assembly: GCF_009208075.1. Taxonomy (GTDB): domain Bacteria; phylum Campylobacterota; class Campylobacteria; order Campylobacterales; family Arcobacteraceae; genus Poseidonibacter; species Poseidonibacter ostreae. The sequence goes on along the minus strand of NZ_WFKJ01000010.1, from coordinate 46,927 downwards.
TTTTGTAAATTTATACTCTAAATTTAATGTAGTTTCAGCTAAATCAGCATTTACTGTTGGGTTATCAAAACTTGAATATCTTACTTTAGTTTTTAAATCTCCGAATTTATATCCTGCTCCAACTTGATATGAATCAGTTCCTGCTGCAAAAGCACTTGCTCCTGCTGTTTTTGTAGTAGCTGTATAATGAGCATATGCAGCTTGTCCAAGTCCTCTTACAACATCCCCATCATCATTAGTTGAAGTATATCCTGCAAATAAATCAAGGCCCATAACATTTCCACCAACTTTTAAACCATACATAGAAGAATCTGCTGTTGTAGCTGCATCATAATTAGTATCATAATATTGAGCTGCAACATAAGCAGGTCCAAAATTATATTTTGCATCAACATAAAGAAGTGATGCAATATCTACTGCATCAGCATATTGGAATTGAACATTTAAATTTGAAAGTGAATTGTTTTTGATATAAACTGTTCTTATTCCATCAGTTCCAATCTTCATAAACTCACCTGGTCCACCGTTTGCATCTGTATTTGTAGTAGTAAATGGTGCAGTAGTTGTATAATCCGTTCTTTGTTGATATTTAGTAACAAGACCTGCAACAATTGTTGTATCAGGAATATCAGTGTTAACAAGTAAATATGCTTCAAAAGCTTCTTTAATTAATCTTGAACCAGAACCTGCTAATAAAGGTGTTGATACAAATTGTCTTCCACCTTTAAATGTAGTGTTATCATATGTATATTGTAAATAAGCCTCTGATAAAACTGAACCTTGGGCATCCATACTTGATTTTGTTGCACCAGCAGTATCATCAATTGAAGTAACATGTGATGTTTGGAAAGTAGTACCTAATACAAGACCTTTATATGAGTCAGTTACAAAGTTTAAAGATCCACCGTTTGCCCAAATAGAACTATCATCTTTAGTTACGTCATCAAAAGTTTGTGCGAAATAGTATGATTTAACTGAACCTTTTACTTTTCCATTTGAAAATGCTTCAGATATTGAATCTGCTGCGTATACACTTGAAGTGAACCCTGTGATTGCTATTGCTGTAGCTAAACTTAATTTTGCGATTTTTTTCATTTGTTCTCCTAAAAATTTGAATTCTCTTAAAAAAGAGGCTTATATACAAAATATTGTAAATAGTAAGAGAACTATAGCATTATAGAATGTAGTTAACATGTAGTTTTTATACACATTCCCTCCTTATAGGAAATATATAATAAATGAAAAATGGATTAAAACAATGAAAATCTTATTACTTGAAGATGATCTGATGTTATCAGACATATTAAAAGAATATCTAGAAGTACACTTTTATAGTGTTTTTCAAGTATTTACAGGAAATGAAGCAAATGAAATGTTATACAATCAAAAGTTTGATTTATTATTATTTGATATTAACGTCCCAGAAATAAATGGATTAAATATATTTGAGAAGTTTAAAAATCTTGGATTTACTATACCTATTATATTTATGACAGCATCAACTAACTTTCAAGAATTTGAAAAAGCTTATAGAATAGGTGCAAATGATTTTTTAAGAAAACCTTTTAGACTTGAAGAACTTAAAATTAGAATTGAATATATAGAAAAAAATATTTTAATGTCTTCAACAGAATTATTAAAAATTGATAGTAAAACCAGTTTTCATTTAATAAATATGTACCTTATACAAAATGATAGAATAATTACATTACCAAAAAAAGAAGCCGAAATAATAAAATATTTTCTTCTTAATAAAAACCGAACTATATCTGTTGAAGAGCTAGTAATAAATATATGGGAATATGCAAGTGAGCCTTCTATTGCCACAATCAGAACGTATATAAAGAATATAAGAAAGAAACTAAATAACTTATCAACTATAAAAGGATTAGGATATATTCTTAAAATCTAGTATTCTACATGTTAACTACATGTAAATCTACTATAATTAGGTTAAGTTATTTATTTAACTCTTACAAATTATGTCGAAGTAATTTTCCTAAAATTTCGAAATCTATACTTAAGCGCGAACTTAATTTATTCTTTCACTTCGACATTTTCTCCACATAAAGTCCTCATTAATCTTCTATAATAAAGAAAAAAAAGGATATAAAATGTTTACATATATGAATATGAACATGACTCTATTTCATGGAGTGGCAATGTTTATTTTTTGGTTTATCTTGGTTTATCTAATACTTTCAATCTTTAATGAAAAGAAAGACTCTAGTGCTATTGATATTTTGAAAAAACGTTTTGCTAAAAGTGAAATTACAAAAGAACAATTTGATGAAATGAAAAAATCTCTTATATAGGAACAATTAATGAAAAAAGCAATTTTAATATCAATACTTCTTGCAAGTTCAGTTTTTGCAATGGAAGGTAAAAAAATGACCGTATATAAATCTCCATATTGTGGATGTTGTACAAAATGGATTGACATTATGAAAACAAAAGGTTTTGAAGTAAAAACTATTATGTCAAATAATATGAATGAAATTAAATCAAAAGTTGGTATTTCTAAGAATATGGCTTCTTGTCATACAGCTATTGTAGATGGTTATGTGATTGAAGGGCATGTTGATTACTCGGCTGTAAAAAAAATGCTTACAGAAAAGCCAAATATTATAGGAATTACAGTACCAGGAATGCCAGTAGGAAGTCCTGGAATGGAACAAGGGAATATGAAACAAGCTTATAATGTTTTATCTATTAATAAAAACGGTTCTCTAGCAATTTATGAAAAACATTAGGAGTTAAAACAGATGAAAATATTACTACTTGAAGATGATACTATTTTAAATGAAATTATTGAAGAACACTTATTAGAGTTACATTATGACGTAGTAAGTATAATGAATGGTAGTGAAGCAGAAGAAGTTATCTACGATGAGAATTTCGATCTTCTTTTATTTGATGTAAATGTACCAAATATCAATGGTTTTGATCTTTTAAGAAATCTCAGAAAAAACAATATTAATATTCCAACTATATTTATTACATCAAGAGATACAAGTGATGATGTTAAAACTGGATTTAATGCAGGAGCTGATGACTATATAAAAAAACCTTTTGAATTAAGTGAATTAGTACTTAGAATAGAAAATATAAAAAGGTTACGACAAATAGATAGTTTTGGACAAATACAAATTAGTAATGATGTTTTTTATGATTACAATAGAAAAGTTATCATAAATACAAATGGTGAGTTTAATTTATCAAAAACAGAAGCAAAGCTTTTAGAATATTTTATTAAAAGTAAGAATAAAACTATTTCTATTGAAGAGATTTCTATTAATAATTGGGTTTATGATGAAATGCCAGAAGCCACTACAATTAGAACATATATAAAAAACTTGAGAAAGAAACTTGATAGTGATGCTATTTCTACTTTAAAAGGTATTGGTTATAGGTTTAATCTTTAAGAGAAGGAAGATTATCCTTCCTTCTCTTTTATATAAATATTGTGAATTATTGAGAGTGTTAAAAAGTATATTGTATTTTAATTCTTGTTTCACTATCCGCATTAGGTCTACTATAATCTTCTGTTCCATTAACTATAGCATGTAAAAGATTTATTTTAAAATTTTTATTTACATCATAAGAAACTGTAATATCTGTTTCTTTATCATTTGACTTATTATTTTCTAAATCGGTATAAACATAAGCTAGATTGATTCCTACTTTATCAATTTTAGTACCAACATCTAATTTGTAAGCTTTTGCTCCATTAATATAAGAGAAAACACCCCCATAAATTTCATTTGCAGTTAAAGAAGTATCCGCTCCATAACCTAATCCAGATTCTACATTTCCATTAGAAATATTTTTACTTACTGCTGCATTTATAGTAAAAGCATTTATTTTTGTTCCAAGTTTAAGTGCAATAAAATTACCATCTGCTTTATTATCATCAAATTTTGTACCTATATATTGACCTGTAGCCGAAAAGTTACCTAAATTATAAGTCGAATCTAAATAAACAGTTTTAAAATTATCAATAGCATCTACATATTGAGCATTTATAGCTAAGTCTTTTATTGAAGTATTTTCTAAATAAATAGAATAAGCACCTTTTTCAAGGGTATAAGAATATGGAGAGTTAGAATATGGAGAGTTGGTAATAAAAGTCTTAACAAAATTTCCTGTATTCCCATTATTATCTGTTCTTCCTTGGAATCTATCAACATATATTAACGAAATACTAGTATTTGGTAAATCTTTGTTTGTAAAAGTATAACCTTGAAATGATTGTCTAATCATTCTTGAACCAGAACCTGCAATCAATGGTGTTCCAATATATTGTCTTCCTACTTTTACAGATGAATTACCTTTTGTATAAGAAACAAATAATTCTGATAAAACTGCCCCTGAGGCATCTTCATCTTCAGTAAATCTATTTGTACCATCAATATTACTTACACTTGAAGCTTGAAATGTTGAGCCTAAATTAAAACCATAATAATTACCTGTAAGGTAGTTTATAGACCCTCCATTATGAAAAATTGAAGAACTTCCTGTATCTGATTGTTTCTCTTGAAAATAGTAAGATTTTAATTCCCCTTTTATTTTCCCATTTTTAAATGCATCACTTAAATCTCCTGCAAATAAATTTGATGTCATTAATGTTATAGCTGACAGTAATATTGTTTTTTTCATCTTCTCTCCATTATAAGTTTAATTTGATTATATCGAAGCAGAATGTAGTATAGATGTAGTATTTAGTTATAAATTTATTGAGATATTATTAAAACTTTTTTCATTCAAAATACTTTTTTATTTTATTAAATGAAGTTGTATTCTCTAAAAAAATCTTATATGATAATGGTTTATTTAGTATTATTTTATTTAATAATATAAATCCTTAAAAGTAATCTATCTAATATATTAAAAGATAGATTTTTTATTTTAAGGTTTACATTATAACTTTTTATTTATCTTTTTTACTATTCATCTCGGCATCAGACATACCATCTTTATTCATATGATTTGTCATCTTACCTTCATGCATATGATTACCCATATGATCATTTACTTCTTTTTTCACTTCTTTATCTGGCATTCCATCTGCATTCATATGATTTGTCATCTTACCTTCATGCATATGATTACCCATATGATCATTTGAAGACTCTACTTTTGTTGAATGTTCATCAGAATGAGAACCACCTGCATATAATGCACTTCCTGCTAATAAACCTAATCCTAATAATATTGTTGATAATTTTTTCATAATTTGTCCTTTTTATTTTATTTGTAATTATATATACTTAATATGGAAGCAATGAGGAACTTCTATTAAAACCAAAATCTAACACCTGCAGTAGCATATACTTCATCTAAAGCCGACATATCATTTGTATTTCCTAAGTTTTTACTCCACTCGACACCAATATAAGGTGCAAACTCTCTTTTAACTTCATATCTAAGTCTTGTGCCTAAAGTAATATTTGAGAAACCACTACCTATTCCCATCTCTTCATTATTCTTAGTATAGGCTGCTATCCCAATACTTGGACTTAATATTAACTTTTGAGTAAGAAGAGCTTCATATTCAGCCTCTGCTCTAAGTCCAATATTTCCATCATCTCCAAGTAAAAGACTAGCTCTTGTTTCAAAGAAATATGGGGCTAAACCTTGAGCTGATAGAACACCCCATTTTTGATTAGATTCTTCATTTTTGTCGTATCCTATCCCTGCTTGAATATCCCAATAAGGAGCTATAGCTTTTGAGAAAACCAATTGATTTTCACTTTCAGCAGATTCATTTTTAGCTTTTTCACCTTCTGAATAAATATAAATTTTATTTAAATCATATCCACTATATGCAGTTATATCCCAACTTAATGTTTTTGTATCACTATATTGATATTCAAGTTGATCAACTAATAATGAACTTCTTAAAATATCACCTCCACCACCTGCATAACTTGATGTTATGAATAAACTTGCTAATGCTGTTGTTACTAATAATTTTTTCATCAAATACTCCTTAAGCCACTACGACTTTTCTAAACATTCCTGCCATATGATAAAGCAAGTGACAATGATAAGCCCAAGAACCTTTTGCATCTACATTTACACGGAAACTGATTTTTGAACCAGGTTGTGCAATAATAGTATGCTTTTTAGGAAGATAATTATCATCTCCTGTTTCTAAATCACTCCACATTCCATGTAAATGCATAGGATGATTCATCATCGTGTCATTTATATAAGTGATTCTTAATCTTTCACCATATTTAAATTCCAAAGGTTTAGCATCTTTATATGCAATTCCATTTATAGACCACATATATCTTTCCATATTTCCTGTTAAACGTAAAATTATCTCTCGATCAGGATATCTATCATGTGTTGTTGGTGTTAATGATCTTAAATCAGCATAAGTTAAAACACGTCTTCCATTATTTCTAAGCCCAACACCTGGATCATCAAGTCTATATTGAGGATCCATAGCTCTCATAGTTGTCTGAACTCCTCTTGCTTCTTCTAATTTTGTAATAGGAATTTCGGGCTTTTTTATATTCCCTCCCATCATTGAGTGATCCATAGGTTTAGACTCTTCTTGCATCATCGATGACATATCATGCCCCATTTTAGAATGATCCATCCCTTTCATATCCATAGGCATTTCAGACTTTTTCATATTTTGACCCATCATCGAATGATCCATAGGCTTATCTTTTGACATTGATCCTTTCATTGAAGACATATCATGACCTGAATGATCCATATTATTCATATCCATTCCCATATCAGAATGAGATAAGATAGGAAGAGGGTCTAAACTAGGCGTACTTGCTATTATATTTTGATCATAAGTTAAAGCACCTAATGCATAACCACTTCTATCAAGACTTTGAGCAAAAATAGCATATGAAGTATTTGTTTCAGGTTCAACAATAACATCATAAGTTTCAGCAACACCTATTCTAAACTCATCTACGGCTACAGGTTGTACATAATTTCCATCAGCCGCAACTACAGTCATTTTAAGACCAGGAATACATACATCAAAGAATGTCATAGCGGAACTGTTAATAAAACGTAGTCTTATTTTCTCACCATTTTTAAATAAAGCTTTAAAATTTGTTGCAGGATTTTGACCATTCATAAGATAAGTATATGTATATCCTGTTACATCAGATAAATCTCTATCAGTCATAGCCATTTCATTCCACATTTTCCGTTGATTAAAAGCTCCCATAAAACCTAGGTCTTTTACTTCATCAAAAAAGTCTCCAACTGTTCTTTGTTTAAAATTATAATAATCAGCTGATAGTTTTATTTTTCTATAAACATTATCAGGTTTTTCATCTGACCAATCAGATAAAGAAATTACATATTCTTTATCATATGTTAATTTTTCTTCTTTTGGTTCAATTACAATTGCACCATAAACACCTGATTGTTCTTGAAAACCTGAATGAGAATGATACCAATACGTTCCACTTTGAACTATTGGGAAAGTATATGTAAATGTTTTTCCTGGCTTAATTCCATCAAAACTAATTCCGGGTACTCCATCCATTGCAGGAGGTAAAATAAGCCCATGCCAATGGATAGAAGTGTCTTCACTAAGGTTATTAGTTACATTAATTGTAACAGTATCTCCTTCTTTCCATCTAAGTGTTGGACCACTTAACATTCCATTTACTGTTGTAGCAACACTTGGATTACCAGTAATATTTACAGAAGTTTTTTCTATACTTAAATTAAACTCTGTTCCACTTATTTCTTTAGTTTCTTTTCTACTTGATATTTTTGTACTTGCACTTAAATTTATTGGTATGGAAGTAAGTAAACTTGTTGCAATTACTCCTTTTACAAAAGTTCTTCTATTCAGAGTTTTCATAAATTTTCCTTTTATTTTAAATTATTTATTATTGATAGTACTTCTTTTATGAGGAATAAGTGTGTAGAAAAAAGAATATAAAACTTCTAAAACAAATAATTCAAGACTTATCAATGAATTTCTTTTTTGAAAAAGAAGAAGCTACAAAACTTTTAAAAGAACTTTCTACTCTTGAGTAAAGATATTTATTAACTATTAACTTATTTTTACTATAATTTCAAGTAATAATATATAAATATTAAGATAATAACCAAGGATAATCGTGAAAATTAATTATACTTTTGCAGCACTGCTTACAGCACTTTTTTTATTTACAGGTTGTGATTCTAAATCTGAGATTGATCAGAATTTAATTGCAAATACTAAAAACAATACGCCATATGTAAAAAAGTTTGTATCTAAGACATTTAAACTTATAACTACTGATGGTAAAATAATAGAACTTACAAGTACAGAAGAAGGTTTAGATTTTAAAGATTATAAAGGTAAAAAAGCTATTTTACTTGATTTCTTTGCAACATGGTGTCCTCCATGTATTAAAGGTCTTCCTGTTTTAAAAGAGTTAAGAGAAAAATATAAAGATGATTTTGAAATAGTATCTGTACTTTTTGAGAAAGAAGAAGATAAACCTACATCTGAAATTATTGAGTTTATTGAAAAATATGGTATTACATATCCTATAACTGTTGGTGAAGAAAACTTTAAATTAGCAAAAGATTTAGACGATGTTCAAAGAATTCCTGAACTATTTTTATTTTCTAAAGATGGAGAGTTTGTTAAAAAATTTCTTGGAGAAACAGACTTAGAAACATATGAAAAATATCTTAAAATGGCTATAGGTAAAAAATAAACTTGAGATATTATAATCTCAGTTTAGTCATTTTAATGAACAAGTTCTTTAATTGATGATAAATTCAATACTCTAATAATGCGTATAATATTTTCATTCTAGTTGGATTATTTAAATTTAAGAATAGTTGTATTGGTATAATTTGATGTTTAAAGAGTAAAGGGGTGAAGAAATATTAAATTCTTCTAGACTTACTATTAAAATTTATGAGTGTAAGTCTAGAATAGAAACTAGCAATTTTTTAAGTAACTATGATTTGCATTATGTTCACTTGAATTCATGGCACATAAAATTTCATCTTTATTGTTACTTAATATATAATCTGGTGTATCATCATTCTCTGCTGGATAAAATGCTAATAAGGTATTCGCATCAATTGTTGATGTTGATGAAACGCTAACTGTATTTAAATTTTCAACTTTATTTTCTACAAGATAATCTGGTGTATCATCATTCTCTGCTGGATAAAATGCTAGAAATGCATTTGAATCAATTGTTGATGCGGATGAAACTCTTACTGTATTTAAATTTTCAACTTTATTTTCTACAAGATAATCTGGTGTATCATCATTTTCTGGTGGATAGAAAGCTGAGAAATCGTTCTGTGCATATAGTGAAGCTGCTAATAAACTTGCTAATAAACCTGTTGTTATAATCTTTTTCATTTTTAATCCTTTGATTTTTTATATGGTGTATTATAAAGAGTTAATAAGGAAGGAATGAGGAAAATAATTAATATTTAAAACTTTTTGGAAATAAATTATTCTAATAATGCGTATAATATTTTCATTCTAGTTGGATTATTTAAATTTAAGAATAGTTGTATTGGTATAATTTGATGTTTAAAGAGTAAAGGGGTGAAGAAATATTAAATTCTTCTAGACTTACTATTAAAATTTATGAGTGTAAGTCTAGAATAGAAACTAGCAATTTTTTAAGTAACTATGATTTGCATTATGTTCACTTGAATTCATGGCACATAAAATTTCATCTTTATTGTTACTTAATATATAATCTGGTGTATCATCATTCTCTGCTGGATAAAATGCTAATAAGGTATTCGCATCAATTGTTGATGTTGATGAAACGCTAACTGTATTTAAATTTTCAACTTTATTTTCTACAAGATAATCTGGTGTATCATCATTCTCTGCTGGATAAAATGCTAGAAATGCATTTGAATCAATTGTTGATGCGGATGAAACTCTTACTGTATTTAAATTTTCAACTTTATTTTCTACAAGATAATCTGGTGTATCATCATTTTCTGGTGGATAGAAAGCTGAGAAATCGTTCTGTGCATATAGTGAAGCTGCTAATAAACTTGCTAATAAACCTGTTGTTATAATCTTTTTCATTTTTAATCCTTTGATTTTTTATATGGTGTATTATAAAGAGTTAATAAGGAAGGAATGAGGAAAATAATTAATATTTAAAACTTTTTGGAAATAAATTATTCTAATAATGCGTATAATATTTTCATTCTAGTTGGATTATTTAAATTTAAGAATAGTTGTATTGGTATAATTTGATGTTTAAAGAGTAAAGGGGTGAAGAAATATTAAATTCTTCTAGACTTACTATTAAAATTTATGAGTGTAAGTCTAGAATAGAAACTAGCAATTTTTTAAGTAACTATGATTTGCATTATGTTCACTTGAATTCATGGCACATAAAATTTCATCTTTATTGTTACTTAATATATAATCTGGTGTATCATCATTCTCTGCTGGATAAAATGCTAATAAGGTATTCGCATCAATTGTTGATGTTGATGAAACGCTAACTGTATTTAAATTTTCAACTTTATTTTCTACAAGATAATCTGGTGTATCATCATTCTCTGCTGGATAAAATGCTAGAAATGCATTTGAATCAATTGTTGATGCGGATGAAACTCTTACTGTATTTAAATTTTCAACTTTATTTTCTACAAGATAATCTGGTGTATCATCATTTTCTGGTGGATAGAAAGCTGAGAAATCGTTCTGTGCATATAGTGAAGCTGCTAATAAACTTGCTAATAAACCTGTTGTTATAATCTTTTTCATTTTTAATCCTTTGATTTTTTATATGGTGTATTATAAAGAGTTAATAAGGAAGGAATGAGGAAAATAATTAATATTTAAAACTTTTTGGAAATAAATTATTCTAATAATGCGTATAATATTTTCATTCTAGTTGGATTATTTAAATTTAAGAATAGTTGTATTGGTATAATTTGATGTTTAAAGAGTAAAGGGGTGAAGAAATATTAAATTCTTCTAGACTTACTATTAAAATTTATGAGTGTAAGTCTAGAATAGAAACTAGCAATTTTTTAAGTAACTATGATTTGCATTATGTTCACTTGAATTCATGGCACATAAAATTTCATCTTTATTGTTACTTAATATATAATCTGGTGTATCATCATTCTCTGCTGGATAAAATGCTAATAAGGTATTCGCATCAATTGTTGATGTTGATGAAACGCTAACTGTATTTAAATTTTCAACTTTATTTTCTACAAGATAATCTGGTGTATCATCATTCTCTGCTGGATAAAATGCTAGAAATGCATTTGAATCAATTGTTGATGCGGATGAAACTCTTACTGTATTTAAATTTTCAACTTTATTTTCTACAAGATAATCTGGTGTATCATCATTTTCTGGTGGATAGAAAGCTGAGAAATCGTTCTGTGCATATAGTGAAGCTGCTAATAAACTTGCTAATAAACCTGTTGTTATAATCTTTTTCATTTTTAATCCTTTGATTTTTTATATGGTGTATTATAAAGAGTTAGTAAGGAAGGAATGAGGAAAACAATTAATATTTAATTTTTTTAGAAAAAAGACCTCCAATTATAAAATTGAAGGTTTTTAGAAGTAGGAGAGGAGAAGAATTATAGTTTTTTCATTTTTAATCGTAGAGAATTTAAAACAACAGTAACAGAACTAAAACTCATTGCAATCCCTGCATACATAGGTGTTAGCATGATTCCAAAGAATGGATATAAAATACCTGCTGCAATTGGAATACCTAAAGCATTGTATATAAATGCCCAAAATAAGTTTTGTTTTACTATTTTCATAGTTTCAATAGATAAGTTAATACTTCGTATAATAGACATTAGTTCATTGTTAATCAAAATAATATCTCCAGCATCTTTACTAATATCAGCTCCTGAATTTAATGTTATACCAATATCTGATTGTTTAATAGATGGAGCATCATTTATACCATCACCTATAAACATTACTTTACTTTCTTTTTGTAATTCTTTTATTATTTCATATTTTTGGGTTGGTATTACTTCACTATATACTGTATCAATGTTAAGTTTATTAGCAATCTTTGAAGCTGTAACTTTATTATCACCTGTTAATAAAATAGGTTTTATATCTAATTCTTTTAAAGCTTGAATTACTTCAACAGCATCTTCTTTTAATGTATCTTCTAAAGAAAAAGAACCAATTGTTTTTTTATTAATTGCAGATAAAATAACTCCATTTGATTTTTCTAGTTCTTTTGTATAAAAGTCTAAATGATTTGCATCTATTATTACATTATGCTCATCTAAAAGCTTTTTATTTCCAAGAAGAACTTCATCCCCATTTACAATAGCTTTTATACCTTTTCCAGCAAGGATTTGTATATCTTTTATCTCTTCATTTATATTTAAATCTTTTTTTTCTATATAAGAAACAATAGCTTTTGAGATTGGATGTTCACTGTATTTTTCAATAGAACCAATTAGTTCAAAGTATTTTTCATCAATATCAGTATTTGATACTACAATCTTACCCTTTGTTAAAGTTCCAGTTTTATCAAATACTGCATATTTAATCTCTTTAATTTGTTCTAATATTTCAGGATTTTTAATCAAAATCCCCTCTTTAGCACCTCTACTAACTGAACTTACAATTGCAATTGGAGTTGCAAGACCTAAGGCACAAGGACATGAAATAATTAAAACACTAATACTTGCAATAATAGCACTTTGGAAATCTCCTAAAATAAATCCCCATACTATAAATGTTAAAAGAGAAATACCAATTACACTTGGAACAAAGATATTTGCAATTTTATCAGCAAATCTACTTATTGGTATTTGTTTACTTTGAGCAGATTTTAATAAATTTATTATTTTTGATAAAGTTGTATCATTTGATTCTTTGATTACAGTTACTGTTATTACACCATTTGTATTTAAGGTTCCAGAAAGTACTTCCTCTCCTATATTTTTAAATACAGGAAGAGATTCTCCTGAAATCATAGAAGTGTCTATATCTGCTCCACCATGTGTTATTATTCCATCAGCAGGTATTTTTTCTCCCGTTTTAATTAAAACTCTATCACCTATTTTTAAACTACTTGCTAAAACATTTTGGATACTTTTATCTTCTAAAAGTAAATTTGCATTATTTGGAGCTAAAGTCATAAGTTTTTTTAAAAAACCACTTGCTTTTTGTTTTGAATTCTCTTCTAGGTATCTTCCTAATAAAACAAAACTAATAATAACAGCAGCCCCATCAAAGTACATAAACCGTAAATACTCAGGAAATAAAGAAGGGAGGAATACTACAACTGAAGAATAGAAGTATGCTGCACTTGTACCTAAAGCTACTAAAACATTCATGTCATAGTTTTTATTAATTACTGATTTGTATGATAATTTGTAAAATCTAGCTCCACAATAAAATTGAACTATTGAAGCTAAGGCAAAAATTATATATTTATTTATATTCTCATCAAGTAAAGAAGAAAAAGCTAATATAAAAATAGCTATTGTAATTGAGATAGATATCATAAATATTTTTCTTAATTTCTTAAAACTTATTAATTGTTCTTTTTCTAAAGCATCAAAATCTTCTTCTACTTTATAACCAAGTTTTTCTATATCAAGGGATAACTTATCTTTAGAATAAAGCTTTGTATCAATTTCAAACTCACCTTCATTAGTAGAAAAACTTACTTTTGTTTTAAGAACACCCTCTTTTTTATTTAGAAACTTTTCAATACCATTAGAACAATTAACACAAGTCATTCCAGAAATATTAAGACTTATTCTCTGTTTTGACATATCAGCTCCTTATTCTTTAAAAGTAACAATAACATCTCTCTTATATACTCATCTTTTATATAATAAAAAGACATTTTTTTATCTTTTTTAAAATCTACTATTCCATATTTTCTTAAAGTTCTTAATTGATGAGAGACATGTGATTGTGGTATACCTAAAACATTTACCATCTCTCCTACACAAATTTCGTACTCTAGTAATGCATATAATATTTTCATTCTAATTGGATCACTTAGAGCTTTATAAACATTTGATATAGAAAGAAGAACATCATCTTTGGGTAAAGCATTCTTTATATCAGAGATATAACTAATATCTTCACAACAGGAACGAATTAATTTATTAGAATCACTCATTCTAATCCTCTATAATTTGAAAGCCAAGAGCTGACATTTCTTTTTTAAATTCTGATTCTTGGGTATTATCTTTTATTTCAACAATTACTTCTTTTGGATTAGTTTCAAGGTTAATTTTTATATCTCCAAATTTATCTTCTAGTGATGCTTTAATTAGATTTGCACAATTAATGCAAGAAATATTATTTGTTTTAAAATTTTTAGTCATGATTAAGTCCTTACATATGATATATGTATCATATGAAAATTATATCATATTATAGTTAATGATTAGTAATGATATAATTATAATATTTGCTATAAAGTAGAAAACTCTTTTATATTATTAAAAAGTTCAATCGTATAATCATTAATAGATATGCATAGTTTTACTTAATTACTAAAAGATTTAATATAATAATAAGTTTATTTTTTAATACAATACCTCATTCATTTATCTTCCTCTTTTTGAGTAATACTTTTCTTAGGCTTCTCAATTAATCTACTCTTCTTAAAAGCCAAATAACCTAGCAGTTGACCTGTTTTTCCTGAATTCTTTTTATGTAGCATAAAGTTTTCGTGCTCTTCATCATTAAGTGTTATAACTACTCTATTTATATTCTCATTACTCATAATTTACTTTCCTTCTTCTATTACAATTTCATTAATATTTTTTAGGTTATTCTCAACTGCCATTTCATTGATAAATGAATTTAATTTTTTAATAATAAAGACAACATCTTCTCTTTTCTCATTAAAATATTCAATTTCAACATTCTTTGTTCCTACATTATTTCTAAGATATTTATATACCTTATCAATATTAGGTATTAACTCTGCTAGTAATTTTGCTTCTGGTGTATTGCAAATTAATACTTTACTATTAGGATTTTTTGCTAATTCCATCTTTTTAGATAAATCTCTCATGTCATTTCCTTTTACTTATTTGCTTCAGTTATAAAGTATTTTTTTATTGGGCTATTCATTTTTTCTTCAATCATATTTTCGATATCTATATTTAGTTTATTCATTGGCATTTTTATTAAACTAACAACATTACTTAATTTCTCATCTACATTTATATAATTAATATTAAACTTTTTATAAAACTGTGTTTCATTATAAAAATGAATTATTTCTAATTCTTTTAATATTTTAAAGAAGTTATGATCTTTCATATCATTAAATGCTAATTTCTTTTCTTCTATATGCTCAAATACTTCTTTAATACCTTGATATGTGAAATAAATATTTTCTTCATCAGAAATTGATTTTAAAAAATCTTTTGGATTATCAATCAAATCTTTTTCTCTTAAAACTAGACTATCACCTCTTTTTGTATATCTATTAATATTTTTCTTTATGAATTCAATAAGTTTTTCGGTATCTCGCTCTTTATCATTTTCAACTTTATTTATAACCTCTGAAGAAACAATAGATTTAGCTTTATTATATTCCTCTTCATTAATAGCTACAATTTCCTCTTGAGCAGTAGATATCTTCTTTTCATTTTCTAATTCTTTGATTAAAGCATTTTTTTCTTCAAGTTGTTTTTTTAGCTTGTCATTTTGGATTTTATCATCAGATAATTTTTTTTCTCTTTCGTATTTTTCAATTTTTTCTTGAGCTGCTTGTTTTAATTCAATAATTAATTCTCTAGATTCTTTCTTTCTTGCTTCTTTATCTGCAATGAATATTAGTTTTGAAAGTTTGTCACTAGGAAGTGTTGAACCATGATGCTCTTTAATTGACTTACTTATCATTTCTTTTTCATCAAAATTACCAATCTTTTCAATAAAATTTTTAAAGTAAGCTATTGATATAT
Organism: Poseidonibacter ostreae; assembly: GCF_009208075.1. Classification (GTDB taxonomy): domain Bacteria; phylum Campylobacterota; class Campylobacteria; order Campylobacterales; family Arcobacteraceae; genus Poseidonibacter; species Poseidonibacter ostreae. The sequence continues at coordinate 30,991 of NZ_WFKJ01000010.1, read as the reverse complement.
CAGTATGATTCATATCTTTAACTATAACCTCATCAAGACCTATTTCTTTTAGAAAGTTATTATTAATTATTTTACCAATATCATGAGAAAGTGCCGAAATTATTACTGTAGAAAGTTTTAAACTATCAACTGAAAATTCACCTTCATTTTCTATTTTTCTAAACTCTTCTATTGCATGAGTAACTACATTAATAGTATGTTCTACTAATGAAATTTGACTTAAAAGTTTGACATTTGATTTACCTGTATTAAACTCTTTAAAATAGTTTTGGTCATTTATATATGTATTTTCTGTATCAGCATTATAGCTTGGTACACTACTTACTTTTAAGTTATTGTCCAAAAATGCTAATACTTCATTTATTATATATAGTTCTTCATCTTTAAAGTATCTAATATTACTTATAATGTTTTCAGAATTGAATCTTTGTATTCTCTTACTATTATAAATTTTATCATTTATTGCTCTAATTAAAAATGGTGAATGATTGTATTCTTTTACTATCCTTTCTTTTTCAACTTCTTCTATTTCATTTGTCCATATATGAGCTATATCCTCAAGTTTGATTTCTATTTTTTTATTATGATTTAATTGTGTGTAAAAATAAAGAGTAATAGTAAAAAAACATAGTGTTATACCTACAAGTATTAATATAATTGCAGTCGGATTATAATGAAATGAGTCTATCCAATTAAAAAAATTTAAATCAAGTTCTTTTGTTAAATATAAATTTAGTAATAAACCAAAGAAATACATTAATAGAAAATAGAAAATAGTCTGTTTTAATAATATTCTTACATACTTATATCTATAAAGAAACTTTACAACTAATTCAATCATTTTCTTTTCTCTCATTTCTTATAATATTTGGTAAAAGTATTTTAATATCTGGCTCACCTAAAGGATCTGTTTTTCCTTTGAATATACCTTCAAAACCAAAGTAATAAAATTCTCTTTTTTCTAATCTTAATAAATCTGTTTCTCTAATTACATCTTCTTCAACTTCTGTACCTCTTAGTCCACCATGAAGATTAAGCTGTACAGTATTTCTAAACATAGTTCCACCATATGTGGTAAGCATTTTTGCACTTGAAATATCATTTATACGCATAAGTATTTTTGTATTGGTGTTATCAAATATCTTTCTTGCTTTATCTTCTCCAATAACTGCAACGATATCAGCAGGTGATTGGGTTAGTGCAACTATAAAACAATTACATCCCCCTGCTTTATTAAACATATCATCTATTCCATTGTAAACAATATTTGAAAATTCATCTCCATATATTACAAGTGGTCGTTCAAACTTCCTACCTGAAGCATAGAACCTACCAACTAAAGATTGTATCATTGAGATAATTACTCTACCTAACATAAAAGATGCTCTTGGTTGAAGTAATGCAGCACTTTGAACGTATAAAATTGCACCCTTCCCTTCTTCAAGTCTATTAAGAAAATCATTGTTCTTTGATCTTGATACTACTTCAGCAGTATTTCCCAAACTAAGTTGCATAATTGCTGATTTAAGAGTTTTACTAACCTTATTAAAATATTCTGGACCAGAATCTAAAATATCATCAATCTGTCCTACTATTATTTTTGAATCAGTATCTTCAAATTTTAATAATCTATCTCTTAATTCTGTAAACTTACCATATGGTAGCCATTTCATAAAATCATTAAAAGTAAAATACTTATCAAAACCTTCATCTTCTCTAACTTTAATTATTCCTCTTACGATAACTGTAGTAGTGTCATAAGCTACATTATAGAAGAACTCATCAGTACTTGGTACTGTAGACATAATATGTGATATAGGTTCTTCTGGTGTGTGAAAGTTTGCTAAAGGATTTATTTTTGCTGATAAATCTGGTGTTAATGAATTAATTAAAGTAATTTCATTTTCTCTACCACAACTACTTGCTACTTGAAATACTCTAGAAAATAAATCAATATCTATTTTTGGGTCAATTATAATTACATTCTTTCCATTTTCTATATCTTGAATAATTCCATTTTCCACTAATCTAGTTTTTCCTACTCTTGTAGTTCCAAATACTATTGTATGCCCTCTTCTATTTGCATCTTCTTGAAAAATATCAAGAAAATTTAGTCTTTCATGGTCATCTAATGAATAACCTTTTCCTATATGAATTCCTTCTTTTTTCTTTTTTTTGAAAACTTTAAACATTTATTATAAACCTTTCATAATATTCTGTTAAATCTGCTCTAATTTTTATCATTTCTGGATTTTTAAATAAGCTATTATTTTTATATCTTCTAGTAATTTCTTCTATAGCTTCATCTAATGTTAGTACCTGGTCATAATTAAAATATTCAATAGTTAAATCAATAAATTCATCTGCGATATTTATATACCCAATAAGCTTATTACTTTGCTGCTCTTTAAAATAACCCAAGCCATTAGGGTATTCATGATGTAATTCAACTATTTTTGCTAATTGAGTGAATCCTGTTCTAGTTAAATAGTTCTTACTTACCTTTACATGTCTTTTTACTATGTTAATTCTTTCTGCTCTTGTATGATCTTTTAATAATGATTCTTCAAGACTTAAAAATCCAATATTACATAAATATGATGCACTTACATAATCTTTAATTTCTTTTTCTGATAAGTGCTTTTTTTCTATTAAGAATTCAAATAATCTTCCTGTATGAATCATCTTTTTATAAAGTTTTGGCTTTAAAATTTTTAAGCTATTTAATAAAAATTCTGTCTTTTTAATATTCGTCATAAGTTTTCCCCCCTTTTACTTGTTTAACTACTCTTACTATCCCTGTAGTAATTACAATAATGTATGGAATAACTGCAAAAATAACTAGTCCTATAAAAGTGTTTATCGTTGTTTCTTTTAATGATGGGATAATATAATTTATATAGTAGTTCCATAAATCATCATTTGTTAAAATATAATTATCTGGTAAAAAGAACTCTACAATTACAGTAAAAAAGGAAAGGAAATGATATGTTGCTTCTTGACTATTCATTGAAACTTCATAAATTGCACTAAACAAAAAAAACACAATTAGTGCTTTTGCTAAAAATGCTAATGTTCTTCCTGTAAGTAATGATAAAGTAGCTTTCTTAGTTATTGAACCATGATAAAACCTTGCAAGTGTACTTAACCAGATGGTTAATATAATCATTGGAAAATAACTAATCATGAACCAAATAAACTTTTCATTAGCTGTTAATCCTTGATTTAAAAAATATTCTTTAAATGTCGGGTATATTACTTGAAGAAAAATTATCATATTAATTAAAACAATTCCTTCTATAAACCCATTAACAAAACCAATTTTAAAAAACTCTATAACTTTTCCTAGTGTAAAGAAATTTGAATTAATATGTTTTTTTTGTTCTTTCTCAAATACAGAATATTGTTGTATTTCTGAAGCTGCACCAATTAAGGTAGTGGATTCCTTGTCATTATGATTTTTATCATTACTATTATCATCATTATTTAACCCCTGTGTTGCTCTATCTAAATCAAAGCCTGTATCTACCATTAGTTTTCCTTCTTGTTATATATAATTTTTTCTTTTTTAAAATATAATCTTATTCTTGTTATCTCATCTTTATTTGGTCTATCGCCTTGATATAAGAAAGATAGTAATATATTTGATTTATATTTATTCACTTTAAATCTACAATCTAATTTGAACATTCTGTCTAATATAACTTGCCCTACTTTATGGTGATTTTCAATTACTTTATAAATCTTTTTTTTATTGTTATACTTTTCAATGAATAAATAGTATTTCTCTGCAAGCTTTAACTCGCCTACTTCACGCTTATCAACAAAACCATATTTGTCTAAAAAACTTACATAACATCCATGTTGAGTTTTTTTATATACTGTACATATTTGAACTGAATATTGTAATTTATAGTTGTTATTGATTTTTGAATTATTTTCTATGTATTTTTTAATAAAGTTGGATAGTTCTTGTTTTATCTTTTTGATTAATCTATCACTTATAGTGATTTTTTTATCAGATTCTAAGAATCTTACTGCTGATTTTGTTATATAAATTTGTTTATTGAAGTAGTCTTCAATGATACTTTTAACTTCATTAATTATTATAAAAGAATCATATTGAGGGATACTGTGTTCCTTGCAATATTCATTTGATATTTCTATAATATTTATTTTATTTTTCATATTAATCTAGTAATTGTTCTTTGAAGTATTTTTTAGTTTTTTTAACGAATATTCTTAAACTGTAATCTGATTTAACCTCATCAAGTTCAAGCATTCCCTTATATGAAACACCTTCATAGTATAATTTTTCAAACATTACTTTTTCTGTATTGTCTAAGTCTGCTAAGTAATTATTAATAATGTATTTTGTTTTTATGTCAAAATCAGCATTATTGTCTAAATCACCATCATACTCTGGTAGAATAACTCTAGTTTTTTTTAAGTTATTATTACTGCTATCACTATCACTATCACTAACTGAATTATAGAAATCACTTTTCTTTCTACTTCTAACTCCATATGCATCACTTGTTATATTTGATATCTTTCTTCCTAAAAATCTAATTTCTTTTTTCAGTTCTAATATCTTGTATTCTTTATTAATGATTTTCATTAATTTTTTATTAGTTTTTATATCTATCATTAATTCTTTTTTTCTATTAGTAATATTCTTTGTAATCTCATCATATTCTTTAATATTTGCATTCTTATTAATCTCAATTAAAAGACCCTCACAAATTATTTGAACAATATCATCTTTACCATCCTTTAAATTGTATCTTATCAGTTGTCTTGAGATGCAGTAAAAGAGATATGCTTTTTCATCTTTATTAAATTTTAAGAAATCAAATAATTCCATTCTAATCTTGGTGAAAGTGAATCTACTATTTTCCATTTTTTATTCCAAATTAAATATTTTTTAACTTATATATTAAAAGTAAATTATTATACATAAATTATAAACATATTATAATTAAATGCATAAAATTATGCAATATAATTTACAAATAATTAACATTATTTACATAAAGTTAATATATTGTTTATGAATACTTGACAAATTGATTTTAAATTGTTAGAATCTGGAACTTTTTTTTACTAGGTTTTATCTTTTTTTGTTTCTGCAACACAGATAATTACCCTTAACTCACTTTTTTGTTGAGTTTAAATGTGCAGAGTTTCTATCGGTAAACTTAATATTGCCGAGTTTAAACCCCTTAAATTGCGAGGAAACCACCTAGAAAGTGGACATTGTATTTGATGTGCTTGTCAAATACCTAATACCTAAAATATTAGTAGGTTTGTTATACTGCCTGTATATAGTGATATATATAGTGAGCAGATAAGGTAATGCTTATCGGAAAGTAAAAACTGACAAAATAGAGCCAATTCGCAGCCGAGCTTTTGAACTAAATTATTTAGTTCATTTATCTATAAATATATAGAAGCAGGTTCAACGACTAACGAAAAGCATACTTATAGTAGAGAACTCATCTATAAACCCCTTTTTTATTTAGAGAAGTAATTTAACAAAAACTGAATCTATTGTAAGTATGAACTTAGTAGTGTAAGCCACAAGCAAGTAATTAATAACACCCAAAAAAAAATAAAATGTCACCATACATAAAATTAAAATCAACTACCCTATCAATAGGGTAATAACACAAGGAAATAAAAATGTCACCAAATAATAAAATCCAAAATAATAAACCAAAAAAAATTTCACAAGAAGAAAGAAATCAAAACCTTCTTGAATTAGGTGGAAGAGATGCAAGAGTTATTATTGCAAATACAACTGAAACAAAAACTTTATTAAGTAAGTTCTTTAAATTAGATGCCATATCAAAAAAATCAAGAGAACAAGTAGGTAATCAATTAGATATTGAGAAATTTTCGGAACTATCAAAGAAATTTGAAGAAGCAAATAAGATTATTGATGAAATCATTAAAATTGGTACTGAAGAAAACTTATACTTTGACCCAAGAACTAAAAAGTTTTCTTACCATGAAGCAGCAATAACTAAATCTTTACAAGAAGGTAAACTAGCAAAAGAAATTGCAATCGAAATTAAAATTCCAGAAGAAAAAGTAACAAGTTGGATTAAATTAATTAATTCAAAAAATGAAGAAATAGAACCAAAAAAATCTGAAGCTGTAAAAAAAACAACTAAAAAAGATGATGTAAAAGCATCATAAAAATAAATTAATTACAAAGTGGTTGAAAAATGGGGATAAAGTAATAAATACTTTATAAAATATAGTCTGCTCTATGTTGAGAAGCATAGCTGTTGCAAGTGCAACGGGATAAGTTTTGCGAACTTATCTGAACGCAAGGATTTTAAATAATATCGAAATTTAATTAATAAATTTCCATAAGGAGATAAGAATTTTACTCCATATGGAATATTATCTTCTTGTCTTTTTATGGGAATTTATTCTAATAAAAATCAAGGAGGTACAACTTTACACCAAACTATTGTTGCTAAAGCACTAATATAGAATTACTTAGTTGCTTTTGCACCCTAGTTCTCTTCTTTTTAGTGTTTAAGTTAATTCTATTAGCATTGCTAATTCACTAAAGGAAAAACTAATGAGTAAAAAAGACAGATTAATGAAAATTGAAAGTTTTCTAAAACAATCGATTTTTCTAATCATCGGATTTATAATAAGTCTACTTGTATCATTATATGATTACATATTAACAAATGAATATAGCAATATATTTGTGCTAGACTTATTAATATATATAACAATCTTATTAATTTTAAATATTCTTTTAGCTAAAATGTCTAAAGAGTATATTAAAAAATTAGATGAGATTGCAAAGGAAGAATAATGGATATTTTTAAATTTATCATATTTATGACAATTTTATTATCTACTGTTTATTTTCTATTAAAAATATTTTTAGATAGAAAATTCTTAATTAACATAAATCAAAAAATTGATAATGCACTTAATTTTATAAATATAAAAACAAATATTAAATAAAAGTAACTATCTAACTTAGGTTAATGATACTTCTAATTTAATTATTTGATGCATTGAAATCAATTCTTAATCTTAAAGTGTTCTAACACTTTTTACTAATCAAAAAATCTTACAACTGTTGCTTTTAGCACATACAAATAAATGAGTTATATGTGTTAAATATTACAACACTACCCTTCTCCTTATTTTATGTGACAAAGCTAAACTTTAAAACATAATTCATACAGGAAATTAAAATGAAAAATTCACTAATACAAAATAATACAGGCTTAAATATTGTTGGTTTAGATCAAATGGAGCAAATGCTTACACTTGCAAAAATTATGTCAACATCATCTGTTAGTATTCCAAAACACTTAAAAAACGAAGGTGATTGTTTAGCTATTATTATGCAATCTGCTCAATGGGGAATGAATCCATTTTCTGTTGCTCAAAAAACCTTTTTATTAAATGGTGTCCTTGGTTACGAATCACAACTAGTATCTGCAATTATTAATAATAATGCTCCAATACAATCCAGACTTGAGTATGAATATTATGGTACTTGGGAAAATGTAATTGGAAAAACAAAAGAAAAAGTTTCACCAAAAGGGCATAAATATCGTGTATCAAATTCAACTCCTGAAGATGAACAAGGTGTCGGTGTTATTGTACGTGCTACATTATTAAATGAAACAAAACCTAGAGAATTAAAATTATCACTTTTGCAAGTTACTACAAGAAATTCAACTCTTTGGGCTGAAGATCCTAAACAGCAACTTGCTTACTTAGCTGCTAAGAAATGGAGTAGATTATATTGTCCTGACGTTATCTTAGGTGTTTATACAAAAGATGAGGTTGAACAAATTGTTGAAACAAAGTCTTACTTAACAGCTTCAATTGAAGATGCAATCAGTCAACTAGGTTTACAAATTGAGAAACTTAATGATTATGCATACATAACAGGTGATACATTTCAACATAGTAAAACTATAAAAGAATTAGGATTTACATACGAAGACGAAAAATGGACAATTTTAATTGATTCATCTACTAGTATTCAAACTACAAATCAAAATAAAAATGTTGATGATGAAATAATTTATGAAGTTACAGAAGAAGTAAAAACCTCATCAAGTAATCAAAATTTTAACACTCAACAAAAACCAAAAAAACAATCTTCTGCAGTAAAACTGTTTAATTTTCTAAAAAATGAAATGAAACTAAATGATGAAAATATTACATCTTTTGTAAATGATGTTTTAGGAGTAACTAAAGAAGATACTGAAGATATTGATGAAATACTTTCTGACTTAACAAAACTTAAAAATATGGTTGATGAATTTAAAGAAGTACATGGAATTAGTTCAACTAATGAGTGTATAGAAGGAAATTTATTTTCTAACAAGTAAAACTATTCAGAAAAAATTACTAACAAAAAAAGATTTTAATATTTATTTTAATCTTCCACAAAAGGACTACTATGTCACTAAATGAAAACTCACAAAAAACAGAATTTGACTTATACATTGAAGATAAGCTACCAAAAATCATTGCTGAAGAAACTAAAGAATCTTTAGGTGATAGAACTAAATATATTGGTGCATCTGATATAGGAAGTTGTTTAAGAAAAGCATATCTTTCAAAAAAACATATTGTTGAATATGATATTCCTCAATACATAGTTTTTCAAAGAGGTCATATAGCTGAAGGTATTGTAGAAAAAATGCTACAAGGAATGAACTATTTAACACAAGTTGAAGCAAATGGAAAAGCACTTAATGGTTTTGATATCAAAGCACATATTGATTTTACTATTACTAGTAAAAAAGAAATTGTTGTTATTGAAGCAAAATCAACTAGTATTCCTGTAGACGAACCTTATGAATCTTGGATTTTACAAATTCAGTTACAAATGGGTTTACTACAGAAAAAACACCCTAATAAGACTATAAGAGGTTATGTTATTGCAATTGATGTTAATACAGGTTGGAATAAAACTTTTAAAGTTAGCCAAAATCAAACTTTATATGATATTGCATTCAACAAAGCAAATTTACTTGCAAATGCATTACAAACAAATCAAGAACCTCTTGCTGAACAACAATTATTTTGTTCTAAATGTCCTTTCAAAAAAGATTGCCCTGCCCTAGTTTCAAAAAGTAATACGGTATTACCTATGGAAGTTTCAAAATATATAAAGAAATTAGGATTACTTAAACAATACGAAAAAGAAGCATGGATAATAAAAAAATCATTAAAAGATTTTATGAAAACAACGAATAATAATATAGCAAAGTTTAATGACACAACTATTCAATTAGTTTCAAAAAATAATAACTATGACATGGATGTATCAAGATTTAAGATTGAAGAACCAGAACTATATTCAAAATACAGAAAAAAGAATGATGTTTACTCTTATGTAAAAGTCATCTAATGTTTTAAATAAACCCACAAGGGATTTAAATATCCCTTATGGATATTTATTCCCTTTTTTTAAGGAAATAAAATGAAAACTACAATATCAACTCAAAAAATGTTTTTTGATAATCAAGATGTTTTACTAACTAGTTCAATGCTAAGAAGTATTTTACATCTTATTATCATACCAATCACTATAGTATTAATAAATACAATACCACCCTACTTCGTAATATTCTACATAACACTTATTTCTACATTGCACTTAATACGTTGTAAATTAACACCAACAACTGAAAATATTTATAGAAAGAATTTATTTTTTCTAATAATTAAAACAACTGTAATAGCAAGTTTATCACTTTTTGTTGCACTAGTTTTTGTTTCAATTGTTGGTCAAGGAGTTTACTATGCTTGATTGGGAAGTTAATGAAGAAATATATGAATTTATAAATAAGGGTGAATAATGTCAATTAAAAAATTAAATGTTCAATTAACAAATAAATTAAAAAAATTGGACCAACTAAAAGATAAAAAAAATAAATGTGTTAATGATCAACATACTTTTGAAAATGATTCACTTGACTATGAAAATGATAAAAAATATATCAAATTAATTGATTTAGATTTTGATTTAGCATACAAAATTGAACAAATAGAAAAAGATATTAAATCATTAAGAAACAAAATAAATTATAGAAAAAGGATTTCTAATGTCAGCTAATAAAAGTAAAAAGTTAAGAAGTTTAGTAAAAGCTCCTTCATTAAAAATTTTACCAAAAGAACATTTTTGGATTAGTGGTTTAAAACGTGAGTTTGAATTAACAGCAATTGTTCCTTTATACGTATATGTTTTAGACAATATTGATGAATTACCAAGAAACAAGGATTTAGAATTGTCTATAGGAAGTAGTACTATTATTTATAAAATTGATGATTCAGAAAACATTTATCTTATTACTGGATGGATAGGTTCTAGAAATTCTAAGAAAACAAAAAAATCACTACCCCATCAATAGGGTAACAAGAAAGGATAAAATATGTTAGATTTACAATACTATACAAAACATGCACTAAATGAAGAGGATGCTGCATTATTTTTAAAACATTTTAAAAATGATAAATATAACTCTTTATATGCATTCATTAAACAACTAGAAAATATGGATAACAAACTTTCTTGGATTAATAAACAAGAATACAAAATAAAACTATTAGAACTATGTAATAGATTCAAATTAGGATTAGAACCATTAGTTATACCTATTAATCAAAAAATTGAATTCTTAGAGTCACAAATAAACATTGGTATAGACTTCCCAGAATTTCAATGGAAAAATAATGCTCATGGTGGAATTTGTCCTAGCTGTGGTAAAAAAGAACTTTTTGTACCAAATCATGGAGAATCAAATTTTATCAAATGCTCACGTGAAAACAAATGTGGATACAAATCAAGTATTTATAATTATCTTAGAAAAGAAAAAGGTCTACAAACAATAGATGCTTTATTAGAACTTGCAAAAAGAATAGGAATAGACTTTGATTTATATCAAAAGTCTTTAGAAGTACATTTAGATACTGAACAAATAAATTTTAAAGTACCTAAAAAAGTATCTTCAACTGTAACAACAAATAATGAAGTGACTTATACTAAATTTGATGTAAACAAGAAATATACTGAAGTAAATTTTTCTAAAACATTAGAATTGTATTCTAATATGAATGAGAAACAAAAATTCATGATGATTGTTACATCAATATATGAGTATTCATTAACTTCAAATCAAAAGAAAAAAATTAAATATTACAAGAGTAGAGGTATTTCAGCATTAACATATACTAAATTATTATCAAAAGTTAATCTTATAAATACAAAAGTAGGGTACTTATCAATTGATGACTTAGAAAATCTAATTAATCATTTAAAAGAAATTTACTCAACTGAAGACTTAATTCACTTTGGTGTAATTAACGATGATAATCATAAGTACCCTCATTCATTTAAACATTATTCTGAAGAAGGCTTTTGTGTTATTCCTAGTTTTGATTTGTATTCAAATATGGTTACAGGATTAAAACTTAGAAATACAAAACTAGCACAATGGCAAAGTAAGAATTTAAAAGAACCAGAATTATCATTTAGTAGAATAGCTTCTCCATTACCATTTGGTTTAACAAGAGAAGTACTTCAAAGTAAAAATTCAATAATAAGACTTCAAGAAGGCTCAATAGATTCTTTTTCATTACCAATCATGCATAACACATATGATGTAAGTATTGCAGGTGTTAATGGTATGAGGATTGAAGATTATGGACTTTTTGAAAATAAAGAAATAGAAATTTGGTTTGATCAAGATTATGCAGGACAAAAATCTGCTTATGGAATTAAAACTCTTAATGTATCTTTATCATCAACTGAATTATCTCACTATAGCCTTTTAATGAAGTATCAAGATTTAAATGATTCAAATATAACTTCATCTAAAGTAGGGGATATTACAAATATTAAAATTCAATTTATAAATAGTGATATTTATTTAGATGAATTCAATAAGCATTTGAATTTATTCAAAGACAAAAATATAAATTATGACATCAGTATTAGTAAAGGTATTAAAGATTTAATACTTGATGCAGGTGCTAAAAATGTAAGTGTTAAAACTTGGGATATTGAACTAGGTTCTGATATCAATGAAGTTTTACAAAAAAATAATATAGAAAAAATAACTACCCCATCAATAGGGTAATAAAAAAACAAGGAAAAAAAATGAAAAGTGTATTAAGTTATCCAAATAGAGGTAAATGGGGAAAGTCAAGTTGGAGAGGAAATAGTTCAGGATATATTATCAAAGAGATGATTGAACATTTCCGTCCAAACTTGTTTGTTGATGCGTGTGAAGGTTCTGGAACATCAAGAGATGTATGTAAAGATATGAATGTAAATTATGTAGGTCTAGATTTATATAATGGCAATGACTTTACAAAAGATTCAATACTAGAACAATTACCTCATCCTACAGATATATGTTTTACTCATCCCCCATATCACAATATGATTACTTATTCTGGTTCTGTTTATGGTGATGATGCAATAGTTGGAGATACTTCAAGATGTGATAATCCAGAAGAATTTATTTCAAAATCTCAACTAATGTTATTTAACCAAAGAGAAGCAACAAAAGAGGGTGGTATTTATTCAACTTTAATTGGTGACCATAGAAAGAATGGAAGCTTTAGAAGTTACCAATCCGACTTTATACAAATGATGCCTAAAGATGAACTTTTATCTGTAACTATTAAACTTCAGCATAATTGTTTATCTAACAATACGCATTATAACGGTAATTTTATTCCCATTCTTCATGAATATTTAATTTTATGGAAGAAAAAGAAAAAATCTATGATTGCAATTTCATTTGATATTGCTTCAGAATTACAAAAGAGGGTGGCTACAACTTGGAGAAATGCAATTAGAATCGTAATGATGAAATATAAGACTGCTCCACTCAATATTATCTATGATGAAATTGAAAGAGTTGCAGCACATCTAATTACTAATAACACTCATTGGAAAGCTAAAATTAGACAATTACTACAAAAACATTATAACAATGTTCAACGTGGTGTATGGTCTTTATAATGGAGAATTACAATGTCTTACTTAGAAACAAATCTATTTGATAAATTTGATGATATTTTTGTCAATGAAAAATCACTTAGTAACTTAACAGTTTTATGTATGGGTGCAGGGCAAGATAGTATGACAATTTTTTTAAAAATCTGTTATGACAAAGACTTTAGAAAGAAATATGCTACACATCAATTACTAGTACTCTTTGCAGATACAGGAAACGAACATCCTTTCACGTATGATTATATTGATAGAGTTCTTATTCCATTGTGTAAATTACATAATATTGAATTTGTAAAAATTACTAATGATATGGGGTTTCATTCTAGAACTTGGCAAACACTAACTTATCAATGGAAACTTAATACACCAACAATTGGTTCAATGGGTTATCCTAAAAGCTGTACTCACAACTTAAAATTACTACCTCAATACAATTACTTAGGCGATAGAATTTCAAAGAAATACAATCTACCCAAAGGTAATAAAAGAGAATATGTAGAATATGCAAAATATCATGGGAAAATAAGATTTCTTATAGGCATATCTAAAAATGAAGAAAAAAGAGTAAATGGTTCTTGGCACATCTTAATGAATAATAATAAAACATTAGGTCATCTGCGAACTATTAAAGGTATTGAATATTTTGCAACTTCTGAACATGGTAACTTAAAAGTGTCCTATAAAGATTCAGATAGATATATTCAAATTAATAAAAAAGAAATTCTAATTGAATTCACTTACAATGTAGAATACAAGGAGAAATGGAAAAGACAATCTATAATTACTGAATATCCATTACTTGATATAGGTTATGATAGAACAACTTGTCAACAGTATATTAATTCGTTAAATATTGAAGTTCCCTTTCCCTCTAATTGTATTTTTTGTCCTTTTTCAAGTGGCTCTCACATGGAAATATTATGGTTATATATGAACTTACCTATGAAATTCAAAGAGTGGGTTGTTTTAGAAGAGAATAAACTAAAGCATTATAAGAACAATCACAATATTGTTTTAAATAAATTAGCTAAACCTCATCCAGATCAAAAGAAAACAATTAGAATCGACTTACTAGAAAAGATATCAACAACATATCTAAATCAACAATTAGAAGCTGCAATTAAAACTAATACACAAATTACTATTAATTGTTTGAACTATAAAGATAATACATCTATTGAAGACTTCATAAATAAAACAGAAAAAGTTTTAAAAATGAAAGTTCCAAATCTTGGTGCTACTGCAAGACTTCATAAAGATGGAAACAATAAAGGCAATGCATTTACATTAATTGATATGCTAAATGAAGCTAAAGAAAAATATCCTAATGTTACATTAGAGGAATTACAAAGATACAAATTTTCTCATGGAAATTGTGTTGAATCTCAATACTAAATAAATGTTGTAATAGCACATTACTAACTAATTAACATTCATAAATACAATTAATGTCTTTTATGAATAAAATCAAAAATCAGGAAATATTATGAATAATAAGAAACTATCTACATTAGAAAGTGTAAATGCGATTAAAAAACTTGGACATGAAAATAAAATGTTTAAGGATTTTTTTAAAGAACTAGGACTTGACCCTTTGACTATTAATGATTTAATTATCAATGGGTCAAATGATGAATGGAAAAATCAAATGAATCATAAATTTCATTATTGGAAGTTTGATACAGCATTTGAAGGAATGGAAATTTTAAAAGAATATTACAAAAAATCTGGTGGAGAAAATACAGATGATTTTTTCGATTATTATGCAAAAAATCATAGTTTTTATTTTCATCCAGATGTTCCTATTAATCTTCGTTTTGAAGCAATTCAATTAGTTCGTACATACTACTTTAAAAAAGATTCAATTGAATCTAAGTGTATAACAGAAAGAGTTGATGATGAGAAAGATATGTTCATGAATTTTTGTTATTTAGATAATACACCTGTTCCTAAAGGAATTAGAGTAGGTCTTATGGTATTTAACGAAAAGTTAGAGATGGATGTATTAAGACGTGATTATGGAATTTTGTTCAACTAGAAACAATACTTATTATATATAAAATAAACAAGGATAACTTATGAGTTACGGAAAAGAAATTAAATTTAATGCAAAAGAATACTTAGTTGAATTAACATCTGGGTCTTCTTTACATGTTTATGTAGCTGAAAAAACAAGCAATGACGAATACTCAATGATTTTTGATGATGATTTTACTGATTCTTATAAAGAGGAAGCTAAACTTATTGAAAAAATTTATGATGAAGATGAAGAATTTTATGCAATATTACATACTGTTTTAGATAGTAAAAATATTACTAACCCATATGAAGAGTATAGCTCTTATATTAAAATTATGATGAAACAAATGTCTACAACTGAAATATTAAATTCAGATTCAGACGAAAAAATTATTTATAATATTAATTACCCACTTGATTACATGCTTGATGATTTTGAAAGAATTACAAAAAGCATAATTGAAAACTCAAAAGAAAATTAATAATACCTAATTAATGGTATTCAATAAAAATTAAATTACTTACTAGTCGCTTTTAAAGCTAACCCCTAGGGATTTTACTTTCCCTTTGGGTTAGTATTCTCTTATTTAAATTTATAAGGCAATTATTATGTTTAAAAATAAAAATATATTACAAGTTATAAAAAACCAGTTAGATTCAATACCAGATTTAAATTATCAATACTTATCTAGTGATTTATATTGTCAAAACGCTATAACATTTGAATTCAATCAAGAATGTTTAGATTTACAAGAAGAATTAACTAAGATTTTTGAAAATATTTCTTTTGAGAAAATCGGTATTTATAACTATATAAAAAACAAAGAATGGGCTAAAGGCACTTCTTATAAAGTAACTATAAAAATAAATAAATTTAATCACATATATCAACTTTCCCAATTCAATACACATTTTGATTCAAACTCAAGAGTTGAATTTGGTTATTTTGAATCATATGATGAAGCTTACAATGCTATGCTAGAAGGCTTTGAAGAACTCTATAAGGGATTTAAAGAAAACTTCTATACTAATGGTTCTAATCAATGGATAGATGACACTCATTCATTTGGTGTAATGATAAATAAAATTGACTTAAATCACTTTAGAGAAATCTAATGAATGAATATACAGGTTATATTGCATTTAATCATCACTATGGCTATCTCTTAATTGGTGAAATTATTGTTGCAAATCAATATGAGTTTTACTTACCACCTGTTTCAATGTTAGATATTGATTATCATACTGAAGTGTTTAGATACAAGGCAACTGAATTTGTTTTACAAAATAGTTTACTTGATCTAAGTATTGAAGAAGATAGTTTTGTTGATGATATTGAAATATTTAAGTTTATGGGTATGAACTATATTCCAAAAACTAAACTTTATATTGGTTCTCCAACAGGTAAAAAAAGAACTGCTACTTATGAGAATAATTGGTCCACAATGGAAACTGTAAATATGTTAAGAATTAAACAAAGTGATGCTCAACAACATGGCTTCGCATTTGATAATGGTGTATTTGCTGATTTTATAAATGGTTTATCCTTTAATGACAAAAAGTTTAAGGAAAAACTACGAACATTGCATAGAGAAAGAAAATTTCCTGATTTTATCGTTGTACCTGACATTATCGGTGGTGGTATTGAATCTTTAGAATATAGCATTAGTTATTTATCTAAATTAGATTTTTGTCCATTTCCGAAATTTTTAGTTGTACAAAATGGTATGGAATTAGTTGATGTAGAACCTTATCTATGTAAACATAATAATAAACAAAATATAGAATTTGATGGTTTGTTTGTTGGTGGCTCTCCTACGTTTAACGGATTTGGAAAACCAAAATCAACAGAAGTCGAATGGAAATTAAAAACAATGGAATCGTGGACAAAACTAGCTCATAAGTATGATAAAAGATGTCATATAGGAAGAGTAAGTTCAAAAAGAAGACTTCAATTTGCAAGAAGCATTAGTGCTGATAGCTGTGATACTTCAATTGTTAACTTTTCTCCAAAAGAATTTAAAAAATTTGAACATGCATCAAAACAAGGTGTATTTGAATTTTAAATAATAATACCAATTAATGGTATTCAATAAAAGGAAATAGAATGAACACAAAATTTAATGAAATCTTTTTTAATAGATTAAATGAATGTGAAATTATTAATAATCAAGAAGTAATAGACTTATTTTTATCAAAAACAGTAGAGAAAGAATTAGATGTTTCTTATTTTCAATATGCATTTAATGCTTTAGAAGAAAATGAATTAGATGTTTTTTCTTTAAAGAAAATAGTTATTGATGAAAAGGAAATTTATTACATAGATAATAAAGAAGAAGTTGAATTTGATATTGAAAACTATGGATATAACTTAGACAATATAGATGCACATCGAGAAGTAAATACTTTTTGTATGAAGGATATTGATAAAAAGTTACTAAACAGACTTTCAAATAAAGACTTTGGTTCTTATTATTCTCATAAAAAACCTATCTATAAAGGACGTGACATTGATTTTGAAACATCAATTGATCTTGTTACTACAGATTGTTATTTAATAAAGAAATATATTGTTTGTAAGTTTGATCAAAATAAATATTTTATCAAAGTATCAGAATCAAAAAGCCTATATAAAAAAACATATAGTAATTATGGTACTGAAGGTAAAGATTGGGCTTAAATCAATAAAAGAATAATAAATTAATCGCTTTTAAAGCTAAACCCCTAGGGATTTTACTTTCCCTTTGGGTTAGTACATCTCTTTATGGTGTGTTCAAATTTTAATAAATAATACCAATTATTGGCATTCAACAAAAAGGAAGATTATGTCATATAGACCTAATATAAGAATCTTTGAGGATAAAATAAAAAAACTACAAAGAAAATCATTTAAAGATAAAGGTTTTGACAAAGAACTAATTACATTAATTAAACAAGATATTGAATCTTTTTTAAATTGTATAACCTCATTAGATATAGAAGGTTTTACTGCTCCTATCATACTAAAACAGATAAATACATATAGCGAATTAATATACCTATATGTTGTTGATTCAAGAGTTTTTAGTTGTGCATATTCGGGTGGAAAAGATTCAACTGTAACTATGGATGTAGTTCTAAAGTCATTATTATTAATTAAACATATGTATGGACAAGAATTTATTAATAAGACTACTTATGTAATCTTTTCTGATACTTTACTTGAAATGGACCCCGTTATAGAAGGTATTTTAAACTCAATCAATAAGATTGATGAATTTGGTATTAAACACAAGCTTTGTTTAGATGTAAGAAAAGTTTCACCTAGTACTAAGAACACTTATTTCTCTTTGCTGATTGGAAAAGGTTACATTATGCCCTCTAGAAATTCAAAAAGATGGTGTACTGATCGTTTAAAAATCCAACCTCAAAAGAAACTAATTGTTAACATTTTAAATCAAACTAAAAACGGTTTTATTGCAATTACAGGTCAAAGACAAGATGAATCATTAGAGAGAAAAAATCGTATGAAAGCACAAACGGTTGAAGGCTCGTTTAAAGTACATGAATTCAAAGATTGTAATCTCTATGCTCCTATTGAACATTGGAATACTTCTGACGTTTGGAATCATATTGATAATCACAAACTTACTTGGATTGATTCGTTAACCCTTGGAAGAGTTTATGCTGAAGCATCTGGTGATGGAGATGAATGTAGAAGTCTTTTAGAAGGTTTTGAAACAGGCTCTAAATTACAATGTGGAATGAGTGCTAGATACGGATGTTGGTCTTGTATGATTTTTGAAAAAGACAAAACATTAGGTAACTTAACTAAACACTACCCATACATGAAAGAAATGGAAAAACTAAGAAATTGGTTTGCTAAATATAGAGATGGTCATTGGGATCATAATAGAGATGTATATATTCATGGTAAACATAAAATGAAAAATTATGATTTTGATAACCACCGACATGGAATGAAAATTCCTGGGGGTTACACTTTATATTTTAGAAAAAGAATGTTATCTGAATTATTAAAATGTGAAAGAAAAGTAATAGAAGAAAGAAAAACACCTCTTATTACAGATGCAGAATTAGCTTATATTCAAGAATGTTGGATTGAAGATGGTGACTTAGATATGAGTGTTGTAAAAATTGCTCATGATAGAAATTTTAAACACCTAATCAATCCCTTATATCCTAGAGTATTAGTTGCTGTTGAAGAAATGAGAGATTTTACTAAACCTAAAGTAGGTTATGTTGATGTGTACAATTGGAAATATGTTTATGATGAAAACGATAAGTTTGCTTTTGATAGCAGTAAGTTTTGTGATAGATACTTTTGTCAAATGGCTATTCAACTTGAAAAAAAAGAAAAAAACTCTATAGCTTTAATGAAATCACTACACTCAAACAAAATTAAATTATCAGATAAGCAAATGCTTATTAACTACATAAAAATACTACCTCTTGAAACTAGCATGGATTTTGTTGACTCAACAAAAGAAAACTATATTAGAGAAGAGTGGCGAAAAGACAAAATTGGTTTTATTACCTTTTTGAATAAATTAGAAAATAAAGAAATTAAACAACCAGAACATAACTTATTCGGATATGACGGAGATTATGGTAGTCACTTTGAACAATTAGATGAGTTCAATAAAAAAGGTGACATTATCCATTGTGAAAGTATTTCCTTACAAGACAAAATGAGATGGTTTGAAAATTAATAATAGGAATTTCACATGAAACCCAATTTAGAAAATATAAAAGAATGGCTAGAACGATATACAGATACAAAATATAATGATGTTGAATTTAAACAAATTGACATTGATGCAATTGAAGAATGTTTCAATATATACATTGGTAACTTTGATTTAAAAAGTATCAGTTCTGGCAAAAAATTAAAAGAAAAATTACTTAACTTTCCTAAACCAATTAAATTCTCTAGTACTTTTGTTTCAGAAGAACATGATGCTGCTGACGAAATGGTTTATGAATACATATATGGAATTACAGGAACTCGTGTTATTAAATACAGGGCTGACTGTTGTTCAATCAATAAAAAGTTTGAAAATTATAAATTTCAGATATGGCATTGTCATTGGAATAATCAAATAATGATTGATAGAGGAAACCACGTACATCTTATTAGAATAATGTGGTGTTCACTATTTAACGCAATATATGACTTCTTTGATACAAAAGAAGTTTACAAACAACAATCTTTATTTTAAAGATTAAAAACAAAAATAACTACCCCATCAATAGGGTAATGAAAAAGAGAAAATATGAATAAAATTACTAAAAAGTTTAAAGATAGGAAAGCATTATCAATTGCACTATTAAAAGGCGAAAAATGGAAAGTTATAGGAGATTATAAAGGCTACTGCTTTTATAAAGAACCATCTTCTTTTGAAAGTTATACTTCACCATTTAGATTTGGAACAAAAGAAAAGAACTATGATTTAGATGGTTGGTGGACTTGTGCAGATGGAAAACATTTATGGGAGAAAAAACATGAGTTTTAATAACTTAATAAATGAAAAAAATAAAATAAAAGACTTTGACAAGCTTTGTAAATATTTTGATGTCGTTGAACTTGATTCTTCAAATGAAAAATATAATTTACTAACTTGTAAAGATAAAATACATAAAGTTAATACAAATGTTAAATTTAGTGTTTGGTTACAGTTAAAAATACAAAAAAATGATGCTAATCATGAAATGTACAATAGAAAGAGTGATATTGAATATTTGGAATCTTGTGTAAATGAGATTTTAAATTGGGTTGATTTACTAAAAAGTTTTGAGAAAAGCAATGAAAGTATTCAATTATCATTATTTGAAGAACCTCAATCTGGAATTATTCTTGATAAGTTACCTGATTCACCAAAACAAGGAGAAGATAGAGTATGGAATAGTTATTTCAATACTCGTAACAAAGTTCAAAGATCAAATCTTATGAAGCAATATACATTCTTTGAATTATTTAATGATTCAAATGCATATTGGCTTTATTCAGATATTGATTGGAGAAAATTTTTACCTTCTAAAGATGAGGTATTAGAAGAATTAAAAAGAGTAATTTTAAAGTACAAAGACAATTGTGGTCGTTATGATGATGGTTGGTTTGATGATACTTATGATTATATTACAGGAGCAGGTGCATTAAGTGATTATGAATTATATAGAAGAGTCATGTTTACGACAAGATTATTCTTTATTAAACGTAAAAGCTATAAACATGTAACTACTGACTTATCTTTCTCTTCATGGGTTCATCCAGAATGCATTGAAGAAATATTTTGGTTTGATGGTAGAAAATTTAATTATTCTCGTAACAGCGATAATGATAAAACTAAACTTCCTTCATTTGACTTCTTTGAACCTAGTTTCATAGATTGGTTAAGGAAAACTTTAAAAGTTCCATATGCTGATTATCAAACAGATGAGGAAGTATTAATCTGTGAAGTTACAAAATTTATGAATGGCTATTTTTCAAATTTACTTGATTGGAAAGATGAAATTAGCAATTCTAAAACTTCAAAAGAATTTATATCAAAAATAAATAAATATTTCAAAGAACATGCTCCTAATTTTAGAAATGGTGGTTCTTCAATATGTCAAAATGACGGTTATAATGGTCAAATTACATATGATAAAAAATCAGAAATATTAATAAGACAAGAATTAACATTTAGAAAAAGTATCAATAGAGAAATTAATGAAATTTCTAACTTTGGTGACAATGCAATTATATATACATTAAAAGGAAATGAAATCTATAAAAAAGCATATGAACTTCATCACGTAGAAGAACAGGTGCAAACTGATTTATTTGATTTTATTTAAACCTAAAAATACAATGCCATTACAGGCTAACGATAACTAAATGGTTTATGAAAATCACTTCATACCATTAACATTAAAAGGAAAAAAAATGACTACTGAAATTGAATATGGTTATACAACTATACTTGGACATGAGATTAAAATTAATGGATTTACAAATGAGCTTGAAGATACTTTCATAACGTCAATTAATGATGGAATTCTTGCAGGTGAAGATTCAGGAAGTTTAGTTATAAATGGAGAAACTTACGATTGGGAAATTATTAATGATCAACTACCAACATATGAAGATATAGATTTTAATAAAATTCTTCAGATGGATAAAGAAAGTAGGATATCAATTAGTGTTTCTGAATTGATTAAACTTGCAGCTGTTAACAAAAGTGCAGGTATTGAGAATATAACCTCATCATATACAATTAGAAAAGTTCCACAAGATACTTATTTAGATTTAATTGACACTTTACAAAAGTCTGATAACTGGATTGCTGAAACTGATAATGATGATAATTACACTCAAGTAGATGTTGAAGATAAAACATTAGGAATTATTAAAGATTATGGTCTTTTAACTAATGAGCAAATCAATACTATTATTAATCAAAAAGTCACTTCAATTATACTTGTGTCTTAACTAGTCATAAACTACATAATAAAGATGAATTAATATCATCTAACTAAGTTGCTATAAGCTAATAAAAACCCAAAGGGGTTCTGGAAACTTTCCAACCCCTTATGGGATTGGTCTGTTTTCTCAAAATAAGGAAACAAACATTATGAGCAAAAATATATATAAAGAATTAGAAAATACAGTACTTAAAACTTTAAAGTATTTTAAAGAAGATTTAACTGTTACAGATAAATCTATACTAAAAAACTACAAGGGTGCGTTTCTATATGCCTATAGGGATAAAGGAACTAGCATTTGCTTACTAGATATTAATAAACATGATTATTCTAAATCTGAAAAACAAATGGAATTTAGATTATCAAATATTTGGTATTACTTAAATACAACAAATAAAGACTTTTTATATTTTGATGGTGAAAAATTAAAAAAAATCACTCGATTTGAATTAAATGCTTTGTTTAATATACATAGTAATGAAGTTTTAGAAAAGAAAAAGCTTCTAAATGATTTAAATATTGAATTAATCACTTTTGAACTTTTAAATTTAATGACATCTACAAGATGTTGGAAACACTATGTTTTAAATAGTAATAACCCTGCATTAAGAAGACTTAGAAATTATTTTGATTTTGAAAAGATTAAAAAAACAGATAAGCATATTGAATTAAGAGCTGAACTTACTAGGTTGTTAAAATGAGGATTTTAAAAAATACTCTAATTACTCAAGCTGTTTGTGAAGCATTTAATCATGATATTAATGAAGGTAAAGACTATTTATTATTTGATGGTAATAAGTTTGGAATTTTAATAAGTACAGGACACGAAATGTTACCTGTAGAATTTGAAATTTTAGATATACAATTAATGAAAAAAGCTTTAATAAATCTAGAAGAGATAGATATTTCTAGTACTAATTCAACAATAAAAGATAATAGATTTTCATTTGATGAAGATTTAGCAATCATTATAAATAGCAATATTATAACAATTGAAGATGATGATTTACTCGCCTTCTTTTGGAATGATATTTCAAGCTTATTTATTTAAAAAATAAAAAGAATAATTACCAGAATAAATTTGGTAATTAGCAAACTCGCCACTTGGCTAACAAAAACCCATCAAGGGGTTCTGGAAACTTTCCAACCCCTTATGGGATTGGTCTGTTTTCTTTTTTAAAAGGAAAATAAAATGGCAAATAAAAGTTTAATAAATGTTTCAAAACATGAAGATAAATTAAGAAAAATTATCAAATTAAATGAAATTGGTTCTACAATCTATACTGACAAATCATCAGAAGCTTTAAGTTTTGGATGTTCTAAATCAGAATTTATTGAAGCACTTAAAAAAGATATAGATAAGACTGCAAAAGACTTAATAGATTCAAAAGATATCTTATTAAGTATTAATAATGGTCTAGTAATGGATATTAATTCACTTGATAATAATGTTGAGAGTTTCTTCGGAAAGACATACAACAAAATAGGTAACAAAGTTACTTTATCAGGTGTTAGATTTTTTCTTAATGAAAAAACATTTCCAACAAAAACTGAAATAATTAATTCAATATATTTAAATGTTTTAAATACAAATAAAAAAGATTTGAAGAACTTATCTAATGCTCTTGCATTATATGAAACTTCAAATGAACAAATAAAGAAAGCAGTACTTTATCCTTCAATCGTTCTAGCAGATGAACTAATTGAGAGAATAGGGCATATAAGTACTAAGTTTAATAATTATAGAAATACTATGGAGTTTGACGAAAAACTTTCATTTGATACTACATTTAAAAGAAGTGGTATAACTGAAGTTATTCAAAATTCTACGTACATTAACAAAGATGGAATATTGCAATGTGTACATACTCAAAAATCAGCAGCTAGAAAAATTGCTTCAAAATTAATGAATAATGAATTCAAATATATTGAAGCTGTAGAAATAGATGGTGATGGTGATTGTGAAAAAGCATATAAACTAATAAAACAAATAGAAAGATTAAAAATCAATAGCACTCATAAATTTACATTAAAGTTTAGAAAACTAGGTAATTTACATGCTAGAGGTGTTTTCTTTCAATCAGGATTAATAGTTGCAGAAGATGTAAGAGATACAAGTGCTTTGTTGCATGAGATAGCACACTTCATACACTTATCAAATACTAATATATATAATCATGATTTTGTTAATTATATGATTGCAAAATTAAGAAGTAGAATTAACTTTAATAATTTAAATGTTACAGAATTAGAAAAAGAAGCAATAATTAAAAAAGATGCTTATTATACTGATTCTAAAGAAGTAATAGCTAGAGCATTAGAGGTTGCAAGTTTATTTGCATTTGAAGAAGGTAAATTCATTCAAAGTACAGAAGAATTTGATTTAATTAAATCAAGAGAATTTTATGCTAAATATGAAGGTATCTATTTTGATTTCCTATCATTTAATGATGAAACAATTAATGAAATGAACAAGTTATATACTTTGTTCTATGATACAACTTATGATGAGATATTAGATACTAATATAGATAATTTTGTCAAAATTGACACAAGTTATTCAAGAATTGAAAAAGAAAAAGATGCTTACTCTATCTTAAAAGAAGAAAGAAAAAGACAAGAGAAAGAAAAAAAGGCATTATTTTCATTAGTAACCTCATCAAATATAGAATTAATAATCCAAAATAAAGGTTCACTAACACTAAGAGAACTTGCATTGGTTATTATCTCAAATATATCTTATTGTGGTGGTCATAATAAATCAATGACTGCTGCAAATTGGAGTTATGTTTGTAATGATAAATCAGGCATTGTATTAATTCTATTAGAAGAAATGCAAGAGAATCTATCAAATAAAGATTACATAGGTTTTCTTTATGAATTAAAAATCACTAAGCTTCTGGAAGGAATTAAAACTTTTGCACTTGCAAAAGGGTTTAGTGTTAGTACAAGAATGTCTATCAAGGCACATATAAAAGAACATATAACAGATAGTTACTTTTTCAAACTTAAAGAAAATATGCGATTTATTTTCAAAACTCCTTTATTTTTTGCAGATACGAATTTATTAAACAATACAGAATTTGTTACAAAAACAATAGATGTTCATCCTTTAGTAGTTCAACATTTAGAAGAAATAAAATTGATTGAAAAAGAAAATCTTATTAAGTATTTTCTTTATTTTTTAGAAAAGTTTCCTAAAAAAAGTATATATATGTCTACTTCAAGTTTGATGTTAAATAAAAGAATAATGAAGAAATATCTACAAAGTCTTGATAGTATTAATTACTTAGCAAGATTTAGTGGAAAAACATTTGATACAGAAGAAATAGTTGATGTTTTGTTAGAAAAGTTTCCTGAATCACAAGAATATATTTTTGAGAGAATAGGGGATAATTTAAAAAATAATTATGATTTTATGTCAAAACACATTTCATTAAATAAAGACTTGGAAAGGTTTATAGGTGATGAAATAAAATATTTATTCACTAAAGAAGAATCTATTATCCAGAAGATTGATATTGTTGTTTCTAATGAAAAAGAATCAATTACTCAAGAAGCTGATAACAATACAGATTTTGAAGACTTAATTAAATCTTCTGAAATTGTTGATTTTACTCATACAGAAACAGGAGAAATACTAAAAGTTTTTAGAATCAAAGAAAAAATTTCAAATTTTAAAGCATTTAACAAATATGTGATAAAAAAAGAAATCGCTTACTATAGTAGAATTGCGAATGGATTCATTATTCAAAATATCGAAAAGGTTGCTACTGTTACAGGTTCAACTTTATATAGTCAAGAGCTAATGGACCTTTTTTCTAGTGGCAAATTGTTTTAAGGCTTATTTAAGAGAAAAAAACAGCCTATTTTAATTGTTCTAAAAAGAAAATTTTAAAAGTAGGGTAAAAAACTAACGTAGGAGTGATTGAAGAGTTTTATTTACATACTTCAACAGTTAACCCTAATAATGAAAGAACTCAATTAATAGATGGTGTTATTCATGTTTATGTTGATAAGAATAAGAATGATGAGGTTCAATATAAAATCAATAGTGATTATATTCAATGGAATTGTCCAAAAATAGAAAATGATATTTTTTTAACTGAAAAGGTTATAAATATGGAAATGTTCATTTTCAATTAAATAAAAAGTTTATCAAAAAATTAAATTCAGAAGTTGGTAGATTAAGAGGTTGGTTAAAAAACCCATTACATCCAACTGCAGAATTTGATATTACAATAGATGAAGCTCAAGAATATTGGGATTAAAATTTTATAATAACTGCTAAAGATTTAAAAAACTTATTACCATAAAAACCAATCAATAATAATTCTAGTTCTTCAATAGTTAATAATCTTGAAGTAAATGATGAAGTAGAAAAATTTAAAAAGAATTTAATGATGATGAGGTTACTGATATTATCATACTTGATTTAAAAGAAGATGTTGAAGAACATTTTGAAGATAATAAAATTTATGGAACAGATGGAAATACATATATCCAATCTTCATTATTTTAATAAATATAAAATAGGTATTTTTTACCTATTTTATTTCGTTTTTTCCACAAGTTGGTTAAGTTACATGCCTATTTTTAATAGTAACTTGTAAAATGCATTTTTTCAATAATTAACTTACTAATAAACCTATTGAACTATTTATATTACTCATTTTTTCTAAATATTTATTAAATATATTATCTTTTCTAAACATTCTTCTCAATTAGAGTTTAAGACTTTCTCTATTGGTTATATTTTTTGAAGGAAAATTAGACGAAGCTTTAAATATATGGTTTAAAAGCTTACTTTTTTTGTTCAATAACCCCTTAATGTTTGTGGAATTTTACAGTTTTTACTTTTTGAACACTTTGTGGAACACGGAAAGCTCATAATAGTTGACTATGTTCCAAAGATAAGAGGTTTAGAAAAAGATTATTAAGAACTTATGTCCTATAAAGTCTTAATATTCTAAGTTCCTACTCAAAAAGGAATGATAGGAAGTTCATATGACCCAAATTATTTATTATATTTTAATTAATGTAGTTTAACTCTCTTCAAATATTCATTTATTATTGGTATATAATCTTTTCTACAAATCAAGAATGTCTTTAACTCATTTGGAAGTTTTGTAAGAATTAAATTATTTGAATAGCCATATTTATCAATAATTCTTTTTGATAGATATGCTTTCCCCATTCCATTTTTCACACAACCAAGCATTACTTCATAGTTTTCAATAAAAATTGTTTTAAAATTTTCATTACCTCTATTTTTTTCATATTCAACTAAAAATTTATAGTGTGTACTATCTTTCTTGTATCCAAATAAACAGTTAGTATAATCTTGTTTTTTGGGTTCTACCATATACAAATCATCATCAAAACTATTTAAAATCATTAAATCTTTATGATTTGGAGCGCCTGTAATAAATGCAATATCAAGTTTATAACCTAATAGTTTTTCTAATATTTGAGGGTTTGCGTCTGCATATAGTTCTAATTGCATATTTGGATATTTTTTATTTAATTTATCTATAAAGGGTAATAATCTTAATGCAACATTTGCTTGACCAGAGCCAATACGAAGTGTTTCTTGATGAGTTATATTTTGCATTTTATATTGTGCTATTTCAACTTTTTTTATAATCTCAACAGCCATAGGATAGAGTTTTTCTCCCTCTTTTGTCAAAATAACACCAGATGGCACTCTATGAAAAAGGAGGTAACCTAAACTCTTTTCTAATTGCTTAATTCTATTAGTTGCATTTGATTGGGTAAAGTTTAAATCAACTGCTGCTAAAGACTATTCTTCATTAAGTCACATTTAGCTATAATCCTTTTTAAGATGATACATATAAATAAAGTAAGGGATAAAAATGTCAAAAGAAAAGAAAATTCTACTCATAATCATTGTTAATCTACTAATAGTAGTTTCTGAAATAATATTTGGGTATATCTCCAACTCATTTGCACTTATTGCTGATGCCTTACATAATGCTGGTGATGTACTAGCAGTTATAATTACTTATATAGCTTTAATTTTAGGCGTGAAAACTACAACATTCAAAAAAACATTTGGTTACATAAAAGCCGAAATGATGGCTGCTTTTGTAAATACTTTATTCTTATTTATTACAATGGCTTTAATGATTTATCAATCTATTGATAGATTTTTTAATCCTGAAATTATAGATCCTATTTATATGATAGTTGTTGGTATTATTGCAGTTATTGCTAATGGTATTAGTGCTTATATTTTAAACAATATTGGAGTATCTGCTTGTGCTTCACATGATCACACTCCTCATAATCACAATGGTGACGAAGATGCAAATATAAAATCAGCATATTTACATATGTTAAGTGATGCTTTGATTTCAGTAGCTGTCGTTGTTGCTGGTATATTTATTTATTTTTTTAAAATTTACTATATTGATTCTATTTTAACAATGGTTTTTTCAGTTTATATTTTATTTCATTCATACCCACTACTTAAAAAAAGTTTCTTGTCTCTTATGGATATGAATACATCAGATATTAGCGAACATGAACTCGAAAAAATTATAAAAAAAGATACCAGAATAGTTGAGTATCATGATTTACATATTAGTAACCCAAGTTCAAAATACAGTTTTATTTCTTTTCATATAGTATTAGATGATGATAGTATAACATTACAAGAGATAGAATCTATTACAAATAAGATGAAGATAGATTTGAAAATAAATGGGTTTAATCATATATTGATTCAAGCTGACTCTATAATGAATATACAAAACAAAACAAATTGTGTTATATGAAAACATCTTTTTAGATTGAAATATTTAAATAACTAAGACTAAATTATGTGCGCATAGTTTTCATTAAAATATAAAATTTAAGAGTAATTGTTATAGACCCTTATGTTAATGATTGAATTGACAAATTTAAATGGCTATTTTGCACTCCTTCAATATTCATAAAACTTCACTATATTAGTAGTAAAGAAGGGTTTATTTACAAGTGGCTGCAAAAAGTTCAACAAACTGTACTTTTGGAGAATGTTCCACAATTCAACTTTTTTTGGAACAAGCTATTTTTTTGTAAAAACTGCTCCAAATATAAAAATTTTAGGATAAGACTGTTTAGAGTTTTATATCCTATTTAATGTTGATAGATTATTAACTGAAAATTTAATTTATGATAACGATCTAATAAAGTTAATTACATACTAGAATATAAGATTTCCATCTTTATCAACTGGTTCTTCAATTTCATGTATAACATTATGACACTCTTGATGAACATAAACAATTTTATCCATGCATTGATTGAATAATTTAGGTGACTCTTCCTTACAACTTTTGCAAGGGGGAATCTCAATATCATCATTTTTTTCTTTTACTCTGTATTTATGAGGGCGGTCTTTATTTTTACATATATGATCGTAATCTAAATGATGTAAAGAATTTGACCTATTATCTGGATGAAGATCTTCTTGACAATGAAGACATTTTCTTTCTTGTTCTTCTCTCTTATGTTCTCTAACCTCGTATACTTTAATCATTTTAATAGCAAAGTTTTCCCACTCTTCTAATTTATCTGAAGTTGTATATTTATCTTTTATATCACTTTTAACTTGTTGCGCATTCGGAAAGGATTGTATTTTATTCATAGAAGTATTATAACTTTGTATCTTTTAAATATAGTAAAAATATTTATTTTATTAATGTGTAAATCTTAAAGAAGTAATAATGTACTATATCTGCCAGGTTTTAGAGTTGGTGTGGATTAAACAAGAATTGGAATGACACCTTATAAACTAGACTGTTGCTAAAGCAGTCCTTATTGAACATGTATTATTACGCTAGCATAATTCTTAAATATGATTATCGTATACCTTTTTATAAACTTCAATTAAAATTGAATCTTTTATCAGATTCTTTAGATAAAATTTTGTTATCATAGAAAAACTATTATAAAGGAACTATTATGAAAATTACTTCAATTATTTTAAGTATAGGAATATTTTTATTTTCAGGTTGTGCACATAAACCTATTCCTGGTTCAAACAATATTTTAGAACTTCCTAATGATTCTGCAACAATGGGTTGTGAGTTTATTAAAAAATCTAGAGTATTAAATCTAATTGGCTTGGGACATGATATGCATGTCGAAAATGCAAAAATTTTAATGATAAACGATGTTATTATTAATAATGGGAACGCTTATTTACAACACTATTTATCTGCAGGTTTTGGAGAAGCAGGTAATGCTAGTTTTAGTATTTACAGATGTCCTAAAGGATATAACTACCGAAATACAAAAATATTAAAAAATTCTAACTCAAATGATTCTATGAATAAATTAGAAAAAATTAAGGATATGTATGAACATAAATTAATAACTAAGGATGAATATGACAAAAAAAGAAAGGAATTATTAGATAATTTTTGATTAAAATATTTGTATAGAAGTTCAAAAAACAGT
>NZ_WFKJ01000001.1 GCF_009208075.1 Poseidonibacter ostreae | reverse complement strand
ATTCACAAAGCTTAGCTTTTTCAACTCTCAGTTGTTCAAGCTAAGCTTTTTTTTTAGCCTTTTTTTTACTCTTTACTTTTATTGATTCTTAGCTCTTCTTTGAAATTAGAATTCTTTACTTTTATTCATACTTACTCTACTTAGCATTTATTTTATTATTCAACTATCTTATTACCTTTTTATTATTTAGCTTATTACGCTACTTATTACGAGTTAAATTATTTAAAACTAAAATAAATAGCAATATAAGATAATAAAATAGCAATTTAAGATAAAGATAATTTACTTATATTAATATATAATCCAAATAAAAAGAAGTGAAAATGTATAAAAAAAATAAAAGATCTTATATTCGAGAGATATTAGATGCAACTGATGAGAATACTATTTCTTTTGCTGGTGGCTTACCTGATAAAGAGTTCTTCCCTTTATTAGAATTATCAAAAGCTAGCAAAAAAGTTTTTAAAAATGCTAACTGTTTACAATATACAAAATCTCAAGGAATAGAGTCTTTAAGAGAGAAAATTGCTAAGATTTATACAGAAAAGTTTGATTTTCCTACAACTAAAGATGACATATTAATAACTACAGGGAGTCAACAAGCTTTTGATATTATATTAAAAAGTTTAGATTGTAATGAAATTATTGTTGAAAAGCCTTCTTATATTGGAGCTTTAGGAGCTTTTAAAGTATTAGATAAAAAAATAAATGGCTTTAATAAAATAGCTGAGTTAAATGATTTATTAAACAAAAAAAATATTTTATATACAATAAGTGATTATCAAAACCCTTCAACAAAAACATATAGCAATAAAAAAAGAGAAAAGATATCTAAAATATTAGATAAAAAAGAATCAATTCTAATTGAAGATGGTGCTTATTGTTTTTTAAATTTTAAAAATAAAGTAAAAGATCCTATTTCTAAATCTTATAGAAACTCATTTCATTTAGGTTCTTTTTCTAAAATTGTAGCACCTGGATTAAGGTTAGGATGGATAAGAGCTAGTAAAGAGAATATAAGTAGTTTATTATTTGCAAAAGAGTCTTTAGATTTACATACATCTACTTTTAATCAAATGTTAATTGATGAGTATTTAAATTCTAATGATTTATTTAAACATATAAATAAAATAAATAAAGAGTATTTTAAAAAAATGAATTTTATGTCTATGTGTTTTAAAAAGTATATCTCTTCTTTTTCTTTTAAAAAGCCAAAAGGGGGAATGTTTATATATGGTTCTTTTAATGAAGACTCAATGTTATTGGCTAAAGAAGCATTAAAAGAAAATATTGCTTTTGTTCCTGGAGAAGTTTTTTATATAGATGAAAAATCAAATGAAGCTAGATTTAATTTTACAAATACAAGTTGTAAAGATATAGAAAAAGGAATTAAAACTTTAGCTTCTATAGTAAATAAATAGTTTTAACAGTAGATAAACTCTTTTGAGTTTATCCTGCTAATGCTTTTTTTACATTATCATCTGCCATTGTAACATTCCATTCTGGTTCCCATACTACTACAGCTTCTGCTTTTTTAACTTTTGGTAGTTCTCTTAAAACAGCTTCTTCTACCCAATTTACAATCATTTGATGTAAAGGACAAGCTTTAGTTGACAGTGTCATTGTAACAGTAACTTCTAAGTCTTCATTACAACTTGCATCATAAATTAATCCCATTTCTACAAGATTAAACCCTACTTCTGGATCTAGTACTGTTGATACTGCTTTGAATATTTCTTCTTTTGTATACATTATTTAAACCTTATCATAAATAGTAAATTTTTTAATAAAAATATTGAAGCAATACATATAAATGATGCTCCAGCTTTAAAAACTTCATCTGACATAAATAGTAATCCAAGTGCTGATATTACTACACCTACTGCTCCAAATACAAATTGGTAATTTGCATCTTTAACTGGAACCATATCTGCTAACATAGGAACTTTTTGTTTTCCTACTAGTGGTGAAAATTTTTCAAACCAAACTAAAAAAGGAACAATTTTATATAAATGACCAATAATTACATAAGCAATAAATCCACTAAAAAGTAACCATGCTGCTGTAAATAATAGTGGTTCATAATTTGTAAAGATATATAAAAACCCTAATATTATTGAAATTAAAAAACATGCAAAAGAAAAGAATAATGAAATAATATAAATATCATTTTCTTTTCTTGCTCTTGTTTTATATATCAAATATACTTGATAAAAATATATAATTAAAGAAATAATACTTAATAAATAAGCAATTTTATCTATAATTGAAATACTAAATAATGAAGAAAATATAACTAATACAACTGATATTGTCATTAATATAACTGCATTGTTTAAGGGTTTTTGTGAAAAATTATGTGATAGACCAAACATTGGAAGTAAAACTAAAGATAGTGCCATTATTGTTATAAAAATGTATCCAAAAACTACAGAAAAAACATGTGCTTTTAATAACTCTTCAATATTTGTATTTAACTGTCCTGCGTAAGTTAGTGCCATAATAATGCCAATTATTACTCCTACTAAAAGAAATAGGTTTGATACTAAAATACTTTTTGTTACATTTGAAAAATTACTTACTTTCTTCATTGTTAAAAATATTTCTGTAATAAATATAAACATTGATAATAGCACTAAAATTCCTCCATATGGTAATAGTGAACTATTTAGACTAAAACCTAATGCCATAAAAATTGTTCCAACTAAAAGTAATGGATATATAATATAATAAAATTCAACACTAAAATGTCCAACTTCAAGAGTTACAGGTATTAATTGTGCCATTGCTCCAAATATTATCATCATTACAAAACCTAATAAAAACATATGTGTCCATGATAATAAATCAGGACTATGAATACTAAGTTCACTAGGATTAATACTTAATGTAAGAATAGAAGAGATTAAATAAAAAATCACTCCAATGATAAAATATGGAGCAATAAGTTTAAATGGAGGTGCAAAATCTTGAGTTATATTCATCATAATGAAACTCTTTTTCTAACCCGCACACGTATTTTGTGAAAAATCTGTTTGTGGTTTTGTATTACTTTTAAATGTAACACTGTGCATACCATCTTCAATTTCATTAATATCATAATCGAAGTTTTGTTGTATTTTTGGGAATAATCCCATTGGTGGTTTATGATTTATCATTACTAATTTTGAGTTTTCATCTAACAATTGTAATCCTGCCATTGCATTTACCATAGGTTCAGGTGGTCCACATTTTGATGTATCGAAATAATAAGTTGTTATTCCATTTTCAACAGATTTATAAAAATCAACTGTAGATCCTGCTATTTCAACTTTCTTCGCATCGCTTGGTAATAGTTGCATTTGTAACTCCTAAGTTTTTATATAAGAATAATAATATTATCTAATAATAAAATCATTGATTGCTATCAATAAAAAAGATTAAACCTTATTTATTCATAAAAGTTGCAGAATGTTATAAAATAGTTAGAAAATACTCTTTGTTTATATTAATATTTACTTAAGTTTATGTATACTCTGTGCTTGATTTTAAAATAAGGATAAATTGTGAACTTTTTTAAATTAAAAGAGCATAACACAACTGTTAAAACTGAGCTTTCTGCTGGTTTTACGACATTTTTAACAATGATGTATATTGTTCCTGTAAATGGTTTCATCTTAGCAGATGCAGGACTTCCAATGGATGCTGTTGTAACAGCAACTGCTATTATAACTATCTTAGCAACACTTTTTTCTGGATTATGGTCTAATACTCCAATTGCAATGAGTGTAGGAATGGGATTAAATGCATACTTCTCGTATGGTTTAGTATTAGGAATGAAAATACCTTGGGAAACTGCTTTAGGGATTGTTTTCTTATCTGGTATCTTATTTGTAATTTTATCCTTAACTAATTTTAGAGTATGGATTATGACTTCAATTCCTATGAGTTTAAGACGTGCAATTAGTGCAGGTATTGGTTCCTTTATTGCTTTTATTGGTTTAAAGCA
Source organism: Poseidonibacter ostreae (assembly GCF_009208075.1). Lineage (GTDB taxonomy): Bacteria > Campylobacterota > Campylobacteria > Campylobacterales > Arcobacteraceae > Poseidonibacter > Poseidonibacter ostreae. Next base: position 138,741 of record NZ_WFKJ01000001.1, on the reverse strand, counting down.
AATGGGTATGATTACTGCAAATGAAGCTACATTAGTTTCTTTAGGAGATTTTTCTAATTCGAATGTTTTACTTGGAGTTCTTGGTTTAATTCTTGCATTTTCTTTTTATGCATATAGAATTAAAGGTGCTTTTATACTTTCAATTGCAATTACTTCAATTGTTGCATGGGTTTTTGGTTTAGGAAAACTACCTGAAGATATTATTTCTGCACCGGCTTCTATTAGTCCAATTTTTATGGAACTTGATATTTTAAGTGCAATTAGTTTATCTTTATTACCTGTAATTATTACATTCTTAATTACTGATATGTTTGATACATTAGGTACACTAACAGGAGTAGGAACTCGTGCTAAATTATTCCAGGAGAATAATAAAGATGATAAATCTTTACAAAAAACACTTGAAGCAGATGCAATTGCTACAACGGCTGGTGCTTTAATTGGTGTTTCAACAACAACTGCCTTTATTGAAAGTGCATCAGGAGTTGAAGAGGGTGGAAGAACTGGTTTAACTGCTGTATTTACTGCAATGTTCTTTGTAACAACACTATTTATGTTGCCATTATTTAAATCAATTCCTGCAAATGCAATTTATCCTGTATTAGTTGTAGTTGGTGTTTTAATGTTTACAGAACTTGGAAAAATCAATTTTGAAGATTCTGATTTAGCTACAAGTGCTGGAGCTTTTTTAATTGTTATTTTAATGCCTTTAACTTTCTCTATCACAAATGGAATTGCAGCTGGATTTTTAGTATATACAATTATTAAACTAGCTAAAAAAGAATTTAAAGATTTAAATGTAGGAATTTTAGTAATAACATTTATTAGTGCATTAGCATTTATTTTATAAGGAACAATTTTGGAAAAACTATATTATAGTTATGATTTATTTAAAGAAGATACTCAAAAGCTAACTAATAGCTGTAGAGATTATGAACCAGATGTTTTATTAGCAGTAGCACGTGGTGGTTTAACACTAGCTCATTTAATGGCACAAGCTTTAGATATGAGAAATTTATATACTTTAAACTCTATTCATTATGAAGGTGAATTAAAGCTAGATACATTTAATGTATTTAATATTCCAGATGTTTCTCATGCAAAAAGAGTTTTAATAATTGATGACATTGTTGATTCAGGTGAAACAATGGAAGAGATTTTAAAAATATTAAAAGAGAAGTTTCCTGATGTTGAGTTTAAATTAGCAACATTATTTTATAAAAAAACTGCAGTATTACAACCTGATTATACTGTAAGAGAAGCTACTCAATGGATTGATTTCTTTTGGGAAATTGACGTTAAATAATATTATGAATCCTTTTGGGATTCATAAGTATATAAAATATTACTTTTATATATATTTCTTACACTTTTACCTTACTTTTACATACTACTTTGTATAATTAACAAAAATTATTTGGATAATTAAATGACATTTATAGATTTTAAAAAATTACTTTTAGATGCGGAGCTAACAATTCCAAAGTTTACTGCTTTAATTAAAGTTAGTGAAAAGAATATTCAAGCTTATAAAAAGAAGAAAGAAGTTCCAAATACAATTGCATCAATTGCAGCTTGTTTTGCTCATATGAATAAAGCTGGTATTGATTATAAAGTAATAATTGATGATTTAGAATTAGTAAAAAAAGAGAAAAAAGGGGCAGGTTTTTCTAAAGATAAAGCTGTGAAAACCAAAGAAAAAGATAAAATAAAAACTAGCTAATTTAAATAAATATTTTATTAACCTTTTTTTGATATACTTCGCAAAAATCTAAATTTGGAAGTATAATGACCCTTAATAATAATAGTAAAAAATTCTTAGCAATTGCATCGATCATGATGGCTCTTGCAATTGCAATTGGTGCTTTTGGAGCACATGGAATAAAATCAATAGTAACTGACTCAATGCTTAAAATATATAACACAGGTGTTGAATATCACTTTTATAATACCCTAGGACTTTTTATTGTTGCATTTTTAATCAACTTCTATCCAAATTCTAAAAAATTAGTAAGAAGTGCATGGCTTATTTTTATTGGCATGACTATCTTCTCTTTTTCTTTATATGCTTTAGTTCTTTTTTCAATGCCAGTTTTAGGTGCAATTACTCCTATTGGTGGAACTTTATTAATTATTGCATGGATTATGACAGCTTATGCAATTTTAAAGGATTAATTAAATGACAGCAATGGCAAAGATTGAAGAAGTAAGAGATTCTAAATGGTTCTCAAATCTAACTACAATTATAATTATTGGATATGCATGTATTCTTGGATTTAAAACTTTAGATGAAGTTGAAACAAATTATAGTCTATTTTTAAAATTTGCAGATTATTTTGTAACAATATATTTTGTATTTGAACTAGCAATAAAAATGGTTGCAGAAAAAAATATAAAAAACTTTTTTAAGTCTGGTTGGAATATTTTTGATTTTGTGATTGTTGTAATAACACTTTTACCTTTAGAATCATCAAGTTTTGCTGCAATTGCTAGACTTATGAGAGTATTTAGAATTCTACGATTATTTACTTCACGTCCTGAATTAAAAGCAATTATTGATATGTTAATTAAGGCAATTCCTTCAATAATTGATATTGTAATTTTAATGTTTATAATCTTCTATATTTATGCAATTATAGGAAGCTTTTTCTTTGTTGATTTACCATCAGGTCTATGGAAAGATTTCTTAATTTCAATGCTTACACTATTTAGAGTTTTAACATTTGAAGATTGGACAGATGTAATGTATGAAGCAATGGAAGTATATCCATGGGCATGGGTTTATTTTGTTTCTTTTGTAATTATTGCAGCCTTTGTATTTTTTAATCTTTTTATTGCTGTTATTATTGGAGAGATGCAAAAACTTCAAGAAGCAGAGATGAAAGAAGAGATTCATGAAGATAGCTTAAAACTTGATACTTTACTTGAAGAGATAAAACTTCTAAGAGAAGAAGTAAAAGAATTAAAAAGTAAAGATAAATGAAAACATTTAGTATATTAGGAACAGGTTGGTTAGGTTATGCCTTAGCTTTAGAATTAAAAGAAAAATATAAAGTAAAAGTTTCAATAAAAGATGAAAAAAAGAAAAACAAATTTATAGAAGAGGGCTTAGTTCCTTTTTTATTAAATGAAGAAAGTCTTGATTCTTTAGATGATTTATTAGAAACTGATTACCTTTTTATAAACTTTCCACCTTCAAAATTTAAAAATTATACTGCTTTTTTAAATAAGATTTATTCACACGAAAAAATAAAAAATATTGAAAAGATTATATTTATTTCTTCAACATCAATTTATCCAGATTTAGATTTAGTATTTACAGAAGAATTTTCTTCTTTTAACTCAAATTCAAAATCACCAAAAGTTTATGATGCTGAAGTTCTTGTAAAAGATAAAACAGATCTAATCCTTAGAGCATCTGGACTTATGGGCTACAACAGAATTGCAGGAAAGCGTTCAAGCTCTAAAGTAGTTAAAGATAAAGATATAAAAATAAACTATGTACATAGAGATGATGTAATAAGTGCAACAATTTTTTTAATTGCTAATAATATAAATGGAATATTTAACTTATCAGTAGAAAAGCATCCTACAAAAGAAGAAATATATTTATTTAACTCTAAAAAATATGGTTTTGAAAAATCAATTTTCAAAGATGAAAAAGGTTTGAAAAATAGAATAATTGATGGAAGTAAGATTGAGCATTTAGGATTTAAGTATAAATACTCAAATCCTTTTGATTTTATATAGAACTTGATATTTTAATTAGTATTAAAAGCTCTATCCCCAGCATCACCAAGTCCAGGTCTAATATAATTGTTTTCATCTAATCTTTCATCAATCTGAGCAATATAAATATCAACATCTGGATGTGCTTCTTGTACTTTATTTACTCCAAATGGCGAACCTAATACGTTTAGGCAGATAATTCTTTTTGGATTTTTTGTTTTTAAGTATTCAATACCATCAATTAATGAACCACCAGTTGCTACCATTGGATCTAATAATAAAACAGTTCTTCCCTCTAAATTAGGAATATTTTCATAAAATAGTTTACTTAAAGATGTTTCTTCATCTCTTTTCATTGCTAAGAAGCCACTTTTTGCATAAGGTAATGTTTTTAAAATACCTGTTAGCATTGGCTCTCCTGCTCTTAAAATAGGAACAAGTACGAGTTTTTGTACTTCTATCATTTCTACATCTAAAGGACCTTGCCATGTGTTAATGTTCTGAGTAACTGTTTCAAAGTTCTCTAAAGCTTCTGATGCAACTATTCTTGATATTTCTTCTATTGTAAGTCTAAACTCATTTGATGTTGTTCTTACATCTCTTAATCTATTAACAAGATGTTTAACAACAACATTTGTGCTTTCTTTATACATATTTATTCCTAATTATTGGTTTATAAGTCTAAAAATTATTTTAAATTTTAAACCTTATATATTACTAAAAAATTACTTATAAATTGTATATTAATTAAATTTTAATTAACTGATATTTAGATATGATTAAATAATTTTTAAAATACAAGAGGTAATATGAAACCCACAGATTACAATTTTAGAGCAAAAGACTCTATATTAGGACTACAATTTTTATTTGTAGCTTTTGGTGCACTTGTGCTTGTTCCAATTTTAACAGGATTAGACCCAAGTGTTGCATTATTTACAGCAGGTCTAGGAACTTTAGTTTTTCAGTTTGTAAATAAAGGTGCTATTCCTCCAATCTTTTTAGCTTCTTCATTTGCATTTATTGCTCCTATTTCTTATGGAGTTGCTACATGGGGAATTGCTGCAACTATGTCAGGGCTTATAGCCGCTGGTTTATTATATGTAGTATTAAGTATGTTAATTAGACTAAAAGGTGATGGTTTTATTCATAAATTACTACCTGCTGTTGTAGTTGGACCAGTTATTATGTCAATTGGTTTAATTCTTTCACCTGTAGCTGTTAATTTAGCAATGGGAAAAACAGGAGATGGTTCAGTTGTTTTAGTGCCTTTTGAATCTGCTATTGTAATTTCTATGATTGCTTTATTTGTAACTGTATTCTTTTCACTTTTAGGAAAAGGAATGTTTAAATTAATTCCTATTTTAGCTGGTATTATAGTTGGTTATATAGTTGCTTTAATGTATGGAATTGTTGATTTTTCTGGTGTTTCAAAAGCTGCTTGGTTTGCAATGCCTAATTTTACAGCACCAGAGTTTAATTGGCAAGCAATTATCTTTATTTTACCAATTGCTATTGCTCCTGCTATTGAGCATATAGGTGATATGCTAGCTATTTCAAATGTGACAAAAGAAGATTATTTAAAAAAGCCAGGTTTAAAAAATACACTATTAGGTGATGGACTTGCTACTTCTGTTGCTGCATTATTTGGTGGTCCTCCTAATACTACTTATTCAGAAGTTACAGGTGCTGTTACTATTACAAAAGCGTATAATCCTGCAATTATGACATGGGCTGCAATTTTTGCAATTGCATTAGCTTTTGTTGGTAAAATTGGTGGAGTTTTATCAACAATTCCAACACCAGTTATGGGTGGAATTATGCTTTTATTATTTGGAATTATTGCAACTTTAGGTATTTCAACATTAATTAAAGATAAAACTGATTTTACTTGTCCTAGAAATATGATAATTGTTTCTATGATTTTAGTATTTTCAATTGGTGGAATGACATTTAACTTTGGTGGAGTACCATTTTCAGGAATTGGACTTGGTGCAATTGTTGGAATTTTATTAAACCTAGTATTACCACAAGCTTCTGTAGAAAAAGAGTAGACTTTTAACTAGCTAGAAAATTTCTAGCTACTCTTTTTTAATATTTTATAAACTTATTTGCTACAATATGTTTATAAAATATTTATATAATAATTAAATCACAAAAGGAAACAAATGGCTAAAAGTAAAGAACATCAATTTGATATTTCAGCAAAACTTGATATGCAAGAAATGAAAAATGCAGTTGTACAATCACAAAAAGAGATTGATAATAGATACGATTTTAAAGGTATTACAAAAGAAATAGAATTAAACCAGGGTGGAAAAACTTTAGTTTTAACAAGTGCAAGTGATAATAAAATTGATGCAATGAAAGATATATTAATTTCAAAAATGAATAAAAGAGAGATTTCTATTAATTCTTTAGAAGAAACAAAATCAGAAGATTCAAGTGGTGGAAATAGAAAATTTACTTATAAAATCATTGATAGTATAGAAAAAGATGAAGCTAAAACTATACAAACAGAGATAAAAAGTCTAAAACTTAAAGTAACTGCTGTTAATCAAGGTGATGAAATAAGAGTTAGTGGAAAAAATATTGATGACTTACAAACAGTAATGTCTCATCTTAAATCTTTAGATTTAAAAGCTCCTTTAGTTTTTGACAATTTTAGATAGAACTTTTTAAATATACCTCATTTTATTGAGGTATATACTCTTTATATATCTATACACACTTCATAAACAAAATTACTATATAATCTTTTAACTATATATAAATTAGGAATAAAAAATGAGAGTTTTATTATTAGAAGACGATAACTTATTAAGTGATTTACTTAATGATCATTTAATTGATAAGGGTTATGATGTAACACTGTGTTTAAATGGACAAGATGCTTTAGAATACTTAATAGATGAAAAGTTTGATTTAGCACTTTTAGATATAAATACGCCAATAATATCAGGTCTTGAAGTTCTTAAAACAATAAGAGAAGAGTATAAAAATAAAACTCCTGTAATAATTCTTACTGCATATCAAGATACAAAACATTTAAAAGATTCTTTTGAGAATGGTGTTGATGATTATATAAAAAAACCTTTCGATTTAGAAGAGTTAGATCAAAGAATATTAAGATTATGTAGACAGTTCTCAATTGAACAAAATTCTAATATAGAAATTTCTACTGATATATTATTTGACCCTGAATCTTGTAAAATAAGTTTAAAAGATAAAAATGTAAGCATTGCTCAAAAAGAAAGAGATATTTTAAAATATTTTTGTACCCATAGAAATAGGGTAATTTCAAGTGAAGAATTACTTCAAAATATTTGGGCATATGAAGAGATGCCAACTGATGCAACAATTAGAGTATATATTAAAAACTTAAGAGAGATTATTGGAAAAGAGAAAATTACTACAATACGTGGAATAGGATATAAGTTTGAATAAAAATGAAAGAAAAGCCTTATTTAGTTTTTTATCAATTTATGTAGGTTCTGCTATTTTATTAATATCAGTGCTTTTATATATTTATTATAATAATGAACTTGAATCTGTTGCTGACTCTTGTAGTATGGAGATGAGTAATGCTTCAATGCATATTAAATCTGATATCTTAAACTCTTATATGAAACATAAAAAATATGTTCCTAAAAAACTAGAAAATGATGAAGTTAGATATGCATTATATGATAAAGATAAAAAGGTAATATATTCATATATAGATGCTGCTGAACTTGTAGATTTCTCTGCTTCTACTATGTATGAAAGTAGTCATTATCATTATTATATTACTACATTAGATGAAAAAGCAATACCTGTTAAGTATATTGCAATTGAAACATGTTTGGGTATTCAAAATAGAAACAATTTAAAAATCTATGTAATAGTAGCACTTATTTTAAGTGGAATATTTATTGGTTTTATTGGTTATTTACTTTCAAAAATTTTATTAAAACCAGTTCGTGAAAGAGTTGAGCAGATGGATAAGTTTATTAAAGATTCAGCACATGAATTAAATACTCCAATTACTGTACTTATGACATCAACTTCAATGTTAAAAAATGGGAAAAACCCTGATAAGATGATGAGGTATATTCTAAGTAGTACTAAGCAAATATCTCAAATTTATAATGATATTCATTTCTCAGCTTTTAATGAAATAAATGATGATGTTTTTGAAGAGTTTAATTTAAAAGAATTAGTAAAAGATAGTGTAGAATATTTTAATGATATTTCAATTACAAAGAAGATAGTAATAAATGATGATTTAGAGGATTGTTTTATTTTAATGGATAGAACAAAAACTCAAAAAGTTGTAAATAATTTAATATCAAATGCAATTAAATATAGTAATAATAATTCAATTGTTAATGTTGTAATAAAAGATAATATCTTAAGTGTAGAAGATTTTGGTATTGGTATTAGTGAGCAAGAGCAAAAAGAGATATTTAAAAGATATAAAAGAGGGACAAATATAGAAGGTGGCTTTGGTATTGGTCTTGATATTGTAAAAAGAATATCAGAAGAATATAATTTGAAATTAGATTTAAAATCACAATTAGGTCAAGGGTCAACTTTTTATATTGATTTTTGTTCAATTATCAATAACTCTGTATGTAGTAAAACAGGTGAAAAAAAATAAAATGAAAAATATAATAAAAAATTTTAAAACAAATGAATTAAAAAATACTAAATTTGTTCATCCAGTTAGTATTACTTATAATCAAAATGGAAAAGATAAATTATGGGAAGCAGTAAAAAGTTTTGATTCTGTTGCAGTTTTACTTTATCATGAAGAAAAAGATGCTTTTTTACTTGTAAAACAATTTCGTGCTCCTGTGTATCTGAATGATGAAAGTCATTTATGTACATATGAATTATGTGCAGGAATTATTGATAAGGAAATCTCTTTAGCTCAAATTGTAAAAGAAGAAATTGATGAAGAATGTGGATATGACGTTGCCTTGGAATCTATTGAAAAAATTACTTCTTTTTATACAAATGTTGGAGTAAGTGGTGGTTGTCAAAGTCTTTTTTTTGCTACTATTAATGAATCTATGAAAATACATAATGGTGGGGGCATTAATGATGAAGAAATTGATTTAATGTTTTTACCTTTAAATAAAATTGAAGAGTTCCTTTATGATGAAAGTAAAGCAAAAACGCCAGGTTTAATGTTCTCTTTTTACTGGTTTTTAAAAAATAAAAGGACACTGTAGTAATGAAAATTAAGACTTCAATTTTATTTAGTTTAATTATGGTGCTAAGTTCTTTAAATTTAATTGCTGATGATACAAAACTAGTAAAGGTTAATAACTCGTTTATTACAAAATTTGAGTATGGAGAGATGCTTTATAATAATCCTAGAGGAATAGGGTGTAATACTTGTCATGGAAGTGATGCAAAGGGTAAAAAGATAGTATCCTTTACACATATTTATGATAAAAAGAAATATAACTGTGTTTTGGATGTCCCAGATATTAAAGCTTCTAAATATGATGTTTTTTTTAAAAAGGTTAATTCAAAGAAGAATCCAAAGAAAAAGTTCACAAAAGAACAAGTCTGCGAAAAGCTAGTCTATAAGGCAAATATTATGCCTGCATATTTCTTAGTTGAAGAAGAGATTGATGCTATTTATTACTATATTAAGAACTTAAAATAAGTGTAGATTTTTATCTTGAAAAAGCTACACCTATTCCTATTTTATTAGTTTCTCTATCATAATCAATCAAACTTTCACCATAACCTGAAAATATTTGTAAAAATCCATAAGAGTTAGGTGTTGACAAAAACTCAGGTAATGGAAAAGTCCAATTTAACTCAGCAGCACCTTTATTTTGTGAATTAAATCTAATATTATTTCTAAGCATTAATTCAAAGGTATGTTTTTTATATGGATAAAGAAGTGTTAAATCACCATATCCATAATATTCATCAATATCAGGATTATCATCATCATTACTTTTTTCAGGAATTCTATACCAAACTCTAGGAATCACAAATAAATCTGAAAGTTGTAAATAACTCTCTAAATATAATCTATTCCATGACCTAGATTTCTCTTCACTTCTTCCATTTGATTCATGAATTAAAGATACTTTAAATCCTTTTAATGACTCACTTTTATCATAAGGAAATTGAAGAAAAATTTCTGGCATATAGTTTGTCTCTCTAAATGGTGAAGAATCAGAACCCGTTTGCCAAAATGACTTTTGTGTATACGCTGCTGAAAAAGATTCATTTAATCCAAAAAAATTATAAGCAATTGGTTTTTCAATACTAAACTGGAAACTTGTTTCAAAAGGGTTTCTATTTTCATCCTTATTTAAATCATAAGTAGCAGGTAAAAGATAGTTTTTTCTATAAGGATATAATCCAAAATCTCCAGTTATCATTTGTTCTAAATTAAAGTTTGTCTCTTTATCTTCTGTTTTATTTATATAATCTTGATAAAAATCTCTTTTCATTTTAGTAAATGATTGTACTTTATGACTTACAGTATTAGTTTCATTTTTATTTTTTGATAAATCTAAAATATATTTATCTTCTTTTTTGATATTTGTATTAACAGCTTTTTTATACAAAATCATAGCTTCTTTATAATTTCCTTCTTGTTCATACTTTTCTGCTTTTTTATAAAGTTCTGTAAAGTTTTCTTCTGCATTTAATAATATAAAAGTAAATATAAAAGTTAAAATATATCTCATTGTGTGTTCCCTTAAAATAAAAACATAGTTTATAACAATTTTTGTTTTAATATACTTTGTATAAAAGATTTTTCATGGTATAATCGCCTAAAATTAAGAAAAAAAGGTTATATAATGCTTGTTGCTCCATCAATATTATCAGCAGACTTTGGGAAATTAAATGAAGAGATTAAAGCTATTTGTGAAGGTGGTTGTGATTTAGTTCATGTTGATGTAATGGATGGTCATTTCGTTCCAAATATGACAATAGGTCCAGTTGTAGTAAATCCAGTTGCAAAGGCTGCTACAAAGCCTTTAGATATTCACTTAATGGTTGAAAACAATACTTTTTTTGTAGATCTTTTTGCTCCATTGAAGCCTGAGTATATATCTTTTCATATTGAAAGTGAAAAACATCCACATAGACTTATTCAAAAAATAAGAGGTTTAGGAATTAAACCAGCAATTGTTTTAAATCCTCATACTCCACCTGAAGCAATTGAGTATTTATTAGAAGATTTAGATATGGTTTTATTAATGTCTGTTAATCCAGGTTTTGGCGGACAAAAGTTTATTAAAAGTGTTGTAGAAAAAGCTACAAAATTAAAAGAATTAATTAATAAAAGAAATCCAAACTGTCTTATTGAAGTTGATGGTGGAGTAAATGATAAAAATATTCACGAACTAAAAGATGCAGGTGTTGATGTAGTAGTGGCTGGTTCTTATGTTTATGGAGCGCCTGATTATTCAAAAGCTATTAAGAGTTTACAGGTTTAATTATGAAAGTTAAAATTTGTGGAATTACAAACCTTGAAGATGCTTTAGATGCGATTGATGCTGGTGCAGATGCTTTAGGTTTTGTTTTTTATGATAAATCTCCTAGATATATTGATCCTTTTGAAGCTAGAAAAATTGTAGATAAACTACCTCCTTTTATTCAAACTATTGGTTTATTTGTTAATGAACCAAACTCTTTTATAAATCAAGTTTGTATTAATGCAAAGATGCAAACAGCACAAATTATAGATGATGATACTTTTACTGATTTTAAAACTTTAGATAGTAGATATATAAAAGTTTTAAGAGCAAAGAGTAAAGCTGATATAGAGAAAGTTGAAGATAATTATGTTTTAGTTGATGCTTTTGTAGAGAGTTTTGGAGGTGAGGGTAAACGTCTTGCTTTAGAGTGGTTTAAAGATATAGATTGCTCAAAAATGATTTTAGCAGGTGGTCTTAATGCTGATAATTTAAAAGAGTTATCAGACTTTAACTTTTATGGTGTAGATGTTAGCTCTGGCGTTGAAGCACATAAGGGGAAAAAAGATAAACAAAAGATGATAAATTTTATAAAAGCAGTAAATGAAATCTAAAAGAAGAATAATTATAAAACCTACTTTTAAAATATCAAATATAGTTGATAGATTATTAAAAGAATCTATTGATTATGATGAATTTCTTTCTCTTCTTGAAAAGGCAAACGATACTTTCTTTGATAACCCAGAATTAGAGTTTGAGCTATTAATATCAAATGGTTTGCCACTTGAATTTGATAACAATAACAATATTTTTTTAAAAACAAAAGAAGCATCTATTGAAGAACAATGCTTTTGTATTGTTGATATTGAAACAAATGGTTCTTCTATAAAAAAAGGTCACCAAATAATTGAAATTGGTGCGGTTAAGTATAGAAATGGTGAAATAATTGATAGCTTTGAATCTTTAGTATATGCAAAGGAAATTCCTGAATATATTCAAGAAGTTACAAACATAAAACCTATAATGTTAGAAGATGCTCCAATTTTGGAATCTGTTTTAAAAGAGTTTAAACTTTTTTTGGAAGATGATGTTTTTATAGCTCATGATATAAAATTTGATTACAATTATATTTCAGATTCATTAGAAAAATATGATTTAGGAAAGCTTGAAAATAGAAAACTTTGTAGTATTGATTTGGCAAAAAGAACTATAGACTCTCCTAGATATGGCCTAGGGTTTTTAAAAGAAGAGCTTGAAATACAAGTTGATAATCATCATAGAGCTTATTTTGATGCTCTTGCGACTGCTCATGTCTTTTCTGAATCTTTAAAGGCAATTGATAATGAAAAAGTTACTAATGTCGAGAAACTAATATCTTTTTCAAAATCTTCTAAAACAATAGCTTCTATAAAAGAGAAAAAACTAAAAGAAGAAGCTTTAAAATCTAAAGAGAAGGAAGTCAAATAAATGTTTAGTCAAGAAAAATTTATAAAAGCTTTAGAGTATGCAGTAAAGGCTCATGGTGAGCAAAAAACACCAAAAGGTTTACCTTATTTAACTCATATTACATCTGTTACCATGGAAGTTATACATGCATGTGAAGAATCGAAACTTGAAGTTGAAAAATCTAATTTAGCGATTTCTTGTGCTTTATTACATGATGTGATTGAAGATACAAGTATTAAATATGATGATTTGTATGTAGATTTCTCAGAAAGTGTTGCAAATGGTGTTGAAGCACTAAGTAAAGATAAGACTTTAGAATCTAAACAAGAACAGATGAAAAAAAGTATTGAAATGCTACTAGAGCAACCTTATGAGGTTCAAATGGTTAAACTTGCAGATAGAATAACAAATCTATCAACTCCTCCAGAACATTGGGATAATGATAAAAAAAAGGCTTATGTAAAAGAGGCTAGTTTTATTTATTCATGTTTAAAAAATTCAAATATTTATTTATCAAAAAGATTAGAAGAAAAAATAGAAAATTATAAAAAATATATAGTTTAGTTAGAAGTTTTATTTAAAGTATTTTAGTTTAAAAGTAGTCTTTAGACTACTTTTAAATTATGAAGCTTTAGAAGCTTCAGCAGCGTATTTAAGACCTAAGTCAAACGCTTTATTATTAATATCATGTACTTTTGCAGGTACTTTAGAAAGCATAGTAGTTCTAAGTACTTCATTTTCTACAGTTTCACCTGTAAAATAGTTTGCCATTGCTAATGCTAATACTGATTGAGTAATAACATTACCAATTTCTTCTTTAGCAATTGTAATGATTGGAATTTCAACGATATTCCATCTTTTTTTATCTTCTTCTGTTGCAGTAACTAAGTTTGGCTCAACAACAATTGTTGCACCATCTCTTACACCATTTTTAAATTGGTCATAAGAAACTTGAGCAACAGATAACATAAAATCAATTTCACCATCATTTGCATAAGGGTATAAAATTTCATCATCTTGTAAAGTGATATCAACAACAGTTGGACCACCTCTTACTTGAGATGTATATGTTGCAGTTTTTAAACCATAACCACCATCATTAATTTTTGCTGCTGCAAAAATAGAACCTGCTAGAAGAACACCTTGTCCACCAACACCTGTAAATCTCATTAATGTTTTACTCATGTTGTTTCTCCTTAGAATTGAATCATTGTATTAGTTCTATTAGCCTCTTTTACTTTTTCGTAAGACTGACAGTACTCTGGTGCATTTTCATCATGTTTTAAAATTCCTAATGGGAATTTTCCAACTTGCTCTTCTGCTTCTAATTTCTCAAACTTAGCTTTTCCAACAGAAATAGATTTAATCCACTCTAAGTTAGCCATAGCTGTTGCCATTTTATTTTTTCTACCTAAGTTAACGTGACAGTTAGAGAATACTTCAATAAATGAGAATCCTGTATGTTGGAAACCTTTTACTAAAATTCTTTCTAATTTCTTAGGATCTAACATAGTTTCTCTAGCAACAAAAGATGCACCAGCAGCTTCTACTAATTTACAAGCATCAAATGTTGGATCAATATTTCCTTTACTCATTGTAACTGTCCACATACCTTGTGGTGTTGTAGGAGAAGTTTGTGAGTTAGTTAATCCATAAATGAAGTTATTGATAATAATATAATTTAAATCAATATTTCTTCTTGATGCATGGATTGTATGGTTTCCACCAATAGCAAGACCATCACCATCACCACCAACAACGATAACTTTCTTTTCTGGATTAGCTAATTTAATTCCAGTTGCATATGCTAAAGTTCTACCGTGAGTTGTGTGAACTGTGTTACAGTTGATATATGAAGAGAATCTTCCTGAACAACCAATACCAGAAACAACACAAACATCGTCCATGTTCCAACCAGTTTTTTCAATTGCTCTAATTACAGATTTTAAAATAACTCCATCACCACATCCCCAACACCAAAGTGTTGGCATTTTGTCTGTTCTTAAATATTCATCATAATTAAATGCCATAATTACATTCCCTTCACTTTTTCTATTATTTCTAGTGGAGATAATGGTCTACCATTAACTTTGTATAATCTATCAAAGTCATTTCTTCCACTTACTCTTTGTACTTCATCAGAGAATTGACCCATGTTTAACTCAGCAACTAATACTTTGTCAAATTTTTTCATCAATTCATTAATTCTATTAGCAGGACTTGGCCAAATTGTTTTTGGTCTGAACATACCAACTTTGATACCTTCTTTTCTCATTCTGTTAATAGCTTCAGTTACACCTAAAGAAACTGAACCATACGCAATAATCATAATATCAGCATCTTCTAACATATACTCTTCATTTAATTCAACTTCGTCCATATGTGCATCAACTTTATTGAATAATCTTCTCATTAAAGCATCACAAGTATCAGCATCTTCAGTTGGATGTCCAGTTGGTCCATGATGTAAACCAGTGAAGTGGTATCTATAACCTTCAAACATTGGATTTAATACAGCTGGTTGATCATCTTCACAATCATATGGCTTGTAATCTTTCTTATCACCTTCAAATTTCTTTCTAGAAATTTTTTCAGCTTGTACTGTTTCTAAATCAGGAATAGTAGCTTTACCACTCATGTGACCGATTGTTTCATCTAATAAAACAAATACAGGTTGCATAAATCTATCTGCTAAGTTAAAAGCACGTGCAACTTCTGTATAACACTCATTTAAATTTCCTGGTACTAAAGTGATTGATTTAACATCACCATGAGTAGGATTTTTAGCTTGTAATAAGTCACCTTGTGCAACTCTTGTTGGTAAACCAGTTGATGGACCACCTCTCATTACATTGATTACAACTAAAGGTATTTCAGAAATATATCCTACCCCTAAGTTTTCTGCTTTTAAAGAAATACCAGGTCCACTTGTTGCTGTTAATGCTCTTTTTCCAGACATTGCAGCACCTAATGCTGTACAAATTCCTGAAATTTCATCTTCCATTTGGATACATGCATGTCCTCTAGCTGGTAATGCAGTTGATAATATATGCATTACTTCACTAGATGGAGTAATAGGGTATCCCCCAAAAAACTCAACATCAGAGTCAAGCGCAGCTTTTGCTGCTAATTCATTTCCTGTTGAAATTAGTTCTCTTGCCATTAATTTTCCTTATGCCTCTAATTCTCTATAGTTATTTTTAACGATAGCTTCTTTTCTTTCTTTTGCTTCATCAGAAAGTTTTGCAAATTTAAATTCTTTTTTATCTGCTACATATATTGCAAAGTCTGGACACGCTAGTTCACAATCTGTACAACCAATACACGAATCAGGATTCGCTACTTTTATTATTGAACCTAAAGTTGAATGAACTTCTTGTCTCATTACAAGTACACCAGCTGGACAAACAGATACACATTTATCACATGCTTTACATCTAGCTTCATTTACCCAAACAGGTGTGTTTGCAGGAGCTTCCATATTAGACATAATTTCCCCTTAAATTTTTTATTTATCAATATTTGAATAAACTCAATTATTATGTTTGAATAATAACCTATAATACATCTAAAGAATAAGTAAAACTTTCATTTGGGAAAGCTAATTCGGCTCTTGTTACATTTTGCTACACTAGTGCTACAAAGTGTATTTAAAGTGTCTTTGAAACTATAATAAAACTTAAGAAAAAAAACTAATATTTAGGAGGAAGTATTACTTAAAATATTGTTTAAAACATATATAGGCTAAGCTTAGATACAATATCTAAAATATATTAAGGAAAATACTTGGTTTTATATCAACCACTAGATGGTTATTGCTACAATAGTGACACACATTTTTTATATAACTTTATCTATGAAAATATGAAAAAATTTAAGAATGTTAAAGGGGAAGTTTTAGATATAGGAAGTGGTAGTGGAATACTAGGATTACTAGTTTCTAGAGAATATCCTAATTTGAATTTAAACCAGTGTGAACTTCAAAAACCATTTCAGTTTTTTTCTTTAAAAAATGCAGAAACTAATAATCAAAAAACAAACTTATTTAAAGGCTCATTTTTACAAATAGATTTTGAAAAAAAATTTGATATATGTATTTCAAATCCACCCTTTTACCATTCAAATGTAATCAAGAGTGAAAATGAAAATATTAAGATAGCAAGATATAATGACTCTATGCCTTTAGAAGATTTTATACAAAAAAGTTCTCAAAGTTTAAAAAATTCTGGGAAGCTATTCTTCTGTTACGATGTGAAACAAATTAATGAAATACTATTATTCTTGAATAAATATAGTTTTAATTTAGAAGTTTTACAATTTGTTCATCCAAAAGATTCAAAAGATGCTACATTGATTTTAGTATATGCTAGAAAAGATTCAAAATCATTAACAAAAATCATGAAGCCACTATTTGTTTTTGATGGATTAGAGTTTACAAAAGAAGTTAAAAAAATATATGAAAAGTCATCAACTCACAGTATAAAGGTAGATATTGAGCAATTTAATTAAAAAAGAAGGCTTTGATTATGCCTTTGAAGCAAGTGCTTGTGATACATGTGCTGGGAATTGTTGTATTGGAGAGAGTGGTTATATTTGGATCACACTTCAAGAGATAAATTTTTTAGCAAAGCATCTTGAAATAAGCCAAGAAGAGTTAAGAGTTAAGTATTTAAACAAAATAGGTTATAAATACAGTATAAAAGAGGTAAAATTAGCAAAAAATAATTTTGCATGTGTATTTTTTAATTTAGAAAAGAAACAATGCTCAATTTATGAAGCTAGACCAACGCAATGTCGTACTTTCCCATTTTGGGATTATTTTAAAGAAAATGTAAAAGAGGTTTATGAAGAGTGTCCAGCTATAAGAACTATTTAGTTACAAGTACTTTACTATTTTTATTAACAGGTTGCAATTATATAGAACCTAAAATAGCTACAAATGAAGTAACAATAAATAATGCAAGTTTTAAAAAACAAAATACTAAATATTTTAATCTAGAAGATGAATATATAATGTATGCATTAGAGTATGAATCTCAAAAGAACTATAAAGCTTCACGAGAAATATATTTTAAACTTTTTGAAAATACAAATAATCATGAGTATTTAGTAAATTATTTAAACTCATCTTTTATATTAAAAGATTATGAGAGTGTAAAAAAATATGCTTCTTTAAATATGATTGAAGATATTAAAGAAGAAGAGTTGATTTTAAAAATGTATACTCTTTCTTTGCTAAAACTTAAGGAAAAAGAAGAAACAATTAAGTATGCAAAAAAATTAGTGAATAAGTTTTATCATGATAGTAATCATTCTTTATTAGCTAGTATTTATCTTGATTTACAAGAGTATGAAAAAGCTCTTGAAGAGTTTGAAAAAGCCTATAAAGTTAAAGGTACAGTTGAAACATTTCAAACAATAACTAGTATTCAATATAATTATACAAATGAAAAAGAAGAATCTAAATATAGAATATTAAACTATATAGAAAAAAACAATTATCCTTTTAATTTATCATTACAACTTTTATCATTTTATGAAAAAGATAAGCAAAAAGATAAAATAGTTCCTTTACTTGAAAAAATGCATTTTGAATATAAAGAAATGAACAAAAAAGTAGTTTTAATTAAAACGCAAGATTTATTAATAAGATATTTAATTAAAGAAGATAGTAAAAAAGCAATAGAGTTTTTAGAAAAAAACAGTATAAAAAGTAATATTTTATTGCAATTATATAAAAATGAAAATGAATTAAATAAAGCTAATTTATTATTAGATAAGTTATATAAAAAGACAAATAATTTAGATTATTTAGGTCAACAAGCTATACTTGAATTTGAAATGGCAAAAAATAAACAAATGGTTTTACCTAATGTTATTTCAAAATTTGATAAAGTGCTAGCAAAAATCTCAAATCCAATTTATGAGAATTATTTAGCTTATATTCTAATAGATTATGATTTAGATATTAAAAGAGGTTTAACTCTTATAAAAAAAGCATTAATTTTAGAACCAGATAATCTTGCTTTTATTGATACTTTAGCATGGGGTCTTTATAAAAATAAAGATTGCAAAAATGCATATATTCAAATGAAAAAAGTAGTAGATAGTGCAGGTTTAGATGATGAAGAAGTTAAATTACATTGGGAAAAAATTAAGGAGTGTACTAAGTGATATTAGATGAAATTATAGAAAGAACAAAAGCAGATTTAGAGATAAGACAAAAAGATATACCTTTAGATTTATTAGGAAGAACATTAGCTTCGAATCCTTTTGCTCCAAGAGATGTTAAACCATTTTTAACTGCAACTAAAGAAGAGCCAATTAGAATAATTGCAGAAGTTAAAAAAGCAAGTCCTTCAAAAGGTATTATAAAAGAAGATTTTAATCCTATGGAAATTGCACAAGCTTATAGTAATAGTGGAGCAAATGCGATTTCAGTATTAACTGAACCACATTATTTTCAAGGTAACTTAGAGTATTTAACTGCAATTAGAAGATATGTACCAACGCCACTTTTAAGAAAAGATTTTATTGTTGATAAATATCAAATTGTTGAAGCCTTAGTTTATGGAGCTGATTTTATTTTACTTATTGCAAAAGCCTTAGGTACAAAAGAAATGAAAGAGTTATATGAATATGCTTTACATTTAGGCTTAGAAGTTTTAGTTGAGATTCATGATAAAGAAGATTTAACAAAAGCTATTAAATGTGGTGCTAGTATAATTGGAATAAATCATAGAAACCTTGATACGTTTGAAATGGATATGGAATTATGTGATAAATTAATTCCAATGATTCCAAATGGAAAAATTATTGTTGCTGAATCTGGAGTTTCAAATGTTGACACGATTAAAAGATTATCAGGAATTGGTGCTGATGCTTTCTTAATTGGTGAGCACTTTATGAGACAAGCTTCAATTGAAGATGAAGTAACTAAGTTTAAAAACTCACTAAACTAAATAAATAGACCTTTTTGGGTTTATTTATTTCTAGCAATATTTGGATTGTTCAATTATAAATTTTTAGTTATAGTGATTTAATATTAAGTTAAAGGATCTATTTTGATTTATAAAAATAAAGATTTATGTAAAATACGAACAATTACAACTTTTCTGACTTTATCAAATGATAAAAGTACTTGGGAAGAAGAACTTCTTCGTGCCTGTAGTTTTTGTGAAAGTGTAAGTAAACAGTTTAATCAAGAGAATTATCAAGTCCAATCAATAAGAATAGTTACAAATGCTTTTGGCGAATACCTTGATACTTCATCTTTACAAAAAGCTAAAGATGACTTGTCTTTTATTTCAAGTATTCTAAAGAAAAGCACTACAAGCTTACGAATTAGATTTGCTATTGGTGAAGCTAAAACTTTTAATGAAATATCATTACTTCCTGAACTTATTTCAAGCTTTGGTGATTTAGCAAATGCTTGTGTAAATGTAAATATTGATGAAAATGAAATCTTAGATAATACGCTTATAAAAGAATCTGTAAAAGCAGTCAAAAAAATATCAGAAATAACACCAAGAGGTGAGGGTAATTTTAACTTTACTGTTAATTTTAACTGTAAACCTTTTATTCCATATTTTCCTGCTTCATATCATGATTCAAGTTTAGAAAATGCTTTTGTAATAGGTTTAGAAACACCTGATTTATTAGTTGAAGTTTTAAAAGATTTTAATCAAAAAAATCCAGATTTATCTCATAATATTGCACTTGCTTCTTACTTTAATATTTTAAAAGAAGCGCTATCTTATCATTGTAGTAATATTAAAAATATATTAGATAGGTTTGAAGAAAAAATCGAAAATAAATCTTCTTTTGTTTTTAAAGGAATTGATTCTTCAGCAGCTCCATCTAAAAATTGTTCCTCAATGGTTGAGGTTTATAAACAAATGGGTTTAAATTCTTTTGGAAGAAGTGGTACTGTAGAAATTTCATCGTTATTAACAAAAGTTTTTAAAAGTGTAAAAGAATTGCCTTTAGTTGGATTCTCTGGTTTAATGCTTGCTGTTGTTGAAGATGAAGGATTAGCGAAGGGTACAATTGATAAAGATTTTGACGTAAGAACACTTCTTACAAATAGTGCAATTTGCGGAATTGGACTAGATACTGTTCCAATTGAGGGAGATACTCCTTCTTTAAAAATTGAACAAATTATGAGAGATACTGGAACGATGGCTTTTAGATTAAATAAGCCCTTAACTGTAAGATTATTTCCAGTTCCTGGTTTAAAAGAGGGTGATATTACAAAGTTTGAAAGTGATGATTTATGTAATAGTGCTGTTTTAGCATTACCATAATCAAAAAAGAAAAAGGAGACTTAATATGCCACTAATAAACGTAAAAATGACACATGAAGATGGAGGTGCTACAAAAGAACAAAAAGAAGCACTAAGTAAAGGTATAACAGAACTATTTGCTAGTATTTTTGATGGTCGAGGTGCAAAATCTGCTGTTGTAATAATAGAAGAAGTTAATATGGATAATTATGCAATAGGTGGAAAAACAGTAAGTCAAATAAGAGAAGAAGCTAAATAAGCTTTTCTCTTTAGATTTAATTCTTAGTCTTTAAATAAAGTAGAACCAACTCTAATCATATTAGAACCACAAGCAATTGCAAGTTCATAATCAGAACTCATACCCATTGAACAATATTTTGCTCCTAGTGGTACTAATTCATCATAAATCTTTTTAGTTGTTTTAAATGATTCTCTTATAACTTTTTCATCTTCAACATGTGCTCCAATACTCATAATACCTTTTACTCTTAAGTTCGGACAAGTATCTAATATTTGTTTATATATTTCGACTGCAACTTCTGGCATTACACCTGATTTTGTATCTTCATACGCAGAATTTACTTGAAGTAAAATACTAAGCTTTTTATTTTTAGCTTGAAGTTTTTTATCTAACTCTTGTGCAAGTTCTAAAGAATCAATTGATTGAATTAATGATGGATTTAAATCAATTAAATTATTGATTTTATTTTTTTGTAAAGTTCCTACAAAATGCCATTCTAAAGGAAGTTCTTCTAATTCCTCAACTTTTGTTTTTAAGTCTTGCACTTTATTTTCTCCAAAAGCTCTTTGCCCTACGTTATAAAGCTCTTCTATCTCTTTTGAAGTTGAATATTTACTAATACCAATTATTTTAACAATATGATGCTCAGATATTTTAAGTCTAGCACCTTCAACTCTAGTTATTACATCATCTAAATTTCTTGTTGCAGTTAATTTATTCATTTTATCTCTTTATATATTTTATTATTTTAGAAAAATTCTATTTATGTCGTTGTAAATTCCAAGTAACATTAAACTACCAAGTATTACCCATCCAGCGATTGTTAAAAACATAAAAACCTTATCACTTGGTTTTCTTTTTGTAATCATTTCATAGATATTAAACATAATATGTCCACCATCAAGTGCTGGAATTGGAAGTAGGTTTAAAACTCCTAAGTTAACAGAAATTAAAGCAGTTATTGTAAATAGTGCAATTATACTTGATTGGCTTGCATCAGAAATTACTTTACCAATTGTAATAACTCCACCAATTTCACTACTTGGAATAATTCCTTGAATCAGTTTTTGAACACCTTGAAAAATCATTGTTGAAGAAAAAATTGTTTTTTCATATGCATATACTAATGACTCACTAAGTGATAAATCTAGTTGAACTACTTTTCCAGATGGGGAAATACCAATCATTCTTTTTTTGATTTTTTCTTTAAACATATTTTGCGAATCTGAAATATGTGGATTTATAGTTTTTGCAATAAGTTTATTATCTCTTTTAATATAGAACTTTAAAGCTCCTTGTGAGTTAACAATTATTTTTCCAATATCTTCCCAAGATTTAATTTCATGCTCATTTATTCTTACAATTAAATCATCTTTTAAAATTCCTGCATGAAAAGCAGGTGAGTCTTTTTGTACAGTTCCAATTTGTGCTGCAAATGTACTTGCACCCATAATTGCAATTGAAAAATAAAGAATGGCTGCTAGTAAAAAGTTTGCAAAGGGACCTGCAAATAATATTACAATTCTTTGCCAAGGTTTTTTCGTATTATAAGAATCATCACCAGATTCAATTAAAGCTGGATTTGAGTCATCTTGACCTTTCATTTTTACATAACCACCAAGAGGGATTAATGAAAACTGCCAAGTTGTACCTCTCCACTCTTTTGCAAAAAGTTGTTTTCCAAAACCAATTGAAAAAACGTGAACTTTTACACCAAAATAACGAGCAGCAACAAAATGTCCTAACTCATGAAAAAACACTAAAAATGAAAGAACAAGTAAAAATGTTATAGTACCCAAGAAAAACCTCTATATTTTAAAATAATCTCTAATATATTCATATCCTGAATATACTGTTAAAACAACTGCTAACCATAGAAGTTCAGTTGCAAATGGCCAATTCATAATTAAAAAACCAATAGCAATCATTTGAACTACTGTTTTTACTTTTCCAGCCATTGTTGAAGCTACATTTTTACCCTCATCTGCTGCTACTACTCGAAGTCCTGTTATAAAAAACTCTCTTGAAAGTATAATAAAAACAGCCCAAGCTGATGCTCTATCAATTACCATAAGACCTATAAATCCAGCAAGTACCAACATCTTATCAGCAAGTGGATCTAAAATCCCACCTAGTTTTGTCATTTGATTCCAAGACCTTGCAATATAGCCATCAAAAAAATCAGTAACTGATGCAATTACAAAAATAAGACCTGCAAAATAATCAAACCATGAAGGATGCCATGAAGAAAAGATAGTATTATCTCTATCTATAAAAAACCATAGCATTAGCGGAGCTAATGCTATTCTAAACAGTGCTAAAACATTTGGAAGGTTAAGAACTTTTTCTTTCATTATCTGAAAGTTGTTCCACCATCAACAACTAAAGTTTGAGATGTAATCCAAGAAGCATCATCAGTACATAAGAAATAACAAGATTGTGCTAAATCTTTTGGTTGACCAATTCTATTTAAAGCAGATAAGTCGATAGTTTTTTGTTTAACTTCTTCATAATTTGTAAATGCTTTTAGTGCATCAGTATCAATAGGACCACCTGAAACTGCATTTACTCTAATATTAAATTCACCTAATTCAGTTGCTGCATATCTTACCATTGCTTCAACTGCTGCTTTATTTGTACCATGACCTGAATAGTTTGGAATATATACTAAGTTACCAGTTGATGATAAAGATACTATTGCTCCACCACCAATTTTTTGCATTCTTTTAGCAGCTTGTTGCGCACCACAAACAAAAGCATTAACAGTTGCAGTATAAATATTATTTAAACCTCTAGGTTTTAATTTCATAAATTTACCATATCCACCAACAACAGCACGACCGTAAATCATCGCATTTGAGATAAAGAAATCAACTCTATCAAAATCTTTGTCTATTTCTAAAAATAGCTCTTTATACATTTCTGGCTCTAAAATATTAAATGGGTAACATTTACATTTTACACCATAAGTTTCTTCAACATCTTTACAGATATCTTCTGCAAATTCTTTGTTTGAATTGTAAGTAAACGCAACATTAACACCATTTTGTGCAAATTTATAAACACACTCTTTACCGATACCTTTTGTACCACCAGATATTACTAAAGTTTTTCCTTGCATTGTATTCTCACTCATTATTTTATTACCTCGTATTGTTTTAATATATTTTCTAATTTGTCCATTGTCTCTGTGCTTGGAGGAGTTAATGGAAGTCTGTATTCTAATGTATCTAATAATCCAGCCAAGTACATTGCTGCTTTAATTGGAATTGGATTACTTTCACAGAATAATACACAGTTTAAAGCATATAAATCTTCATTTATTTTTCTTGCTTCATCTAACTTTCCTTCTTCTATTGCATGAACTAATCTAGATTTTAGATTTGGAAGTAAGTTTGCAGTTACAGAAATAATTCCTTTACAACCATTTACTAACATAGGGAAATCAATTGCATCATCACCTGAAACGATAACTAAATCACTTCTTTGAGATAATAACTCTATTGTTCTATCTAGTGAACCAGTAGCTTCTTTTGTAGCATAAATATTTGGAATATCATCAAAAAGTCTAATAGTTGTATCTGCTGTTAAATCAACACCAGTACGTCCTGGTACATTATATAACATAAAAGGAATTTCAACAGATGTTGCAATTGCTTTATAGTGTTGATATAAACCCTCTTGAGTTGGTTTATTATAGTATGGAGTTACAGATAAAAGTCCATCTGCTCCTACTGCTTGTGCATGTTTAGCAATTTCAACTGCTTCATGTGTAGCATTTGAACCAGCTCCAGCAATTACTTTAACACCAGTACCTTTACAAGCTGCAACTGCAACTTCAATACAAGCTTTATGTTCAGCATGTGATAATGTTGCACTCTCACCTGTAGTTCCAACAGGTACTACGGCATCCATACCTTGTGCTATTTGTCTTTTAATTAAAGACTCATATTTTTCTAAATCAACTTTTCCATCTTTAAATGGGGTAATTAGTGCAGTCATTGCACCTGTAATAATTTCCATATTTATCCTTTTTTTACTACTAAATCTTCTAATTCTTGTTTTTCATCTACATTTACTGTGTGTTTTGAAAATGTTTCTAAAAAGTCCCAAAAACTCTGTTTTGCCTCATCTGAAATATCTGTTTTTCTTAAAACTTCTTCCATCGTTCCTAACCATTCTCTTCTTGCTTTTTCAGTAATTGAGAATTGTTCATGAGTTTTTAACATATCAAAATGTCCAACTGCTTTTGTATAATCTTTAGGACCACCTGCAGCTTCTATAAAAAACTTAACATTATGAGCTTTTACTTTTTCTAACTCTTCTTCATCTTGAGGAAAGAAATTTCCTATATCACTATCTACTATTAAATCATAGAATTCGCTAAATAGTTT
Source organism: Poseidonibacter ostreae (assembly GCF_009208075.1). Taxonomy (GTDB): domain Bacteria; phylum Campylobacterota; class Campylobacteria; order Campylobacterales; family Arcobacteraceae; genus Poseidonibacter; species Poseidonibacter ostreae. The sequence continues at coordinate 113,204 of NZ_WFKJ01000001.1, read as the reverse complement.
TTTAAGACCTTCTTCACCCATTTCTTCAAGAAATATTGGCTTAGGGTATTCAAACTTTGGATTCTCACCCAAAGTTGTTTTACTTACATGATAGTTCACTATTTCTTTTCCTGCTTCAAAATAACAGTAGTAGAATTATTTTTTGTAAAGTATTTATTTGCAGCTTTAATTAAATCTTTTTTATTTAATGCATCAACTTTTTTCTCATAATCGAATAATGGCTTAATATTATCTCTTACAAAGTATGAACCATATAAAGATGCTACTGATGATGAACTCTCTAAAGAGAATATAAAATCAGCTTTAGTATTAATCTTAATTTTATCAAGATCTTTTTTACTAATATTCCCTTTTTTTACTTCATCAATAATTGCTAAAATCTCTTTCTCAACATCTTTAGCTTTAACACCTTCATTAGCAACTGCCATAAACATAAATAATCCAGGGTCTTTAAGCTCTAAATTATAAGCATATACAGAGTTAACTAATCTTTTTTCATCTACAAGTCTTTTTTGTAATATTGAACTTTTTCCTGAACTAAAGAATTCACTTAATGCAGAAAGTGCAACTTGATCTTTATGTTCAAAGTTTGGAATATGATAAGTAATTGCAAGCATTTGAACTGCTGAATCTTTTAAAATAGTAACTTTTTTAGCCCCATCTTGTTTTGGTTCAACTGTATGAATTTTAGAAATTATTTCTTTTTTATTTTTAATATCTTTAAAATATTTCTCTGAAGATGTAAATACTTCTTCTTTATCAATATCTCCTGCAACTACAATAATTGCATTTTTTGGTTGATAATAAGTAGAATGAAAATCACGAATATCATCAATAGACCAGTTTTTAATATCACTCATAAATCCAATTGGAGTCCAATGGTATGGATGATAAATATATGCATTGTTAAATAATCTAAATTGTAAATAACCCATTGGACTATTATCAGTTCTCCATCGTCTCTCTTCTGCAACTACATTTCTTTCAGGTTGAAACTCTTCATCTTTTAAAGTTAAGTTTTGCATTAAATCAGCAAATAAATCTAAAGATTTATCCATGTTTTTTGATGCTGATTTGATATAATAGTGGGTAAAGTCAAAAGAAGTAGAAGCATTATTAACTCCTCCAAAACCTTTAACGATTTCATCAAATTCACCAGCTTCTAAATTTTTTGTTGATTTAAAGTTTAAGTGTTCAAGCATATGTGCTATTCCACTTTTCCCCATTTTCTCATCTCTACTTCCAACTTTATAAAATATATCAGTTGAAACTACATTTGAGCCATTTTTCATAGGAATTGCAACTATTTGTAATCCATTTTCTAATGTCTTAGTATAATATTTTGGTAAGCTATTAGCCATTAATTCTCCTGTAAGAATGAATAATGAAACAAGAAAGAATAAAAAAGTTTTTATAATTTTTGTTGATTTCGTTAAATTCATTTTATCTCTACTTATTTTAAATCAGATCCGATAGCTTCAGTGATATTTTCATATCCATCTTTTGCCATTAGCTCTAAAATTTCTTCATTTATTTTTCGAACCATTGAAGGTCCTTCAAAAATCAGTCCTGAATATGATTGTACTAAAGAAGCTCCTGCTTTTATTCTTGCATATGCTTGCTCTCCTGTTGATATTCCACCAGCAGAAATTAGTATTGTTTTTCCATATAATTCTTTTGCAATTTCTTTAAAAATCGAATAAGATTTTTCTGTTAAACATGCACCACTTAATCCTCCAAAATCTTGACAATTTGGAACTAGTGAGTAATCAATAGTTGTATTTGTAGCAATTATTCCAGCTGCTCCTGCATTTACTGCACTTTTACAAAGTTCAATTGCTTGTTGTGCTTCCATATCTGGAGCAATTTTTAATAAAATTGGTTTATTTGTAAACTCTTTTGCCATAGTAAATAGTTCAGTAATAAACTTTTCATTTTGTAAATCTCTTAAATTTGGAGTATTTGGACTTGAAATATTTATTACTAAATAATCACTTGTTGCTTCAAATTTTTTAATTAACATTTTATAATCGCTTAATGCAAACTCTTCTGGAGTAGTTTTGTTTTTACCAATATTTACTCCAACAGGAATAGCTGCAGGATAAACCTCTTTTAAGTTTTTTAAAACTTTATGAGCACCTTCGTTGTTAAATCCCATTGCATTTTGTACACTTTTTTCTTCTGGATATCTAAACATTCGAGGTTTAGCATTTCCATCTTGAGGTTTTGGTGTCATTGTTCCAATTTCTGTAAAACCAAATCCTAGTGAAGGCATTGCTTTTACCATTGTTGCATTTTTATCAAAACCAGCAGCAAGTCCAACTGGGTTTGTAAAAGTTACACCAAATAGTTCTTGAGAAAGTTTAGAATTATTTTTAAAGTTCTTCTTTTCCATCATATTTTTTAAAATTTTACATTTTCCTACAATTCTTAAACCGCATTCAGCGATATTGTGAGCTGTTTCTGGTTCAAATTTGAATAGTACTTTTTTTACTGTGTTATAACAAAACAAGAATGGCCTTTTTTTAAAATTTAGATATTTTATCTAAAAATCGTTAAATATAAGTTTTAATGAAAATAAATGTTGTTTTAAAAGTCTTAAAGAGCTATATAATAGCTCTTTAAAGGGAGAGTTAAATATTTGCTAAGTTATATAATCTTTGATACTCTTTACAAGATTTTAAAAGATTTTCTTCTGTATTCATATCAATAATTTCACCATCTTTAAATACGGCAATTTTACTAGCATTTTTAATAGTACTTAATCTATGTGCAATTATAAATGTAATTTTATCAACACTTACATCATCTATTACTTGTGAGATAATTGACTCACTTTCATTATCAAGAGCAGAAGTTGCTTCATCTAAAATAAGTATTTTAGGCTTTTTATATAATGCTCTTGCAATTGCAATTCTTTGTCTTTGACCTCCTGATAAGTTTGTTCCAAACTCATCAAGTTTTGTATTTATACCATCTTCCATTTTCGATACAAAATCATAAGCGTGAGCTTGCTTTAATACTTCAATTACTCTTTTCTCATCTATTTCATAACCATAAGCAACGTTTGCACTTATTGTGTCATTAAATATATAAACTCTTTGTGTTACTATTGAAATGTTTTCTCTTAAAGATTTTAATGAAAGCTCATTTAATAAGTTGTCATTTAATTTTATTTCACCCTCAGAAATATCATAAAATCTAATTATAGTATTGATTAAAGAAGACTTTCCTCCTCCACTATCTCCTACAAGTGCAATTTTATCACCTTTTTTTGCTTCAAAACTAATACTTTTTAAAGCTTGAAAATCTCCATAGTTTAATGAGACATTATTAAATGATATTTTTTCTATATTTTCTGGAAACTCTTTATTTCCTGAAATAATTGTAGCTTTAGAATTAAGCATTTCATTAATTCTATCGTTTGCTGCAAGGGCATCTTGCATTTTATTATATAATGAAGATAATCTTTTAATAGGTGTATATAACATAAATAAAGCAGCAATAAATGAACTAAATGTTCCTGTTGTAAGCTCTCCTGAAATTACTTTTGAACCTCCAACTAAAATAACAGCTGCAAAAGCTAGTGATCCAATTATTTCCATTAAAGGAGAGGTTAATTCATTTGTTCTAACTGCTTTCATATTATATTTAAAGAAATTTAGATTATGAATTGAGAATTTCTTTGCTTCTATTTCTTCTGTAGAATTTGCTTTGATTATTTCTATATTATTGAAAGATTCACTTAATGATGATGTAATATCAGCATTTGATTCTTGTGATTTGAATGAAAGTTTTTTCATTCTTTTAGCAAGTTTTGATAAAGGCCAAATTGCAAGTGGAAGAACAACTAGTCCATAAAAAGCAAGTTCAGGTGAGTGATAAATTACTAAACCAATAAGTGCAACAATTGTAAGAACTTCTCTTATAAATTCTGCAACATAGTTTGAGACTGCTTGTTGAATTCTATTTATATCATTTATAATTCTACTTACAAGTTCCCCACCATGTTTTTTTTGAAAGAAATCCATATCTAAGTTTAGAACATGTGAAAAAAGTCTATCTCTTACAATTCTTGTAATATCTTGTCCAATAAAAGAGATATAATATGCTTGAATATATCGTCCAAAACCTTTTGCTGTATATAAAAGAATAACAAAAACAGGCATCATATATAGCATTTCTTCATCTTTATTAATAAAAATATCATCTAATAAAGGCTGAATAGCATAAGCAGTTCCTGCTGTTGCACTTGCAACTAAAATAATTCCTATGAAGGCATATATAAATTGAAGTTTATAGTTTTTATAAAAAGGGGAGTATTGTTTGAAAAATTCTTTCATTTAAATCCTAGTAATATTTATTAAAAAAGCCATTATAGCTAAATTGTAATTAATTACTAAAATTTAAAAATAGGGCTATTTTTATTTTTTAAACATCACAATAAATTTCTGAAATCCAAAAGCTTTTATTGTAAGAAAAAATAGAATAAAACCACTAAGAGTACTTGCAAATGCAAGACCAGCAGCTCCAAAAGGTTGAATTAAAAGTAGTGAAAAAACTATATTCCATCCTAAGCTATATACAGATATTTTTGCTGCTAAGAATTGTTGTTCTTTTGCATATAACCAAAGAGAGAAAATTTTTCCAATTCCAAAAGGAATAAGTCCAATTAAGTACATAGATAAAATTAATGCAGTATTTGTAGTATCAGTACTTGTAAATGCTCCACGTTCAAATAGTAAACTAATAATAAATTCATTAAAAAAAATACCAATAAAAGTAGAAATTGAAAGTAGACCTAATAAAATTAGAGAAGACTTTTTCATTAAAGCTAATGCTTTATTTTCATCTTTATTTTTAATACTTCTTGCAATCATTGGAAAAAGTGCAACAGAAGTAGCTATTGCAAATAGGGCAAGTGGAAGTTGAAAAACTCTATTTCCATAATAAAGATAAGAAATTGAACCTGTCATTAAAAATGAGGCTAGCCAAGTATCTATAAATGCCGAAAGATGAGTTGTTGAAGAGCCAACTGTTGCAGACATAAAGTTTTTATAAAATTTGTTTTCTTCTTTTTTCTTATGCTTTTTAAAATGAAATATTTTACATAAGTTTAATCTTTTAATTGCATATAAATGAACTAAAATTTGTAATAATCCACCTGCTAATACACCATAAGATAAATAAAATGTAATCTCATATTTTTCCATATTTTGTGATATTAAAAGTGCAGTTATCATTGTTAGATTTAAAAGAGCTGTTGAGTAAGCTGTTGTTGCAAAGTGATTTTTATATTGTAAAAGTGCAGCCATAAAGGTAACTATAAATATCATTGGTAAATAGTAAAAATTTATAGCAAATAAAGGAGCTGCTAAATCTATTGTTTCTTGATCAAAACCAATTGCAACTGCTTTTGCAACAAGTGATGAAAATAGACTTACTAAAAGTGAAAGAATAATCAAAAATCCAAATAGTTGTAAAAAGACTACAGAAGAGAATCTGATTTTATGATTTGATTTTGCATAAGCTGGAATAAAAGCTTGTGTAAAAGCCCCTTCTGCAAAGATTCTTCTAAATAAATTTGGTAGTTTAAAAGCAACAAAGAAGATATCAGAATAGATATTCGCTCCTAAAATAGAAGCTGTTAATAAATCTCTTATAAATCCTAAAATTCTAGATGTCAAAATACCTGTACTATTTGTAAAAATTGATTTTAATAGCATTAATTTCCTACTTGATAATCAGAACTTGAATGAATTAGTACTTGTGGAACACCTCTATAAACTCCAATATGTGCATTTTTAAAAGTTATAGTTTCATTTTGTTTTGGTAGGTCTTGTTTGTTTTTTGCAAATATTTTTATTGATTTACCTTTTAAGATAGTATTTGAATCATCTATATATAGTTTTCTTTTTTTTATCACGCCTCTTAAATTAAAAGCTATTTCATTTTGATTATTTGGATTGAAAATATCATTTTTCTTAGCATTTATAAATAAAGATTTATAGTTTTTAAATCGGCCATTTTCTTCTAAAACTGAAAATGAATCTACTTCTTTTAAGCCATTATAATCAACTATTTCATTTATTTGTAAAGTATATGAATATCCTAATTTTAGTTCTTGTGCATGCTTATAAATATAAATAGCTCTATTGTTTTTTTGTTTTATAATAGCACCTGTTTTTGTTTTATAAATAACAACTGCATCTTTTATAATTGCAGGTTCAATGAGTTTCATTTTATTATATAAGTCACTAATCTTATTTAGCTCTTTTTTACTATTTTTTTTAATTTCTTTAATAGGATTTGTTTTCTCTTTTGATGTTGAAAATGAAGCATAAATTGGTAAATGGTCAGAATACCCAGCTCCTACGTGAACTTTATTGTACCTATTCCCTTTCATTTGCCATCTTAAAACTTTGTTATTTCTATAAAGATAATTTGGCTTAAAAACTTTAAAAGATTTGTGAATATACGAAATATTTTTTGTATCAAGAAGTGCAGGAGATAGAATAATATTATCAGGAGTATTACTTTGTGTTCTATATTTATTTGAAAATCTATCATTTGATGGAAGGTCTAACCAAAGATTGAAATGCACTTTTCTTTTTTGTTTTAAAACATCATCATAAGTAATATATTTATTTTCTACTGTTGTATTTAATACTTGATTTATTCCAGTAATACCAGAAGTATTATTTAATTTTTTATTATATTTAAAACTTCTATTTTCATCATAATTCGAATTAAAATCTCCTAATAAAATATAGTCATAATCTCTTGGAAGTTTTGAAAGTCTATCTTGAAGCTTTTTAGCAAACTTAACTCTATAACTTTCAGCTACTCTTTTTGAAGGCCAATGATTGTTGAAAATTTTAAACTCTTTATTTTCAATTTCAAAAGTAGTTTCTAAAATAGGTCTAAAGATTTTATTTGTAAACTTTACATCAATTTGTCTATTGCTTTTTATTTTAATTTTTGATAAAAATCCAACGCCAACTGATGATCTTGAATATTTTGCAAAAGAGGAATATTTATAAGAGGGTAGTTTTTTTAATAAAAGTTGAAGTACAGCTCTATTTTCTATTTCTTGAAGAGCAATAATATCAGCATTAATATCTTTTATTACTTTTACTGCATTATTTATCTTAATATTGAAGTTATTTTGATTCCATTTTGAAGAAGTATTTGGAATAAACTCTTTATATTCGCTATTTTGTTTTTTTAAATCAAATAAATTTTCAGCGTTATAACTAGCAATGACGAAATCTTTTGCATATATATTTAATGCAAATAAACATAATAGAACTATTTTAAACAAGGAATATCTCCGGTAATTTTTTCTTATATTACCAAAGATATCCTTTTTTTTATTACTTTTTAGAATTTAATCTTGATTGATACTCTTGAGGATGCTTACAAACAGGACAAACTTTTAAAGCTTTTTTCCCTCTATGAACATGTCCACATACTTCACAAATCCACTCTTCATCTGCATCATCACTTTCATGCTCTGCACCAGTTTCAAGTCTTTTTAATAGATTTCGATACATGTTTTCATGTTCAACTTCAATCTTACCAATACCTGCTAATATTCTTGCTACTTCTTTATGCTCTTCTTCTTTTGCAATTGCTGCAAAGTCTGGATACATTGTAACATTTTCATAAGATTCACCTTCAATTGCATATTTAAGGTTTTCAACAGTATCTCCAAACTCTTTACCCATTGTCATTTGGTTATACATTTTAAGCTCAAGTTTTGCATGCATTTTTTCATTATTTGCAGCTCTTTGGAAATGTTCTGCAATATCTCTATAACCCTCTTTTTGAGCTATTTTTGCAAAATATTCATACTTGTTTCTAGCCATTGATTCACCAGCAAAAGCTTTCATTAAATTAACAGCAGTTAAGTTTTCTGTAATCATTTCCATTTTTTCACCACAACAGTGAAGTGCTCCACCACCAACATTTTGTACTTCTACTTCATTTCCACATTTATTACATCTATACGTTTCATACTGTCTCATATTAGTTCCTCTTATATTTTAATATAAGTAATTCTATTCCTATTCTTATAAAATTACTCTTAAATTATCCTACAGTTACGTCTTTATTTCTTTTTTTGAAGTACTCTTTTTCAACTGCACATAAAGGACATTGTTTTGGTGGCTTTTTACCTCTATGAACATGACCACATACTTCACAAACCCACTCTTCATCTTTATCATCTGATTCTAAAAAGCCTTCATTAATTAACTCTTCTTTTAATTCTAAGTATTCTCTTTCATGTTCAACTTCAACTTTTCCAATTCCTTTAAACATTCTTGCTATTTCTTTTAAACCTTCTTCTTTTGCAATTGCTTCAAAGTTTGGATACATCTCTTCATGTTCATATTTTTCACCATCAGCTGCATATTGAATATTTTTAGCAGTAGAGTCTAACTCAACATTATTAACTAATTTATTATAAGCTTTTAATTCAGCAATTGCATGGTATTTTTCATTTTCAGCTGCTTCTTTAAAAAATCTTGCAATTCTATGTAAACCTTCTTCAAATGCAATTTCTGCAAAAAATTCATATTTATTTCTAGCTTGTGATTCACCAGCAAAAGCTTTCATTAAATTAACCGCAGTTAAGTTTTCTGTAATCATATCCATTTCAGTTCCACAACATGATAATTTTGCTTTATCGTTTGCTTCTTGTACTTCTACTTCACATCCACATGCGTTACATTTATATGTTTGATATTGTTTCATTTTCTTATTTCCTATTTAGCTTAATTTTTATTAGAGGATAATTTTTATCCTTTGAAGAATTATAGTGGAACTAAACTTAAAGGAAAATTATTATCATATAAGAAAATTTATGTTATACTATATTTTTAAAATAAATTACAAAATATAAAATTATGTGAAAATAAATATAGAATATTGTATTATTTCACAAAAGGAAGAGTAAACATGACAAATTATACAGTTTTATTAAAAAATTATGATTTGAAAGTAACACCTCAAAGAGTTGCTATTGTTGAAGAACTTTATTTAAATGGTCATATGAATATTGATGATTTATACCATAAGTTACTTGCAAAGTTTCCTTCTATTTCACTTGCTACTATATATAAGAATATTAATGCAATGGTTGAAAAGGTTTTTCTTTCAGAAGTAAAAGTACCAAATGCTAAGTCAGTTTTTGAGTTAGTAAAAGAAGAGCATGCTCATTTAGTGTGTTCTGAATGTGGAAATATTGAAGATGTAAGTTTAGATATTTCAAGCGTTTTAACTGAGGTTACTTCTAAGAGTCAATTTAAAATTGACTCTACAAATTTAGTTCTTTCAGGACTATGTTGTAACTGTAATAAATAAAATATTATAGTCTAGCTCTTAAGCTAGACTATTTTGTACTACTAAAGCTAAAATTACCATCAAAGCAATTCCCGCAGATTTATTATAAAGTTTATTTGCAGTTATAAATACTAGCATTAAAGATGCAATAAATGCAGCTGTAATATCAAAGAAGTTTGCGTTAAAATCTACATTTAATGGATTTATTAAAGATGATACTCCTAAAACCATTGTAAAGTTTGCAACATTTGAACCTATAATATTTCCAATAGCTAAATCTGTATTATTATTTAAAGCAGATTTAATTGAAATAGTAAGTTCAGGTAAAGATGTACCAAAGGCTATTAAAAATAGTCCAATAATCCATTCTGAAATACCAAACTCTCTTGCAATATTTGATGCACTATCAATTGCAAAATCAGCACCAGCAACAACGAATATAAATCCAATTATTAATAAACCTGAAGTTTTTCCCCATTCAAATTTCTCTTTTAAAATCTCTTCATCTAACTCTTCAATTGAATCACTAGAAATTAAGAACATTAAATAACCAGCCATTAAAATTAGAAATAAGATACCATCAACAAAATTTATTTTTCCATCAATTCCCATTAGAATAAATGCTAATATTGGGAATAAAGACCATGCTGAATCTTTTGCAAATAAATCTCTTGTAGGATTAACTTTTTTAGCTATTAAAAATACAACCCCTAAGACCAAGGAGATATTAAATATTGTACTTCCTATAACATTTGCAACTGCAATATCTGCACTTCCTTTCATTGAAGCTGACATTGAAACTGCCATTTCAGGTAGTGAAGTTCCAAGTGCAATTAAGGTAGCACCTATTACAAAGCTTGAAATATTGTAGTGTAGTGCAATCTTTTCACTTTGTTCGATTATAAAGTCAGCACCATATATAAGTGCTGCCATTGAGATGACAAATATAAATATATCCATTTTATGAATTCCTTACTATTAAGCTATTTGGTAAATTAAATTGTTTGATTAATTCTTCTTCTTTTGTTCTATGTTCACCTGAGTCAATCTCATGATCAAATCCTAGTAAATGTAAAAGTCCATGAATAAATAAAAGAAAAAACTCTTCTTCTTGTGTATGTTTGTACTCTTTTGCTTTCTCTTCTACAAAATCTAAAGAGATAACAATAGAGCCTAATGGCATATTCGGCATTTCAAACTCTAAAGGAAAGCTAAGAACATCTGTAGCTTTATCTATATTTCTGTGTTGCTTATTTAATTCTTGAATTTCCTCATTATTTACAATAAGTAATTCTATATCTTTTGAAGTTAAAGAAGAAGTAATATCTTCAAGTATTGAAGTATTTATATCAAATGAAGTATTATTTTCTATATCAATCATTATTTACCTTTTAATTTTCGCGAGTATAGCTAATTTTTGCAAATTAAAAGTTTAATTATAATAAAGTTATCTATGTATAAGAATTATGTAAGGAGTTAATGTGAATTTAGAAATTGGAACAAAAGATAGTATTGAGTTTAAAGTTAAAAATAGTGATTTAGCAAGTAATTTAAATATTTCAAAAGATGATGGTTTTCCTGATGTTTTTGCAACAGCAAGACTTGTCGCTTTAATGGAGTGTTCGGCTGCAAAAATATTAATACCTTTCTTAAAAGAGGGTGAACTTTCAGTTGGAGTTAATGTAAATGTAACACATTTAGCTGCAACATTAGAAGGTGATATTGCTGTATCAACTGCAACTTTTGATGGAATGGAAGGAAAACTTTATAAGTTTTCTATTGAAGTTGTTGATTCTGGTGGAAAAATAGGAACAGGAACTCATACAAGAGCTATAGTTTCAACTGAAAGATTAATGTCAGGGGCAAAGAAAAGAGTTAGTAAATAATAGAACTATTTTAAAATAGTTCTATCATTTTTGATACTTCATCTACAGGGAAGCATTTAAGATTTAGTTTCATATTAGGTTTTTGAGCAATTACTGCTTTTTGAATACCTTGTGCTTGAGCTTCTTTTAATCTCATATCTATTGAGAAAACATCTTTTATTTCACCTGTTAATGAAACTTCTCCAATAAATACTGACTCTTTAGAAATTGGTCTATCTCTAAAAGATGAAATAATAGCAGCAACAACAGCCAAATCAGCAGAACTCTCTTTTATTTTTATGCCACCACTTATATTTACAAATACATCATAGTGATTTAATGGTAAATCAATCTTTTTTTCTAATAGGGCTAAAAGCATATTTAATCTTGCTCCATCAAATCCTGTAGCACTTCGTTTTGGATTTGGGTTTGTACTCTCTGTTACTAAAGCTTGAACTTCTAGGATTAAAGCTCTACTTCCTTCCATTACAATAGTAAGGGCTGAACCACTTTGAGCTTTAGATTTATCAAAAAATTTTGATGTAATATCTTTAGCACTTACTAAACCTTCATTTGTCATTTCAAAAATACCAATTTCAGAAGTGGAACCAAATCTATTTTTAAAACCTCTAAGCATTCTAAGCTCTTTACTAGATTCACCCTCAAAGTATAATACAGTATCAACCATATGCTCTAAAACTCTAGGTCCAGCGATACTTCCATCTTTTGTAATATGTCCAATTATAAACATTGCAATATTTGATTCTTTTGCTTTTCTCATAAGTTCAAAGGTGATTTCTCTAACTTGTGATACAGAACCAGGTGCACTTGTAAGATTTGATGAGTAAATAGTTTGAATAGAATCAATAATAACAACTTCATAATTTACTCTTAAAAGCTCATCTTGAATCTCTTCAAGTTTAATCTCACTTAATAAATATACATCATCATGGTTTGCTTCTAGTCTATTTGCACGTAGCTTTATCTGTCCAGCGCTCTCTTCTCCTGATACATAAAGTACTTTTTTCCCGCTTGCTGCAATTGAACCTGCTACTTTTAAAAGTAAAGTTGACTTTCCAACTCCTGGACTTCCCCCAATTAAAGTAAGACTTCCTGGAACTATTCCTCCACCTAAAACTAAATCAAACTCATCATTATTTGATGAGAATCTTATTACATCATCTTGTTTTATTTGAGTAATTGGAACTGCTTTAGTATCAGTGTTTATAACTTTTGATGTCTGTTTTAAAACTTCTTGTTGGTCTTGATTTAACTCTACAAATGAATCCCATGAGCCACAGTTTGGACATTTTCCTAGCCATTTTGTAGCTTGTTCTCCACAGTGTTGACATTCAAATAGTGATGTTTTTTTCTTTGCCATATTTTAACCTTTTAAATCTTACGCTGATTGTATATTGTTTTTGTTTAATATATTTTATAGTAAAGTGAAGAAAAGCTACTAAAATATTACAATTTGTGATATATTAATATACTATCTCATATTTTGATACTAAATCAGAAATATTATTTCCAATTTCTAATATCTTATTTAAATCCAAACGTGTAGAACTTCCTGAAATACCAACAGCAGCTATTAGGATGTTTTCCTTATTAAATAAAGGAACAGCAACACAACACATACCATCTTGATATTCTTTGTTATCTATTGAAAACCCTCTGTTTCTTACTTTTTGCAAATCATCTTCTAATTTTTTTATATCTGTAATTGTAGTACTTGTATACTGATTGAGTTTTATTTTTTCTAAGTCATAGTTTCCAAAGGCTAGAATAGATTTACCAATTGCATTTGTATGAAGCTGAGCATGAACACCTATATTATTTCGTGTTTTAATAGCCCTTTTTGAAAAATCAATTTGATTTAAATATAACATCTTATAATTATCAAATATTCCAATATATGCACATTCTCCTGTGCTTTTTGCTATATCTTCTAATAAAATATTTGTTTTATTAATCAGAAGTTCTATTTTTGTACTTTGATTTGTTTTATCTGCAATTGAGTTTGCAATTATTTCATTTGAGTTTTCTAAATAAGAAATAAAACCTTCATCTTTTAGCGTTTGTAAAAGTCTTGACATTGTACTTTTGTCAATATTCAGACTTTTACATAAAGTTTTTGCAAGTATTGGTTTTCCATGGTCAACAATACTTTTATATACTTTTAAACCCTTTGATAAAGATTTTATTTGATTTGGCATGAAGCACTCTTTTTTGAATAATTATATCATATACTATGATTTTTATTTTATCATTTCGTGAAATTTAGCTAACCATTCAGGATGAGCGGGCCATGCTGCTGCTGTTACTAAGTTGCCATCAACTATTGCACTTTCAAAACCAATGTCAGTCCATGTTCCACCAGCTAGTGATACATCTGGAGCACAAGCAGGATAACAAGAACAAGTTTTATCTTGAATTACATTAGCTGCTGCTAATAATAAAATACCATGACAAACAGAAGCAATTGGTTTATTTGAATTATTAAAGTTTTGTACAATTTGGATAACTCTTTGATTTAACCTAATATATTCAGGAGATCTTCCTCCTGGAATTAATAAAGCATCATAATCATTTTCATTAATATCTTCAAAAGATGCATTTAGAGTAAAGTTATGTCCTGGCTTTTCAGTATATGTTTGATCACCTTCAAAATCATGAATAGCTGTTTTTATTTGCTCACCTTCTTTTTTATCTGGGCATACAACATCAACTTTGTAACCTAACATTTTCAAACACTGAAAAGGAACCATTATCTCGTAGTCTTCTACAAAGTCACCTGCTAAAACTAAAATTTTCTTTGTCATTTATAATCCTTTTATTTTATATTTTGAATAGTTTAAGAAAATAAAAATTAAACAAAAATTTATTTAAAATGTACTTTTTATGAGTTTCACATAATGAAACTACTTTTATTCTGATAAAAGCAGAAAGCTATATTTTTTAGACTAATTAGTTTATAATACGTTCAAAATTCCTAAGGAAAATTAATATGTCAAATGAAGACTTAAGAAGACCTCTTAAAGTTAGAGGTGCTACATGGTCAAAAAATATAGCAAGTTACTTAAGTAAGAAAGATATAACTCCAAACCAAATATCTATTGCAAGTATAGTTTTTAGTATAATCGCTTCTATATTTATTTTATTAATACCATCTGCTATTTCATATCAAGAAATTTTATTTCCAATTTTGGCTACTATATTTATTCAAATGAGGCTTTTATGTAATTTATTTGATGGAATGGTTGCTCTTGAGGGTGGAAAAAGTACTAAATCAGGTGAGCTTTATAACGATATACCAGATAGAGTTTCTGATTCTATTTTGTTTATAGCACTTGGATATTCACTAACAACTTTTACATTTTCTATTGAATTAGGATATTTAGCAGCATTATTTGCAATGATGACTGCGTATATAAGAGTATTAGGTTCAAGTATGAATGCAGGGGCTTGTTTTAAAGGTCCTATGGCAAAACAACATAGAATGGCAATTTTAACTTTTTCTTTAATCTTTAGTATTTTTGAAAGTATGATATTTGAACAAAACTATATACTTTTTATTGCACTTCTTATTATTACAATAGGGTCTTTTTTAACTGTAGTAAATCGTACTTTTTTTATATATAAAACTTTAGAAGGTAAATAAGATGTTTAGTATTGAACAAAATTCATTAAATGGCATGATTGCAGTTATACTTGTATTACTTATATCAACTCTAATATATTTATATAAACAAAATAAGAACAAAGAAGTTGATTACACTGAGTTAAAACTTAGAATAAAATCTTGGTGGTGGATGATTGCTATTGTATTTATATCACTTAGTTTTAGTTCACAAACTGCAATTATATTTTTTGCTTTTCTTTCATTTTTAGCTTTAAAAGAGTTTTTATCAATTATCTCAATTAGACATGTAGATAGACGTGCAATATTTTGGGTTTATTTATCTATTCCATTGCAGTATTATTGGGTAAGTATTGAATGGTATGGAATGTTTATTATCTTTATACCAATCTTTTTATTCTTATTTATACCAATTAGATTAGTAATTATTGGAGAAACAGATGGTTTTATAAACTCAGCTTCTGTAATTCATTGGGCTGCTATGCTTACTGTTTTTAGTATTAGTCATATTGCTTATTTATTGACTTTACCTGTTCAAAACTCTCTTGCTGGAAGTATAGGTCCTGTTTTATTTTTACTTTTTATGACACAGTTTAACGATGTATCTCAATATGTTTTTGGTAAGTTATTTGGTAAAAATAAAATCATTCCAAAAGTTAGTCCAAATAAAACATGGGAAGGTTTTATAGGTGGAGTTGTAACTGTAACTTTAATTTCAGGATTAGTTGCACCTTATTTAACATCATTAGATATGTTATATGGATTTTTAGCAGGATTTCTAATCTCTGTGTTTGGTTTCTTTGGCGATGTAGTAATTTCAAGTTTAAAAAGAGATATAAAGATAAAAGATACAGGAACTTTAATTCCAGGACATGGTGGAATCTTAGATAGATTAGATAGTTTACTTTATACTGCTCCTATTTTCTTTCACTTTTTATATTATGTGAAGTATTAGTCGTGAGTAGTAGATATATAAAAGTACTATTTTTTGCTTTAATTATACGTCCTATTGTATTTGTAATTTTAGGTTTAAATATAAAAAATCGTGAAAAACTACCATTTGGAGAAGGAGCAATTATTGCACCAAATCATAATAGTCATCTTGATACGATGGTAATTATGAGTTTATATCCATTAAATCAAATTCATAAAATAAGACCAGTTGCTGCTGCTGATTATTTTATGAAAAATAAGTTCACATCATGGATTTCAATAAATTGTATTGGAATTATTCCACTTGATAGATCAGGTTCTGCATCACCTGAAGAGTTATTTAAAGAATCTTATGAAGCTTTAGATAATGGAGATATTTTAATACTATTTCCAGAAGGAAGTAGAGGAAAACCTGAAGAGATAAGTCGTTTAAAAAAAGGGCTTTATTATATGATTAAAGACAGAGCTAATACTCCTGTTATTCCTATTCATATGGAAGGTTTAGGAAATTCTTTGCCAAAAGGTGAAGCTTTATTTGTACCTTTTAACTGTGATGTTTGTATTGGTGATGCATTACTACCTTCAAGTAATTCAAAAGAGTTTAATCAACAATTAAAAACCTTCTTTGAAAATTCAGTGAAGTAAAGAAAGATTATAATTATATGTCACATATTCATAGAAAAAGAGATAAAAATTTAGGAGTTCTTGAACTCGTGGCCATTGCCTTAGGTGGAATGGTAGGTGGTGGAATATTTACTGTTTTAGGTATTTCTGTTTCTATGATTGGTGTTTATACTCCTTTAGCTTTTATTGTAGGAGGTGCCTTAGCATTTCTTGCTGTTTATTCATATATAAAATTGGCAGTCTTTTATAAAGATGAGGGAGCAACATACTCTTTTTTTAAAAGAACATTTCCAAACTCAAGCTTAGCTGCATCTTTAATTGCTTGGTGGGTTATCTTTGGTTATATAAGTACTTTAGCTTTATATGCATATACTTTTTCTTCTTATGCAATTAGTGCTTTTACTTTTGCAGATAATGAAATAATTAGAAAAATAGTTGCTGGTCTTATTATATTGATTTTTACATTAGTAAATATCTGGAGTGTAAAAGGAATGGGTAAGCTTGAAGACATAATGGTTTATACAAAACTTGTGATTTTAACAATAATCTCATTTGTTCTTATAAATAATTCAAATACAACAATTCCTGTTTTAATACAAAATAATGAAGAATTAAATATCTTTTCAATTTTGCTTGTAGCTTCTTTAACATTTGTTGCTTTTGAAGGGTTCCAACTTGTAATTAATGCCGTTAATGAAATGGAAAAACCAGAAATTAATATTCCTAAATCAATATATATATCATTGTTTTTAGCAATGCTAATTTATTTTATACTCTCTTATGGTGCAATAATATCAATACCTTTTGATGTAATAATTCAAAATGAAGAGTATGCTCTAGCATCAGGAGCTGAAAAAATATTAGGACATTGGGGAACAGATTTAGTAATACTTGGAGCTTTATTAGCAACAAGTAGTGCAATTAGTGGTACACTTTTTGGTGCATCAAGACAAATGTCTGTAATTGCTAAAGATGGGTATTCCCCTCAAATTTTAAGTAAACGTAAAAACAATATTCCATATATGGCAATAATTATTATGGCTGTATTCTCTTTTTTATTGATTTTACTTGGAGATTTAAAAGTTATTTTAGAGTTTAGTAGTGTTACTTTTTTATTAGTTTCACTTCTTATGGCTTATGCAAATTTTAAAATATACAAAAAAACTTCATCCTCTTTATTTCTTACAATTTTAGCTATGTTTGGATTATTTCTAGGAATGGTGTTGATTTTATATTATGAATATACAACACAAGTTGAGCAACTCTATTTTATAGCTAGCTTGTATATTGTTCTTACAATTGGAGCATTTTTATACTCTTTTCAAAGAAAAAAATAGTTAAATAATGTTATTATTCATCATTAAAGAGGATGATGATGGAACAAATAATATTATTTTGTGATGGAAGTGTTAATCCACAAAGAAAAATAGGCTTTGGAGCTTATTTTATTTATAATCAAAAACTAATAAATCAAAATATAAAAATTAAAAAGTTTGAAGAGACTTCTTCAACTAAATTAGAACTTGAGGTTTTACTTTGGGCCTTTGATGATTTAAAATTTGAAAAAGATGAAATTCTAATATATACTGATTGTCAAAATATACTTGGGCTAGAGAAAAGAAGAGAAAAATTAGAGTTAAATGATTATTATACAAGTACTGGCAAAATAGTTAAAAACCATGAGCTTTATAAGAAATTTTATAAAAGAATAGATGCTATAAATGAAAATACTAACTGTAGTTTTAAAAAAGTAAAGGGTCATAAGAAAACAAAAGAAAAAGATGAGATTGATAAGCTATTTAATTTAGTAGATAAAGCTTCAAGAAAAGCTTTACGTGAATATTTAAAAGAAGAAAATTGTAATGAATGAAGATTTTTATTTAAATTTAAAGCAAATAGATGATTTATACTCTTTATCAAACAATGAGTTTTATGAAAGTGCTCCTAAAGATTGGTTTGTTGTTGTTTCTGATGTAATAGGATCAACTAAGGCAATTGAGGCAGGAAAGTATAAAGAAGTAAATATGGTTGGAGCTTTGAGTATTATCTCTATTTTAAATATCAAGAAGAGTTTGGATATACCTTTTGTGTTTGGAGGTGATGGTTCTTTTTTATTAATTCCTAAATCAATATACAATCAAACTGCACAAGCACTGCTTGCTGTAAAAAAAATTGCTAAAGAGTCTTATTCTTTAAATTTACGAGTTGGTATTATTTCTATTGAAGAGATTATTAAAAGACATAAGCAAATTTTAATTACTAAATATAAAGTTTCAAAAGATTATACTCAAGCTTTAATCAAAGGTGGAGGCTTAGAGTTATGTGATGAGCTTTTAAAATCAAGTGATGAATATCTAATAAAAGAAAAAGTTGATGATACTTTTAAGCTTGATATAAGTGGCTTAGAGTGTAGATGGAAAGCTATAAAAACTCCAAAAGAAGAGAATCTTTCTATAATTATTAAAGCTTTTGATGAAAGTCATTATGAAAAAATATTAAGAGACTTAGATGAAATTTTAGGTAATAATACTCTTAGACATCCAATTATAGATGAAAATTTAAAACTAAGTTTTAAAAGTAAAGAATTAAATGTAGAAGCTTCTATTTATTCTAAAAGTTATATTATAAAACATTTGATAAGTTTAAAATTTAAGTTAATTAATGCATTAGGTGCTTATTTAATAAAAAATAAAGTATCATTATGGGGTAATTATAAAGATAAAATAATAAAAACTGCAGATACTGAAAAATTTGATGATATGCTACGAATGGTAGTTGCAACTAGTTTTGAACAAACAAAAAAGCTTGAAACTTATTTAGAAGATGAATCAAAAAATAAAAATTTACAATATGGTTTGCATAAGTCAGATTCATCTTTAATGACATGTCTTATTTTTCAAAGACATGGGAAACATATACATTTTGTTGATGGTTCAAATGGTGGATATGCAAGTGCAGCGAAAAATTTGAAAAATAGTTTAAAAGGACAAAAATGATTATATATATACATGGATTTGCAAGTGCAGGCTTTGGTGTTAAAGCACAAAAGTTTTTAGAATATTTTGAAGAAGAAATGATAACTCCAACTCTGCCAACAATTCCTGCTTTAGCAATAGCAACTTTAGAGCAAATAATTGAAGCTTTTATAAATCGTGGAATAAAAGTATCTTTAATAGGTTCATCACTTGGTGGATTTTATGCCCTTTTTCTTGCAAATAAGTATGATTTAAAAGCTGTATTAATAAACCCTGCTGTAATTCCCTGGATTACTTTAGAAAGCTATAGAAAAGATGAAGAAGAGATGGCTATAAATTATTACGATAATTCAAAATTTGAATTTAATCATTCTCATGTGCAATCTCTAAGAAACTTTGAAGTTGTAATGCTTAAGAATCCTAGTAATATTTTAACACTTTTACAAACAGATGATGAGGTATTGGATTATAATGAAGCTGCTGATAAATTAGAAGAAACAGAGCTTATTATAGAAGATGGTGGAAGTCACTCTTTTGAAGATATTGAAAGATATTTTAGAAAAGTTTCTACTTTTTTAGAATAAATATACTAAAGATATTCCAGCCCAATTTGAATTATCATTTTTTATAAATAGAGATTTATTAGTTTTATAATTAAATGATATTATATAATCTTGAAAATAGCTATCAAGAGAAATTATTTGACTTAATGTTCCTTTGATTTTTTCAAGATTATAAGACTTATCATAATCATTTACGTAAAAAAAATCAGTATATGTATAAGCTAAACCATAAGATATAGACCAATTTATATCTTTACTGTTTTTTCTTTTAATATTTAATTGTTTATTTTCATTTGAACCTATAAGTCTTCCTACTGTATTAAAGTTATCAGGGTATCCTTTTCCATATCTAATCATAGAGCTTATATTTACCGCACGATTATAGTTTCCTAAATCAATTCTAAAACTATTATTTATATCTAGTTTCCCATAGTCAAAGGTTTTTTTATAAGATTTATGTCCAAAATTATAAGAAAAATTATATAAAAAATCATCTTTTAGTTGATTATCCCATCCTTTGGGTTGGGTATTCCCTGTAATATTATGAAAGGCTTTTTGAAACTGCTCACTTTTAGTACTCTTTCCAACCATTCCTAAAGTTAACATATACTTATGAAAAAAAGATTCATTCCATTTATAAATAAAAAAATCTAAATTTACAATACCTGCATATGGCAAGTCACCAACTATTTTATTCTTTTGTTTTATAGTACTTGGCGTAAAAGTCAATCTACTAAAAGCTAATCCAAAATTTGCATTTTTAGTTTGAGAAAAAGGTGTTGGAATTTTATTAATAAAACTATTTTCATATGAATTACTTACATATACAATAGAAGTTCCATTTGTATAGTGTTTGTCTTCTTTATCTATAACATCATTTTCAAGGTAAAGAGATAAACTTTGTGAATAAGCTGTAAGTGTAAAAAAAATACTTGTAATTATAATAGATGTTTTCATAGTATAATCCTTAATAGAGTATACACTTTTTTAATTTAATAATATTTAAAAGTATTGATATATAATATATAGATATTAAATATTAATTTAAATAATATCTATATTTATTTTTAGAATAACTATTTTTCTTCTTCTATATAAATTTCATCAAGTAATGAATCTACAAAATTATCAGGTGAAAATTCGATTAAATCATCTTGCTTTTCACCAACTCCTACAAAGAATATTGGAAGTTCAAGTTGATTTGAAATAGAGAACAATGCTCCACCTTTTGCAGTACCATCAAGTTTAGTTACAATAATTCCATCAATACCAACCATTTCATTAAATGCTTTAGCTTGAGCAATCGCTGTATTTCCTTGAGTTCCGTCTAAAATCATAAGTTTTTGATGTGGTGCATTTTCTTGTGCTTTATTACAAACTTTTACAATTTTAATAAGTTCATTATTAAGATTTTTTTGTGTTTGTAGTCTTCCTGCTGTATCAATAATAACATTATCAATATTTCTAGCAATTGCTGAAGAAATAGTATCATAGGCTACTGCACTTGAATCATGACCTTGTTTTGTTTTTATAATAGGAACATCTAATTTATCTGCCCAAGTTGAAAGCTGTTCAATTGCTGCTGCTCTAAAAGTATCACCTGCTCCTAAGATTACAGATTTCCCCTCTTTTTTTGATCTATTTGCTAATTTTGCAATAGTTGTAGTTTTTCCAGCTCCATTAACACCTATGATTAATCTTACAAAAGGTTTTGGCAAATTGTTTAAATCAACTTCTGGTGCGTGTTCAAAAAGCATTACAAGTCTGTGTCTTAACTGTTTTCTTGTAATCTCTTCAGGTAATCCGTCCATTGCTTTTTCAATAATTTCATATTCCATATCTGCTTCAATAAGCATCTCTTCAATATCATCAAAAGCAATTTTTTCTTTTTTTGTTGGAATTACTGTTTTAATAGTTCCAAATGTTTTTTCTAAAGCTCTTGAGAAAAAGCCTTTTTTCTCTTCTTTAGGTTCTTTTTGTGGAGCTATTACTTCTTGAACTTCTTCAAGTTTTTCTTCAATAACTTCTTCTATCTTTTCTTCTTGAACTGCAATCTCTTCAACTTTTTCAGCAATAGTTTCTTCAATTGACTCTTGAGCTTTTTCTTCACTCTCTTTTGGAATTTCTTCTTTTACTACAAGCTCTTCTTTAGGCTCTTCTTTTTCAACTTTTTTCTTTTTAAAAAAACTAAACATTTATACCTCTATTTTTCTAAAAGTTTTTTAATATCAATTTCCATCATTTCAACAGGAACTATGCCTACATATTTTTGGAAGATTTTTGATTCTTTATCTAATAAGAACATAGTTGGAATAGATTTGATTTCACCTAATGCTTCTGATAAAAGGAAGTTTTGTTTTCCATTTGTAACAGCATAATTGATTTTATATTCATTTATAAATTCAATAATATCTTCATTTGATTTATTATCTTCTAGTAAAACTGATACAACTTTAAAATCATTTGCATATTTATTTTGTAGCTCAATAAGGTTTGGAATCTCTGCTTTACATGGTGGACACCAAGTTGCAAAAAAGTTTAATAATACTAATTTTTCAGGATAATCTTTAAAGATTATTTTATCACCATCAACTTTTACATTTAAATCTAGATTATCTGTTGTCTTTAATATAAAGTTTGTTTTTTTAACTACTACTTCTTTTTTCTCTGCTTTATTAGAACTTTCATTTTCTGTCTTTGAATCACATCCACTTAGTACTAAAATTGATAATATTGACAAAAATGCTAATGTTTTAAACTGCATTTTAATTCCTTTTGGTAAAATTATTTGTTGGGTAGGAATTTTACCCAAGTGAGGCTTAAAAATGGAATTGAATCACAAAAGTGATTTTAGAAAATCGTGTATAAAAAGATTAAAATTTACAAGTGTCACTTCAAAGTATTATAAAGACAAAATTGTAATTAAAAAATTAGAAAATTTTATAAATAGAAGCAAAGCAAAAAATATTTTATTATATATACCACTAGGTATTGAAGTTAATGTAAATCCATTAATTAATAAATTAAGAAAAAACAAAAATGTTTATGTTCCTTATATGGAAGGTGACAGTTTTAAGATAGTCAAGTATAGATTACCTTTACAAAAAAAGAAGTTTGGAATTAAGGAACCTAATAACTCTTTTTTAAAACCTAAAAAGATTGATTTAGCAATAGTACCTGTTGTAGGAATAGACGCTATTGGTAAACGAATAGGCTATGGTAAAGGGATGTATGATAGGTTTTTTGACAGAATATCTTATAAACCAACACTAGTTTTTACACAATTAATACTTTGTCAAAGCGACAAAATTTTATCTGAAAGTTACGATATTCAAGCAGATTATATAATAACTAATTAAGGTTTTGAATATGGAATATATTATTGGATGTGTACTAGTTGCAATTATTACTGCAATTATTAGTACAATAGTAGTTAGAAAAATTGATAAGGCTAAGTTTCAAGTTTTTATTGAACAAGCAAAGGCAAAAGCAAAAGTTATAGAGCATGAGGCAGAAGTTTCTTTAAAAGATTCTCAATTAAAAGCAAAAATTGATTGTGATAGAGAGTTCAAAAATGCAAGACGTGAATATGACACTATGCTTTCTAAGATTGAAAAAAAAGAGAGAGAATTAAACGAACATCTTGAATCAGAATTAAGAATAATTAAATCTGAAAAAGAAGAGATTGTAGAAAAAAACAAAAAAATCACTACAATTAAAGATGGTTTAGAAAAACAAAAAAAGAGTTATGAATTAAAAACACAAGAAGCAATTAAAATTCTTGAAAATGGCTGTGGTCTTACAGTTGAAGAAGCAAAAGAGCTAATGCTTGAAAAAGTAAAAGAAGACTCAAGAGCTCAAATTTCTTCTATTTTTAGAAAAAAATATAAAATCGCAGAAGCAAATACAAAAAATGAGATTAATAATATGCTTTCACATGCAGTTACTAGATATGCAGGTGAGTTTGCAGCTGAGAGACTTATTAATAATTTACCTATTAAAGATGATGAAACAAAGGGAAAAATTATTGGTAAAGAGGGGCGAAATATTAAAGCTCTTGAGATGTTATTAGGTGTTGATGTTATTATTGATGATACTCCAAATACTATTACTATCTCTTCTTTTAATCTTTATAGACGTGCAATTGCTACTAAAACAATTGAAGTTTTATTAGAAGATGGAAGAATCCAACCTGCTAGAATTGAAGAAGTTTATTCAAAAGTAAAAACTGAATTTGATAATAACATTCAAAAAGAGGGTGAAGATGTAATTCATGAACTTGGAATTAAAACTATGCATTCTGAGCTTATAAAACTTGTAGGACGTCTAAGATATAGAGCTTCTTATGGTCAAAATGCATTAGCACATACTTTAGAAGTTTCTCATTTAGCTGGATTATTAGCATCACAAATGGGTGGAGATGCGATTTTAGCACGACGTGCTGGATTATTACATGATATTGGTAAAGCTTTAACTCATGAAATGCCAGGATCTCATGTCGATTTAGGTGCAGATATTTGTAGAAGATATGAAGAACCTGATACTGTTATAAATGCAATTTATGCACATCATGGACATGAAGAGCCTATAAATGTTGAATCAGCAGCAGTTTGTGCAGCAGATGCATTAAGTGCGGCACGACCAGGTGCAAGAAGAGAAGTATTAGAAAGCTTCTTAAAAAGAGTAGAAGAGGTTGAAAATATTTCAACAGCTAAACCAGGTGTGTTAAATGCTTATGCAATTAACGCAGGTCGAGAAGTTAGAGTAATAGTTAAAGCTGAATTAGTAAATGATGATGAGGCAGTTATATTAGCAACTGAAATTGCAAAAGAGATTGAAGAAAAAGTTCAATATCCAGGTGAGATTAAAGTTAATGTAATCAGAGAATTACGAGCTTTATCATACGCTAGATAAAAAATAAAAGATATAAGAGAAAAATGAAAGTTAATACACCAACAACAAAAATAATAGCAGGTAAATATAAAGGTAAAACTATATCTTTACCTTCACTAGAAGTTACAAGAAGTTCAAAGTCAAGACTTAAAGAATCACTATTTAATGTTTTACAATTTGATATAATTGATAAGATTTTTATTGAATCTTTTGCAGGTTCAGGTTCTATTGGACTTGAAGCGATTTCAAGAGATGCTAAAAGAGCATATTTTGTAGAATTAAATAAAAATTCATATAGCATTCTTATTAAAAACTGTAAAGCTATTGATATGAACAAGTGTGAAACACAATTAGGTGATACTTTTGTACAAACACCAAATATTCTTTCATCAGTAAAAAACTCAAATGATGAAGTGATTTTATATATTGACCCACCATTTGATTACAGAGATGGAATGGAAGATATTTATCAAAAGTCATTTAAAATGATTGAAGAAATAGAAAATGAAAATATTTTTATGATTATTGTTGAACATGTATCAACTTTAGAGATTCCACAAACACTTGGTAAATTTTCTTTATCTAAGACTAAAAAGTTTGGGAAGAGTTCTTTATCATATTATAAATACTCATAGAAAAGAAGAAAAAGTAAGATGTTTAAATTTGCAGTATATTTATTAATTTCGCTAATTGGATTAGTTTTTTTATTGCCATTTTTTTACACAACATCTGCTTACGAATTAAATCCTTTAAAAATACTAGAAAGCCCATCTTTACAACATCTATTTGGAACAGATAGATTAGGAAGAGATGTACTAGCTAGAATACTTCAAGGTGGACAAACCTCTCTTATAATAGGGTTTTTAGCTGCAAGTATTTCTTCACTGATTGGTTTATTTATTGGAATAAACGCAGGATATTTTAAAGGTAATATTGATAAAACGATTACTATTGTTATTGATTTATTTTTAACTTTCCCTACCTTTTTTCTTCTTTTAGCATTAGTTTCATATATTCAAGCATCTTCTGTTATTTTGATAATTGTTATTTCAATTACAGGATGGATGGGGATGGCAAGATTAATTAGAAGTGAAAGTTTTGCAATTGGAAATAAACCTTATATTAAAATACTAAAACTATCAAATGTTTCAACTATGAAAATCATTTTTAAGTACTTTGCTCCCTTATTAGCACCAATTTTTTTAATATCATTTACTTTTGGAGTAGGGGGTTCTATTTTAGCTGAGTCAGGGCTTTCGTTTCTAGGTTTAGGGATTAATCCTCCACAAATGTCTTGGGGTTCATTACTTAGTGATGGAAAAAGCGTAATTGATATAGCTTGGTGGGTTAGTTTCTTTCCAGGTTTAATGATATTTTTAATCACCTTTTGTCTTATTCAAATCTCGGATTATTTACAAAGTAAATTTAATACTAAAGAAATACAAAACCCATAATTAAAATTTTTAATTTCTTATGTTAATATGTATTAAAAATAACTAGGAAACTTATCATGAAATATATATCAAATATTTTACTTCTTTCAATAATACTACTTTTCACAGCTTGTTCTTCAAAAAATCAAGTAAAAATAAATGAACAAATGAATACTTTTTCTTTATATAAGAAGGTAGTAATTCTGTCAGCTCCAAAAACTGTACCTAGCCCTTTTTCAATTGGATTAGGAGTAGGGGGAAGTCTTTCTAGACATGTGGGTGTTAGTATGAATACAGTTTTAAGACCTGATATAGTAAATGACGAAGCCTTAGATTTAGAAAAAAGTATTGCTGTTCATAATGTATCTTTACAAGATATAGTAAAAAATGAGTTTTCAAATGCTATGAGGAATGATGCATATTATAAAAATAAGTATGTAGCTTTTGGAGCAGATTATCAAGTTCATTTATTTGTACCTAAATATGTAATTGATAGAGCAATATTAACTTCAAATGCATACTTAAAAGTTTTTCTAGACTTAGAAATAGTAAATAAAAATGGTGTTGTAATCTATAGTGATAGAGTTGTAAATGATTCTAAGTATTACAGAGAAGATGATTTACTAAATAATAAAGTACTGCTTGAAGATGCTTTAAAAACATCTGTACAAAAATCAATTCAAGAATTGATTATAAATATGAAGAAAAGCTAAGCTTTTCTTACATTTTATTAAGAAGTTTATCCATAAGTGAAGTGGATAGGATTCTTTTAAAGAAGCCTAAAAGATAAGTTGCTTTTGTCACATAATATCTAGGCTTTGGTTTCTTAGTATTCATAATATCAAATACCACATTTGCAACAGAAGATGCTGGAAGTGTAAATGGAGTATTATCTTCTTTTGATTCTAATCTTTTTTTTAATTCTTCTTTATATACTTTGTTAAAATAGCTATTTTCTATATCTACATTTTTATCAAAGTTTTTTAAAGCATTTGCTCTAAACTCTGAAGTTACTGGTCCTGTGTTTATAGTACTAATAAATATATTTGAACCCATTACTTCTTGTCTTAATGTATCATTTAATCCCTCAATCGCATATTTACTTGCATTATAAGCACCTCTAAATTTCAGTGATATTATTCCTAAAACTGAACTATGTTGGATTATTTTTCCAAAGCCTTGTTTTCTAAATATTTTCATAGCTTGAATAGTAACTTCATGTAGTCCAAAAAAGTTTGTTTCAAATTGCTCTTTTAAAACCTCAGTTGTAATATCTTCAATTGCACCTGGTTGCCCAAATCCTGCATTGTTAAATACTGCGTCTAATTTTTTATCATTTTGTAAAATAGTAGTAAAAGCATTTGTAATTTCTTCTTTATTTGTAACATCTATTTTAAATGCCTCAAAGCCAAGGTTTTCAAGTTTTTTTACATCTTCTTCTTTTCTAGCACTTGCATAGACTTTAAAACCATTGTTCTTAAGAACCAATGCTGCTTCTAATCCAATACCTGTAGAACATCCTGTAATTAATATATTATTCATTTAACACTCTTTTTCTTTAATTATCGGTATTATAGCAAATCAAATATTGGATACTTAATGAATAAGATAAAAAAACTTTTAAATGACGAAGTTTCTTCACGAAATAAGCACTATGAATTATCATACGATAAACCAGACCCACTTTTAGTTGCAAGTAGATACAAAGATGAATATGTAATACTTTTATGTGCACTTTTTGCTTATGGAAAAGCTTCTATGATAGTGAAGTTTTTAGATACTTTAGATTTTTCACTTCTTAATGCAAGTGATGAAAAAATAGATAAAGAGTTAGACTCTTTTTATTATAGATTTCAAACAAGTGAAGATATAAAAGTAGTATTCAAAACATTTAAAAAACTAAAACAATCTTATAGTTTAAATGAACTTTTTTTAGAAGGATATTCTAAAAATAATTCAACACTAGAGGGATTAGATTTTGTTATAAGTAAAATACATCAAGTTGCAAACTACAAATCACAAGGTTTTACTTTTTTAGTTTCAAGTCCTCTTAAAAGAGATAAAGAGGGAAATATAAAAGAGATTGGAAATGCACCATATAAAAGATGGAATATGTTCTTACGTTGGATGGTAAGGTCTGATGAGCTTGATTTAGGCTTATGGAATGGAATTGATAAAAAAGATTTGATTTTACCTTTAGATACTCATACTTTTAAAGTATCTCAAAAACTAGGATTATTAAGTAGAAAAACTTATGATTTAAAATCAGCATTGTTAATAACAGAAAAATTAAAAGAGTTTGATTTTTCTGACCCAATCAAATATGATTTTGCACTTTATAGAATTGGGCAAGAAAAGATTATTTAAATATAGATATTTATAAACTAACATTTTTTAGCTACTAAAGAATATACTAATGTAATATAATTCACAAAAGGATTTGATATGAAATTAGGGATTTCTTCTTGTTTACTAGGAACAAATTGTCGTTATGATGGTGGTCATTCAAGAGATAGGTTTATTACTGATATGTTAGGTGATTATTTTGAGTTTGTACCTTATTGTCCAGAAAAGATGATTTTTACAACACCAAGAGAAGCTATTAGGTTAGTTAGAACTGAAGATGAGGATATAAGAGTAAAAACATCTACAGAGAATGTTGATGTAACTTCTAAATTAGTAGATATTTCAAAACAGCTTGCAAACCAGATTCAAGATGATGATTTATGTGGTTTTATTTTAAAATCAAAGTCTCCTACTTGTGGTTTAGAGCGTGTAAAAGTTTATGCATCTAAAAAAAATGCAATGAGTGAAAAAAATGGAATAGGTGTATTTGCTAAAGAATTAAAAGATAAATATCCTTTATTGCCTTTAGAAGAAGAGGGAAGACTAGGCGATGCTTGGCTTAGAGAAAACTTCTTAATGCAAATATTTTCATACAAAAATATTTTTGAATTTTTAAAAAATAATCCATCTGCAAAAGACTTAGTAGAGTTCCACACTTCATACAAATATATGATTTATGCAAAATCACATCAGTCATATAAAGAATTAGGACAAATTGTAGCAAACCATGATAAAAAAGATATCAAAATTGTTTTAGAAGATTATAAGCATGCATTTTTAAATGCTATTAGCTTAAAAGGAAGTATTTCAAATACTTACAATGTATTACTTCACTTATATGGGTACTTTAAAAAAGATATATCAAAAGATGAAAAAACAGAGATATTAGATACATTAGAAGAGTTTAAAAATGAAGTGATTCCTCTAATTGCTGTTATAAAAATACTTAATCTTTATATTAAAAGATTTAATATCGAGTACTTAAAAACACAAAAGTTTTTAAACCCTTATCCTAAAGAATTAGCTTTAAGATCAAAAGTAGAGGCGTATCGATGAGACAAGTTCTTTGGTTTAGAAGAGATTTAAGAGTAGAAGATAGTGCACTTTTAGCAAATGCTAGCAAAAATGTATTGCCAATTTTTATTTTTGATAAAAATATCTTAAAAAAACTTGATAAAAATGATAAAAGAGTTACTTTTATTTATAAATCTGTTTTAGAACTAAAGAAAAAACTACAGGGATTAAATCTTGATTTAGCTATATTTTTTGATGAACCAAAAAATGTTTTCACAAACTTAAAAAAAGATGGTTTTGATGAGGTATTATGCTCAGTTGATTTTGACTCTTATGCAAAAAATAGAGATGAAGAAATTGAGTCTATACTTCCTATAAAAAGGTTTATTGATTCTTTTATTTTAAATCCAAATTCACATTTGAAAAAAGACAATACTCCATATAAAGTATTTACACCATTTTATAAATCTTTAAATATAATCACACAATCGTATAACATTGAAGAGTATTCTTTTAATAAAAATCTAGAAAAAATAGAGTTTGATTACTCTTTTATACCTACTTTAGAGCAAATGGGATTTGAATCCCAAGAGTTGCCAGAGTTTTTATCTAAAGATGCAATTGAACTTTTAGAAGAGTTTAGAGCAAAAGTAAATAAGTATCAAGAAGAAAGAGATTTTTTTTATATAGATGCAAGCTCTAAAATATCAGTTCATTTAAGATTTGGTTTAATTTCACCAAAACAAGTTTTTAACTACTTTAAATCTTTTGGTTCTGCTGATTGCGAATTTTTTATAAGAGAGATTTTTTGGCGAGAGTTTTATAACTATATTCTATTTCATTTTCCACATTCTGAATTTGATAATCTTAATAAACTTGAAATTAAGTGGAATGAAAATGAAGAGGATTTTATAAAGTGGTGTGAAGGTAAAACTGGTGTTCCAATTATTGATGCTGCAATGATACACTTAAATAATACTGGACTTATGCATAATCGTTTACGAATGGTAGTTGCATCATTTTTGACAAAAAACTTATTTGTAGATTGGAAAAAAGGTGAAGAATATTTTGCAAAAAAACTACTAGATTATGAAGCTAGTTCAAATGTAGGTTCATGGCAATGGAGTTCAAGTACTGGTGCTGATGCTGCTCCATATTTTAGAGTTTTTAATCCTTATACTCAATCACAAAAGTTTGATAAAGATGGCATATTTATTAAAAGTGTATTTAAAGAGTTTGAAAATATAGAGCCAAAATTATTTCATATTGAAAATGCTTTACAATCAAACTTATTTGTTGAATATCCAAAAGCAATTGTAGATATAAAACTATCAAGACAAAGAGCAATAGATAAGTTTAAAGAAGCTAAGAATGAACAATTTTGATATAGCTGTAATAGGTTCAGGAATGGGAGGTTCTTTAATCTCTGCACTCAATAGTGATAAAAACCTAATACTATTTGAAAAAGATTCTAATCTTGGAGGATGTGGAAGTACTTTTAAAAGAAAAGGAAACTATTATAATTCAGGAGCTACAACATTTGTTGGATATGAACAGAATCATCCTATAAAAAAGATTTTTGATAAAGCAAATTATACTCCAGATATTAAAAAAAGTGAAGTTGCTATTAGAGTTATTCAAAATAAAAAAGCTGTTGATAGAGTAAAAGATTTTGATACTTTTATTGATAATATGGACAGGGTTTATCCTCATAAAAATAATAGAATATTTTGGAATACTATTAAAACTTTAGATGAGAAGTTTTGGAGTTTACAAAAACTACATTACGCTAAATACAACTTTTCTTCATATTTTAAAACTGCAAATGCCGTAATAGAAATATTAAAAGTTTTTAAACTAGATGTATTAAAAAGTGCAAATAGCTTCATAGATGAAACTTTATATGGTATTAGTGATGAATATAGAGCCTTTATAGACTCACAATTGCTTATTACTATACAAACTACCTCAAAAGATATTCCTTTGCTATCACTTGCTTTAGGATTGTCTTATCCTTTTCATGATGTTTTTTATGTAAATAATGGAATGGGAAGTTTGTTTGATGGTTTATTAAAAGATATAAATGTACATAAAAAAGAACAAATTTTAAAAATTATAAAAGAAAAAGAGTTTTATAGAGTAATTTCTTCAAAAAATGAGTATAAAGCAAAACAAGTTATTTTAAACTCATCTATTTATGATAGTGCTTCACTTTTTGATGATGTGAAAATTAAAAAATATTATGATAGCTTTTCTTTCTCAGATCAAAGTGCTTTTGTAATAAATTTAACACTTGATTCAAAAGAAGACTTTTTACATCATTATCAAATTATATTAGATAAAAATATTCCAAATGCTATATCTCAATCTTTTTTTATATCATTTTCTTCAAAAGATGATGAGAAACTTTCAAAAAATGGCTACAGTGTCACAATTTCAACTCATACAAAAGCAGTTTTTTGGAAAAGTCTTTCAAAAGAAGAGTATAAAAAACAAAAAGAAATAACTCAAAATTTTATAATAAACAATTTTTTAGAAAACTTTGAAAGCTTGAAAAAAGAAGATATAATAGATATTCATAGCGCTACTTCTAATACTTTTAAAAAGTATATAAATAGATACAATTGTGGCGGAAAAGCAATAACATTTAAAAATATTTTACAAACGCCTAGTTGTAGAACTCCTTTTGAAGGATTATTCAATGTTGGTGATACAATATTTGCAGGTCAAGGATGGCCAGGTGTTGCTATTGGTGTAGAGGTTTTAAATAAGGAGTTAAATGTCTAATGTAGAGCTTAAAATATCAAGACTTGATTGGGTGTATATTATTATAATTGGAGCCTTTTTTGGTTTCTTTATTTCATTTTTCTTATTTTTAATAAATGCT
Organism: Poseidonibacter ostreae; assembly: GCF_009208075.1. GTDB lineage: Bacteria > Campylobacterota > Campylobacteria > Campylobacterales > Arcobacteraceae > Poseidonibacter > Poseidonibacter ostreae. The sequence continues at coordinate 80,680 of NZ_WFKJ01000001.1, read as the reverse complement.
AATTTAAAAGAATTCTCAACTATACTTTTTGGTACAACTAGTGCTGTATCTATTTCTTTAAGTGCTTTTGTTTTTATATCTATATCAAATGATTTAATTCTTCCTAGAATAAATGAAAAGTTTTGGTATTTAATTAGTTTTATATTCTCTTTTCTTTCTGGCTTTTTAGGCTTTGTAGTTTCTTATGCTCTTTTTTCATTTACTGATTTTCCAATTATAAGTTTTTTAAAACCTATTTGGATTTATATTAGTATTGTGATTGGTTTTTTTACTTTTTTAATTGGTTTAATTCTACATCAATTTATTTCAATGAAATATAAGAATGAATCTATAAAAAGTGAAGTTCTTGATTCTAAAATAAAAGCCTTAGAAAATGAATTGAATCCTCATTTTTTGTTTAATGCTTTGAATTCTATTTCAGAACTTATATATTTAGATCAAAAAAAAGCAGAGAAGGCAACTTTAGATTTATCGAAGTTTTTAAGAAATGCAATTACTAGGGATTCACTGATTGAACTTGAAAGTGAAATAAAGATGGTTGAAACTTATTTAAAAATAGAAAATATTAGATTTGATGATAATATTAAACTTCAAACAAATATTTCAAAAGATTTTAAAAAAATAGAAATACCAAAGTTTTCAATTCAACTTCTTGTAGAAAATGCTATTAAACATGGATTTAATTCAAAAGAGTTAAATATAGATATTACAATTAAAGATGATAATATTATTGTTTCTAATGATGGAAGACTAAGTGAAAATGTAAGTTTTGGAACAGGTTTAAGTAATCTAAAAAATCGATTAGAACTTTTAAATATTGGAAACTTAACTTATAAGAAAGAGAATGATAAAATGTATTTTATAATAGAATTAAAAGGTAAAAATTGAAAACACTTATAGTAGATGATGAAAAACTGGCACTTAGTAGATTAAAAAGACTTTTAGAAGAAGAGGGTGTTACAGATATACAAGAGTGTAATAATCCAATTGATGCTATAAAACTTGTATCAAAAGAGAAGTTTGATATCGCATTTTTAGATATATCTATGCCAAATATGAGTGGTTTAGAGCTTGCTCAAGCTATCTTAGATATTAACCCTAAGACTTTTATAATCTTTCAAACAGCATACTCTGAACATGCCTTAGAAGCTTTCCAAAGTGGTGGTGTTGATTACTTATTAAAACCTATATCGAATGAAAGTATAAAAAAATCTTTAGAGAAGATTGAAAAATATATGATTAAAGAAGATATTGATAGTTCAAAAAGAATTATGGCAAAAAGAGGGAATAAACTCTATTTGATTGATATAGAAGATATTTTTTATATTAAAGCAGATTTGGATGAAGTTATTATTAAAATTAAACATACAGATGCTTATGTAAGAAAAAAAATAGGTGATATGGAAAAACTACTGAAGGGAAAAAACTTCTTTAGAATTCATAGGTCTTGTATTGTAAATGTAGATAAAATCAAATCTATGCAAAGTATGGAACAATCCAAATTAGAGATATCATTTGAAGGAATTGATGATGTTGTAACAAGCTCAAAAGATGGAGCTAAAGAGTTTAGAGAATATCTTGAAAAAAGAATCTTATAAAACCTAATTTAGTTTGGGTTTTCATTATATATGTTTCTAAATTGATCGATGTTTTGTAAAAATAAATCACAAAGTTTAGGATCAAAATGAAAACTACTATTTTCTTTAAAAAAGTTTTCAATCTCAGTTAAATTCCATTTTTCTTTATAAACTCTTTTAGAAAATAGGGCATCAAAAACATCTGCAATTGCAACAATTCGAGCACTTAATGGTATTTCTTCTTTTTTTAAACCTCTTGGATATCCAGAACCATCCCATTTTTCATGATGACCTCCTGCAATTTCACAAGCCATTTGAATTAAAGGTTTTTTTGAGTTTGATAGTATGGCTGCACCTATTTTTGAGTGAGCTTTCATTATTGTAAATTCTTGATTTGTTAATTTCCCTGCTTTATTTAAAATTGAGTCTTCAATTCCAACTTTACCAATATCATGAAGGGGTGCAGTTAAATTTAGTTGTTCGGCTGTATGTTCATCTAAACCAGCCAAAAGTGCTAATTTTTTTGAATAAAGACCAACTCGATAAACATGAGCTCCTGTTTCATTTGATCTGTATTCTCCTAAGGTTCCTAGTCTTTGTATGATTTCTTTTTGTGTTTCTTCTAAGTCTGTATTTAAATCTAAAATTTTTTCTGTTGCTTTTTCAACTTTTTTTTCTAAATTATTTTGATACTCTTTAATCTGTTTTTTTAAATCATTTTGATTTCTTTTATAATCATACGACATATAAGATATAAAAATACCAGCCCAAAGTAAAGACCATAAAGCAAAACTGTCATAGCTTATAATTTCTAAATCTAAGTAAGATAAGACTAGTGATAAAATAAGTAAAAATAAAAATAAATATAGCCACTTTTTTAAGTTTTTGTAATTTTCAATTGTTACTACAATCAAAGGTAGTGTTAAAACCCAAAAAATATCAAAACTTCTTTGATCCCCTAAAATTAGGAAGCTAAAAAAAATTATATAAAGAAGAATTAAAATTTGCTTTGCAATTTTACTTATATGTTTTTTCTTTTTGTATTTATAGAAAATATATAGTGTTATTATTGAAGATATTGTATATAAATAAGTGAACTCAATTCTATTATGGAAATAGTTTGCAATTGAAGATAGAGGTAAAAATGTTATCATTAAATATAAAATTGATTCCACTTGTCTCTTTCTAATTGCAAAGTTATTTTTCATATTATTCTTTTATTATTGTAATCACAAGTTCACCTACAGTAAAACCAAACTTTTTCATTTTTGTGTGATTTAATATAACTCCATCCTCTTGAAGATGTAACCAATCTTTTACGTTTATATCTATTGTAGAATCATTGTATGGAACTCTCATAGTATAATCTATCATTACAGTATTTCCATTTGCAATCATTTCTGCTTCACCAACTATATCACCGGCTGTTCCTATAAAAGTTTTATCTCCTGTTGGAGTTAATGTCCAAACTCTTGTTTGCTTTTCTCCGTTATCATAAACAAATTTTTCATCTAGTGTTCCAACACCATTTTTATCCCAAGAGCCTACTAAGTCACCTTTAAAAGTTTTGATGATTTTTCCACTTCTATCTTTAACCATTCCATAAGCAGTTAGTTTTCCATTGAAATATTCTTGAGGAATAAATTCAGGTCCCTTGTTTGTAAAATCTTCTATTTGCATTTTTGAACATCCTGTAAAAATTAGAAATATTGCACTTAAGAAGAAGAATTGTAGTTTCATGCTACAAGCCCTTCGTTTAAATCCATATTTTGATATCTTGTAAAAGCAATTTGAACTAGGTTTATATTTCTAGTTAAAAATGCTGCTTCACAATAACAAAGATACATTTTCCACATTCTAATAAAATATTCATCAAAACCTAAATTTTTAACTTCTTCTAGTTTTTGATTAAAGTTTTCATGCCAAATATTTAAAGTTTTTGCATAATGCTCAGTAAACTCTTCCATATGTAAAAGATTTAATTTTGTGTTTTTTGTAGTTACATCTAATATTTTTCCTACACTTGGAAGATGTCCTCCTGGGAAGATATACTTTTGAATGAAATCAGTTCCTTTACAGTATGAACTATATCTTTGATCTGGCATTGTGATTATTTGCATAACAAGAATACCACTTGGTTTTAATAAAGATTCACATTTTTTAAAGAATACATCAAAATACTCACGACCTACTGCTTCAAACATTTCAACAGCAATTACAGCATCAAACTGTCCTTCCATATCTCTATAATCTTTTAGCATAACATCTACAGACTCTTCTATATTACTCTCTTTAAATCTACCCTCACAAAGCTTTTTTTGCTCTTTTGATAGTGTTAGAGTTGTAACTTCACAACCATACTCTTTTACTAAGTGCATAGCCATTGCTCCCCAACCAGAACCAATTTCTAAAACTTTTGAACCTTTTTTAAGATTTAATTTTTTTGCTAATAAATCAATTTTTCTTTTTTGTGCTTCAAATAAAGGTTCATCTGGTTTTTCAAATACAGCAGAAGAGTACATCATAGTATCATCTAAAAACAGTTCAAAAAAATCATTTGATAAGTCATAGTGCTCTTGAATATTTTTAGCAGAACGTGTTTTTGAGTTTTTTCTCATAATATGTTTTAGTTTGTTTACAACTGGAAATAGGTTGTAAAGACTGAATTTCTTTTCATCTTCACTTTTTGTTTGTAAAGCATCAGAGTTTATAATTCCTATTTTAATTAGAGACGTTAAATCATCACATTCAAAATCTTTATCCATATAACTTTCTGCAAAACCAATATCACCAAAAAGAGTAAGTCTTCTAAATAAATCTGCATTAGTTAAATGCATTTTTGCTTTTGGTTCTTGATTATTTCCATATACTTTTACTTTTCCATCACAAAATGTTACTTCTAATGTTCCTTTTGTGATTTTTGAGAAATACTTATCTCCTAGGTTATTCCAAAATGATTTCATTATTAAGCCCTCCTAATTTGATCAATAGCTTGTGGTCCATTCCATTTTAGACCTTTTAATTTAAGTTTTAAACTCTGCCAGATTGTTCTTGTAACTACCCAGAATGTAAGTAATGTATGTCTTAAAAATAATGAAATGATATTTACTTCATTAAAGACAAGACTTTTCCCTACAAAAGTAGAAGTTAAGACTTTCTTATCATTTTCAAAAAGATTTATTCCTATTGAAAAATTGTTACTTGTATATGTTAAATCAAATGTATATTCTCCATCTCTTTTAAAAAATGGAGAAACATACATATCTTTTAAAGTTTTACCTTTAAAGTGTTTATTATCATTTGTTTCTAATTTGACATGATAGATAACTCTTCCACCATTGTAATTATGTACTTCTGCTAGCATAGTACTAGGTTTATCATTTTCAAAAAGTATTAAAATACTAATAGGATTAAATACATAACCAATAATTCTAGGTAAGGTAACAAACCTCATTTTTTCTGTAGGTTCTAAGTCATATTGTTTTAATAAATTTTTTATATTCTCTTTAAAATCACTACTATTCCCAAAATGGTCTTTTGTATTAAAAGAGAAAAGATTAAAACTGTTTTGAGAAAAGTACTTATTATCTAGCTTTTCTAGTTTAGATATATTTATATCAATCATAAAAAACTTATATTTAAAATCATGCACTTTGGGGCTATACCTTTTATGGTAAATATTTCCTTCAAAAAATTTATGACTCATAATTGGCATCCAAACTCTTGTGCAATTGTATTTGCACTATATAAACCATCTTCATGAAAACCATATCTCCAATAAGCGCCTGCGAAATATGTATTGTTTTTGCCATTTATTAAAGATCTTTTACTTTGTGCATCAATTGCTTTTGCATCAAATTGAGGATGTTCATAGCTAATGTTTTCTATTACTTCACCTAATTGTTCTGTTTCATTTAAAGATACAAAATACTCTTTTTTAGTGTTTAAGTTTTGTAGTCTATTTATCCAATATGATAAAGTTACATTTTTATCTTTTCCATTTGTTTTATAATTCCATGCCGCATAAACTTTTTTATCAGGATATAAAGCTTTTTTGTCATTATGTAAAACTGCTTTGTTTTCTTTATATTCAAAACATGAGAGAATTCTAAGTTCATCTACACTTGGTTCATCTATTAAGTTAAGTGCATCAGGTGCATGCATTGCAAAGATTACTTTGTCATAAACTGATTGTGAATTATCCTCATGTATTAAAATTACTTTATCATCTTCTCTTACTACAGATATTACATCAGAATTCTTGAATATTTTCCCAGATATTTCCTTTGATATTTTTTCAACATAATTAATAGAACCACCACTAACTGTTAACCACTGATGATGAGTATCAACTCCTAATAAACCGTGATTTTTAAAAAAACGTAAAAATGCACGTGCAGGAAAATCACTCATTTTATCACTAGGTGTTGACCAAATTGATGAACCCATTGGAATAATATATCTTTCTTTAAAGTACTTTGAATAATCTTTTAAATATTCACCTAAAGATAAATCTAAATCACTACTATTGTTTTCTAAATCTTCATTTGCTTTTTTATTGAATTTTAATACATCAAGAATCATTTTATTGTGAGAGTAAGAAAAGATGTTTTTCTTTTGAAAATACATACCTTTTAAAGACTCTCCATTATAAGCTAAATTACTCTTTTGATCCCAAAAAGCAAAACTCATATCACTATTTTCAATTTTTACATCTAGTTGTTTAAAAAGTTTTGTAAGTAAGGGATAAGTAGGAAGGTTAAATACTAAAAATCCTGTATCAACACCAAATGTTTTGCCATCTTCTTCAACTTGAGAAGTTCTAGCATGTCCACCTAATCTATTATCTTTTTCATATAAATCAACATCATGTTTTTTACTTAATAAGTAAGCACTTCCAAGTCCGCTTATTCCTGCTCCTAAGACTGCTATTTTCAATTTTTTTTCATTATTCATTTGTATCGTCCTTGCGAATCTTGTGGAGTATATATTAATCTTTTAGTATCCATGTATTTAGATAAAAAAGAGACTATATAATCTAGTCTCTCTTTTTTCATAAAGGGTGTTCTACTCATAATCCATAAATTATTCATATTATTATCAACTACTACGGCACTGGAATAGTCTTCATTTAAATATACGACTCTATAGTTTTTAGTAAATATCCAGAAATAAGTCATTTGTATTTGTGCCATCGTATTTTGGTTTAATGGTTTTGCTGTTCCGTTAAATTCAATTAAATCTCCACCAATTACAGTGTCAAAACATCTGTTTTTGATTTGAAAATTCATATCTTCTGTGAGTATGTACTCAACAGTTGCAGCCACACAATCTTTTTCAAAACTATTGTATGTTCTTGCAATTTCATACCATAAGCCACTAAACTTTTTTGCTGATACATAATCAACAGGTTTTGGTGCTTTTAAGTATTTTGGAGGAGTTTGTGAATAAAGAATAGAAAAAGTAATAATAGTTATAAAAAGTATCTTCATCTCAAACTCCTTGTACTGTTATTTTATGATTATATTAAGAGTTTTTGTAGTAATAAAATGTTTGTTAATAAGATAAAAAGACTATACTTTTGAATCTTCATATTTATTAATAAAAAATATTGATATTAATTTTAAGATTACAGGAAAAATACCATAAAGAAAAGATAGTACAAATAAAGAAGTTGATGTTGGATTAGAAGCTTCAAAATTAAAAATACCAAGAATAGTAAAACTTAAAGCAACTGCAAAAGCTAGGGATAACTTTGTAATCATAGTCCATATACCAAATAATAAACCAGAGATATTGCTCTCATAATTTTTAGATTTCTGTACTAAATCACTTTGAATAGCAGTTGGAAGTGCCATATCTGCTCCTAGAGATAATCCAGAAACTAAACTTATGATTATAAAAGCATTTAAATCTCCTTCTTGTAAAAAAGGTACAAATGCAAAAGCAGTTGAAGCTAATACTATTGATGTAATCCAAGTGTTTTTTTTACCAATTTTACTTGATAAAAAATTCCAAAAAGGAAGAGCAGTAATTCCTGCGAAAAAATACAAAATTAAAATCATTCCAGAAGAACTTTTTTCTTGAATAACTAACTCAATAAAAAGTAAAAATAAAGTTGCAGGAAGTGCATTTGCTAAGTTATTGAAAAAATATCCTATTTGTAAATACTTTAAATCATTCATGTTTTTATAGATGTTTTTAAGATTTTCAAGAGTATATTTTTCTACTTTTATATTTGTCTTAATTATGACTTTTTTTAAAGTTATAAAAAATAAAGGAATAAAAAGAATTAAAAATGAGATATATAATATGTTTAAAGTTTGCTCGAAATCTTCTGAGACTTTATATATATAAGGAATAAGTAAAGCTATTAAAACCCCTATAATTGTAAATAATTCTCTTGAACTATTTAAAAGAGTTTTATCTTCATATTTTTGACTTATCTCACTACTCCATGTAAGATATGGAATATTTATCATACTCCATGCTATATAAACTAAAATAGAAAAAGTAAAAAGCCAAAGCTTAGGAAAGTCTAAATTTGGATTTATAAGTGCATAAAAACTGAAAATTAAAATAATAGAACCTAAAATCATAATAGGTTTTCTACTATTAAAATACTCAATACTTTTATCACTTAAATACCCAAAATATGGGTCAGTAAATACATCACTTAATCTTGCTAAAAAAATTATCAAGCCCACAGTTGCAATTTCTATATCAACAGTAGTTGCATAAAAAGTTGGTAAATATATATAAAGAGGCAAGCCTACAATTGCTAAGGGAATTGCTAAAAGACTATAGTAAAATACTAATTGTTTATTTTGCATGATTAACTATTTATTTTACTTTTAATAAATTTCATAAAAAAAGAAAGAATTGGGATTTTTTCATATAAATTGCTAGCTGAATCCCAGTAATCAATATGCGATATTACTCTTCCTTCTTTATTAAACTCAACTCTACTAACACCTACAAAAGACTCATCTTTATTACTACCTTTAAATGAGAAATGAAAACTCCATTTTAAATAAGCAATATTGTTTTGTTCAACTATTTCAGTAACTTTAAAACTTGGATTATCAAGCTTTATATACATATCTTCGAATATTTTATATAACTTATCAACTCCTACAATATCATGAAAAGGGTCTTTAAATTGTACATTTTTGTCAAATATTTTTCTATAAACTTCAATAGAAGTATTTTTATCTATTTCTTCAAAAAATGCAGCATAAGTAAAGGCATTCATGGAAGCATCTTTTTTGTTAAAGCAAGAGAAACTTTATATGGAAGAAATTTTAATAAACTTAAAAATGAAGATAAACCAAAAGGAAATCTGATTTCAAAAGAGGATGAGTTCTCAATACTTTCAAGTATTTTTTTTGCAGTATCTTTTGCTTCCATTAATTGTGGCATTTGAAATTCATTTTTTAATGTCAATCTAGTTTTTACAAAACCATGATTTATTATTTGTAATTTTATATTTGAAAGTTCTAATTCAGGATAAATAGATTCTGCAAGATTAACTAAAGCTGCTTTTGGTGCAGAATACCCGCCACCTTGAGGAAGACCAAAATATGAAGATAAGCTACAATTCCATATCCATTTTATACTTTCTTTTTTTAGATTTTCTTTACTTTTAAAATAGGGTAGAAGATTAGACATTATTCTAACTACTCCTAGATAATTTGTTTCATTCATTTGCTCAAATTTTTCAATATCCCAAGAATCAATACTCATTACATCATAAGCCGCAGCATTATAAAACCAAATATCTAAGCCATCATATATTAAATAAGCAAGTTTGACTTTTTGTTTTATATCCTCTTTTGAAGATACATCAATGTCAAGTAAACTTAACTGTTTTGGAAATTGTTTTTTTAAATTTTTTAATTCTTCATTTGTAGTAGCCGTTCTAGAACTAGCAATAACTAGATAGTTTTTTAAAAGACACAACTTCACTACCTCTAGACCAATTCCAGAACTCCCACCAACAATCCAAAATCTTTTTTTAGGTTCCATATTGAAGCCTTTTTTATTTATATTATAGAGTTATACTATACTTTTAGTAGACCTAGTGTGTCAGTTTATGTATTTTATGAAAGAAAACTTCTCAATTAACATTTTTATAATACAAATAATCATTAAAACGTATATAATAATGCAATTAAGTTACTTCAAAGGAGTAGACTATGAAAACTTTAGCAATAACAGGTTCAAGTGGATTTGTTGGAACAAATTTACGAAAACTTTTTGAAAATAATGGTTTCAATGTAATTGGAATTAAAAGAGATGAATTAAAAGATGATAAAAAACTATTAACAATTATTGAGACTTCAGATATTATAATAAATTTAGCTGGTGCAAATATAATCAGTCGATGGACAGAATCTTATAAAAAAACACTTTACAACAGTAGATTAGATACTACAAAAGCGTTAGTTTCTGCTATGCAAAAAGCAGAAAAAAAGCCAGAACTTTTTATTTCAACTTCTGCTGTAGGAATATATAAAAACTCTACTTGTTATGATGAAGAGTATTATGAATATGAAGATGATTTTTTAGCAAATCTTTGCAAGGATTGGGAAAATGAAGCATTAAAAGCAAAAGAATTAGGAATAAGAACTGCAATTTTTAGGTTTGGAATTGTTCTAGGAAAAGGTGGTGGAGCATTGGATAAAATGCTAACACCGTTTAAATTAGGACTTGGTGGTACTATTGGCTATGGATTACAAAGTTTTTCTTTTATTCATTTAGAAGATTTATTAAATGCATATAGTTTTGTTTATGAAAACAAAGATTTAGAAGGAGTTTTTAATTTAACTGCTCCAGAACCAAGTACTAATTATGATTTTACAAAAGCACTAGGAAAGAGTTTAAATAGACCTACTATTTTGCCTATCCCTGAATTTGTACTAAATATTATATTTAGCGAGGGTGCAAAAGTTCTTACTGATGGCCAATGTGTCAAACCTAAAAAACTACTTGATAATGGCTTTGAATTTGAATTTGAAGATATAAAATCATGTGTTGATGATTTAGTAAAATAAAGGAAGAAATTTGAAAAAATTTGAAAAAATATCTACTATAAACTGTAAAATAGAAGATCTATTTGAGTTTCACATAGATATAAAAAATTTACAAAACATTACTCCTCCTGATACAAAAGTTAATTTATTAAATAAAGATTTTGTTCCAGTTGAGGGTGGAGTGTTAAAAATCAAGACTGTAAAAAGTTTTATTCCTACTACTTGGGAAGTACAAATTGCCAAAATTCAAAAACCAAATATTTTAGTTGATATTGCACTTAAATCGCCTTTTAAATATTGGAAACATTCTCATGTTTTTACACAAAAAGGTAACATTTGTGAATTAAAAGATATTGTTGAATATGAATTACCTTTTGGAAAAATTGGGGATTTATTTGATTTTTTTATTCAAAATGAACTTAAAAAGATGTTTGATTACAGACATAAAGTTACAAAAGAAATATTAAATTATAAATCAAGGAAGTAATTATGTTAAAAGTTTTAATGGCAGTTTTTATAGCCTTTTTCTTTATTGGATGTGGTGCAAAAAATCCATATCTAAAAACTGTTGACAGTGTTGATATACAAAAGTATAAAGGTACTTGGTATGAAATTGCAAGGTTTGAGCATTTCTTTGAAAAAGGATGTAAAAACGTAACTGCAACTTATGAGTTAAAAGATAATGGAAAAATAAAAGTAATTAACAAATGTACAAATATTGATAATGGAGAGAAAAAAGAAGCAATAGGCGAAGCTTATGCTCTTGATTCTACAAACTCAAAATTAAAAGTTAGTTTTTTCAAACCTTTTTATGGAGATTATTGGATAATTGATTTAGATAAAAATTATAATTATGCCTTAGTAGGTAGTCCAAACAGAGAGTATTTATGGATTTTAAGTAGAACTAAAACAATAAATGAAGATATTAAAAATAGTATTTTAGAAAAACTTTCATTCCATAAGTTTGATAAAAGTAAATTTATTTGGACAATACAAGAATAAAAGGATAAAAATGCAAACTAATATATTAGGAACTAATTTAGAAATTTGTTGTACAAGTCCAATGACTGGATTTTATAGAGATGGCGTTTGTAGAACATCTCCTGAAGATACAAGTAAACATACCGTATGTGCAGTTCTTACAAAGGAGTTCTTAGTTTTCTCCAAAGAACAAGGAAATGATTTAACAACTCCTGTTCCTCAATATGGCTTTCCTGGACTTAAAGAGGGTGATAAATGGTGTTTGTGTGCCTTAAGATGGAAAGAAGCCTATGAAGCTGGTTGTGCACCTAAGATAATTGTAGAAGCAACTTCAAATGCAACAATAGCTTTTATTCCAAAAGAAGTATTATTAGAGTACGAAATATAAGAATTTATATCTTTAGTAAATAATGGCATCATGCCATTGAACTAAAGATACTCTAAACCCTTTTTTTACTTCTAAAACTTCATGTGTAAAATAAGGATTACTAAAAAATAATATCATATCCCCAGCTTTTGGTTTGATTTGAACTATTTCTCCTTTTCTATCATATAAGTAATTAAAAATCAATTCTCCACCATCAAAATTATTTTTTGAAACAATATCACTATGATTTGTTGTAAATAAAACAGATGTGATTTTTCGCTCTAAAGCAACAGGAAGAAAACCAACAACTTCATCATCTTTAAGCAATACGCTTGAGTCATCGCTATGTTGTTTATAGAATGAGCCTTTTGTATACTCTAAGGCTTGTATCTCTGTAGATGTTGTAATACACAAATTAAAAAACTTTTCGATATCCTTTTTATGTTTTAAGAAGTTTTCATTATAAAGATTTGTTTGAGTGGGGCTTAACTTATGAATATTAGTCTTTCTTATTGAAGTATCTTTTCCTGTTAAGTTTTTAATTGCTTCATATTTCCTAATCTCTGCTTCGCAAATATCTTGATTTAATCTCATAGAAGAAGTAATCTCATCACAAGTTTTTTCTGATAAAAAGTTTTTTATAATCATAAATGGAAGATCATAATAAGGATTTGGTAATATTCCTGTTTTGATATCCATTTGAGTAAGAAATTTCTTACAAAATATCTGGTTACTTATTTGTACCATTTTATTTTTACTCCATAAAAATAGTGCATTAATTTTAGAATATTTAAAAAGATATAATAAATTATATATGCATGAAAGAAGCCTAACATTTAATTATTGAGTAATAATTTAGCGTAGATCTAGGCTATCAATAGATTGTTTTTATGTTTTTGAAAGATTGCAAAAACGATATTATAATACAGATCAAGTACTATAAATATTGAAAGAATTGTAGCTGAATTTTTAGTAAATAGTGGAAAAACTAAATAGTTTTTCCATCTTCAAGTTTAATTTGGTTTCTACCATTTTCTTTTGCTTCATATAAAAGCATATCTGCTTTTTGAATTGCACTATCATAAGACTCATGATCAGATCTAATTGCAACACCAGCTGAAAATGTTACTTTAATTTCATGCTCTTTATATTTAAAGTTATTAGAAGTAACTATTGTTTTAATTCTTTTTAGGTATTGAAGAAGTTCTCTATTTAGATTAAAGTGAACAATAGCAACAAATTCTTCTCCTCCATATCTTCCAACAATATCATGGTCTCTTGTATTTTTTTCTAATATTTTTGCAAATGTTGATAAAATCACATCTCCACATTCATGTCCATGAGTATCATTTACTTTCTTGAAAAAATCTAGGTCAAAAAATACTACTGCGTATTGTGTATTATGTCTTTTATAAGAACTTTCGATTTTTTTGATTTCTTCATTATAAGCTCTTCTCGTAAGTAAACCTGTTAAATGATCTTTCATACTTTCATTTTTAGTTTTAGTAAGTTCTTCTTCTAATGAATTTACTTTTTCTTCAAGCTCTTGAACTTGAGTTTTTCCAGTTTGTAGTTTATTACTTACTTGATTCATCTCTTCTTCAATTGATGAAGCAGCATTTATAAGTTCTGTTTGAAGATCTGATAATTCTATTGCACCATTGTTTGTTAAATCAATAGATTGTATTTTTTCTTTTATACTTAATACATTTTTAGAACCAGAACCACTACTTGAAATAGCATCATTTAGATATTGTCCCATTAGTGTAACAAATTTTGAAATATCAGAAGTTCTTTGTATTACAATTTGCTTATCTCTTTGAAATCTTTGTTCGATAAATCTTTGTATTTTTTCTTGAATTTCTTTTTCAAATAATAAATTTGGATTTTTATTTATACTTTCAAATACTTGTTCAATCTCATCATCTGTTTCTGGACATATTGATGGCAGAACTGATTGTTTAAGAATACCTGCTAAAACATCTACATTTTGTGTAGAAACTCTTTTTAGAAGGATTGGAATGATTTCTAGAGTTTTTTCAATTTTGTTTTTTGTTACTTCATTCTTCTCAATTACAGATAGTTTTGAAAAAATTTCTTTAAATTCATTACTCATATTTAATCCTAAAATATATTATTAAGCTAAAAGTTTTTTAACCATTTCATTAATTCTTTTTCCATCAGCAATACCTGCAAATTTTTTACTAGCAGTTCCCATTACTTTTCCCATATCTTTCATAGATTGTGCATTTACTTGAGCAATGATTTCTTTCATTCCAGCTTCAAGTTCTTCATCACTTGCTTGAACAGGTAAATAAAGTCTAAATACTTCAATTTGTTCAGCTTCTTTTTCAACTAAATCATCTCTTGAAGCAGCCTTATATTGAGAAATAGCTTCTTCTCTTTGTTTAATACCTTTTTGAATTAGTTTAATAATATCTTCATCTGTTAATTCAATTCTTTCATCAACTTCAATTTGTTTAATCATTGTATTAATTGATCTAATTGAATCTCTTTTAACTATATTTTTTTCTCTCATAGCTATTTTAACATCATCTTTAAGTTGTTGCTTTAAACTCATTTCAATCCTTATATTATTTATTAGTTATATTATTATTATATCTTTTTAAGAGTTAAAACTTTCTATTAACTCTTCTAGCTGTAAAAATCTTTCAACTTTTGTTTCATAAATTGCTTCAACTTCTTCAAGCTCTTTAGAAACTGCTACTATCCCTTTAGCTTCATAACATTTTGAATCCATAAGGCATTTATTGATTTCTTCAATTTTCTCTTCTAAAGTTTCTATTTCATCAGGAAGCATTTCATAATCTCGTTGCTCATTAAATGACAGTTTTACTTGCCTCTTTTTTGTTATTTCTTTTGTTTTTTCAGATTCTTCTTTTTTTATACTTTTTTCTAGCGAGCTTAAATCTTTTAACTCTTTTTCAATCTCTAAGTATTCACTATAAGGCTGGAAACTCTCTTCAACTTGTCCATTTTTACCTTTGAAAACAAATAGTTTTTTTGCAATTTTATCAACAAAATATCTATCATGAGATACAAGAATTATTGCACCTTGAAAGTTTTCTAAGTACTCTTCTAAAATATTAATCGTAGGCAAATCTAAATCATTTGTAGGCTCATCTAAAACTAAACAATCTATATTTTTAGTAAATAAAAGTGCAAGAGCTACTCTATTTTTCTCTCCACCACTTAATACACCAATCTTTTTTTCTAAATACTCTTTTGGGAATAAGAAGTTTTTTAAGTAACCATAAACATGCATTGTTCTTCCATCTTGAAGTTCAACTAAATCTCCACCATTTGGACAGAAAGTGTGCATAATACTTTGATTATCATTTAGCATCTCTCTATGTTGGTCAAAATATCCTACTTTAAAATCACCTTTTTTAAATCGACCTGAATCGATTTTAAGTTTTTCCATAAATATTTTAAGCATTGTAGATTTTCCAGTACCATTTGGTCCTACAATTGCAATAGTATCTTTTTGTAAAATTCTAGTAGTAAAATCTTTAATTAAAAGTTTATCTCCAAGAGTTATAGCTATATCATCAAGTTCAAAAAGCATTTTCTTTTTATTTTGAGTTCTTGTATTTTCATCTGTATTAAAAGACTTTTGTTCTCTTTGAAGTTCAACACTCATTTTTCTAATTGCTGCTGGATTTGATTTAACTTTTTGTTTTAAATCTAAGTATTCTGCTTTTCTTCTTACATTTCTTTTCCGTCTTGCAGTAACACCTCTTTGCATCCAGTGAGCTTCTCTTTTAAATAATCTAATCATATTATGATGGTCTTTTTGCATATTTTCTAAAAGTTGCTGTTTTTGTTCTAAGTATGATGAATACCCACCTTGGAACTTACGTAATGTTCCATTTTCAACTTCAATAACAGAAGTTGCAATATTATCAATAAAATATCTATCATGTGAAATAAAAATAAGAGTAAAATTGTTTTTAATTAGAAGTTGTTCTAAGAACTCGACCATATAAACATCAAGATGATTCGTAGGCTCATCTAAAAGTAAAACATCAGGTTTTTTAAGAAGAAGTCCTGCAAGAGAAACCCTTCTTTGCTCCCCTCCAGAAAGTAGATTAACATCTTTAAATTCATACTCTTTTAAATGAAATTCTTTTAATACTCGTTCAATCATATTGTCTAAATCCCAAGCATTATGGAATTCTAAAAATGTTGCAAGTTCGCTTTGTCTATTGATTAATTCTGTATTTTCATAATCATCTACAATTTTAACAGATATTTCTTCATATTCAATTCTTGCATCTTTTAACTCTTGAAGTTGATTCTCAATCGCATCTCGAACAAGTAAATTATCATCAAATTTTGGATGCTGTGCTAGCATTTCTATTTTAATAGATTTATCAATTGCTTTTATACCATCATCTGGTTCAACTTCTTCTGTAATTATCTTAAGTAATGTTGATTTTCCTTGACCATTTTGGCCAATTACTGCAATTCTTTGACCTTGATTTAAAGTAAAGTTTGCATTTTTCAAAATTACTTTTGTGTCATATTGTTTTGAAATGTTTTGTAGGTCGATTAATGCCATATATTTTTACTTATCCTAATTTTTAGTTGAAAGGAGTTTATCTAAAAAATAATTAGTAGCTTATAAATACATTAATTTGCTTGATCTGCAGTAGTTTTACTCGCTTCAAAGTCACCTTTTATACTATTAGTTAAATTCTGAAAATAAACATTTCCTTTCATTGTATTAGCTTCATTCCCATAAAACTTTGCACTTCCACTTCCCCATAAATCTCCACCAGATAAGCTAACATTATTTTGGTTAATATGACCAGTAAATTCAAAATCTGGCACAGAAACCATATCAATCTTACCATTAGTTATATGATCTTGAGTTGCTCCAAAATCAATGTCCATTGAAATAGTTGTATTTTGGTCAATTGCACTTTTATTAAAGTAAGATGAGCTATATTGTGAACTTTCATCATATCTTGTACTATTAAAATTACCAGTGTATGTTGCTGTTGATGTATTATTTATAAAGTAATCTGTATTTGTAATTTCATCAATATCTCCGTATTCATACTTTTCAGCATCAAATTCACCTTCAAGTTTAATCTCATCATTTTGTAACTTAATATCTCCACTTATAATATTTGCTTCAGAGCCAAAGAAAGTAGCATCTCCACCGTCACCTACTGTACTATTTGCTGCTTTTAATTTTAATGTATTATCTGTTTTAAAATAACCATCAAATTCTAAATCTGCATAACCTGATACAGAAACTTTTCCATTTGTTACTTGATCATCATCTTTACCAAAGTCAATATCCATAGAAATTGTAGTGTCTGTTGGAATTAATAACCTATCGTTATTTCCTATTTTTTTATAATATTGTGTTTGCGAGTCAAAACTATTTTCATTAAATGTTCCAAGGTAACTTGCCTTACTTGTATTGTTTGTATAAAAAGAATCTGGAGTAATCAATTCTAAACTGTCTGTTAATGCATCAGCTGCTTCTTCTTGCTCTTTACCTAGTTCTTCTAAAGTTGCAAGTCTTTGAGCTTCTTCTTCTGCTGCAAGTTCATCTGCAAGTCTCTGTGCTTCTTCTGCTGCAAGTTCATCTGCAAGTTCTTGAGCCTCTTGTGTTATTTCCTCCTCCTTAGCTGTTTCCTCTAAGGTGTTAGTACTTTCCAATATATTATCATCTGCTGTATTAACACTTACTTCAGTAGTTTCAGTTGTTTCTGTTGTTTCTGTTGTTTCTGTTGTTTCTGTTGTTTCTGTTGTTTCTGTTGTTTCTGTTGTTTCTGTTGTTTCTGTTGTTTCTGTTGTTTCAGTTGTTTCAGTTGTTTCAGTTGTTTCAGTTGTTTCAATATCTTCTTTTTCTGTTGCAGTATCTTGTGCTTTATTTTCACTTACGGATATATCTTCATTCACTTCTTTTAAATCTTTTGTTTTTGTTCTATTTTTTTGTAATGAATTACCATTGTTTTTTTCCATATCAACAAATTCACCTTTATTTACAAGGATTTTTAAATTTGTTGAAGTTTGAGTAATCTCAATTTGTCCTTCTGTACAAAATATTCTTTCTTTTCCATTTGATAAGTCTGTGATTATTTGAGTACCACGAATACCAATTGAAGCACTTTTTGTTTTTAATTTAAAGTTTTGAGGTGCGATTTTTCCAATTTTTCCAGTAATAGTTCTAAATACACCTTTTATCATAGAGAATTCTGCATTTACGTTATTTTTATCTTCAAATAAGTAGTCATTAATTTTAAATATAGAGTTTTTACCAATAGAAATGATTGTTTCATCTTTAAAAAGAATTTGGACTTTTGAATTGTTTTTTGTTATGAGGGTATCTTTTTCTTTTAAATAAGTATCTCTTGTAACTTCAAATGTTTTACTGTCCCTTGTAATAGTTGCTTCACCTTTTAATGATACAATTTTTCCAATATTAGCAAATAGAATATTTGTAAATAATAGTATTAATACTAATAATTTCATTTTTTTCCTTTTTTCTTCTTACCAATTATATTTTTTTATATAATTAAGTTTTGTTTCAAATGTTTCATATGAATATGCATCTTGATTAGAATTATTTCTATTAAATGAAGATGATAAACTAATTGCATCATCTTTTTTAATATTATATACATAATTAAAACTCAAATTATGAGTATTGTCTTTTCTTTTATTATTAAAAAATGAATTAAAATATTTAAAATTATTTATTTCAAATTTATATCCTAAGTATACATATTTTTATTATTAAATCTATAATTATAAGCTATACCTAGCTCTTTTGATGCTCTATCTATGTCTATACGCTC
This sequence comes from Poseidonibacter ostreae, assembly GCF_009208075.1. Classification (GTDB taxonomy): domain Bacteria; phylum Campylobacterota; class Campylobacteria; order Campylobacterales; family Arcobacteraceae; genus Poseidonibacter; species Poseidonibacter ostreae. The sequence goes on along the minus strand of NZ_WFKJ01000001.1, from coordinate 61,878 downwards.
TTTCTTAATTCTCGTTATTTTTCCTAAATTTAAAAATAAATTTATATTTTTTTGTAAATTATATAAAAATCCAAATGAATACTTTTCAAAGTTTTTATTTTTATTCTCACTATTAGTATAAAGTAACTTTTGATAATCTAAGGATGCTTTAAACTTTTTATTTGATATAAATGGGGATAAAGATAATATATTTATATCATTATTTTCTTTTTTTAAAACTCTACTTATATTTGATTCTAAACCATATAAATATTTATTGTAAATATAAGAGACACTCGGTTTGTATGTAAAAACAGAAATATTTTCATCTTTTTCATTTAGATAACTTTTATTATAGGCAAGAAGACTATTTTTTATTTTTATTGCAGTATTACTTTTTAAAATATTATTAAAATCTAAAGATAAAATCTCATTATGAAAATTATCACTAATAGGTTCTTCACCCCTAACAGATATATCCCCTAATCCTGGAAGTGTATATTGAGTTGATAAAAGTCCATTATTTACATTTGAATTATGTCCTGCTCCTAAAATCAAAGTTGCAGAATTATAAGTTAATTTTCTTTCTTTATTTAAATATTTTAAATACTTTTTAACATCTTTTTTTATCTCTTCTGTAATATTCTCTTTTAAAAGTATATTAAACTCTTTTTTTGCTTCTTTTTCCTGACTTCATCGCTGGGACACCCTAAGTTTCTTTTGCAATAATGTCTAGTAAAAACTTCTGTTCCTCATCCATGTTTAAAAGTATTTTTTCTTTTGCTTTTGAATCAGGTAAAGTAAATTCTAATTGATAAATATTCTGTATTATTTCTCTAGCAGTTTGAACACTAAATGGAGCATTATGTTTATATAGTAATCTTTCAAGTTCTTTATAAATTGTATATGCTACAAACGAAATTGAGATATGGGCTTCTATTCTTCTTTTTGCAAAATGATAAATAGGTCTTATTTGTAAATCACTTTTTGACATTCTAAAAGCTTTTTCAATATGCCAAAGATTTGAGTAGTTTGATATTACTGCATCAGCTGATAAATTTGTATTTGTAATATATCCTTTTAATCCATCCCATTTTGAATCAGCATTAAATTTATCATAATCTATTTCTACATTTACATCATTTTTTAAATGAAGATATTTATTGTATCCCCTTGCATTTATTTTATCTTTTGTAAGTTTTCCTGATTTAACTTTCTTTTCAAGTCTAATCAAGCCTTTCTTACGATTATAAGCATCTTTCTTTGCTCTTTTATCAGTATATGTAATGATTAGTTTATCTTTATCATCTTTTTTAATTATTGCACTTTGTCCATCAACACAAATATTTAAATCTAATATCTGTTTTGAGATATCATCTGTATCATTTTTGATTCTTGCCCCAAGAATGTATTGATAATCTTTTACTTTTAATTGTTCTATATTTTTCTTTGATAATAATCCACTATCTGCAATAATAATTGGTTTTACAAGGTCAAATTTCTCTTGGAATTTTTCAAGTACTGGTATTAAAGTATGTCCTTCAAATGTATTCCCTTTAAACAGTTCATATCCTATTGGATATCCTTTTTCACCAACTAATAATCCTAACATTATTTGTGGGTCTTGAAATTTACCATCTTTACTAAATCCTATTTTTCTAAAATCATCTTCATCTTGTGCTTCAAAGTACAATGTAGTCATATCATAAAAAACTACAGTTATATTTTTTAATACTTTTTTTGTATGAAGAAATGCAATCTCTTCTACTTGATCTTTATATTTTGAATTTAACTTATCTAAGAATCTATAGATTCTTTGCACTGATATTTCCCTATGTTCATATCTTCTTAAATAATCAGTTAATTTTAATTTACTTCCTTGGTAGATTATTCTTGAAAGTACTAAATCTTTAAATAGTTGGTCTTGTATTACATTAAAGCCTATACTATCAAAGAGTCTTCCAAATACAAGTTCTGCACCTACTGCTGTTATATTTGAATTTGATAATGATTTTGTGAAGTTTAAAATATTTTCATCAGTATTACTTAAAAAATTAAAAGTATCTTGTTTTTGAAGTGTTGGTATTATTTTATATGCTTCTTGATATAGCTTTTCAATTTCATCTAAATCTTTTGAGGAACCAACTGTTTTAACAACTTTATATTTTCCAGATGATTTATCTATAATTTGGACACTTACGGTACCACTTTTATTACTCTTTTTTCTTACAAACATGAGTTATTATACACTTGGGACACCCAAATATGAGTTAATTGATAATCTAAAGCCCTTTATTAAGGGTTTCTTGTTTTTTAATTTAAATAAGCGACGAAGTCAGGGGCAAGAAGACTATTTTTTATTTTTATTGCAGTATTACTTTTTAAAATATTATTAAAATCTAAAGATAAAATCTCATTATGAAAATTATCACTAATAGGTTCTTCACCCCTAACAGATATATCCCCTAATCCTGGAAGTGTATATTGAGTTGATAAAAGTCCATTATTTACATTTGAATTATGTCCTGCTCCTAAAATCAAAGTTGCAGAATTATAAGTTAATTTTCTTTCTTTATTTAAATATTTTAAATACTTTTTAACATCTTTTTTTATCTCTTCTGTAATATTCTCTTTTAAAAGTATATTAAACTCTTTTTTTGCTTCTTTTTTTAACTTTAATTTTGTTAATAATCTTGCATAATCATATCTTGCTTTATTAAACTTTGGATCTTGAATTAAAACTCTTTCAAATGCTATTGATGCTTCATCATACATTCCTAGTTTAATTGCACTTTGAGCTAAGAAATAGTTAATATTTAGATTATAGTTATGTTTATAAAAGAGTTTATTAAATAGTTCATATGACCGTTTATAGTTTCCAATATTGTACATCGTTGAAGCAGTAATATATTCATTAGAAGATTCAACATCTAGAATGTACTCTTTTTCATCTTCTTTTGCTTCTTTAACAATTGTTTTATTCTCTATTGTACTTTTAGTATAAAATAATATATTGTATTTTAAATCTTTTAAATCTTTTTTTACAAAACTATCTTTATAAGTAGTCTTTTTTAGCTTGTTTTGTAAATCTTTTGCACTTTGAATATCTTTGATTTGATTAACAATTAAACTATAGTTTTCTTTTTTATGCGTTCTTACAACTAAATTTTCAATTTTTAATAAATCATTAACTTCTTCTATATATTTTTTTGCGATATTTTTATTTTTTGTTGATGCTATGTATAAAGTATAGGTGCTTGCACTAATACTTAAAAATGGAAATAGTAGAATAATAGTAAAAAATAATTTCATATATAATAGCCTTTTATTATTTGCTTTCATGTTTGTAAACCTCTTGGAAACTGTTACTATATATATATTCTTCACATCTTGCTAAATATAATTTATATAAAGTACAAGGATTTAAAGTAACTAGTTCTTCAAACAGTTTTCTTGATTCTTGTAGTTGTGCTTTTGTAAAAATACTTATTGCTTTATTATAAATTTCTAATTCTTCATTAAATTGACTTGATATTTTATTATTGCTAATTACTTCCCATAACTCAATAGGTTCATCTTTACCTTTTAATTTTACATAGTCTAGATATCTAAAAGTATAAGAGTTTTTAAGATTATTTTTAGTGAAGTTTGTAATAATTAGCTTTACTCCATAGAATTTACATAAAGATTCAACTCTAGAACCAATGTTGATAGTATCACCAATAAGAGTATAATCGCTTCGCCCAATACTTCCAATCTCTCCAACAGTTGCAATACCTGTTGTTATACCTATTCCTATATCTATTAAAGGCTGCTTGTTTTTTTCTAGAGTTATATTTAAATTTTCTAACTCTTCTAATTGCTCTAGTGCACTTTTTACTGCTTTATCTTCATGGTCTTCTATATCAAAAGGAGCGTTCCAATATGCCATAATTGCATCACCAATATATTTATCAATAGTACCTTTGTTTTTTGTGATTATTTCACTCATTGGTGTCATATATTTATTAATATATTTTACTAATAAATCAGGTTGTTTAATATCTTCAGAGATTTTAGTAAAGCCTCTAATATCACTAAAAAAAACTGTAATTTCTTTATTTTGTGCTTGGAGTTGATTATTATTTACATTTTTTAATAATTGTTCCATTACATCTTTTGATACTTTTGATGCAAACTTATTTTTAATCTCATCTTTCTTTTTAATTTCATAAAAATATTGCAACATAATAGTAATAATAGTTGATAATATAATTGCTGTTAATGGGAAAAATATATTTAATACTAAGCCATAATTAAAAAGAATGAAATAGATTAAATAAGAGCATAAAAATAGTAAGCTAGTAGTTAATAAAGGAATAAATAATAGATGTATCTTTTTTGTTATGTATACAACAAAAAAAACTAATACAAAGATAATAAAAATATTTGCTCCATCAACCCATGATGGTTTATACAAAAAATCTTTTGCAATAATATTATCAATCACATTTGCATGCACTTCAACCCCTGGAAATATTGATTCAAAAGGAGTTGCCCTTAAATCATATAAGGCTGCTGCTGAAGTTCCTAATAAAGCAATTTTATTTTCAATATCCTCTTTTTTAAAAGTATTATTATAAATATCTACTGCTGATATATAATCAAATGTTTTTTCTTTTCCTCTAAAGTTAATAAGTAATCTACCATGTCTATCAGTTGGAATAATATAGTCATTTAATTGTAGATTTTTTACACCATTTTCATTATAATTAATATTGATTCTTTTAATACCTAGTGCAATTCTAAGTGTTTCAAGTGCAAGAGATGGATATATTTCATCATCATATGAAATAATTAAAGGAACACTTCTAATAACCCCTGAATCATCTGGTATGTTGTTGAAAAATCCACTTGAATATGAACTATCTTGAATTATTGGGATATTTAAAATTGTTCCATTTGCTTGAATTAAATGATTCTTTCCTAGCTTTTTATTTTTCTCAATAAACATTGTTTGAATTGAGGGAGCTTCTTTATTTATATGTTTTTTTCTTTGAAATTCAAATTGATATCCTAATATTGTAGGTGTTGTAGCAACTGTCTGCGCAAACTCAAAATCATAATTAGGAATATTTTCTTTTTGGATATTTAATTTATCAAAAACACTATGTGGAGAGGTTCTATCTTCTTCTGCAAAGACAATATCCATTCCAATTATTGCAATATCTTTATCTTTTAAGTTTCTTAATATTTTTGCTAATGTATTTCTAGACCAAGGCCATTGTCCTAGAGATTGTAAGGACTTTTCATCTATATCAATAATTACAACACTATTGGTTTTTGGAGCTATTTCACCTCTTATATTAAACATATAATCTTTTAATCTATTATCAATAGAATTTGGAAGTTTAGGTGCAAATATATATATTAAACTTATACTTAAAGCTATAAAAATAGATGCTAGTATATAGATAAAATCTTTTTTTAACTTAGCCTTTGTAATCATTTATTTACTTCATATCAATTTGTTCAGGGGATAGGGCTTCATTTGCATATTTATGTAAGATTTCATTATTAAAGAAGAATTCAGTTAAATCTTTGTCAATTTCTCCCTTTTGTACGAGGTTATTTAATATATTATATGCTTGAGATAATTTCATCGCATCCTTATATGGACGCTGTGATGCTGTAAGTGCTTCAAATACATCTGCAAAAATCATTATTCTATCTTCTAATGTAATTTGATTTGCATGAAGACCTCTTGGGTATCCTTTACCGTTTAATTTTTCGTGATGATTACATGCTATATTTAAAACGTCTTTATATTTTTTAGGGAAAGGTAAAGTTGAAATCATTTCAAGTGATAAGTGTGCATGATTTCTAATAATATCAATTTCCTCACGTGTAAGTGTTCCTTTTTTAATTGATAGATTATATAGTTCTTCTTCATTTAAAACAGGAATTTCTTTCCCATCTTTTATATATTTTAGTTTAGCAATTTCTTTTAATTTAAGGATATCTTCATCATGCATAAACTCACCACCTTTATTTGTGGCTTTTAAGAATTCTATATGACTATTTAAGTTTAATATCTCTTTTTCATAATCTTCTTTTGACATTTCATTTTTAAGATATTTAATCTCTACATCTTTTTTTATTATTTCAAATCTAAATTCAATTAACTCAATTCTATCAAATATTTTTTCTAGTTTTGTTGCTTTATCAATAATATGATCTGGCATTGAAATTTTTCCAATATCATGCATCCATGCTGCAAGTGCAATTTGCTTGTAATCATTATCATTATATTTTATTTTTTTATAAATAGTTTTATCATCATTTATTGCTTTTGCTAAAAGTAGGGCTATTTTTTCTACTTTTCCAATATGGTCTGTTGTATATGGTGATTTTGCATCAATTGCTTTTGCAATTGTTGATACAAATGCATTTAAAAACTCTTCTAAACTTAAAATTAATTGAGTATTTGTAAGTGACATAGCAGCTTGTGAAGCTAAAGATTTTATTATTTTCTCATCAGATTTATTAAAGTCTACTATTTTATGATTATCCATTTTATTAATTAATTGAAGTACTCCCATAACTTCATCTTCATGGTTAATCAAAGGAATTACAAGCATAGATTTAGATCTATATCCTGTTTTTTTATCAAAATCTTTTGTACCTTTAAAAATATATTTTGTAGTTTTATAAACATCTTTTATATTAATAATTCTTTTTTCATTAGCACAAACAATTGCAACCATTTCATTATTTATAGTTCCATCTTCTAAACTAAAAGATAAGGGTTCCCAATTAAGATTGTTTTTATTCATTTTTAATGAATCATTTTGAATAACTTTAAAATCAAGTTTCGCTCCATCTTTTGATTTAAGATATAGTGTTCCAGCATCAGAACCTGTAAGCTTTCTAAGAAGTGCTAAAATTTTGTCTAAAAGGATATCTCTGTTTGTTTCAGAAGATAAAGCTAAGTTTATTTTCATAATCTCTTGAAACTTATCTTCACTAATTAGATTATGTTCAATTGTTCCTTTATCAATATGGATAACATCACCTTCTAATAAAATTTTACCACCATTTTTTAATATCTCATTCTTTTTAATATCTTTTTTAATATCTTTTGTATAAAGAGGTTTTAGATGATATAAAAATATAGTTATATCATCTCTTTTTAAATTTACTAAATCTTCTTTTATTAATTCAGCTGATAAATGATTTGTAGTTTTTGCTAAAGAAGTTAATTTATCAGGAAAAGAACACTCTAAAAGTAGAGCTTTTATCTCTTTGTTTTTATTTATTTCTTCCCATAAAGTTGGATTTTTATATGTATCTCCACTTATTATAAAACCTTGATGATTTTTTGTAATTACAAAACCACAAGCACCTTTTATATGTACAGCAGGAATTGCTTTTATTTTATAATCATCAATTTCTATAGGTTTATTAATTTCAATTTCTTTAAAAATAAGAGAGTCTTGATCCGAATTTATTAACTTTATTTTTGTAAAATCAGGCCATACTAAATCATTAAAAGAGTGATTTCTTAGAATATCAATAGTTTCTTTTAATGCATATATTGTTAAAGGAGTTTTTCTTTTTTCAAAATAACTTTCAATTATAAAAGGTAAGTCAGATATATGATCAGAGTGAGAATGAGTTAAGAAAATATGATTTATTTCTAAAGCTTCATCTCCTAAAGAGTTTATAACATTTCCAGCATCAACTATAATATCTTTAAAAATTTGGAATGATGTTGTTCCCATTCCTTTAGCTTTACTTCCGCTAGCTCCTAGTATCTTTATAAAATTCATGAAAATCCTTTTGTATAAGGATTTAGTATAGCTAAAAAAAGTTTATTATTTAATAATAAATATTTACTTTTATTTACTTAGTATTAACTTATTATTTTTCAGTTGGAAGTTTTACTTTTAACCAATCATATTGAAATCCGTATCGTACGTTATAAATGTTAGAAAAGCCTTGTTCTGCTAATAGATTACTTGCAAGTTTTGTTCTTGAACCACTTCTACAAATTAAGATTATTTTTTTATGTATATTCTTTTCTGATACTTCATAAATTTCATTTAAAAAGTTTCTATTAAAAACTCTCTTCCCATTTTTTGCATAAAAAATTGGTATATTAATTGAATCTTTTGCTCTTAATTTTTTAAATTCAGGTTTTGTTCTAACATCAATTAGTAAAGCATCATTTTGTTGCATTATAAAAGCTTTATTTGAAGATATATCATCTTTATAAAGCTTTGCAGTTTTATAGTTTGTTTGACTATTTGAAAATAAAAAAGTTGTAATAAGTAGTAATATAAATAGAATTCTTTTCATTTCTTTTCCTAATTATTTCATATCATTAATTTCAAAATCATCATATGGATCCATATGAATATTTATTATCCAATCTCTGTTTTTATCTAAGTTTTCTATTTCTTGCTCTATTTTATCACTTGTTTTATGCGCATTCATAAGTGTAATAATACAATCAAAAACTAAATGAACTTCTACAAAAGTTTGATGTCCAGCTTCTCTAGTTTTTAAAAGATGATAAGCATTTACATTTTCATTATGTTTAATAATATCTTCGATTTTATGAACAAGATCACTATCAACTGCTCTATCTAATAAAACTAAAACACCGTCATGAATTAGTTCATAAGCTGAGTAAATAATATATAATGCAATTCCACTTCCTACAATTACATCAATCATTTCATATCCTGTAAAATGAACAAGAACTAAAGATGATAAAACAGCAACATTAGAATAAACATCTGTTTTATAGTGTAGTGCGTCAGCTCTAATAACCATAGAGTTAGTTTTCTTTGCAACTTTATTTAAATAAATTACTAAAAAAATTGTAATAATAAGAGAAATAATCATAACAATAATTGATGTCTCAACATACTTTGATATTTCACCATTTATTGCTTTTTGTATTGCTTGATAAAGCAAGAAAAGTCCAGATATAGTAATAATTGTACCTTCAATTACGGATGCAAGTGCTTCAATTTTTCCACGACCATAATTAAACTCTCTATCTGCTGGTTTTTCAGAGTTTGATATTGCAAAATAGTTAAAAAGTGATACGAACATATCAAGAACAGAATCAATTGCTGAAGCTAAAACAGCAACTGATCCACTAGCTATTCCTATAATCAATTTCATTATAGTAAGAAGGGCCGCAACCGAAGATGATACGACCGTAGCTTTTTTTTGTGGAGTCATAATTATTTATTCTCTACAAAATCTTTGATTCTTCTAATTCCTTCTTCAATTGTTTCTAAATCTGTAGCAAAAGAGAATCTAACATAACCTTCTGTTCCAAATGCAAGTCCTGGAACTAAAGCAACACCTTTTTCTTCAAGTAAATCTGCACAAAACTTCATAGAATCAGATGTAACACCTTGTATGTTTATAAATAAATAAAATGCACCATCTGGATTAAAAGAGCTTAATCCATCAATTGCATTAAAAGATTTAACTGCTACATCTCTTCTTTTTTCAAACTCTTTTCTCATGATTTCCATTGTTTCATCAGCTTCACCTTCAAGCGCAGGAATTGCTGCATATTGAGTGATTGAATTTACATTTGAAGTTACTTGACCTTGAAGTTTAATCATACTTTTTACAAGTTCAGGTCTAGGAGTTGCTAAATATCCAAATCTCCATCCAGTCATTGCAACGGCTTTACTTAAACCATTAATTGTAACAGTTCTCATATACATATCATGAGAAACTTCAGCTGCTGCTGTGAATTTTTTTCCATCATACATGATTTTTTCATACATCTCATCAGATAGTACTAAAATATCTGTACCTTCAAGAACTTTTCCTATTTCTACTAACTCTTCTTTTGAGTAAACAGCACCTGTTGGATTAGATGGTGTATTTAATAAAAGAATTCTTGTTTTGTCAGTAATTGCATTTTTTAATTGCTCTGCTGTTATTTTGAAATCAGCTGAATCATCTGTTTCAATAATTACAGGAACTCCATCAGAATATTTTACTTGTTCAGGGTATGTAACCCAGTAAGGTGCTGGAATAATTACTTCATCACCTTTTTCAATTAATACTTGAAAAAGATTAAATAATGAATGTTTTGCACCATTACTAATAATAATATGATCTAAGTTATATTCTAAATTATGGTCTCTTTTTAACTTATTAATGATTGCTTGTTTGGTTTCAGTTATTCCCTCAACGGCTGTATATTTTGTGTGTCCATCTATAATAGCTTGAATAGCTGCTTGTTTAATAACTTCTGGAGTATTAAAATCAGGTTCTCCTGCACTAAAACTTAATATATCTTTACCTTGAGCTTTTAGCTCCCTTGCTAGGGCTGTAATTGCCATAGTAACCGATGGAGATAAATTTTCCATTCTGTTTGCAATTTTCATTAATGTTTCCTCTTATGTAATATGGATCATATTTCTATGATATAATTCGTGATTATAACAAAAATAATCTTAAGGAAAAGTTTGGAATTTCAGCATAATCTTGATTCTTTGGTGCTTACTGTTAAATTAGTAAATAAAAAGAGTATTAAGCATTGTTATTTACGTGTTATAAATAATAATGAAATACAAATTAGAGCAAATATGTACTTTACTAAAGAAGATGCTAAAGATTTACTAAAAAGAAAAAAACAGTGGCTTTTAAAAGGCTTAGAAAAAATCAGTTTAAATAAATTAGAAAATGATGAATTTTTATTTTTTGGTAAAACTCAAAAGTTAATTGACTATAAAATTACAAATATCGATAAGTTTTATAGAATAAAAATAGAAGAGATAATTCCACCTTTAGTTGAAAAATATTCAAAACAAATGAAACTTTATCCAACATCAATAAAATACAGAAAAAATAAAAGAACATGGGGCTCGTGCAACTATAAAAATGGTTTGAATTTTAATACACAATTATGTAAATTTCCTATAGAAATTGCTGAATATGTTGTTATTCATGAACTTGCACATATAAAACATAAAAATCATTCAAAAAAGTTTTGGGATTTAGTAGAAGTTTACTGTCCTGATTATAAACAAAGAGAAGCTTTATTTAAGTCTTTGTTATGATATTTCTAATAGATTCAAATTTTTTATAAATATTTTCATCTTTTGCTCTATTTATAAATATTCCATTTGAACGTTCTTTATACAAAGGTTCTTCTTTTATTTCTTTTGATTTTCTCTCAATTTTATTTGTAACAAAAAAAGCTATTTCATTTACATTATCAAAATTGGAGTTTTTTAATAATGATTTTATATCTGCTTTGTTATACTCAAACTCCATTTTATAAACAGGATGGGTTAGTACAAAATATAAGGTTTGACCTTTTATATAGCCAAACTTAACTCCCTTTTTTAGTTTCAAAGGAAGTACATCTATAAATTTTTCAATTGTAGATGATGTGTTAATCTTTCTGAATTCAGGATTATTTTTAAGATGACTAAGTATTTCATTCAATTTTTTCATATGTTAATTATAGCAGGTTTTATATTATCTTTTAGTGCTTGTGGTTATAAAGGTGACCCTGTTTATGTGTCAGATAAAACAACAAAAATAAAAAGTAATAAAGAAGTTTCAAAATAATGATATATGATTATATAATTATAGGTACAGGAATTGCAGGTTTAAACGCTGCAAGACTTATACCTGCAGATAAAAAAGTGTTAGTATTATGTAAAAAATCTCCTTGGGATTGTAATACTTTCTGGGCTCAAGGTGGAATTGCAACTGCTGTTGACGATGTAGATATTCCTGTTCATATTCAAGATACCATGACAGCTGGCGTAAATTACAACGATAAAGAAGCAGTTGAGCTATTAAGCAAAAAATCTTTAAAAGCAGTAAAAAATATTATTGATGCAGGTTTAAAGTTTGATTTAAATGATAAAGGTGAATTAGCATATACAAAAGAAGCAGCACACAGTAGAAGTAGAATTCTTCATGCTGATGGTGATGCGACTGGAAGAATGATTCATGTATTCTTATTAGAACAGTGTAATCATGAAATGGCAACAAATGCTGTTGTAAATGATTTACTTATTGAAGATGGTATTTGTTATGGAGTTCAGTTTTTTACTTCTGAAACAGAGCAAAGAATTGTTTATGCACACAATACAATAATTGCAAGTGGAGGAATTGGTTCTCTTTACAGATATCATACTAACTCAACAGCAATTGCAGGAGAAATTCAAGGACTTATTGCACATAAGGGCTTAAAATTAAAAGATATGGAAATGATGCAGTTTCATCCAACAGTTGTAAAAGGAACTCACTTTGCAAGAAAACCTTTACTTTCAGAAGCTTTAAGAGGTGAGGGTGCACATATTGTAGATGAAAATGGATATAGATTTTTAAAAGATTATCACAAAGATGAAGAATTAGCTCCAAGAGATGTAGTTAGCCGTTCTATTTTTGATTATCATAAAAAAACTGGTTTAGGTGTTTTCTTATCTTTAGATATGTTTACTAAAAAATACTTTATGAAGAGATTCCCTAATATTTATTCAAATTTAAAAGATTTAGGTTATGACTTACCTGCTGAAAAAGTTCCAATATCACCTGCTTTTCATTATGCAATGGGTGGAATTGAAACAAGTCTTGATGCAAAAGTAAAAGGTATAAAAAACCTTTATGCAGTTGGTGAAGTTGCATGTTCTGGTGTTCATGGAGCAAATAGATTAGCTTCAAACTCTTTGTTAGAAGGATTGGTTTTCTCTCAAATAGCAGTTGAAACTTCATTAAAAGAAAATTTTAAAATATCAGATGAAAATTATACTAAAAATATAAAATCTTACACAAGAAATCAAGAAATTGATAAAAAAATTAAAAACAATCTAAGAAAGATTATGTGGAAAGCAGCTTCAATTGTAAGAGATACAAAAGAGTTAGAAGATGCCTTATTTGAGATTGAAGAATATTTGCAAAAAGATGTTGGAAGACTATTGTTTTTAAGACTCTTAACTGCAAAAGCTATAATTCAAAGTGCAATTAATAGAAAAGAATCTATGGGTGCACACTTTATTCGTAATAAGAGTTGATACATATATTTTAAAGTTGACACTTTCTTGACAAAAAATTTACATTTTCTATTATTTTAAGGCTGTTTACGGCAAAATCTATAATTAGAAAGAGCACTCAAGTGTACTATTTTGCTATGAGTGCATTATTTAAGGAGAATTAATGTTAAAATTATTAATGACATTACTGATAACATCAGTATCGTTATTTGCAGCTGGCGGTGGGGGTGAACATGTTGAAAACCCTGACATAACGATGACATGGGTTGGTTTATCATGTTTATTCATATTTGCTATTGGATACTATTTTATTGCCGCGGAAGATAAATACGAAATAGATAAAGCTAAGCCAGCATTATTTATTGGTACATTTATGTTTATTTTAGTTGCAATTTATTATGTACTAAATGATTTAAATATGGATCTAATTCATATTCAAGCAAATCACTTAATCTTAGAGATTGCAGGTATTTTCTTTTTCCTATTTGTTGCAATGACATATATAGAATCTTTAATTCACATGGGTGTATTTGATGTTTTAAAATACAAACTTGTAACAAAAGGATATACATATAAACAATTATTCTGGGCAACTGGAATTATTGCATTTTTCTTATCACCAATTGCAGACAACTTAACAACAGCACTTATTTTAGCGACTGTTTTAGTTACAATAGAGAAAAAGAGATTAGATTTCTTAGTGCCAGGTGCTATTAATATTGTTGTATCTGCGAATGCAGGTGGTGCTTGGTCTCCATTTGGTGATATTACAACACTTATGGCTTGGACTGCAGGAAAAGGAACATTTACTGACTTTTTATTCTTATTCCCAGCTTCAATTATTGGATATTTAGTAACAGCTTTTCTTTTATCTAAGTTTGTTCCAAATGAAGTTCCCTCATTTGATGCAGAGAAAGAGATAAAACCAGAGATGGCTGAAGGTGCTAAAGTAGTTATGGTATTAGGTATCTTAACAATTGCTTGTGCTGTACTTTCTCACCAAATATTACATTTACCAGCTATGTGGGGTATGATGTTTGGTTTAGCTGTACTTAAAGTATACTCTTATGGTTTAAAGAAAAGACATGGAGTAGAACACTTTAAAATTTTTGATTCAATTGCAAAAGTAGAATATAATACACTATTATTCTTCTTTGGTATTCTTTCTGCAGTTGGTGCTTTATACTTTATTGGATGGTTAGCATTAGCAGCAGTTGTTTATGATCCATCAGTATTAGGACCTACATGGTCAAATATTGGAGTTGGATTCTTATCTGCAATTGTTGATAATATTCCAGTAATGTCTGCGGTACTTAAAGCAAATCCAGCTATGGGACTTGATCAATGGATGCTTGTTACATTAACAGCTGGTGTTGGTGGTTCTATGATTTCATTTGGATCTGCTGCTGGTGTTGGTGTTATGGGTAAATTACATGGTATTTATACATTTAGTTCACACATGAAATATGCTTGGACTATTGTAATTGGGTACTTTGTATCTATTGGTGTATGGTATTTACAATACGAAGTTTTAGGATTCTATCATATAGGATAATTTCCTTTTACAAAATAGAAAAAAGCTATCAATTAATTTTGATAGCTTTTTTTTTGCAAAAAAATAAACTTCTTTATTTCTCTACTTAACTAAAAATTTACTACTTTTTAGATACAATCGCACTTAATAATAGATATATACAAATCAAACGAGGATATTAATATATGAAACATGTACCAATTGTAGTATTAGATTTTGGTAGTCAATATACACAAATCATTGCTAGAAAACTTAGAGAATCAGGTGTTTATTCTGAAATTGTGCCTTACTCTGAAAGTATTGAAGATATAATGGCTAGAACTCCAAAAGGAATTATCCTTTCAGGAGGTCCTGCTTCTGTTTATGCTGAAGATTCTTATCATCCAGATGGAACAATTTTTGAACTTGGACTTCCAATTTTAGGAATTTGTTACGGTATGCAACTTATTTCACAGCACTTTGGTGGTTCTGTAATTCCTGCTGATCACCATGAATATGGAAAAGCAAAATTAAACTTTGAAAAAGAAAATCCTATTTTTAAAGATACTAAAGATGGACAAACTGTATGGATGTCTCATGGTGATAGAGTTGAAAAAATTCCAGCTGGTTTTGAAAAGATTGCAACTAGTGAAAACTCACCATATGCAGCAATTGCAGATACTCATAGAAATGTATATGCATTTCAATTTCATCCTGAAGTATATCATTCAGATGAAGGTGCAAAACTTCTTAAAAACTTTGCAAAACATATTTGTCATTGTGAATCAACTTGGAATATGGGTTCTTTTGCAAAAGAACAAATTGCAAAAATTAAAGAACAAGTAGGTAGTAAAAAAGTTTTATGTGGTGTTTCAGGTGGTGTTGACTCATCAGTTGTTGCAACTCTTTTAGCTGAAGCAATTGGAGACCAACTAATTCCAGTATTTGTTGATAATGGATTATTAAGAGCAAATGAAAGACCTCAAGTTGAAGCAATGTTTAAAGCAAGAGGTGTTCCTTTAATTACTGTTGATGCTAGTGAAGAATTCCTTACAAAACTTGAAGGTGTAACTGATCCTGAAACAAAAAGAAAAATTATTGGTGAAACATTTATTGAAGTATTTGATAAAGAAGCTAAAAAACATGATGGTATTGAGTTCTTAGCACAAGGAACACTTTACACAGATGTTATTGAATCAGTATCTGTAAAAGGGCCTTCAAAAACTATTAAGTCTCACCATAATGTTGGTGGTTTACCTGATTGGATGACTTTTGAATTAATTGAGCCATTAAGAGAAATTTTTAAAGATGAAGTAAGACTTTTAGGACTTGAATTAGGACTTCCAAAAGATATGATTGGACGACATCCTTTCCCTGGACCTGGACTTGCTATTAGAGTTATGGGGGATGTTAATTCTCCTGATTTAGAAATTTTAAGAAAAGCTGATACTATCATGTTAGATGTATTACATGCAACTGGTTACTATGATAAAACATGGCAAGCATTTACAGTACTATTAAACGTAAAATCAGTTGGAGTTATGGGTGATAATAGAACTTATGATAATACTGTTTGTGTAAGAATTGTTGAAGCAACAGATGGAATGACTGCAACATTTGCATACATTCCTCATGATATTTTAGAAACAATCTCAAGAAGAATCATCAACGAAGTTGATGGAATTAATAGAGTTGTTTATGATATTTCATCAAAACCACCAGCAACAATTGAGTGGGAATAATTTTTAAGAATTTTCACATATTTCTCGACGAATTCTAGCATTGATGTACTTTTAGTACATCCTTGCTAGACTTTGATAAAATTTACATAAAACTTGTTAGAAATTAAATTATTAAAGGAAAACATTGTTAGATAAAATAAAAGAAAGTAAAATTGCACAAATCTTATTTGTAAAAGTATTCGTAGTTGTAACTCTTATCGGAAATTTATATTTCGGACAATAACTATATCTATCATCTAGAAAAAGTGTGCAAAATTGATTAACTCTATCCTAAATCTAAAGGCATAAAGTTTTGTTGCATTTCTATACTTGTATAGCGTTCATTTTCTTCTTCTAAAATCTCTTTTATTCTTTCTTCTATTGCATCCAAAAGTGAGTTTTTATCCATATTATTAGTATTTATTACTGCATGAATTTTAATAGCTTTCTCTTTGATTACAGATAATTCTTCATTTTCTAAGTTTGAGCGTACTTTACATGCAAGTTCATTCATAATACACTCTTTATCATAACCACATACTTTTATATCTACATCGATTTTCTTTGCTTTTTCTTGCAAAATTTTTAAATAGTCATACATCATAGTCCTTTAATATTAAAATATTATAAACAAAAAATGTTAATGAATTATTTATATAGAAAAAATCTAAAATAGGTTAAAATCTAAATTCTTTAGTATTAAAGTATAAAGGTAAAAAATGAAAGTAGTATTATCAATAGCAGGAAGTGATTGTAGTGGTGGAGCTGGGATTCAAGCTGATTTAAAAACATTTGAGGCTTTTTCTGTTTTTGGATGTTCTGTTGTTACTGTTTTAACTGCACAAAATACTACAGGTGTAAAAAGTATTAGTGAAGTAAGTGCCAAGTTTGTAAAAGAGCAATTAGAAATGATCTTTGAGGATTTTGAAATAAGTGCTATAAAAATTGGTATGCTTTTTTCAAATGAAATAATAGATGCAATAAGAGAATTTATTAAAGATTTGGATATTCCAATTGTTTTAGATCCTGTATTTATTTCAAAAGCAGGTTCAATGCTTTTAAGTTCTGATGCAGTTTTAAATATGAAAACACTTTTCGATTATGTAACAATTATAACTCCAAATCAATTTGAAGCCGAAGCCCTTTTTGATTATGAATCTAAAGATATCTTATCAATAGAAAAGATTAAAGAATTAAAATGTGCAACTATTATAAAAAACAGTATTGAAAAAGATAAAAGTATTGATATTTTATACTCAAATAACAAGACTACAACCTTTGAAACACCACATTTAATTTCAAGAAATACTCATGGTACAGGATGTAGTTTTTCAAGTGCAATTGCTGCAAACCTTGCTTTAGGAAAAAGTCTATTGGAAGCTATTGATATTTCAAATAAGTTTATATATCAAGCAATAAAAAATGCACCAAATTTAGGTGAGGGTAAAGGTCCTATTGCACATAAAATAGGAAGTGAAAAAATAGTATTAAATTAAAATGACTAATTAACATATAAGCTAGTATACTCTTTTATAATATAAGGAATATACTTAATGAATACAATTACAAAAGCTTGTGAAACGCTATTTGCTCTAAATAAACCTAAAGGCTATTTAGTGACAAGGTCTGATGATCTTGGAAGAAAAACAGTTTATAGTCTTTTACCGCAATGGGCTTTTGATAATGGTTGGATGCCTATAGGACGTTTAGATTTAGAATCTAAAGGGCTATTGTTATTTACTAGAAGTGGTAAAATAAATGATATGTTAACTAAACCTGGAAATTGTAAAAAAATATATGAAGTTTGGGTTAGAGGCTTTGTAACACAAGAACATATAGAGCAAGCAAGAGTAGGTGTTGAAAGTAAATATGGCTTACTAAAAGCAAAAGTTGAAAAACTTGGTATTGGTGGAGCAAAAACAAAACTAAAAATAGAATTAGAAGAGGGAAAAAACCGACATATTCGTCGTCTTTTTGGTGCTTTGAAAGACCCAAAATTTGGAACAAATTTAAAAGTTATATCTTTAAGTCGAGTTAGTATTGGTAGTTTTGACTCTAAAATAGAAAGTGGAACATGGCGTTTTCTTTCTATAGAAGAAGAGAAGTTATTACTTAAAAAATCTTAAAAGTTTAATCATAAAATATAAGGAATTAGTATGAATGATTATGTATGTACAGTACGTGGTTATATATATGAACCAAAACTAGGTGATCCTGATGCTGGTATTAAACCAGGAACAGATTTTAAAGAAATCCCAGAAGATTGGGAATGTCCTGATTGTGGCTCGTCCAAAGAAGATTTTGAAGAGTTAGTAGAAGAAGAATAGTTTATATACTTCCAACTTTTAAAAGTGTTGTTTTTCCTACCATTAATTCTACTGTCATTTTCATTCTTTTAAAAACATTTTCTTGTCTATATTCTAAGTTGTGTTTTGCACATAAATCTTTCATTAGAGGTTGAATCTTTTGATATTGACTTAAAGGTAAGTTTGGGAAAAGGTGATGCTCTATTTGATAATTTAACCAACCTTGAGAAAAATCAACTAAGTTTGTACCTGTGTTATAATTCACACTTCCCATAATTTGCCGTAAATAAAATTCACCTTGAGATTTATGTGGAGTATCAAACCTATAAATATCTTCTGCTGAGTGATTTGGAACAATCACTAAAAATGAGTGTAGATTTGCAATATATTCAGCGATTAAAGTAATAATAAAAGCATTAAATACAGCTTCTAATCCTAGAGGAAGAAAAAGCAAAGGAATAATTACGAATTTAACACTAAAATATGGAAGAATATACTCTTTCCATAATATAGCTCCATTTCTTTTAAAAGGACTCCATTCATAACTTTTAATTTGAGGTAATTTTAATTTACGATGTTTTTTATTTTGCAAAATCTTTAACGTATTTGGTGCATAATAAGTTAGCTTCCAAGTTCCTGCAAAAGCATATACAAATAAATATCTAGCCCACATTGGTGTTTTTGATTGAATTAGCCATTGTAAGTTATTCTCAACATTATCAGGGTCTTCGTCTTCTCCTAAATGATAATGATGCATGATATTATGCTCATAAATCCAAGCTTCAGGTTTAATCCAATCTAGCCAATCTAAATATCTTCTATTTTTTTTTGCAAAACCAGCTTTTGTATATCTTTTTGGAATATTAGGAACTCTATCATAAGCTCCATGAAGTATTGGATGAGCAACATTTGCCCAACGTGAAACATTTCCTACTCCTATTAAACTAGCAGCTAGTAATGCTAAAATCCAAAAGCTAATACTCCCTAATGCATATGAACTTATTTCTAAAAAACTGATAATAAATATAAGAAAATACCCACTAAAAGTTAAAGCTCTTCCCCATCTTTCAAGTTTTAATAAATGTTGAAAATCTTCTTGTGTTGCTTTACCTATTGAGTCTTTAATCTTTTCAATATCAATTTGCAGTTGATCTTTGTCTATATCTTCGTAGTTTTTATAAATTGATGTCAATGTATTCCCTAAAATATTGTTGAAAAGATGATACATTAAGTCAAGTTTATCTTTGCTTTTTAAGCATCTCATACATGCAGTTTTTTAACTATTGTGAATTCTATACCCGAATGATTGCTTCTTATACAAATTCTTATATAATATTTAACAAAGGATTTTTATGAAAATCGAAAAAATATTAGAGCGTATTAATATGGATAGTTCAAAAAAATATGAACCCACTTTACAAACACTTCAATTATTGCAAAAACAATATCTTCTTAATGTTCCTTATGAAAATTTAGACTTTTTTTTAAATAAAGAGTTTTCTTCAAACTTATCGAATGTATATGAAAAAATTGTAAATAACAACAGAGGTGGAATTTGTTATGAATCCCATACTTTATTTTTATATTTACTTAAGTCCTTAGGCTTTGATGCATATTTAATCTTTGCAAAAGTAAAGGATTTAACTTATATTGGAAAAGATTATCCTCATTTACTTATTTTGGTTAATCTTAATAGTATTGATTATCTTGTTGATGTTGCTAATGGACAGAATGTAAGAGAAGCTATGAATATTGATTCTGAAAATTTTATTTCTACTGCTGAGAATCATATGTATAAAATACAGAAGAAAAATGATAAATATATACTTCTTGTAAATTATAAAAATGCGACTTGGACTCCTAGATATTATTTTACAAAAGAAGAAAAGTTTCCATCTGATTTTATTGATATTTTTAGAAATGATAAAGAGAATAATATTAATAAGAAAGTACCCTTACTTATAACTTTAGCAAAAGAAAATGGAAGAATAACAATGCTTGATGATAAAATGATTCTAAGAGAAAATAATAGAAAAAGTAGCTGGAAGATTTCAAAAGAGAATAGAGTCGAAGCATTAAAAAAATATTTTAATATAATAATTAAAATATAAGATATAGAGATATCTTAGTTACTTTAAATCCTTTTTTATAAAGTTTAAATACAATGCTCAAAATAAAGGATTTAAATGTCAAATAACTACAAATTATTATCAAATCTAAAACTAATGGATAAAGGTATCCTATTTATGCTTTTAAGTGCAATGCTAGGCTCTCTTAGTGGAGCAGTAGCAAAAGTACTTTCTGAAAGTATGGATCCAATTGAAATAGTATTTTATAGAAACCTTTTAGGTGTGATAATGATTTTATATAGCTTCAAAAAAGTTCAAGTATCTTTTGATATTTCAAAATCACATCTATTATTTTTAAGAGGTTTTTTTGGAACATTAGCTATGTTACTTTACTTTTATACAATTGCTAATATTCCATTAGGTGAAGCTGTTATTTTAAATAAAACATCGCCATTTTTTGTAACAATACTTGCATACTACTTGATGAAAGAGTCTATTAATATTAATACTATTTTTGCACTTGTTATTGGATTTATTGGAGTTGCTTTTGTTATTCAACCTTTAGACTTTGAAATATCACAAGGTCATGTGTTAGGAGTATTAGGTGGTTTTTTTGCTGCTTGTGCCTATGCAACTATAAAGAAAATAAAAGATATTTATGATGCAAGAGTTATTATGCTTTCTTTTATGGGAGTAGGTACGATTCTTCCTTTATTACTCTTTTTATTTACTCCTTATGCAAGTTTTCAAGTTCATACAGAGTTTTTTATTTGGGCACTTATTGTTTTAATGGCAATATTATCAACTGTTTCACAATGGTTTTTAACTCGTGCTTATAGTTTAAGTAAGGCTAGTATTATTGGAGTTATTGGTTATTCAAGTATTCCTTTTGCTGTTGGATTTGGTATTATGCTTGGAGATTCACTTCCTGACATGCTTACTTTTCTTGGAATTGGGCTTATTGCTTTAGGTGGGATTTTAGTTAGTAAAAAATAAATTATTATTAAATAGTAAATATTTTATCTTTTCTAACCTTGACATTATAGAATATATATTCTATAATTTGAAAAATCAAAAAAAAGGGTAAAATATGACAGGACAAGATTTAAAAGCAGTAAAAGCATTAAATGAAACAAGTGAGAGTTTATCATTTTCAAAAAGAGAAAAACATTTAGTAGGTTTAGCCGTAACACTTACTTTAGGATGTACAGTTTGTTCAAATAGAAGATTTAAAGATGCATTAGAAGATGGTATTACAAAACAAGAACTAATCGAACTTACAGATTTTGTTGCCTTAACAAATGCAGGTGTAGTTTCAAGAACAGCATTATCAAGTTGGGATGAGGAAACAGAGCAAAAATGTACAGATGGAACTTGTAGCGTAAGCTAAGTAAAATAGAATAAATTTAATAAAATAAGGTATATATGTGTCATATTTCGTTTATATTTTAAAGTGTAGTGATGGAAGTTTATATACAGGGATTACTACAGATATAACAAAACGTTTGGATGAACATAACAATAGTGAAAAAGGCGCCAAGTATACAAAAGCTAGGCGTCCTGTAAAACTAATATATCAAGAATCTTCAGAGAATAGAAGTACTGCTTCTAAACGTGAATACGCTATAAAAAAACTTACAAGAGTAAAAAAACTTCAATTAATAGAAAAAACTTTTTAATCTAATAAATTTTTTTTATTTTTATTCCAATATTTCCATAATCCCTCAATTTTAGGACTACAAATTAAAGGCATACACTCTTTTATTTTCTCTTCTTTCCAATTCCACCATTTCATGATAAGTAATTGTTCTATCTCTTTATTTTCAAAACGTGATTTTATAACACTTGCTGGATTTCCACCAACAATAGTGTAAGCTTCTACATCTTTTATTACAACAGCTCTTGCTGCAATTATTGCTCCATCTGCAATTGTTACACCAGACATTATCATAGCTTCAGAACCTATCCATACGTCATTTCCTACTATAGTGTTTCCAGCTTTTACAAATCCATTTTTTGCACTTTTGAAAATATTTGCTTGAAAATAAAAAGGAAATGTAGAAAGCCAGTTTGTATTATGACCTTGATTTCCTGCCATCATAAAAACTGCTCCTGAGCCAATTGAACAATAATTACCAATAATAAGCTTATCTACATCTTTTCTCTTATCATGTAAATATCTTGCACATTCAACAAAATCATGCTTATGATGATATCCTGAATAATAAGAAAAAAATCCTACTTCAATATTTGGATGATCAACTGTTTCATGTAGTAGTTGAGAAGAGAATTGGTCTTTAAAATGAAATGCTTTCATATAGGCTCCTAAAATATATAATTAGTTTAGCATATACTTTTAGTCCTCTTTATTTCAAATATGATAAAATCAAAATAAAAAAGAAGATTATGTTTAAAACTAACGATTATTGGGAAGAAGAGTTTATTGAAGTTGATGAAAAAAAATTAGATTCTATTTATTTTGATAATTGTACTTTTACAAAATGTGACTTTTCTAAAGCTTCTTTTCGTGATTGTAAGTTTACTGAATGTACTTTTATAAATTGTGATTTATCTTTGAGTAAACTAATATCTTCAACTTTTAATGATGTTATTTTTGAAAAATGCAAACTAATAGGAATTTCTTGGAGTACTTGTCAAGAACCTTTTGATGTAAAGTTTGACTCATGCAATCTCTCTCAAAACTCTTTTCATCTTTTGGATTTACGTAAAATGCATTTTATTAACTCTTTGATAAGAGATACTGGCTTTGAAGAGTGCAATCTTGAATCTGCAGTTTTTAAGGACTGTAATTTAGAACAAACAGTTTTTATTAGTAATAATTTACAAAAAGCAAATTTTGAAACATCAAAAAACTATTTAATAGACCCTAAATACAATGATATAAAAAAAGCTCAATTTTCACTTCCTGAAGCTTTGAGTTTTTTAAGTTTATTACCTATAAAAATTAAATAATTTCAAAAGAAACCTTTTACTCATGCCAAACAGCTGTTCCTTTATCAAAATCTCTATTTTTATCATCTTTTTGCATATCATTGTAAATTAAAACTACTGCACAAAAAATTAGAAATGCCAATAATAGAAGTTTTTTTATCATGATAAAACCTTTGTTTTTTACTTATATCTCTAAAATTCAGATAGACTGTATCTAATATCAGATTACACAGGTCGTATCTGACTTCGTTTTTACAATATTCTGAATGTAAAAACAATTTATCTTATTAAGCTTAGATCTACACTAATTAACATTAACAGATTTTTGTTAGGCTTATTTCCTAAATACTTTTATTTGTTATCAAAAAACAATTTTATATTAATTTATATTGAAGTTTATTAAAACTAACTCATAAAAATACTAATTATCTAAAAGGATTAGTGTGAAAGAATTATCAAATGCATTTAAAAATATTGCTTTAGTAAAAGAGATTGAATCCCCAGAAAATCCAGGTGGATTAGAAAAAAGAGTAAGTCTTACTCCTTTGGATGTAGGACGTTTAACAAAAAAAGGAATTGAAGTTTTTGTTGAAAATGGTGCTGGTTTAGGTGTAGGTTTTAGCGATATTGAGTATTTATCAAATGGTGCAATTATGCAAAATGCTGATGAAATATATAAAAATAAAGAGATGATTATTAAATTTAAAGGTCCATCTTTAGATTCTATTCTACAAATGAAAAAAGGTTCTACACTTTTTTGTATGGCACACTTCGATTCTTTTCCCAAAAGAGCAAAAATGTTAGAAGATAATCAAATAAACGTAATTGCAATGGAAGAAATTTTAGAGTCTCCAAAAGTACAAACAGATGATCAAATACTTTCACGTGTAGGAATGGCTGATGCTTTAAAAGATTTTATAATAAGTAAAACTATAAAAGATTTAAGAATATTTGTAATTGGAAGAAATGAAAGACTAGCAGGTGCTGTTAGACGTGCAGGAAATCGTAATCCAAAATCACTTAATATGCTTTATGAGGATATTACCTTTGAAGAATTAAAATATACAGATAAAAATACAATGTACTTTTATGATAGTAAAAGTTTTAATGTTAAAAATAATCTTCTTGAAAAGTTAAAACAAACAAGTGCTCATATTTTTGATTTGCATCAGTTTGAAGAAGAAAATGGAATTAATGCCATTTTAAATTATAGAAAAGAACATAAACCTTTTGAATTTGGATTAAGAAGAATAGAGTGTTTACACGTAACAGGTCAAGCAGGAGCAAGATATGGTATTAAACTACTACAAGAAAACAAACCAGCTTTAGATATAAAAGAAGCAAAAGTATTAGTTTTAGGTTATGGAAATGTTGCACGTGGTGCTATGCATGAACTCTCAAATCAAGGCTTCAAAAATATTCATATTTTAGGTCGAACGCAAACTTCAAAAGAGAGAATTGAAGAATATTTAGAAGATGTTGATTTAGTAATAAATGGAGCAGATATCCCAAAAGAAATAAGGGGTATTACATATCTTGTAAGCAATGATCATCTAAAACGTGTTATTCCTAATGGTTCAGTAGTTATTGATCTTGTAGGTGGGAGCATCACTAATAGAAGTGCAATTGAACCAGTAATTAATTGTACATATTTAACTGCACCTTCTTTTGTGCAAGATGGAGTTACTATTTCAGCTTTATGGGGTTGGCCAATGTTGGGTATGATGAAAGAGAGTGCTACAAAATATTCAAGTCAAATTGTTGATGTTTTAATTAATACAGAAAAAATAATTGATGGATTAGGAAATTTGAGTGTAGGAGTAAAAAAAGCTCTGGTTTGTGGACCTTTTGAAAGATCAAGTAACAAATAAAAGAGCATTATAAGCTCTTTTATTTTGAGAAGTCATAGCCTTTGATATGTTCATCTAAATGTTGTTCTAACATGATTTTGTACTCTTTCATAAAGTATTCCATAGCTTTTTGTTTTTCTTCTGCCATATCTTCAGCAGATTTATAAGTAGATGCTGCAATCCAAGCGTTAAATCTTGCAAGTCCAAACATAAATGAAGCACTAACTTCTCCTGCACTTATTTCATCTGTCATTTGATCGTTTGCTAAAAAAATATGTGCATCTGCTCTTTTTAAAAATCCTTGTTTATCTTCGCTCATTATAAAATCCTTTTATTTTTTAATTAAGTGTTATAATAATATAAAACAATTTCAGGAGAGGTTATGCGAGTAGTATTTCTTTTTTTATTTGCAAGTATTTTTTCTATCTTAGCAATTTCTAGTACAAAAGTTACAAAAATATCATCAAATTTAGGTGTAGTTTGGGGTATGACATTTTTAGATGAGAATAATATGTTGATAAGTCAAAAAAAGGGAAAGATATCTCTTTTAGATTTAAAATCAAAAACAATTACTAATATTAAAAATGTTCCAAAAGTTTTTAATAAAGGACAAGCAGGATTATTTGATATTCAAAACAAAAATGGTTGGATATATTTAACATATGCAAAAAATATAAATGGGAAAGGTGCCACAACAATAGCTCGTGCAAAATTAGATAAAGACAGCTTAGTAAACTTCCAAGAGTTATTAGTAAGTAAATCTTTGTCAAATACTACTGCTCATTTTGGTAGTCGGATCACTTTTGATGAAAGTGGACATCTGTTTTTTTCTATTGGAGATAGAGGGATTAGAGAAAATGGACAAGATTTAAAAACTCATGCAGGTTCTATTTTAAGATTAAATCTAGATGGAA
The DNA here is from genome assembly GCF_009208075.1 of Poseidonibacter ostreae. Lineage (GTDB taxonomy): Bacteria > Campylobacterota > Campylobacteria > Campylobacterales > Arcobacteraceae > Poseidonibacter > Poseidonibacter ostreae. The sequence goes on along the minus strand of NZ_WFKJ01000001.1, from coordinate 35,540 downwards.
CGGTACCCAAAGATAATCCTTTTGTAAATAATTTTAAAGCTTTAAATGAAATATACTCTTATGGACATAGAAACCCACAAGGGCTTTTTTATGATAAACAATCAAAAAAACTATATGCAATTGAACATGGTCCAAGAGGTGGGGATGAAATAAATCTTATAAAAAAAGGTTCAAACTATGGTTGGGCTATTGTTTCAAAAGGTAAAGAGTATTGGAATACAGATTATGTTGGTAAATATCGTAGTAATAAAAAATATACCGATGCTATAAAGGTTTATACTCCCTCAATTGCACCTAGTTCTTTGATTGTTTATTCTGGAAAAAAGTATAAGAGTTTAAAAAGAAACTTATTAAGTGGAGCATTGAAACTTCGCCATTTAAATCGAATTGTTTTAAATACAAAGGGTGAAGTTATAAAAGAAGATAGATTACTTGAAAATTTGAATGAAAGAATTAGAAATGTAAGTGAATCACCAAATGGAGAAATCTATATATCAACAGATAGTGGGAATATTTATCTTTTGAATAGATAACTTATCTTTCTATACACTCTTTTTTTATTTCAAAATCTCCTGTTCTAAAGTTTAAAACTTTAGATGATTTGAATATTTTCCCTTCTTTTTTGCAGTCATCTCTAGTGATTTCTGTATTTGTACAAGCTGTAAAAAAGGCTATAATTAGTAAGTTTAAAAGTATTGTTTTCATTTATTAACTCCATTTTTATCTTTATTCTAGATATTGTATAAGCTCATCAATTTTTATAGGTTTATCAAGTTTCTTTTTGTACGAATTTAAATATTTCTCTTCATATTTACTAAAATCCTTACTAAGTAGTATGGAATCTAAGTCTTTTATTTTTTCGGTATCTATTAAAAATTCATTAATTACAATATGCTTATATTCATCAATATTTTCATTATCAAATTGTTCTAAATTTAAAACTTGTTTTACTTCAAAGTTATTTTTTAATTTGATTACAAAGTGCATCATCTCTAACATTTCACTACTAAGGATTAATATTTTCTCTTTTTCAAAAGTTTTCATGTCATCTTTTTTGACAGGTTTTATAATATCCATCTTTGCTATATGTGTTATTTTTTTAGGAAGAACAAGAGTGAAAGTTGAACCTGAAGTTATCTTACTAGTAACTTCAATATTACCCTCTAAAAGTTGAGACAAAGAATAACTTATAGATAAACCAAGACCTGCACCACCATACTTTCTAGCTATTGCACCATCAACTTGCTTGAATCTATCAAAAATACCTTCTATCTTATTTTTTTCAATGCCTATTCCATCATCTTTAACGCTAATTTTTATAGAATCAGGACTCTCTTTACTTGATAAACAGATATTTCCATTTTTAGTAAATTTAAGTGAGTTACTAAGAAAGTTTTTTATTATTTGCATAATTCTTTTTTCATCACTAAAAATATATTTTATATTTTTATCAAAACTAAATTCAAAATTAATATTATTATTTTCTGCTTGAGGAACTATTGTTTCATAAAGATGTTTTAAAGAGTAGTTTAAATCAAATTTTTCATTAAATAACTGAACTTCTCCTCCATCTAACATTGAAATATCTAAAATATCATTTATTAAACATTGTAAGTTTTTTCCACATGAATTAATTAGCTTAAGATTTTTAATTTGTTTTTCATTTAGATTATTATCACTATTCTTTTTCATAATAGAGCTAATTAAATTTATTGAATTTAGAGGAGTTTTTAATTCATGACTTACATTTGCTAAAAAGATATCTTTTGCATCATTAGCAATTATTAAATCTTTTTTTTGTTTTATAAGTTCAATATTTAAATCTTTTGTTTCCTTTACAACTTCATCAACTTTTTTTTCTAAATTATTTTTATAGTCTTGTAGTTCTTTACTTTTACTATAATAATCAATAATCATGTCAGTTTTTAATACAAACTCTTCAAAAATTATAGGTTTTCTTATAAAGTCTGATGCCCCATTTTTTAAGCACTTACTAACAGAGTTTGCATTACCCGTTCCAGAAACCATTAAAACAGGTGTATAGATATTTTTTATTTTTAATTGTTCTAAAACATCTAATCCATTCATATCATTTAGTTCTAAATCTAGAATGACTAAATCAATATTTTGTTCATTGAAGATTTTTATTCCATTTTTACCTGTTTCACTCTCAAATATATTGTAGTTTCGTCTGCTTAATAGTTCAGCTTCTTGTTTTCTAATTACATTTGAATCTTCTATAATTAAAATATTACGTTTAGAATTCTCTTCTATTTGCTTTATTAGTTTTTTTATATTTTTGATTATTTGTTCAATATTTTCTTTATTTAAGTAATCAATAATCCCATACTTAAATAAATATTCACGTAATTCATCATTGTTTTTTGAAGTAAGTACAATGATTTTACTAGTAGTGATTTTTCTAACACTTTTAATTAGTTTCTTTTCTTCTGCATCAACTAGGTATAGACTTAAAATTATATAGTCATACTTTTCTATAGAAACTGCTTTTTTAATATCTTTTAGACTATATACTTGCTTGCAATCACAGTTATTTTTTTCTAATTCATTAGAAATAATATTTGAAAGCATTTTTGCATTTTCTGCAACAAGTATATTTATCATCTAGCAATCTCCAATTTTTAGGAAGATTGTATCAAAAATATACTAAAAGTACAAGTTTAAAATAAATATTTTTGTAAAATAATAATGTTAAATCTAAATTATTTATATATAATCTATTTTATTATTCGTTTTGTTCTATATGATTTAGTTTATAATTTCTATAATAGTTAATCGTTTCCATTATTAAAAGGGCAATTAGTCCCATAATCCAATACAAAAACCACATACTAATCATTCCTAAAAAACCATCTTCAGAAATATAATCAACTACTTGGAAAATAAGAAAAAAGATAATTGTATTTTTTAAAGAAAAACTATTGTTTTTATTAAAATCTATTAACTCTTTTCCTTTTACTTTCATCTTAAAATAAAAGAAAGTAAGAGTGATTGGAAAAAGAGCTAATATAAATAAATATTCTTCTTTTATAAGTTCAATAGTTTTTTCTTGTCCAAAAACATAAAGATATACTGAAATAATTGCAATTAAACTGAAAACAAATAAATTTCGTGGTGACATTTAACAATTCCTAAATTTTTAATGATTCTAACAAAAAAAGGTTAAAAATTAAAGGTTATTTTTTTATAATTTATTAAGTAATAATTTAAAGGAAAAAAATGAGAAATATTATATTAACTGTATGTGCTGTTTTTGTATTTACTGGATGTGTTTCAAGTAATTCAAATTATGCAGTACCTAAAAATGTAAATTTAGTTACTCAAGATATACAAGGTACATGGACTGGAAATGCAAAGCAATTTAATAACAACACTGAATGGAGTGTAAAAGTAAATATCGTTGATGGTAAATATACTATTTCTTATCCATCTTTAAATTGTGGTGGGGTATTAACTCTACTTAAATCAACAAAAACACAAGTAAACTTTAGAGAAAAAATTACTTATGGAAAGTTAAAATGTGTTGATAATGGTATTGCAACTATAAAACTTACTTCAAGTAATACATCTGAATATAAGTGGTATTATAACAATGGTAAACATGGAGCATCAGGTTTCTTAGAAAAAAGATAAAAGGTTAACCCCTTTTATCTTTATTTTTTTTCATAAGGTTCTAAAGTTGTTAATCTACTATCTACTAAACCACGTCCAATTGTAAAATGATAAAGTGTTTGAAATTGATTTGAACTTAGACCTATAGTTTCATGAAGAATATTATCAAGAAAACATCCAATACCTGTTGCTGATAAGTTTAAAGAAGTTGATTCTAAATAAAGCTGTTGTCCAATAGCTCCACAATCCCAATATAAGTGCTTATATTTTGAAGAACCATATTTCTCTAATTGACTTGTAAATTCTGCTAACATACCTAAAGTAAATGCTCCATGAGCTGCTATATCTTGATTACAAGAGATTGCTTTTGCTAAAAATTTAAAATCACCGCTTTGAAGTTTATATAATTCACCTGCATTTGTATCAACACTTTCCCATAGGAACTCATCTTTTAGTAAAGTTTCTAGTTTACTTTTATGCTCTTTATTTCGTATTAGTATATAAAGTCCAGATTCAAGCTCTTGGACACTGTGTACAAATAGTACTAAGTTAATAGTGGAAGTATCACATTTTACTGAAGCTATAATTGTTTCAAACTCTTTTTTTGAAATTGTACAATCATCTTTATTCATAACTTGTGCTGAACGTCTTTTTAAAACTATATCTTTTGCTAATGCTGAGGCTTCTCTATATGGGTTTAACTCATATCTGTCATTTGTATATTTTTTTATATCTAACTCATCACTTAATGTTGCATCTTCGATTTTTTCTAAAATATCCCATTTATGCCAACTTAAACTTAGTTGATTTGCTTTTCCCTCATACTTTTCTTGTAAGTTTTGTCTTAAAACATCTATATCTATACTTGTATTTTGTGATATAGAATTATCATCTTTAGATACAAGAATTAACATATCTGCTAATTCTCTCTCTTCTGGAACATATCTATTACTTTGATTAAAGCCTATTAAATTTTCAAGTTGTGAATCTTTAGTATTTAAAACTTCTATTTTCCATCCTAAAATTAAAGCAGAAATTTCTAAAGCTTTTAGGGCATGTCCACAATCAAGTTGTGTATATCTCCATGACCTCTCACCATATTTCCAAGCTTCTCTCCAAACAATAGAAGATAAACAAAGTAAAAAACTATTTTGAGGTAAATTTAGATTGTTTTTTGTTGAACTTAAAAGTTCTAACTCATGCTCTTTAGGAGAGTAGTGATGTAAACCATCATCTATTCCTTGAATCTCATTTGATATTATATATGCTTCACTTGGTTGTAAGTTTCCACTAGAAGCATTACATCTTAAAGCCCACGATTGATCACCATACTCTTTTATAGCTGCAAGTCCTAAAGAGAACTGGAAAAATTGTGATATTGATTCAAGACATAAAGGAGCACTTAGTTTATCTTCTTTAGTTTGAGTAAATATTTGACTATATTCTAAAGTTTTATTATCAAAAGATAGAGGTAAGCTTGTTTTTTTTGTATTACTATATGTTCTATATGGGTCTGGTTGTGTTGCCCAATCCATATAACCTAAAGACCTTGCGTATCTTTGTTGCGAATGTTTTGTTTCATTATGATAGGTATAAACCATTTGTAAATTATTATTCATATTGTATGTTATCACAGTAGTTTTAATAAATCATTAAATAAAAATATTTTAGATATCATACTAAAAATAAAATAAAGTATAAAAATATAGGTAAAGAATGAAAGAAAAAATATATTTAATCCCAGGTCTTATGACTGATGAACGACTTTGGAGTAGAATAACACCTTTTTTAACTGATTATGAATTAGTACATGTTCCAATTCCTCATACTGAAGATTTTGATGAGGCTATTGATATATTATTAGATGTGTTCAAAGAAGAGAAAGTAAATTTATTAGGATTTTCTTTAGGTGGATATATAGCTTCTTACTTTGCAGTTACATATCCAAATAGAGTAAATAAACTATTTATGGTAGCAGCAACTCCTGGAGCATCTGAAGAGGCTGAAATTGAAAGAAGAAGAGAAAAGTTTGCAGTAATTGAAAAAGAGGGATTTAAAGGTTTACCTTATGAGAAAGCAGTAACTTTAGTAGAAGAGCAAAATAAAGAAGATAATGAGCTAATTAAGACAATTCAAGATATGTTTATGGACTTAGGAAAAGAGACTTTTATCTCCCAACTTACAAGTACATTTAATAGAGTTGATTTACTTGAAGACTTAGTTGGTTTAAAATTAAATATATGGTTTTACTATAGTACAAAAGATAGATTGTTAAATCATAAATCAATTGCTAAACTACAAACACTAGAGCATGAAATGACTTTAATCTCACGTGAAGGAACTAGTCATAATATTCCACTTGAAGTTCCAAAAGAGTTAAGTACTAAGATAAAAGAGTGGATAAGCAAATAAAGACTGAAATAAAAAAACTATTAGTTATAGGCTATGTATGGCCAGAACCAAACTCTTCAGCAGCTGGAACTCATATAATGTCTATAATGAGACTATTTAAAGCAAATGGATATAAAGTAGAGTTTTGTACACCTTGTGCTATATCAGAGCATAGTATAGATTTAAAAGAAGAGGGGATTAGTTCTTCTAGTATAGAATTAAACTCAGATAATTTTGATGTATATATAAAAGCATATAATCCTGATACTGTTTTATTTGATAGATTTATGATGGAAGAGCAGTTTGGATGGAGAGTTGAATCAAACTGTCCAAATGCTTTAAAAATACTTGATACTGAAGATTTGCAACTTTTAAGAAATGCAAGACATCAAGCTTTAAAAGAGAATAGGGATGTGAGTAAAGCTGATTTGTTTTCTACTTTAGCAAAAAGAGAGATATCTGCAATATTAAGGTGTGATATTTCATTGATTATATCTTCTTATGAAATGAAGCTCTTAAAAGAAACTTTTAAAGTTGATAGCTCATTGCTTCATCATTTACCTTTTATGGTTGATTTAGATAAATGTCCTAGTAAAACAAAAGCTTACGAAGAACGTGAACACTTTATGACAATAGGAAATTTTCGTCATGCTCCAAATTGGGATGTTGTTTTATATCTTCAAAAAATATGGCCACTTATAAAAAAACAGCTTCCAAAAGCACAACTTCATATTTATGGTTCATATCCTCCACCAAAGGCGACTGCTTTAAATAATCCTAAAACAGGTTTTTTAATAAAAGGCTGGGCTGATGATGCTTTTGAAGTTATGGAAAACTCTAGAGTTTGTTTAGCTCCTATTAGATTTGGTGCAGGGATAAAAGGAAAACTTTTAGATGCTATGATTATGCAAACACCAAGTATTACATCTAGTATTGGAAGTGAGGGTATGTATGAGGATGAAACTTGGCCTGGCTTTATAAGTGATGATTTAGAAGAGTTTGCAAAAAAGGCAGTTGAACTGTATAATGATGAAAAATTATGGAATGAAGCAAAAGAAAACTCAACGATATTGCTAAAATCAAAATATGATGCAGATATCTTATCAAAGAAATTAATTGAAAAAATCGATGAGGTATATGAAAATCTAGAAGAGCATAGACTAGATAACTTTATAGGTTCTATGCTAAGACATCATTCAATGGCAAGTACAAAATATATGTCTCAATGGATAGAAGAGAAGAATAAAAATATTAAGACTAATTAGAGGAAAAGTTATGATTGACAGAGTATATATGACAAAAGAGAGATTTGAAGAAGAGTTAAAAAATGGTAATTTACCTCATAAAACATACGAAGATTACAAAAAATCTGTTGATGCACTTTATGATGAGTTAGATACAGTTAGCGATGAAGATTTAGAAAAAGAGTTAGATGAAAGTAAGTAAACCAATAAAATTTAAATCAAAAAGTTGGGGACACGAGATTTGGATTCATAACTCTGATAAATATTGTGGAAAAATATTAGTAGTTGAAGCTAATAAAAGTTCAAGTATGCATTATCATAAATTAAAAGATGAAACTTTTTATATACAAGAAGGAAAAATATTAGTTAATACTATTTCTAAGGATGGTATTAAAAAAGAGTTTGAAATGAATAAAGGAGATGTTTTAGATATTCCTAAAGGAACAAAACATCAATTTACAGGAATTGCAGAAAAATCAGAAATATTTGAAGTATCAACTGAACATTTTGATGATGATTCTATTTATGTATAGGAATATATAGTTGGAAGAATTAGCAAAAATTGTATCTTTTGAAGAGTTTGATAAAATTAAAGAAAATTTAGAATCAATTGTATGTACTTCAGGTGGTTTTGACCCTATTCACTCTGGTCATATTTCCTGCTTTCAAGAATCAAAAAAATATGCAAAGACCTTAGTTGTAATTGTAAATGGAGATGATTTTTTAAAACAAAAAAAAGGGAAAGCTTTTATGAATTTAAAAGAGCGTTGCATGATTGTGTCTTCTATTAAAAATGTTGATTATGTAATACCTTTTGAGATAAAAGATGACTCTACAGTTATAAAAGCCTTAGAAAAAATCAAACCAAATTATTTCACAAAAGGTGGTGATAGATATGATGAAAAAACTATCGCTGAGTGGGATATTTGTAAGAAATTAGATATAAAAATTATAACAAATGTAGGAAATGAGAAAAATGAAACAAGCAGTTCAAAATATTTGAACGCTTGGACTTCTAAAGATACATAATTTGTGAAATAAATATTATAAGAATTACACAAAGAAATGGAAATAAATGAGAGGTAAATACAAATGGATTTATCTTAAAAAACTTTTGATTAAAACCTCTAATACCTAACCATAAACCAAAAAATGCTTTAATACTTAACATGATTTGAAAGTTATTTAAACCATCCTCTGCAATAGGTCCAAATACTTGTGTTATTAAATATAAACCTGAGGCAACTGCAACAAGTAATGACCAAGGCACAACTTTTCGTACATGCATCATAAAAGCTTCTCTTGCTTTAATGCTGTCTTCTTCACTTAAAGTCTGAGATATCTTTGATAAAAATAGATTATCAACAAATAGAAAACCACCATATATAAAAACTGAGAAAAAATGAATTAAATGTATAAATGTAAAAGTAATAATAAATCCTTTAATTTTAATAGTGTAAAAATATACTAAAAACTTTTCTTTTATGCATTGATTGAAATCAAAGAAACCTTTTCTAAAGCCAAAACTGCCTAAAATACGATAAATATTACTAAGGAAAAACTTATGTCATTTTCAAAATTTAATTTTTTAGCTCCTATTAGTGAAGCCTTAACAAACAATGATTATGAGACTCCAACAAAAATACAAGACAAAGTTATACCTTTAGTTTTTAAAAAAGAGGACGTTCTTGCTCGTGCACAAACTGGAAGTGGAAAGACTGCTAGTTTTGTACTTCCTATTTTAAATCATTGGTTAAATAATATGCCTCTTGGTAAATCAAAAATAAAAACTTTAGTTCTAACACCAACAAGAGAATTAACACTTCAAGTAGCAGATACTTTTAATAAGCTTTCTTCTTCTTTTGAAAAAGAGTTAAAAGTTGTAAGTGTTATTGGTGGGCAAAGTATTGGCGATCAGCTTTTAGATATTCAAAAAGGTTGTGATGTTGTAGTTGCAACTCCTGGAAGACTTTTAGATATTTTAGATAAAAAACAAATAAATCTTTCAACTATAGATTTTTTTGTAGTCGATGAAGCAGATAAAATGCTTGATTTAGGTTTTGAAGAAGAGTTAGAAAAAATACTAGAAAATCTTCCAGAAAAAAGACAAAACCTACTTTTTTCAGCTACCTACCCTCCTAAAATGCAAAAAATTGCAAAAAAGATTACAAATAATCCAATCACAATTGAAATTGAAAATGAAGAACCAACAGTTGATTTAATAAAGCAAAGAGCAATTAGTGTAAATTTAGAAAACAGAAGTGCTCTTTTACAAAAGCTTTTAAAAGAAAATAGTTTTTCAAAAGTTTTAGTTTTTATGGCAAATAATAGAGCATCAGATAATATCGCTGCAAAATTTAGAAAATATGGCTTTAAAGCAGAATCCTTTCATGGAAATTTAGTTCAAGAAGATAGAATATTTACACTTGACGAGTTTAAAACTTCTAAAATTGATATTCTTTTTTCTTCAGATATTGCTTCACGTGGTTTACATATTGATGATATTTCTTGTGTTGTAAACTATGATTTACCAAGGTCACCTGCTGATTATATTCATAGAATTGGGAGAACTGGACGAGCTGGAAGTGAAGGTCTTGCTATTTCATTTATAACTTTAGAAAACGAAGAGCACTTTAAATTAATTGAAAAACGCTCAAATATAAAACTTCAAAGAGAAGAGATTGAAGGTTTTGAATTAATTGGAACTCCTTTAGAAAAAGAAAAAGGTAAGACACCAATTAAGGGTAAAAGAAAAAGCAAGAAAGATAAGTTAAGAGAGCAGGGGCTTAAATAAGCTTTTGTTTACTTTGTCGCATTTAATATTGGAATTATAATATCAAAATATTTAAATGCAATTTAGTTGTAGTATTGTAAGTCAAACAAGTAATATTACTTGTTTAATACCTTGAAGTAATCTCTATTAGATGAAAACCAAATTGTGTTTTAATTGGTCCATGAACTTTTAATAGCTCTTTTGTAAATACAACTTCATCAAACTCTTTTACCATATCGCCTTTTGAAAAAGTACCTAAATGACCACCTCTTTTTCCTGATGAACATTTAGAAAACTTTTTTGCAGCTTTTTCAAATGTTATATCATTTTGAATGATTTCTTTTTTTATTTTTTTTGCTAATTTTTCAGTATTAAGTAAAATATGTCTAGCTGTTGCACTTTTTGCCATTAAATATCCTTTTATAATTTGAATTTTATCATCTTTTTATAAATTTAACATATAATAAGGCACTAATTTTTAGGGATATATAATGAAAAATGAAGAAGTAAAAAAAGAGTTTGCTAAGGTTATCATAAATGCTAAGATAGTTGCATTTTTATTTTTTATACTACTAACACCAAGTATTGTAATGAAAGTAAAAGAGTTAGATGAGTTATTTGGTCTAAATGAACAAACATGGTTTAATGCTGCTATTGCAGGTTTTGTGATTTATATGGGATTTACAGTTTTCTTATGGAAGTGTCCAAAATGTGGAAAATTCCCAGGTCGTGGATGGTTTAGAAAAGAGTGTAATTCTTGTGGAGTTGAATTAAGTTAATTCAACTCTGTGAATTTTTAGTGAATTGTATAGTTACTTTTGTACCTATATTTTCTTCACTTTCATAAGATATTGTCCCTTTATGATTATGAATAATTTTTTGGCTAATAGATAGACCTAAGCCTGTTCCTCCAGAGTTTTTATTTCTACTCTTATCTGTTCTATAAAATTTCTCAAATATTTTTTTCAAATCATCCTCTGAGATACCAATACCGAAATCTTTAATAACAATATAAATTGATTCATCCTTAATAAAACTATTAATTAAAACCTTTGATTCTTTTTGACTAAAAGAGATTGCATTTTTAAGGATATTATTAATTGCTATTTTAACAAGTTTTGAATTACCTTTAATAGTTGAAGCATCTTTTATATTTGACTGGATTTCTACTTCTTTTAATTTTGCAAAAGGTTTTAACTCTTTAATTGATTCTAGTATAACTTCATCAAGATATATTTCTTCATAATTTAAACTATTTTGTTCTTCTATCTTTGCTAGATATAAAAGATCATTTACAGTTTGTTGAATGATTATAACTTCATCTAAACAGTTTTTTAAAGTCTCTCTATATTCATCATTTGAACGATCTTTTCTTAGTGCAATTTCTATTTCACCTCTTATTATTGTAAGTGGTGTTTTCAGTTCATGTGAAGCATCACTACTAAACTGATAAATCTTATCAAATGATATTTCTAGCCTTTGTAATAGATTATTGATTTCACTACTTAAGCTATCAATTTCATCTCCATTTTCTAATCTTTGTAATCTTTTCGTAAGATCTTTTACTTTTATCTCTTTTAAATTTTTTATGATTTGTTCAACTGGATGGAAAGATTTATATATTAGAAAATATCCTCCAACTGTTGTAAAAATAAGTATTATAGGAATGATAAATAGAAGAATATAAATTAAATTTTCAAGTGTATCATTTAAGTTTTTATTATCAGTAGCAATTTCTAGAATATATAATTCATTATTGATATTAAACTTTAATTTACTAATTATAAAAGAATTTTCTTGTTCAAAATAAATAATATCATTTTGATATAAATTGATTTTTTCAAATTTATTACTTATTTCTTTTGGAAAGTCGATTTCTTTTATAATTTTTAATTCTTTATCAACTTTGGAAAATCTAATATAAAGTGGTTCAAACTTATATTCATCTTCTTCATTAAAAGTTAAATCATCAAAATTATTATGCTCTAAAATATCATCAGCAATATCAAGAAGTACTATTCTTAAAGTATTTTCCAATTTATCTAAAGTTGCTAATTCTAATGATTTATGTAAAGAGATTGAAAAAATTACTAGCACTAAGGTTTGTATTATAAAACCATAAAGTAAAAGCTTTTTTTTAATAGTTAATTTATTCATCACTTATTTTATATCCTAATCCTCTTATTGTTTTTATTAGTTTTTTTTCAAAAGGTTTATCTATTTTATTTCTAAGTCTATAAATATAAACATTTACAATATTGCTCATACTTTCATCTTCAATATTTGATAAAGAAGTACTGATTATTGTTTCAGATAAGACGTTATTTTTATTTTTAATTAGAAACTCTAAGATAGAGAACTCTTTAGCAGTTAATGAAATATTTTTATTTTCTCTTTTTGCACTTTTAGTTAATAAATCAAGTTCTAAGTCTGCAATTTTTAAAGTAGTTGTGAACGTATTTTGAGATCTTAGTTGAACTCTAATTCTTGCAAGCAATTCTGAAAATGAAAATGGCTTTGCAATATAATCATTTGCTCCAATATCTAAGCCTTTTATCTTATCTTCAATTGAATCTTTAGCTGTAAGCATAATAATAGGTGCTTTTATATCAGAAGCTCTTAATATTCTACATACTTCAATACCATCTTTGATAGGAAGCATGATGTCAAGTAAAATCAAATCGTATTCATTAATACTTGCTAAATAAATACCTTCTTCACCATTTAGTGAATAATCAATTATATATGATTCTTCTTCTAGCCCTTTTTTTAAAAAGTTTATAATTTTTTGATCATCTTCAATTATTAATATTTTCATTCTACCCCAATCTTAAACTTATTTTACAGTTTTAGAAATTAATTTTAGTATGGTAATTTCACTATTTGCTTTATATCTAAAATCTATACCCCAAGTTCCAAGACCACGACTTACATAAATAGCTGTTTGTTCTTTATAAAAAAGTCCATTTAAAAAAGGTTGAACTAAACGAACTAATAAATGAAATGGAAAAATTTGTCCCCCATGAGTATGGCCACATACAAATAATTCTGTTTTATTTAAAACTGCTAGTTTATAATCTTTTGGTTGATGAGCTAAAAAAATTGTTGGTTTATTTGAATTTAGGAAGGATGATACTTTTTTCTCATCTCTTTTTATATTAAAAAACTTAGCAAATCTATCAGAAATACCTACAATATTAATTTCTTTTCCTTTAAAATTAATAGTATTCATTTTATTATCTAATAGTATAAAGTTACTAAGTTCTTTTTTTAAATCTTTTAAGCCATAAAATATATCATGATTTCCACTTATATAGTATACAGCTTTTTCTAATGCCAGATCATTAAAAAGTTCTAATTTATTTTTTATATGTTTAACTTTACAATCAATTATATCTCCAGTGATAACAATAAAATCATAGTCTAAATTTTTACATATAGATAATAACTCTTTGATACTTGATAGTTTAAATCTTTTATCTATATGTAAATCGCTTAAGTGAAGTATTTTTAGTCCATTTAATGATTCGTGGTATACTGATACTTCAAGTGTTAGTGTTATTGGTAACTTCATATTAAAAAACTTTTTTTAAGTCTTCTTTCTTTATATAACTTATACTTTTAATTACACCATCGTCTAATTTATATAAAGTTGAATAATCATTTTTTTGAATAAATCTTTTGTCCTCTTCATCATAAATAAGTAATATGGTATGTTTATATTTTCTCATTTTAGGAAGTGCAAACATACTTGTAATTATTGAAGGCATTCCTGAAATATCTGCAATAAAAACAGCTTGATTAGTCACTAAGAAATCTGAAGGTTTTTTACTTAAAAACTCATTTATATCAGCACCTGTTCCTTTTTCAAATGAAACAATTATTATTTTTATATCATTTTTTACAGTATGTTTTTTATCAAATTGATCTACAAGTGAAAAATTATCTATTTTTTTGTTTACTTCAAAAGTATTTGAAAACAAATATGTAGTAAACAATACAAAGATGATTAGTTTCTTTATCATTTATTATCCTTTTTGTAGATTAAATTGTACTTTATATCTATTTTGTCTCTAACTGTTAAAAAAAACATTTTTGGAGGTTTCATATTAAATTGTGTTAGTTTTATAAAAAATGTACCATTAATTGAAAATATATTTTCTGATTCTTCTATAGTCACTAAAGATATGATTTCTTTTGTAACTGCATTTAAAGTTAGATTTCCTTTAATTTGAAATTGCTTGTTTTTATCTTTTTTTATATCTGTAATATTAAAAGTAATATTTGGATAAATACTACTATTTAGTAGTTCATACATATTTTTATCTCTATCTTCTTTTTTACTTTTTAAAGACGAAGAAAGAATATTTATTTTACCTCTTATTGATTCAATACTATTTTTATAATTTAAACTTGAATCAATATTTTGTGTTTTTGGATTAATTTCATTATCTCCAAAAACCTCAGTGTGTACTTCTATCTCTCCATTTTGTAAAACCAAATTATTTGCAAATGCAAATACACTTAAAAAAACTAACATTAATAACTTATGCATAATTTAACTCCTTTTTTTCTGAATTTAATATATTTAGAAACGCTAATAAAAAGATAATAGGTACAAATAATGTCAAGCCATTTAATGCAACAAATAAACCTGCACCTGATGCTATCCAACCTATAAATATCATGTAAACAGCAATAACTTTTAAATCTTTTTTTAGAATTGTTTGAAGTATTGCAACATTGTAATAAGAGATTACAAAAGGGTAAACAAGTGATAAAATAAAAGCCTCTTGTAGAAAATATAATAGATATGAAAGTGCAAATAAAACTATAATTATTAACTCTTTATGATTTTTACACAACTGATATTTTAGTGCTGTAAAAACTCCAATGATATGAAATAATACAATTTCAAGTGTATATCCATCTCTCCATATTGAAATATTTATATCCCTTGAAAGTGTTTCAAATAATGCTGAGTCTAAAAATATCCATAAGACCATTACAAATAAAGAATATTCACTTTTAAGAGATATAGGAAGTTTTTTTGTTGCTAAGAAAAATAAACAAATTAAAGGAATAATAGTTAAAATAATAGCTAATGACCCTCTTAATGAAACTTCATAGTTAAATAACAATGTTCCAAAAGCATATGAAATACTTAATGCTAATCCTAAATCAATTGCTCTTGCTTTTTTAAGTTCGTTTATAAGTAAAGGTGCTAATGCTCCAACACTTATTCCTAAAATAAAAAGTGTATAAATTGAAAAATTAGGATAAAAGAAACTCATTAATAATTGTAAACTTAAAAATATTGCTATCTTGTTTTTATTTGATATTTTAAGATAGTAAGTTAGAAATGAACCAATCATCCCTCCAATTGGTAATGGCGCTATTGCGATAATATCAGATGAAAAATACTCGACTACACCTGTTTGTGCAATAAGTAAATAATAACATAACTCCGAGGCTATAAAAAGTATTAAAGCAAATCTTGCTATAAAATCCTGTTTAAAATCTAGTTTTTGCATAATGACTCCTTTTGATAAAAAAAGATTAAATAAATTAGTACAAATGAAATATCAAATGCACTGATACCTAAGGCTTCAAAGCCTAATGATTTTGAAACGTATAGTGAGAAAAATACTGAACTTATAAATACTCTTATTACTACTGTAATATTTGTTAGTATGATTTCATACTCTTTATATTTAAAAGCTACAAAATGTAAAATACCCGTCATACTAACAAAAGAGAATACTACATATTCATATTGTCCTGTAAAAGAAAAGCCAATAAGTGGATAGATAAAACTTGCAAATAATATTAAGAATATTCCACCTAAACCATCACTTAGTATACCCATTAAGTTATACTTTTGAAGTGCAGTTAGTTGGTATTTATTTTGAATAAAAAATATTAAGCTTGATATTGTAACAAGACCAAATAAAGTTCTTATAGTCCAAAACAAGGATACGTCCATTTTTAATATTCCAGCTTCTATAAAACCTGCAATACTTAAACTTATAAATATTCCAATAATTCCAAGCAGATAAAGAATATAAAAGCCTATTTTTCTTAAATTTTTTATATATGAAGTAAACATAGATAAAACCATGAAAAATACACCAATTCCCATAGCTACATGAGCATGAGCAACAATTAAATCATTTCTATGAAATAACCATCTAATCTCAGGAACAAATAAGATATTTCCTTGAATATCAACAAAAAGAAAAGCACAAATAGATATAAGAAGAGAGAACTTTGCAAATTTTTCAATATTAGAATCTTTATACCATCTGTAAAGTAGGGGAATATAAAGTAGTGTTAAGTATTGCAAAAACCACTCTTGATTATATGTTAAAGGTTCAAAAAATATTCTATATAAAACTGATGTAAAATAGAATATTGTTGGTATTTGCCATAAGATATTCCATCTAGCTATAAACTCATCTTTATTTAATAGTTTGATAATTAAATAATATAAAGGAATTAAAGCTAAACTCATTCCTAAAGTATTATCTCCATGTGGACCACTTACAGTACTTTCTACTTGTCCAATAATTGGATTCATTAAAATCAAAAGTGTAATTGGTGCTATTACTACAATTTTTAAACATACTCTAACCCAAGTAGGGTATGTTTTATATTGTTTCATAAAATCATATAGTGCAAATATATAAAATACTCCAGCAAGTGCAAGTATAAAATTTAACTCATATGGAAAATCATAAAATGCTAAACCTCTTGTATTTCCAAAAAGTAGTGAGTTAATCATAAATACTAAGAATATATACCAAAAAATAGTGAATAAGTTTAGATAACGTAAGCCTTTTTTACTACTTCCAACTTCTTTATTTATAAGTAAAAATGGTAAATATGAAAGCATTAAAGGAACGAAGCCATAAAGCATTAACGAAATATGAAGTGATCTTATATTTGAAGGAAGTAAAGTTTGTGAATTAATATTAAACCCTAATAAGTTTATAGAGTATATAAAACCAAAAATAAGTCCTATTGCAAAAAATATTAAAGATATTTTAAAATGTGTTTGAATAAATGTATTAAAGTTGTCCATCGTTTACCTCATAAGTTTTATCTGTTTTTGAAGCTAAGTTCAAGTCGTGAGTTGCAACAATAATTGTTGTTCCTTTTTTTGATAGTTTCTTAAATATTTTAAATATATTTTTTGAATTTTTTGAATCAAGATTACCTGTTGGTTCATCTGCAAAAATTATTTTTGGTTTATTTATTAAAGCTCTTGCAATTGCTGCTCTTTGTCTTTGTCCTCCTGAAATCTCATTTGGATATTTATTTATTATTGATTTGATTTCAAGTAAATCTAATAGCTTTTCAATTTCTTGAAGTGTCGCTTTTTCATTTGCAATTTGGATATTTTCTTTTATATTTAGGTAATTAATCAAATAGTGAAACTGAAAAATAAAACCAATATTCTTTTGTCTAAAACTATCAATATCTTTAATATTCTTACTATTTATATTTTCAAAAAAAACTTCACCTGATATTGGTTTTAAAAGTGTTGAAAGAATTGAGAGTAGTGTAGATTTTCCACTGCCACTTTTTCCTACTATTGATATAAACTCGCCTTTTTTAATCTCAAGATTAATATTTTTTAAAGCAATATCTTTGTTGTATGAATGACTTACATCTTTTGCCTTAATCATATTCTATTTCCTTGAATTAAAATTATAGGGTCTGTTTTTGCTGCATTTAATGCAGGTATAATTGAACCAATCATTGCCATTAAAATTGAAGTAATAAAAATATATAAAGCTAAAATGGATGTAATCTCACCATTTACATAACCTTGTAGTAAAGTTGAATTTTTTATAAAATATAAAACTATTTGAGATAATAATAAGGAACTTAGGAAACTTAAAACTCCTAAGATAAAGCTCTCAGTAATAATTTGAAAAACTATTTTCTTCATTGGTATTCCAATAGCTCTTTTTATTCCAAACTCACTTTTTCTTTGATTTATAGTAATACTCATAATACTTACAATTCCAAGTAGTCCCATTGTAAAAGCGATGAATGATATTGCATTTGATGAGCTTTGTATAATTTTAAACTGATTATAATTATCTACAAAACTTTGTGTTGATTTTGCTTCAATTTCTTCACTAAAAGAATTGATTTGTTTTAAAATTAAATCAATATTAGTATCAACTTTGGTATTAATCATAATCATCGAAGCACTTTTATTAAATATTTTTCCTGCATCTTTAATATTTAAAACTACACCACCATTTTCAAAACCAATATCACTTTTAAAAACACCTGATATTTTATAATCTTTATTTGCAATATTTATAAATTGTTTATTTGAGAGTTGTTTATAAATTGATTCACCTACTAAAACCTCTTTATCTATTGGATAGTTACCTTCACTTAGTTTGTAGTTTAGAAATCTATTTTTACTTACGCCATAAACAGCAACAATAGGTAGTTTCTCAATAGGAGATGCTCCTACAATTAAAGCAGATGAACTTTCTATATTTTTGATAGTATTTATTTTACTAAGTAGTTTTATATCTACATTTGAAAAAAATGTATCTGATATGTCTTTTTGAGTAACAATAATATCTCCATCATTTTTTAATATAGATGAGTACATATTTATAATTCCATTTGAAATTGAGCTAATTAAAAATATTGCTGTAATAGAAAAAATTAGACTAAAATATATTAATATTGTTTTTAGTGGGTTCGCTTTTAAAGCTTTAAGTGCTAATGAAATCAAATCTTTCCTTTTTTAATTATGGAAAGTTTAACTTATGAATATGAAAGCTTTATGAATACAATATGAATAAAAATTCATATAAGATTTATGTTAATTATATTTGATACTAAAAATATTATTAGAATCTAGATAATCGTATTCTAGGTTTAGTTTATGCTTTTGTAATATTTTATTAACGATACTTAATCCTAAACCAAAACCTTCTTTTTTTGAATTTTCTTGTGTAAATGGTTTTAAGTAGTGATTTATGTCTTTATTTAATCTATCTGCATTATTTATTATACTTAGAGTATTGTTTTCTGCTTTTATGATAATAGGGTATTTCTTAGTATATTTTAAGGCATTATCAATTAAATTTTTTACAGCAATACTTAGATAATATAAATCTGCATTAATTGTAAAATTATCATTAATTTGTAATTGTACTAAAGATTCATCTTCAATATATAGTTTTTGTAAAGAGCTTAAAACTAAAGTATCAACAGAAAATTTTTTAATTTCTAAACTTTGAGTATTAAGTTTTTCAAGTTCAATTAAGTCATTTGTTAAAATTTCTAAATCAGAAAAAATCTTTTTAAAAACTTCTTTTTGTGAATTGTTCTCTATTTTTTCTATTGCAAATTTCCCTTTTGCAATAGGAGTTCTAAGTTCATGTCCTATATCTCTTAAAAGAACTTCTCTGGTTTTTATTAGGTTCTCTAAGTTTGAAGCCATAGAGTCAAAAGAGCTTGCTAATTCTCCAATTTCATCATTTGATTCTATATTAATTCTTGTTTCAAGTTTACCTTGAGAAAAGTCTTTCATTTTAAGATTTATTTTTTTTAGTGGCGCCAATAATTTAAAAATATAAAGAAAGATAAGAATGAGAACAAAAATATCAAGAAAAATTAAGACATTCAATATATTTTTATCTCTTATATCATCTTCATCTTGTGTCTCATAAGTTAATTCTTCATCTAAATATTTTATCTTAATTATAAATTCATCACTAAAAGATTGTTTACCTATAATTATATATCCAAAAGTAAGATTCTCTTTATGTAAAATATTAATTGATTTTTCACTTGATATCTTTTTTAAGCCATATTTTTTTTCAATTATTTTTATGTCTTCATTATTATAAATATTTATAAAAAGTTCATTAGCAACTTTTTTATATTTATCTTTAATTAAATTATTTAATCTATTATTATTAATAATATCTATCCATAATCCAATTATTGTCATAAGTATAAAACTAATAATAAATAAAATAGTAATTTTTTTAAATAATGACATCTTTATCCTATAAACTTATATCCGTGACCCCAAACTGATTTTATATATTTAGGGTCTTTTGAATCATCTCCAATCTTATATCTAAGATTTGAAATATGAGTATCTATTGTTCTATTCTTTGTATTTTCATCTAAAGATGTTGCATGTAGAATTTGTTCTCTTGATGTATTTATATTTAAATTTGATACTAAGAATATTAATATCTCAAACTCTATTTTTGTTAAATCTATTTCAAAATCATCTATACTTACACTTCTAGTACTCTGATCAATTATCAAATTAGAAATTTTTATTTTATTTGAAAGGTTTTTCTTAAATATATTTTCTACTCTTAAAACTAATTCTCTAGGTTCATAAGGTTTAGATAAATAATCATCTGCCCCTAATTCAAAACCATGTATTTTATTTCCAATATCACCTCTTGCACTTGATATTATGACCGGAATATCTAATACTTTCTTTATCTTTTTAAATAAATCAAAACCATCAATATCAGGAAGCATTAAATCTAAAATTACAATGTCATAGTTTTTATTATTTTCTAGTTCTGATAAAACATCTTTACCATTTTCAAAGGCTTTACAATTATAATTAAAGTCTTTTAGATAATCAACAATAAAATCTTTCATCTGAGTATCATCTTCAATTAATAGAATATTATTGTTCAATTTTAGTCTCCTATAAAATATGAAAAATTTATTTTTTGTTTATTATTTAAAACATCATGAATTTTCTCAAGCCTATTTACTTCAAGTTCAAGAGAATAGTTTTTTATTTCATTACTTACTTCTAAATATTTTTCTTTATCAAATATGGTGTTTCTCATGATTTTTTGAAGTTCCTTTTGTTTTAAGGATTTATATTTATAATATTCTTTATAATCTTTTTTATGTTTTTTTAATATTTTTTCAATTTTTCTGTATTGATTTTTGTTTAGATTAAGATGTTCTAAACTTCTAGATATATGTGTTTTTCCATGCTTTCTTATTCTATAATTGTCATCATCATAATCTTCATCTGCAAAAGAAGAGCTAATAAGGCTTAGACTACATAAAATCATTAATATTTTTAATATTTTCATCTTCAATTAATCCTTTTTCTATATCTGTATGACAGGCTTTACAATTTGCTTTACTTTTAATTTTATTATCTTCAAATATGCTTGAATCTATTTCATTATGTCTTTTTTTCCAAAAAATAGTTTGGCTTATAGCTATTATATCTTTATTTTTTATTGAATCTAATATTTTTACACTAGCTTCCATAGTTGAAGTCTCTGCTGAGTTTCCAACTAAAAAAGATAGTATTAAAGAGTAATCCTCTTTTTCTAAAGATGCATCATCTCCAAAGTGATTTTCTAAATCTGACATTAATTTTATCCATGATCTTTTTGGCAAAAGATTTGGAGGATAGAGAGTATGACAAGCTGCACACTCACTAACAAATAATTCATTATGTTGCTCATAATAAGTTGATTTATAACTTGACGCAACTAAAATATTCTTTGGTTGTAGCAAATTAAATACTAAAAACCCTATAAATATTATTAAAAAAATAAAAGCAATAATTTTTTGATAAATATTTAATTTTATAATTTCTTTTTCTTTTGTCTTTTTAAATCCATTAAATATAGAGTTTAATGTTTCATGCTTGCCATGAAATATCTTATCAAATAAGATTCCCCCTAAGTGAGCTACAATAAGTAAAATTAAACAAGTAGCAAATAATTCATGAAGTGATTCAAATAGTTCCATCTCTTTAAAAAAACTAGAATTTAAATAAGAAAAAACTCCTTTTCCTTCTTGTATACCTAAAGTTAATGCACCTGTTAAAATGATTATAAATACTGTAATAAACATCCCAATCATCACATATGAGGCAATTGGATTATGACCTATAAATTTTTGATTCGTATTTAGTATATTTTCTTGAAACTCTTTTATACTCTTCATTGACATTGGAAAGTCTTTAAATCTTGAATATTTAGGACCAAATATTCCCCATATAAGTCTAAATGCTAAAAGTATTAAAATTGCATATCCAATTATTGCATGGTAGTTAAGTAGTCTATCTTCATCTGCACTTATAAATGCTAATAATATGAACCCTACAAAAAGCCAATGAAAAACTCTTGTAGGTATTGACCAAATATACGATTTTTGCATTTTTACTCCTTAATCATCCCATCTTCCAAAATTTGGAATAAGAATATTTCTCTCTTTATATAAACCTTGTTTTGCATCAGTATGGCAGGCCATACAATTGCTTATAGTTTTAACATCTTTTTGAATTATTAACCTTTTAGGTACTTCATTATGTTCTCTTTTGAATTTTGGTATTTCACTAATAGCTAATGGAGTTGATTGACTAGAAATTGATCTTGAAAATTTTGCAATCTTGCCATAAGCTCTTTTTGAATCACTTGCATTTGAAATAAGATATTCTCTTATTTTTTGTTCGTCAACTTTATCAAATGTTGCATCAACTCCAAAATGATTTTCTAAAGTATCCATCATTTTAACCCAAGAACGTTTTGGTAAAAATTCAGTTTGATATCCCATATGACAAGAAGCACATTCTTGTTTATATAAAGTGTTTTGTGAAGTATAAACTTCTTTATTATTAGCTGCAAATAGTGTTACACCAAGTGTTAGTATCGTAAATGTTGTAAAGATGATTTTTTTCATTTTTAATCCTTTGATAAAATATATGTGATTACATCACCTTTTTCAAGTGCTGTACCTTCTCTTACGTAAACATCTTTAAAATTTCGTTTAAGCCATTTTTTCATTGTTTTTAATTCTGATAATCTTTTTGGATTTACTTTTGGAGATAGTGGTTTTATTACTTTTCCAGTAAAGATGTTTTCTCCATTTTGAGTAAAGTTATTTGTATGACAAGATACACAAGATATTTCTTTGCCTTTTTTACCAAGATGCTTAGCTGTGAATATTTTCTCACCTCTTTTCTTATCAAAACCTTTGAAGTTTGAATTCTCTTTTTTAACTTCATTCTCTAATGAGTTTAAATAATCCGTAACAACAGATGCATAACTTAAACTAAATGTAAATAATAATAAATATATTAATTTCATTTTCATTCCTTTATCTTTAATACTTGAAGTATAAATGAAATTGATGAGTTTTTTAGGAGTAGTTTCTTAACATATTCTTGACAATTAAAAAATTGTGAATTAAAAAGTTTTTAAAATATAATTTTGTTTTAAGAGAATATAAAAGAATTACTTTGTATATTTTCCTTTAAGTTAGAGAAAAATATACAAAGATAAGGATAGTTAATAGTTTACTATTTTTTCTTTACTGCTTTTGCATTTGGAAGGTCTGTAATAACACCATCAAATATTTCAGCTGCCATACCTACAGATTCGTGTAAAGTAGGGTGAGCATGAATAGTAAGTGCAATATCTTCTGCATCACAATCCATCTCTAAAGCTAATGATATTTCACCAAGTAATTCACCTGCATTATCTCCAACTAAAGCACCACCAATTAATTGATGTGTATCTTTATTAAAAATAAGTTTAGTCATACCATCTTTTGAAACATCAGCAGCTAAAGCTCGTCCTGAAGCAGACCAAGGGAAAGTTGCAACCTCATAGTTAATGCCAGCTTCTTTAGCTTCAATCTCAGAAAGACCAGCTGTTGCAATTTCAGGGAATGTATAAGCAATTCCTGGAATTTGTTTTGGTTCAAAGTATACTTTATGTCCTGCAATAACTTCAGCTGCAACATGACCTTCATGTACAGCTTTATGTGCTAGCATAGGACCAGCAATAATATCACCAATAGCAAATATATGAGGCACATTTGTTCTTAGTTGATTATCAGTTGCAATCATACCTTTTTCATTTACATTAACTCCAGCTTTATCTAAGCCAAGATTTAATCCATTTGGAGTTCTTCCCATTGCAACTAGAACTGCATCATAAACTTGTGGTTCAGATGGTGCATTTTCACCTTTGAACTCTACATAGATACCTTCAGTTTTAGGAATGATAGCTTGAGTTTGAGTTTTAAACATAAAGTTAAATCTCTTCTCATTTGATTTTGTATAAATTTTTACAATATCTTTATCCGTTCCTGTCATAACTTGAGGACCTCGAACTACAACATCTACTTGGCTTCCAAGTTTTTGATACACTGTACCCATTTCAAGACCAATAATTCCACCACCCATTACAAGTAATCTTTTAGGAACTTCTTTTACTTCAAGTGCATTAGTTGAATCCCAAATTCTTGGATCTTCATGTGGAATAAATCCCATTTTAGAACTCTGAGAACCTGCTGCTATAATACAGTTGTCAAATTTAACTGTAGTTTGCTCATCTGAATTTGTATGATTTACAATAACAGAATGTGTATCTAAGAATTGGGCAGTACCTTGAATAACTGTTACTTTTCTCATCTTAGCCATTGCAGATAAACCATCTGTTAGTTTTTTTACAACTCCTGATTTATATGCAGCAACACCAGCTAAATCAACTTCTGGTTTAGGAAATTTAATTCCTGCATGTTCAATATGCTCAGCTTCTTCCATAACTTTTGCAACATGAAGAAGTGCTTTAGATGGAATACATCCAACATTTAAACAAACTCCTCCTAAAGTAGGGTGCCGTTCTACTAAAACAACATCAAGACCTAAATCCGCACATCTAAATGCAGCAGAGTATCCACCAGGACCTGCACCAATTACTAGTACTTGACCTTTAACTTCTTTTGCATTTTCACTTACTGTTGGAGTAGGAGTTTCTTGGGGCTGTTGTTTTTCTTGCGTTTGTTTTGGTGCTTCTTCAACAGAAGCAGATTCTTCTTTTGAATCTGTAACTTGAAGTTTAGCAATTAAATCGCCAGAATTTACTTTATCTCCAACATTTACTAAAATCTCTTTAATAACTCCACTATGTGTAGTAGGTACATCCATTGAAGCTTTTTCTGTTTCTAATGTAATTAGACCATCTTCTTCTTCAACAGTATCTCCAACTGCAACCATAATGTCAATTAAATCAACATCAGTATCTCCACCTAAATCGGGAATAACAATATCAATAATATTACTCATATTTACTCCTTATAAGCTTAATAATCTGATATCACTTAATAACTGTGATAACGTAGTTGTAAATCTTGCACCATCAGCACCATCGATTACTTTATGATCGTAAGATAGTGATAATGGTAAAGTAAGTCTTGGTTGGAAAGTTTCTCCATCCCAAACAGGTTTCATTTCAGATTTTGAAAGACCTAAAATTGCAACTTCTGGAGCATTAATAATTGGAGTAAACTTAGTTCCACCAATTCCACCTAAAGAAGAAATTGTAAAACAAGCACCTTGTAAGTCTGCTGATTTAAGTTTCCCTTCTCTAGCTTTTGAAGATATTTCTGCCATTTCAATTGCTATGTCTTTGAAACCTTTTTTATCAACATCTTTAATTACTGGTACCATTAATCCATTTGGTGTATCAACAGCAATTGCAACATTAAAGTATTTTTTCATAATGATACTATCACCATCAGCACTTAATGAAGCGTTAAATTTAGGATGAATAGCTAAAGCTTTTGCAACTGCTTTTACAACAAATACTAATGGAGATAATTTAAATCCATCTGCAATTGCATTTTGTTCTTTTCTAAATTTTTCTAGTTCAGTAATATCTGCTTCATCAAATTGTGTTACATGAGGAATAGAAACCCAGTTTCTATGTAAAGAAGGTCCAGAAATTTTTTGGATTCTACTTAACTCTACAGTTTCAATTTCACCAAACTGACTAAAGTCAATCTCTTTTAATTCTGGAAGATTAAATCCAAGTCCAGAACCAGCTGAAGTTGCTGGTTTATTTAATTGCTCTTTTACATAGGCTTTAATATCATCTTTTAAAATTCTATTTTTCTTACCACTACCTTTAACAAAACCTAAATCAACACCGAATTCACGTGCAACTTTTCGTACACTTGGACTTGCATATACTTTAGCTGATTTAGTTGATAAAACTTTTGAATCTGCTGATACTTCTACCTGAGAAGTTTTAGCCATTGCTTCTTGAATTGTTGATTTTTGTTTTGTCTCTTTTGGAACTTCTGTTTGTGTTGGAGCAGTAGTTTTTGCTGGAGTTGGAAGTTTATTTTCCATAACAACAGTTTTTGTCATTTTAGCAATTAAATCTCCAGAATTTACTTTCATTCCTGCTTCTACATATAACTCTAATATCTCTCCACCAAAAGTAGCTGGAACATCCATAGATGCTTTTTCTGTCTCAAGTGTTACAAGACCCATTTCTTTTGCAACTGTATCTCCAACAGAAACTAATACATCTATTAAATCAACATCTTTATCTTCCCCTAAATCAGGAATTCTAACTTCTTCAATAACAGTACAAATTGTTTGTTCATCAACAAATTGACAAGAAATTTCTGCATTAGCATTTGAAACTGCTTCAAGTTTAGCTTCTGCTTCTTGTAATGAAGGTGAATCAGAAGAAACAGGTGAAGGAGTAGATACCTCTTCATTTGTACTTGATTCATCTTGTGTTTCAACTCTAGCAATTAAATCACCAGAATTAACTTTTGCTCCAACTTCAACTAAAATTTCTTTTATAACACCACTATGTGTTGTAGGAACATCCATAGATGCTTTTTCAGTTTCTAAGGTAATTAACCCATCTTCAACTTCAACCGTATCTCCTATAGAAACCATAATATCAATTAAATCAACATCAGTATCTCCACCTAAATCTGGAATAAATATATCTTGAATTGTACTCATCTTTTACTCCTTAGGCATTTAATGGATTGATTCTTGTAGGATCAATATTATGTTTTTTCATAGCTTCAACTACCACTGATTTCTCAATTTTACCATTTTTAGCAAGTTGTGCTAATGTTGTAAATACGATGAAATCTGTATCAACTTCAAAGAAAGATCGTAAATTAGCTCTTGAATCAGATCTACCAAAACCATCAGTACCAAGTGCTTTAAATGAACCTTTTACAAATGGTGCGATTTGTTCAGAATAAGCTTTCATATAATCTGTTGCAGAAATGATGATATTTTCATCATCACTTCCAAGTACTTGATCTACATAAGCTATTTTATCTTCATCTTCAATATTTAATAAGTTAGATCTTTCAATATCTTGTGCTTCTCTTGTTAGTTCATTGTATGAAGTAGCAGAGTAAAGTTCTGATGCAATTCCATAATCGTGAGCTAAAATTTCAGCTGCAAGTCTAACTTGTTCTAAAATAGTACCTGAACCTAATAATTTAACTTTATAATCATTTTTAGCTTCATAAGTTTTAAATTTATAAATACCTTTTAAAATACCCTCTTCAACACCTTCTGGCATTGCAGGTTGTTTATAGTTTTCATTTAATGTTGTTAAGTAGTAGTAAATATCTTCTTGAGACTCACCATACATTCTATTTATACCATCTTGAACAATAACTGCAACTTCATATCCGTATGTTGGATCGTAAGATACACAAGATGGAATAGTATTTGCAATAATATGAGAGTGACCATCTTCATGTTGTAAACCTTCACCATTAAGTGTAGTTCTACCTGAAGTACCACCAACTAAGAAACCTCTAGATTTTTGATCTGCTGCTGCCCAACACATATCTCCAGTTCTTTGGAATCCAAACATTGAATAGAAAATATAGAACGGAATCATTGGACAATCATTTACTGAATAAGATGTAGCTGCTGCAGTCCAAGAACCCATTGCACCTAATTCATTAATACCTTCTTGAAGTACTTGACCTTTTTTATCTTCTTTATAGTAAGCAACTTGTTCTTTATCTTGAGGGATATATTTTTGACCTTCATTTGCATAAATACCTAATTGTCTAAACATTCCTTCCATACCAAATGTTCTTGCTTCATCAGGAACAATTGGAACAATATTTTTACCAATTTTTTTATCTTTTACTAAGATATTTAAAACTCTTACAAATGCCATAGTTGTAGAAATTTCTCTATCTCCACTTCCTTTTAATACAGCATCAAATTTATCAAGTGTAGGAATTTCTAGAGCTTGAGAGAATTTTTCTCTTCTTTGTGGAACATGACCATGTAAGTCTTCTCTATGTTTTTGCATATATTTATATTCAGGAGAATCTTCTGATGGTCTATAATATTTTAAATTTTCAACATCTTCATCTGAAATAGGAATATCGAATCTATCTCTAAACTGTCTTAATACAGATGTATCTACTTTTTTAACACCGTGAGCAATATTTTTACCCTCAGCAGCTTCACCCATACCATAACCTTTTACAGTCTTAGCAAGAATTACAGATGGTAAACCTTTCGTATCTAGTGCTTTTTTATAAGCTGAGTATACTTTAATTGGATCATGACCACCTCTATTAAGTGCCCAAATTTCATCATCACTCATATTTTCAACAAGTTTTGCAGTTTCAGGATATTTGTTAAAGAATTTTTCTCTAGTGTATGCTCCACCTTTTTGTTTAAAGTTTTGATACTCACCATCAACAGTTTCTTCCATTAGTTGAAGTAATCTACCTGATGTATCTTTTGCTAAAAGCTCATCCCATTTTCTTCCCCAAACTACTTTAAGAACTTGCCAACCAGCACCTCTAAATTCACGTTCTAATTCTTGGATAATTTTACCATTACCACGAACAGGACCATCTAATCTTTGTAAGTTACAGTTAATAACAAATACTAAGTTATCTAAACCTTCACGTCCCGCAAGGCCTATTGCTCCTAAAGATTCAGGTTCATCACATTCACCATCACCCATATAACAATAAACTGTTTGACCACTACAATCTTTAATTCCTCTATTTGTAAGATATTTTAAAAATCTTGCTTGATAAATTGCTTGAATAGGGCCTAGTCCCATTGAAACTGTTGGAAATTGCCAGTAATCTGGCATAAGTTTTGGATGCGGGTATGAAGATAAACCATCAGCAAAAGCTTCTTGTCTAAAATTATCCATTTGTGATTCAGTTAATCTTCCTTCTACAAAACTTCTTGCATAAATACCAGGTGCTATATGTCCTTGATAAAATACTAAATCTCCACCATCTTTTTCATTTGGTGCTTTAAAAAAGTGATTAAAAGCAACATCATATAAAGTTGCAGATGATTGGAATGATGCAATATGACCACCAAGTTCTAAATTCTTTTTAGAAGCTCTTAAAACCATAGTTTGTGCATTCCATCTAATAATAGATCTAATTTTTCGTTCTAAATCTCTATCACCTGGCATTTTAGGTTCTTGATTAACAGGTATTGTATTTAGATATGCCGTATTTCCACTATGTGGTATATCTGCTCCAGTTCTTCTTGACTTGTCAATAAGTTTTTCAAGTAAAAAGTGTGCTCTATCTGCACCTTCTTCTTCAATTACTGCCTCTAAGGCTTCCATCCATTCTTCTGTCTCTAATGGATTAATATCTTCTAAATTTAACAACGACATAAATATCCTTTGAAATAATGTTTAATTCTTAAAATATAATTAATTTTATTAATTAATTTTTTTAAATTATAATAGACTTTAAATTATAATAGACTTAGTTTTTATCGAAATTTGTAATAAATTTAAACTCTTCTTAAATAAAAATACTATAAAAATATATAAATAAAAAAATAAGTTAGGGCTAAAATGATTTTTAACAATAAGTTTAGATTAATTAAATCTCAAAATCTTAGTGCAAAAGCTAATTCTTGTTTAGATTCTGCACTATTTAAAACTTTTACAAAAGATAGTTTACCCGTTTTACGACTTTATTCTTGGCAAACTAGTGTTACTTTTGGTCTTTCTCAAAATCCAAGTGATTATGTAACACTATTAAAAGAGTATAAAAATAATTTTGCAAAAAGAATTACAGGTGGTGGAGTTTTATTTCATGGGCATGATATTTCATACTCTTTAATAATCCCATCAAGCTATATTCAAGAAAAAGGGGTAAAGGAAACTTACGAGTTGATTTGCTCATTTATTCTTAATTTTTATGCAAGTCTTAATCTAAAAGCTAATTTTGCAAAAGATGTAGAAGAGATAGTTTTAAGCAAAGATGCATTTTGCCAAGTGGGATTTGAAGCTTATGATATTATAATTAATGGACAAAAGATTGGTGGGAATGCGCAAAAAAGAACGAAAAACGTGATTTTTCAACATGGCTCAATACCACTAAAAACAATTAAAAAAGATAAACAACATGGGTCTTCATTAGAAGATTTTGATATTAAGTTAAATTTTAATGATGCAGCTGATACTTTACAAAAAGCATTTGAAAAGACTTTTAATGCAGAATTTATAGAATCAAAATTATGTGAGAATGAACAAAATATATATGATGAATTATACGAGGGAAAATAATATGACAAAAGAAATAAAATTTAAAAAACCTGAATGGTTAAGAAAAAAACTAACGCCACACACTCAAATAGAAATGGAAAACCTTTTAAAAGATGTGGGAGGATTACATACAATCTGTCAAGAAGCAAAATGTCCAAATATTAGTGAATGTTTTGCAAATAAGAATGCGACATTTCTAATTTTAGGAGATACTTGTACAAGAAGATGTACTTATTGTAATGTTAAAACAGGAGTACCAAGTGGTGTTGATGAAAGTGAGATTAAAAAAGTTACAACTTCCGTTTTAAAACTGGGTCTTAAATTTGTAGTAATTACTAGTCCTGCAAGAGATGATTTAAAAGATGGTGGAGCAGAGCAATTTTACAAAGTTACACAAGATATTATACAAAAAGCTCCTGGTACAAAAGTAGAAATTTTAATACCTGATTTTAAAGCTAAAGAAGAGAGTCTTCAAAGAGTTATTGAATCGGGAGCTACAATCATTGGACATAATGTTGAAACAGTTCCAAGTTTATATAGAGTAAGAAGAAATGGAAAATATGAAAGATCTCTAGAAGTTTTAAAAAGATTAAAAGAACTTGGTGGAGATAAAATCAAAACAAAATCAGCTTTAATGGTAGGTTTAGGTGAAACAGAAGAAGAAATGATTGCTGTTTTCAAAGATTTACTTGCAGTTGGTTGTAAGTTTTTAAGTATTGGACAATATCTTGCACCTTCAGGAGAGTACGAAAAAGTTATTGAGTATGTAAAACCTGAACAGTTTGCAAAATATGAAAAGTTAGCAATGGATTTAGGTTTTGAGTATGTTAAAGCAAGCCCATATGCAAGAAGTTCTTACATGGCTCACGAATACTTGAAGGAAGATTAATTTACTTTATAAGATATACGATATTGCTTTAAGGTTAATCAGCTATCATGTCTGCTTAATCTTAAAAGTCGCGGAATAGAGCAGCACGGTAGCTCGTCGGGCTCATAACCCGAAGGTCACTGGTTCAAATCCAGTTTCCGCAACCAATTTACTCCCCCTTATAAAATTCACTTTTTAAAACATTAAATTTAGTGCTTGTTTCATCATTTTCTAGTTTTAGTTTTTTCCACATTTTAGGATTTACTTTGTAATATCCAAATACAACTTCAATAGAATCATCAGCTTTTAAAATATAATCATATTTTATAACTCTATTTTCATTTGCTTTAATCATATTGTTTTTAACTACACTATTTGCAAGCCATGGCATTGTTGGTTTTTTATCTTTTCCTATAATTCTCATAAAAGATTTTGTAGGAAGTTCTATTCTTTCATTTCCTTTTAAAACATTAACTTTTAATTGAGCTAATCTTAAAGGTTGTAAAAACAGATTATGACTTGATTCATTTTTAATTGAGATTTCAAAACTATCATTTTTTTGTTCAAAATTTATTTTTATATATTTTGCTAATAAGTCTTGATTATTTGAAGCACTTGCAAAGCCATGGAACCTATGTTTATCTGTAATCTTAATAGATGTAGCCGTTCCTTTTACTTTTGGCATATGACATGTTATACAATTCTTCTCTTCATCTTGGGCACCTTTCATATCAACTCTACATAAATCAAACTTATTATCATTTTGAAGCTTTTGATGACATCCCATACACATTTTACCTGTATAGAAATCTTCATTTGAATAATCTATTGTATGATATGGAGAACCAGATTTCTTTTTCATCATCCCAAATAATGATACTTCATCTTTATACTTTTTATCTTTTACTATTCTATTATCTTCATTTGCAGAATAGAATACTTTTTTCTCACTAGTTAAAACATTTGTATTTACTTTTTCATGCTCTTCAATACTTTTAATACTATGACAATATACACAAGAGATTGCTTCATGTGATTGAATACTATTTTTTTCTGGTATTGCTTTTTTATTTTCTTTAAGTTTTTGTATTAGTTTAGTATCACTTGGTGTATGACACTTTGCACAAGTATAAGACTCTTTTTCTTTATTTGGATGTAAATCCCAAACAGCTTTATGAATAGGGTCTTCAAAGATTGAAGCTTTTCTATGTGATGAATTATAAAACTCTCCATAGATAGTTGGATGACATGCTTTACAAGTATTACTACTTATAAAATCTTCTGCATTTAGATTCATAGTTATAAATAAAACCATGATAAATATTTGTAATAATTTCATTATATATCCTTTGTTTTCGAAGTATATTTAAATGATTTAAATAAAAAAATGATATTAATCAATTATTAGTTTTTCTTATAAAAATATAGAAAAATAAAAAGTAAATTTTAAAAGACTTGACATTAGTTTGATATCAAACTATAATTCGACATATAAAGTTTGATATCAAACTAAATTAATTAAAAGGAATTATTATGAAACAAAAAAATAAAGTTTTATTAGTAATATTTTTGGTGACATCTTTATTTACAGGATGTTCAATAACAAATAAACAAGAGGAAAATAGAATGTTAACAAACAAAGAAAAAGCTGTTGAGTTATTAAACTCAATTCAAACAGGTGCAACAGCACCAATAGCATATGTAAATGCAAATAAATATATTCAACATAATTTATCTGTAAAAGATGGTTTAGCTGGTTTTAGTGAAGTATTATCACATCTTCCAAAAGGAAGTGCAAAAGTGGAAGTACAAAGATCATTTGAAGACGAGAATTTTGTTTTTACTCATACAA
Organism: Poseidonibacter ostreae; assembly: GCF_009208075.1. GTDB lineage: Bacteria > Campylobacterota > Campylobacteria > Campylobacterales > Arcobacteraceae > Poseidonibacter > Poseidonibacter ostreae. The sequence continues at coordinate 2,386 of NZ_WFKJ01000001.1, read as the reverse complement.
AATATAATTTTTTTGGACCAAAAGCAGGGTTTGATATTTTTAGATTTGAAGATGGAAAAATCGTAGAGCATTGGGATAATTTACAAGAAATTGTAGAGAAAACTGCAAGTGGAAGAACTCAGTTTGATGGAAGTGCTAAAATTACAGATTTAGATAAAACTATTGAAAATAAGAGTTTAATAAAAGACTTTATAAGTGATGTATTAATGGGTAAAAATCCTTCAAAAATCACTCAGTATATATCAACAGAAAAATATATCCAACATAATCCACATGTAAAAGATGGTTTAGCAGGACTTGGTGAAGCAATTGAAGCTTTAAATAAAGCAAATATGCCAATGGTTTATAAAAAGAATCATATGATTTTAGGTGAAGGTAATTTTGTATTAAGCGTAAGTGAGGGCGAATTTATGAAAAAACATGTCTCTTTTTATGATTTATTTAGAATTGAGAATAATAAAATCGTAGAGCATTGGGATACTATTGAAGAGATTTTATCTCAAGATAAATGGCAAAATAAAAATGGAAAATTTTAAAGTAAAGGTCTTAGCCTATACTTTAAATAAAAAGTAACTATAATTGCCTATGCAAAATATAAACGCGATTATTTCAACTATTTCAAAAATTCATAATGGTGCAAACAAACTTATTATAGAAGAGCTTAAAAAGAATAATTTAAATGGTCTTGCACCATCACATGGAGATATTTTAATCAAACTTTATAACTGTGAAAGTGCAGTAAGTATGAGAGAAATATCTGAATGTATTAATAAAGATAAGTCTACAATTACTGCTTTAGTTAATAAATTAGAAAAGCTTGAGTTAGTAAAGAAGTTAAAATCTAATACAGATAACAGAAGTACTCTTATCTGTCTTACTAAAAAAGGATTAGATACTAAACCCATAGTATTAGATAAAATTTCAACAAAACTTTTAGAACAAAGTTATAAAGGCTTTACTAAAAAAGAGAAAGAAGACCTTTGTCTTCTTCTTGAAAAGATGAAAGATAACTTTTAATTACTTAGCTTTTCAATTTCTCTTACAGCATCAACAGCAGCTGGAAGTAAGGCTTCACTTAGTGCTGGATGAATATATAGCATCTCTTTTAAATGTCTTATATCATTATCTAAGTGCATAACTGTAAGAACTTGATGCATCATAGTAGTACTTTCGGGACCTATTAAATGGCATCCTAAAATTTCATAAGTATTTGGATTTACAATAAACTTTGTTCTTGGATATCTTAATCTTGTAGACATAGCTTTAGCACTTGCAATCCATGGTGTAATACTTGTTACATATTCTATATTTAACTCTTTTGCTTTTTGTTCAGTTATTCCAACACTCGCAATTTCAGGTTCTGTAAATACTCCATGAGGTATATATTTAAACTTTAAGGCTTCTTTTTCATCTTCTAATAAAATCTTACCTAAATGATTAACTTCTTGTGCCGCTGCGTGTTGAAGCATATTTTCTCCACTTGCATCTCCCACTACGTATACACCTTTAGCTTTTGTTTCAAAGAATTTATCTCTTTTAATATAACCTCTATCATTTACTTCTATATCCGTATTTTCTAAGTCTAAACTATTGGTATTTGATTCTCTTCCTGTTGCATAAAGAAGTGCTTGTGAGCTATGTTTTGTTTTTTTATTATCTTTGTTTATTAATTCTAAGTTAAATTGATTATCTTTATAGTCAATTGTATCAATACTCGTATCAAATAAAATATCTACATTTTTTACAAACTCTTCTTTAAATATTGCAGAGATATCACTATCTTCATTTCCTAAAATTCTTTGACTTCTTACAAGTAGTTTAGTTTCAATTCCAACAGCAGAGAAAAAGTTTGCTAATTCACATGCTATAAAGCCAGAACCAACAATTGTTATTGATTTTGGAATTTCTCCTTCTAAAGGAAATATATCATCACTTGTCCAAGCTTTAGGATGTGGGGCTTTTATAGCTTTTGTTCCTGTTGCTATTACAATTTTTGGAGCTGTTAATTGTTCACCATTAACAGAAATTATATTATTAGATACAAATTTTCCAGTTCCATAGAATACTTCTACATTTTCATTGAATTTCTTTTTATATATAGGGTCTATTTTTGATATATATTTATTTGTTTCTTCAAATATTTTTTCTATATCTATATTATTTATACTTGAATCTATGAAATGTCTGTCTGATTCTTTAATTGATCTTGCTACATGTGCATAACCAATTAGAAGTTTTGATGGAACACATCCTCTATTTGGACATGTTCCTCCTAGTTTTGACTTTTCTATTATGGCAACTTTTTTACCCATTTTTCCAGCTTTTGCTGCAAGGTTACTAGCTCGTCCTGCTCCTATAATTATTAAATCAAACTTTTTCATAATAT